>CAVPBY010000100.1:0-69051 GCA_963702225.1 uncultured Solirubrobacteraceae bacterium | reverse complement strand
ACGCGGGCCACATGAACATCATGTGGTATGTGTCCAAGTTCGACGAGGCGAACTGGAACTTCCTCGGCCGCCTTGGTGTCACACGTACCTACATGCGCGACACGAGCTGTGGTCCCGCCGGCGTCCAACAGAACCTCTCCTACAAGCGGGAGCTGTTTGCCGGTGACCTGATCGAGATCACCACCCGTCTGCGCGGCGTTGGAGACACCTCGGTCACGTTCCTACACCAGATGCGAAACGCCACCACCGGCGACGAGGCGGCGAGCTGCGAGATGACAGCGGTCCATCTAGACCGCAAGTCCAGAAGGCCTGTCGCCTGGCCGACTGAAATCCGTCAGGCAGCGACACGGCTGCTCCCTTCGACCACTGCACCTGCATGACGACCGACCAGCCAGTCGCCGAAGGCAGCCTCAACGGCGCACGCATCCGCGTTCGCGAGATGAGACTGCAGGAGGTGGACCTTCGAATCGGATACTTCCACAACGCAAGCGACGACTACCTACGCACGCTCGGCGCCGACCGAGCACGTCTGCCGACGCCTGAGGCCTGGCGCGCAAGGTACGAGCGAGACTTCGAGCGCCCGGTCGAAGAGCGGGATACCTACTCGCTTGTCTGGGAACTCGAAGAGTCAGCAGTGGGGTTCAGCACCGTCGACCACATTGAGTTTGGTCGAGAAGCGTTGATGCATCTCCACATCCTGGAGCCCGGTAGCCGCCGGAGGGGAATGGGCACCGCATTCGTGAGACTCAGCACGATTTCTTCGAGGCGCTCCACCTGCAGCGGCTCTACTGCCAGCCAAATGCCTTCAACGTCGCGCCGAACCGCACGCTGCAGCGCGCGGGCTTCAAGTACGTCTGGACAAAAGATCAGATGGCGCCGTCCGGAGGTCAACTTCCCTCAGCCCATCACAAGGTGGGTACTTGAAGCCGCTCCGCAGCATGCCCACTCCGACAGTGCTTCGTGATCGCGCCGTTCTGCGGCTCGTTTGCTGCGGCCCGGAGCTTTCTCGCGACGCGTTGGGGGTCACCGCCCGCACCGGCGGCTGCCGGTCAGATGATGGGGCGTCTGGAGAGGCGTGATCTGAATGGTGCCGCACCGGTTCGTGACGTCGTCATCACGATGGCCTTTTTCGGCTCGGCGTTCGCGAGCTCGAAGACCGTCGTAAGCGAGATCCCCCACGACGCCGCCGCGTCGCTGCGATTCGGTGGGGGAGCCATCGTTCTAGTGCTGGTTCTCATCGCACGCCGAGGACGTCCTTCCTTTAGTTGGACGGATGTGCGGGCGGCCGGGATGGTCGGGCTGATCGGGGTCTTCGCTTACAACTTCTTCTACTTCTGGGGTGTGTCGCTCGCCCCAGCCATTGACGGCAGCGTCATCGTCCCGGCAATAAGTCCAGTTCTGACGACGTTGTTCTGCATCGCCACCGGGCGCGAGACAAGCTCGGCCTGGCGGCTCATCGGGCTTGGCTTCGCGCTCGCCGGCTCAGGAGTGTTCTTCGCCGGGATCGGAACGATGCGCGGGGGAGTCACGAGCGGGCACCTGACTGGCGCGCTCCTCTTCCTTGATGCTGCGGGGTGTTGGGCGATCTACAGCGTGGCTGCGAGGGGCGCCCTGGCACGCATCGAGCCGCTACGAGCGACGACGTATGCGACCGTCGTGGGCGCAATCATGCTGACAGCGATTGCGACTCCGTCCTTCTGCAGGACCGAGTGGACGCACGTTTCATTCGGAGTCTGGCTCAACGTCTTGTTTCTCTCGGTTGGGCCGACCGCCATCGCCTACCTGTTCTACTTCCGAAGGCTCCGTGCGGTAGGGCCGGTGACAGCAACCTTGACGATGTTCGCCGTCCCCGTGTTTGGCGCGACTGCCTCGTTCCTGTTTCTTGGCGATCGCTCTCCCTCCTGCAACTTGTCGGAGCGTTCATCATGATCGCCGGCGCATTCCTGGCCGTCGCCGATGACCGACTCCGGCGCGATGGCAGGCCGAGAGCATCAGTTGGTCGAGCCGTGCGCGGGCGGCCGTGAGTTCAGTCGAACCCAGCGCTGTTCCCCAAATGGAGCTAGGTGGTGAGGGGCGGGTGCGCGCGTGGACAGCAGCGGGGCGCGTAGGGCGTCCCACGTCGATACTGCAGCCGTCGGACGAACGAGTGTCAGACCACGTCGTAAGCCGCCTGCGCCTGCGCTGATCAGCACGATCATGCATCGCGGGAGCGCAGGGCGTGGCCGAGGTCCCCACCGCGTCTGAAGACAAGCCAGCCCGCCTCCGGTGGCGACGGCGTGCCACCGCGCGCGTGTCGCGCGCCGCGCCTGAGACCCGCTTTCGCTTGGCCGAGCTGCTGCTTTGCGACGCCTGCTATGCGACGGTAGCGGCTCTCGGCTGATCAGATGATTTTTGATCCCGTCGCCGATCCAGATGCGGTGTACCAGGCCCTCGCCACCCGCGTTCAAGAGGTGCTGCCGGACGATCGCTTCCGGGTGCGGGTCGGTGAGGCCGGGCTTGTCCAACTCGAGGCTCGTGACGCGGCGGGGCAGTGGCGAGCTGGAGGCGCGATGTTCGGATCGATCGAGCTTCGTCTGCCGCTGCCAGCTGGCATACGGCTGAAGATGTACTTCGAGAACCGTGCCGAGGCGCTGCAAAGCTTCGTCTCCAGCGCCCTACAGCGACCCTGGCCAGCGAGTCGGCGGTGCGACACGTCGTCGTGGACCGGACTGAAATACGGATTTGGTTCGGCGGTGACGATGAGTCGCTTGCGGAGTGCGGCTGCGTCCAATCCCGAAGACGGAGATCACGATCTAAGCCTGACCGCTCCACGGCCCATCCTGGCGCTCGCTTTCCACCGGTCTTTGATGCTGATCCTGACGCGCGCATCGCGACGAACGGACCACTTCGCTGTGCGCAGCTTCCTGGCTACGGGTGCGATATCAGTCGGTGCCCTTCCTGCCGCGCCCGACTCGCGCCGCGACGAACATTCACGCTCTCGATGAGGCACCCGAAGACCGAATGCTCGTTCGAAATTCGTACAGTTGGTCTGACAAAACAGTCCAACCAGCCGTCCAAAATCGTCTGAATCGCCCGTCAACACTGGGATACGCTGGGAATCAATCCGCGTGTCGGGGGTTCGAGTCCCTCCTCCGGCATCGTCAGGTTCGCCGTTTGCGCCACATCGCCTCCGCCCGCGTGGGGTCTGTCACCAGGCGCGCGCGGATCGCGCCGTTCGTGCCATGACCGCGTGCGCCCGGGGCGATCTGTCGCAATCGACGCGAATGGCGCCGCCGCCCCGCTCGCGACACCCCCCGGCGCGCTCGGCCGCGGGCCCCGCCACGGGAGGGAAACCTGGGCCGTCCTTCACAAGTCGTTCACATCTCGTTGTCAATTGCCGCCTAGCATGCCGGTCTTCGCGCCCTGAGCTCGTCGTCGCGCCCGGGGCGCGCACCGCGCACCTCCTCCGATGATCCGACTCGCATCCTTCCTGCGCGGCAGCGACCAAGGCCTGTTCGAGCTGTTCGAGCAGGCCGGCACGAACATCCATCGCACCGCTCAGCTGCTCGACGAGATGCTCGGCAGCTTCCCGGAGAGCATCCACCTCGCCGGGGAGATCCGCGACCTCGAGCACGTCGGCGATCAGATCACCCACGACGTGATCAACCGGATGAACAAGACGTTCGTCACCCCGATCGAGCGTGAGGACGTCCTGCAGCTCGCCTCCGCGCTCGACGACGTCGTCGACTACACCGAGGAGGTCGCCGACTTCCTCGGGCTCTACGGGATCGAGGCGCCGATGGAGCAGGCACAGCAGCTCGCGACGATCCTCTCGAAGGCGACCGCCGCTCGCGGTCGCGCTCGCCGATGCTGCGGGGCTTCCGTGACATCCAGGCCCAGGTGGTCGAGTCCACCGCCTCGAGAACGAGGGCGACGTGATCGTGCGCAGCGCGATCGCCTCGCTGTTCCCGGCCGGGAGTCGATCCCGTCGGCGCGATCCGCTGGAAGGACATCTTCGAGCGCCTGGAACAGGCGATCGACTCCACCGAGCGAGCCGCCTACATCCTGGAAGGGATCGTCATCAAGAACGCATGAGCGGCGACGTCATCCTCGTCATCGTCGTGATCACCGCCCTGGCGTTCGATCTGACCAACGGCTTTCACGACACCGCCAACGTCGTCGCCACCGCGATCTCGACACGCGCCCTCCCGGCCAAGGTCGCGATCGCCGGCGCGTCGCTGCTGAACTTCGCCGGCGCGTTCATCTCGCTGAAGGTCGCCGCCACCGTCGGCAAGGGATTCGTCGACACCCACGCCGTCACCACCACCGTCGTGTTCGCCGGCCTCGTCGGGGCAATCGCCTGGAACATCATCACGTGGTATTTCGGGCTGCCGTCGAGCAGCTCGCACGCCCTCATCGGCGGGCTCGTCGGATCGGTCGCCGCCGCAGCCGGATTCCATGCGGTGGACGGCAGCGGCCTGGTGGACGACCTCATCGTTCCCGCGGTCGCGGCGCCGATCATCGCGTTCCTCACCGCGGGGATCTCGATCCTCGCTCGTCTACCGCCTCGTCGGCCGGCTGCGGCCCGGCCCGACCCACCGGGGCTTCCGGCTCGGCCAGATCGCCTCCAGCGGCCTGCTCGCACTCTCCCACGGCACCAACGACGCGCAGAAGACGATGGGCGTGATCACGCTCGCCCTGGTCGCGCACGGCGACATCTCCGCCAACGCCTTCCACGTCCCGGCCTGGGTCGTGATCGCCTCCGCCACCGCGATCGCGGTCGGCACCTTCAGCGGAGGCTGGCGGATCATCCGCACGCTCGGCGCGCGGATCGTCAAGATGGACCCGGCCCAGGGCTTCGCCGCGCAGGCAGCCGGCGCCACCGTCATCCTCGCCGCCTCGAGCGTCGGCTACCCCCTGTCCACCACGCACGTGATCTCCGGCGGGATCATGGGCGCCGGAGCCGGCAAGCGGCTCTCGGCCGTGCGATGGGGGGTCGCCGGCAACATCGTGACCGGTTGGGTCCTCACGCTCCCCGCCGCCGCCGTCTTCGGTGCCCTGGTCTACGCGCTCAGCAGCCTGTTCGGCCACGGCGCAGCCGGCCCGCTCGTCATCACCGTCGCGCTGCTCATCGCCCTCATCGCCGTCTTCGCGCGCCGCAGCCAGCACACCGCCGCGGCGCCCGCCGCACCCTGACCGTGGCCACGATCGACGCCCACCTCCTGCTGCGGGTGCTCTACACCGCCCTGGTCGCCGGGGTCGGCGCCTGCGTGGTGTTCTCACTCGCCGTCTACGGCATGACGCGCTCCAGCGACCTGCGCCGCGAACAACGTCCGGTCGCAGCGGCCGGATATGCGCTACTGGGCCTCGTCGGTCTGACGTCGACCGCCGCTCTGATCGTGTACGGGCTGATCCTCCTCGCTCGCAAGAGCTGACCCGCACCGGGCGCCGGGCTTGCGAGCCCGGACGATGGCCGCCGAGGCCGCGGGGTGGACGCGGTGGGTCTCCTCGATCTCGATGTCGGTGAGCCCGGCGGCCTGAAGCGCGCTCGTGAACTGGTCGCGGGTGAGCGCGCCGGCGATGCAGCCGGTGTACTGGACCATGTCGGCGCGCGTGGCGTCGTCCATGCCGGGGTCGGCGATCACGTCGGAGACGGCGAACCGGCCGCCGGGCTTCAGGACGCGCGCGGCCTCGCGCAGGACCTGCGGCTTGTCGCCGGAGAGGTTGATGACGCAGTTGGAGATGATCACGTCGACGCTGCCGGCCGGAAGCGGGATGTTCTCGATCTGGCCGCGCAGCCATCGGACGTTGCGCACGCCGGCCTCGGCCTGGTTGCGGCGGGCGAGGTCGAGCATCTCGTCGGTCATGTCCAGCCCGTAGGCCATGCCGCTCGGTCCCACGCGGCGGGCGGAGAGCAGCACGTCGATCCCCCCGCCGGAGCCGAGATCGAGCACGGCCTCCCCCTCGTGCAGCTCGGCGATCGCCAGCGGGTTGCCGCAGCCCAGCGACGCCAGGACCGCGCTCTCCGGCACCGCGCTCAGGTCGGCGTCGTCGTAGAGCGCCTGGCCGAAGTAGGCGCGCTGATCGTCGGTGATCAGGTCGCTGCCGCAGCAGGTGCCCGCGTCCGAGCGGCAGCACTCGTCGCCCGCCGCGGCGGCGTAGCGCTCCCGGACCTGGTCGCGGAGGGCGTCGGGGTCGGTCGGAATCGCCATCTGGTCCTCCTGGTCAGGGGTTCGCGGGCGCGCGGTCAGCGCAGCCAGGCCGACAGCTCGTCCAGCGCGTCGGGGATCACGTAGTAGTAGGCCCACAGGCCGCGACGCTCGCAATCGACCAGACCGGCGGCGCGCAGCTTCTTGAGATGATGGGAGAGCGTGGGCTGGGAGACGTCGAACAGCGGCACCATCTCGCACACGCACACCTTCCCGGCGTGCTTTCGGAGCACATCGACGAGCTGCAGGCGGATCGGATCGCCCAGCGCCTTGGCGACCTCCGCCATCCGGATCGCCTGGTCGCGTTCGACCTCGGGGTAGACGACCGGCTCACAGCACCCCTCGCCGGGCGGTCGCTTGGTCTTCGGTGCGAGCTCCAGATCGATCGTCATCGATATACAAATATCGATTGAAGTGATGGTTGTCAATGCTTAGACTGCCGGCCGATGACCGCGCTCCCTCCCCCGCTCGCGCGCCGGCTCCTCGCCGAACTGCTCGGCTCCGCCTTCCTCGCCGCGCTGGTCATCGGGTCGGGCATCGCCGCGCAGACGCTCTCCCCGCACGACGCCGGGCTCGAACTGCTGGAGAACGCCGCCGCCACCGCCGCCGGGCTCTACGCGATCATCCTCATGGTCGGCTCCGTCTCCGGCGGCCATCTCAACCCCGTCGTCTCGCTCGTCGACGCGAGCTTTGGCGGGCTGTCCTGGCGTGGCGCCCTGGCCTACCTGCCGGCCCAGGTCCTCGGTTGCGCCCTCGGCGCCGTCGCCGCCAACGCGATGTTCGCCCGCACCGCGATCAGCATCTCCACCCACCACCGAGCCACCCCCGCCCACCTGCTTGCCGAGGCGATCGCGACGCTCGGACTGGTGCTGGTCATCTTCGCGCTCGCGCGCAGCCACAGCGCGTCCCGGGCGCCCGCCGCCGTCGGCGCCTACATCGGCGCCGCCTACTGGTTCACCAGCTCCAGCAGCTTCGCCAACCCGGCGATCACCGTCGGCCGGACCCTGAGCGACACCTTCGCCGGCATCGCACCCGCCTCCGCGCCGGGCTTCATCCTCGCCCAGCTCGCCGGAGGGGCGCTCGCCATCGCCGCCATCCGGGCCCTCTACCCGCACGTCATGCGCGACCAGGCGGCAACCGTCGTCCTGCCGCACGCGCGATGACCACCGTCCTGTTCGTCTGCCGGCAGAACGCCGGCCGCTCCCAGATGAGCCAGGCGCTGTTCCAGCGAGCCGCCGGCGACGCGCACCGGGCGCTCTGTGCCGGCACCACCCCCGCCGATCAGGTCCACCCAAGGTGGTCGCGGCGATGGGCGAACTCGGCATCGATCTCACCGACCGCACCCCACAGCCGCTCACCCTCGAACTCGCCCGGCAGGCCGACGTCGTCGTGACCATGGGGTGCGGCGACGAATGCCCGGTCATCCCCGGTACGCGCTACATCGACTGGGACCTCCCCGACCCCCACGGCAAGACGCTCGACGACGTCCGCGCCATTCGCGACGAGATCGCCCGACGAGTCTCGGGGCTGATCGAAACGCTCGCGAACGGCTAGCGGCGCCCGCGTCGGTGGGCGGCGACCACCCGCCAGCCGGCTACAGGATCCGCCGTCCCATCTCAGCGGCGTCGTAGCCGCCGAGCGCCTCGACCGCCGACCTGAACTCAGCGGTCTCGAGCAGCCGCCAGAGCGGCGCCAGCAGGTCCTGGTCGAGCGTGCCGCGCTGCAGCACGAGGTCGTAGGGCTCCCGAGCGACGGGGACGAAGCCCAGGCCGAACGCGCGCGCGGCGGCCTCGACGCCGAGCCCGCAGTCGGCGCGACCGGCGGAGATCGCCGCCGCGACGGCGAGGTGGGTCGGCTCCTCGCGGGTGTAGCCGCCGATCGCCGTCGCGTCGATCCGCGCGTTGGCGAGCTCGTAGTCGAGCAGGACCCGCGTTCCGGCGCCGCGCTGGCGGTTGACGTACCGCAGGCCGGGCCGGGCGAGGTCGGCGATCCCCTGCAGCCCCAGCGGGTTGCCGGGAGCGACGATCAGCCCCTGCTCGCGGTGGACGAGCCGGACGATCGCCGTCTCGTGCTCGCCGAGCATCCGCCGCACGTAGGGGAGGGTGTGCTCGCCGCTGTCGGGTTCGAGCAGGTGCGAGCCGGCGATGTGGCAGAGCCCGTCGCGGAGCGCGATCAGCCCGCCGAGCGATCCGACGTTGCTGGAGGAGAGCGTGATCCCGGGGTCGGCCGTGCGCAGCTGGAGGCGGCGAGGTCGAGCACCGGATCGTGTGAGCCGATCGCGACGATCGTGCGCTCGATCTCGTCGACGCCACGCAGCAGCGCGATGTCGACCTCGTCGCCGGCGTGATGCCCCTCGATCGCGGCGGGCACGACGAGCAGCCCGTCGGCGCGCACCAGCGAGGTGAGGACGCCGGCCCCGCGCGCGAGCGGCGAGGCGACGAGCTCGCCGTGCACGCGCCCGAGTCGCACGCGCACGTAGTCGTCTGACCCGATCGTGGAGGCGAGCTTGCGGGCGAGCCGCGCGCGCGCTCGGCGCCGGGGGACCGGCATCGCTCCCTCGAGCGCCGCCAGCAGCGGGAGCGCGAAGATGTCGAACGTGAGCGACGCGGAGACCGGGTAGCCGGGCGCGCCGATGACCGGCGTGCGCTCGATCACCCCGAGCACGACCGGGTGCCCGGGCCGGACGGCGACGCCGTGGACGGTGAGCGTTCCGAGCCGCCGGACCAGCTCGGCGGTGTGGTCGTCGCGGCCCGCGCTGGAGCCGGCGATCACGATGAGCAGGTCGCAGTCGCCGATCGCGCCCGTGATCGCGCGCGCGATCCGCTGCTGATCGTCGGGCTCGATCGCGAGCGTGATCGGCTCGCATCCGGCCTCGCGGGCCTGGCCGGCGAGCATCAGCGAGTTGCTGTCCAGCAGCTCCCCGGGCGCGAGCGCCGACCCGATCGGCCGGATCTCGTCGCCGGTGGGCAGGATCGCGACCCGCGGCGCGCGGCGGACGGTGATCCCGGTCGCGCCCGCCGCGGCCGCGGCGGCGACGTCGACGGGGCGCAGCCGGTGCCCGGCTCCGAGCAGCAGCTCGGTCGCGCTGATGTCCTCGCCGATCGAGCGGACATGCTGGTAGGGGGCGACTGCGGCGCGCAGCTCCGCCCGGTCGCCGACGTAGTGGACGTGCTCGCGCATCACGACCGCGTCGAAGCGCTCGGGCAGCGGGTCGCCGGTGTCGACGACCGCGTAGGCGCCGGGAGCGAGCAGCCGCGGCCGCGTCTCGCTCGCCCCGCGGGTGTCGGCCGCCCGGACGGCGATCCCGTCCATCGCGGCGGCGTCGAACGGCGGCGAGGACCGCGTCGCCCAGATCGGCTCGGCGGTGACGCGGCCGACCGCCTCGCGCAGGCCGACGGTGACCGCCGGGAGCCGGGTCGGGCAGCCCCCCTCCCGCCGGCTGCGCGTCCATGCGTCGAGCGCCCGGGTCAGCGGGACGTCGTGCAGGAATGGTGTGGCGCGCTCAGCGATAGAAGGTGACCTCGACGGGGTCGCCGGCCGGCAGGCCGTTGGCGTCCTCGGGCACGATCACATATCCATCGGCTTCGGTGAGCACCGACAGCAGCGCCGACGGTCCGAAGATCGGCTCGGCCCGGCCCTCGCGGACGCGGACCTGGACGACGTCCAGGCGCCCGGCGGCGGACGGCAGATCCCGCGCGAGCCGGCATGACGCCGATCCGTTCCGGGGCGGCTCGACCCACCCCGCGACGCGCCGCAGCAGCTCCATTCCGAGCAGGCGGAACACGACGAGCGCCGAGCGCGGGTTGCCGGGCAGGCCGACGATCGGGATCCCGTCGGCGTCGGCGAGCAGCGTCGGCTTGCCGGGCTTGATCGCGAGTCCGTGGCACCAGATCCGCGCGGCGGGGAGCTCGGCGACCGCGGCGGCGGTCTCGTCGCGGCCGCCGACCGACGATCCGGCGCAGACGACGACCATGTCGCTGCGGGTCAGTGACTCCGCAGCGCCCGGTGCAGCCGCTCGCGGTCGTCGGGGATGATCTGCGCCGGCTCCGGTCTGGCTCCGGCCTCCCGGACGAGCGCGCCGATCGAGCTGGAGAGCGCGTCGCGTACCTGCCCCGGCGCGAGGCGGCCGTGATCGGGCGCGACGAGCTCGTCCCCGGTCGCGAGGATCGCGACCGAGGCGCGCGCGTGGACATCGATCTCGGTGATGCCCAGGGCGGCGAGCATCGCGATGTCCTGGGCGCGCAACGGCCGGCCCGCGTGCACCGCGGGGGCTCCCGCGGCGATGTCCTCGTCCGCGCGGACGATCCCGTCGCCGGGGGCGACCGGGCGGATGACCTCGATCGTGCCGGGCATCGCCTCCTGGGTGAACTCGATCATCACGACGGCGTCCGCGCCCGCGGGCAGCGAGCCTCCGGTCGGGATCGCGATCGCGCCCTGGGCGGTCACCTCGAGCCCGGCCCCGGCGCCCATCCGGATGCTGCCGGTGACCGTCAGGTAGGCGGGGATCGACTCCGATGCGCCGTACGTGTCCTGCGCGCGGACGGCGTAGCCGTCGACGGCGGAGCGGTCGAACCCCGGCAGCGGCTCGGGCGCGCGCACGTCGGCGGCGGGCGCCCGGCCGAGCGCGTCATCGAGCCCGACGGGCTCGATCGGGGTGCGGTGCCCGGGGCGGAACCGCGCCGTGCGTCGGCCACCGTCCTGGCGGTGAAGAATTCCCGGCCGGTCGCGGCCATCTTCAGGTCAGTCGCCGGCGGCGCCGCGACCGCGCCGCAGGACGCTGACCACCGGTCCGAGCGCGACCTGGCCGAGCCCGCAGATCGAGGTCATCCGCAGCGTCTGCTCGAGCGCGTCGATCCGCTCGGCGACGCCTCGGCGCCGTGGCCCTCGGCGAGCGCGTCGGTGAGGATCACGTGCGCCTTGTGCGAGCCGACGCGGCACGGGACGCATTTGCCGCAGGACTCGTTGCGGAAGAACCGCAGCACGTTGGTCGCGGCCGCGAGCAGGTTGGTGCCCTCTGCGATCACGACCAACGCGCCGGAGCCGAGCATCGACCCGGCCTCGGCGAGCGGCTTGAAGTCGAGCGGGACGTCGAGGTCCTCGGGGCCGAGGAAGTTCGAGGAGGAGCCGCCGGGCTGGAACGCCTGCAGGTCCGCGTCGTCGGCCATCCCCCCGGCGAGGTCGATCAGCTCGCGCGCGGTCGTCCCCATCGGCACGCAGTACACGTCGGGGTCGGCGATGTGCCCCGAGATCGCGAAGAACTTCAGGCCGACGCCGCCGTTGACCCCCTGGTCGCGCCACCACCTCGCGCCGCGCTGCTCGATGATCGGGACCGCGGCGAACGTCTCGACGGAGTTCATCAGCGTCGGCTTGCCCCACAGGCCGCTCACCCCCGGGAAGGGCGGCTTGTTGCGGGGCTCGCCGCGGTGGCCCTCCATGCATTCGATCAGCGCGGACTCCTCGCCGAGGATGTAGCCGCCCGGGGAGGTGAAGACGTCGATCTGGAGCTGGCGGCCGGAGCCGAGCACGTCGGCGCCGAGCAGCCCCGCGCCGCGGGCCCGCTCGAGCTCGGCGCGGACCGCGTCCTCCTCCTGGCCGTATTCGTGGCGGATGAACACCCAGCCCTGTTCGGCGCCGACGGCGAGCATCCCGAGCAGCATCCCCTCGATCACCAGGTGCGGCTGCTCGATCAGGATCTGACGGTCCTTGAACGTCCCGGGCTCGGACTCGTCGGCGTTGCAGATCACGTACCTGGGCTCGGAGCGCTGCGCGGCGACCAGCTCCCATTTCTGGCCGGTGGGAAATCCGGCGCCGCCCATGCCCCGCAGCCCGGAGTCCTTGAGCGTCGAGATGACATCGTCGCCGTCGACGCGGCCGGAGAGCATCGCCCGCGCGGTCGCGTAGCGCTCGGCCTTGCCCTCGCCGGCGTACGGGTCGTTGGGCCAGGCCCGGATCGCGCGGGGAGCGAGGGCCCGGGCTCGCCGTTGGCGAGCACCCGGTCGACGGCGTCGCCGACGGCCGCGAGCGGCAGCGGCTGCTCCTGGACCGTCGCGGCGGGGGCGATGTCGCAGCGGCCGATGCACGACACCTCGCGCACCTCGACCTCGACGTCGTCGCCGAAGCGCTGGTGGACGGCGGCGATCTGCGGTTCGGCCTCGTGCAGCCAGCACGAGAGGTCGCGGCAGACGGTCACCTCGACGCGCGGCGGCGGCCGGGTCCGGAAGTGCGGATAGAACGAGATCAGGCCCTCGATCTCATAGAGCGGCCGGCGTGTGTCGCGTGAGAGCCGCACGAGCTCCTCCCGCGGCAGCCACCCGTGCTCGCGCTGGATCGAGTTCAGGGACGGGATCAGGCTCGGGCCCGGGAACCGCCCGGCCCGTGCCTCGCGTCCGGGGACGCGGCCGTCGACGACGCTCATCTCACCGCCCCGCCCGACGGGTCCGGCGCACCGGCGGCCTCGACTCTGACCGCGCAGAACTTGAACTCGGGGATCTTGCCGACCGGGTCGATCTCGTCGATCGTGAGCAGATTCGCCGCCGCCTCGCGGAAGTGGAACGGGATGAAGCAGCTGCCGGGGGTCTCGCGGTGCGAGACGCGCGCCTCGAGCTCGATCGAGCCGCGCCGCGACGTGACCCGCGCGAACTGGCCATCGGCGATCCCCAGCCGGGCCGCGTCCTCGGGGTTGACGAACACGGTCGCCTTGGGCGAGATCGCGTCCAGCGCGTAGGAGCGTCGGGTCATCGAGCCTGTATGCCAATGCTCGAGCAGCCGCCCGGTGTTGAGCACGAACGGGTATTCGTCGTCGGGCAGCTCGCGCGCGGGCATCCACTCCGCCGGGACGAGATGTGCGAGCCCGTCATCGGTGTTGAACGACTCCTCGAACAGGACGATCGTCCCGTCGGAGGTGTCGGGATCGGCGTTGGGATAGAGCTTGCCCGTGGGACCGAGCTTGTCGTAGCTCAGGTTCGCGTAGCTGGGCATCACCTCGACGAGCTCGTCGAAGATCTCATCGGCCGAGGCGTAGTCCATCGGCAGCCCGACGCGGTTGGAGAGGTCCTGGATGATCTGCCAGTCGACGCGGGCGTCGCCGGGCGGGTCGAGCACCTTGCGCCCGCGCTGCACCCGCCGGTCGGTGTTCGTGTAGGAGCCCTCCTTCTCCAGGTAGGAGGAGGCGGGCAGGACCACGTCGGCGAACTCGGCGGTCTCGGTGAGGAAGATGTCCTGCACGGCGAGGAACTCCAGCGAGCTGAGCGCCTTGCGCACCTTGTTGATGTTCGGGTCCGACAGGAACGGGTTCTCGCCCATCATGTACATCGCCCGCACGCCCTGCGTGAGCGCCGAGGCGACGATCTCGGTGACCGTCAGCCCGCGGGCGTGGTCGAGCTCGCGTCCCCAGGCGGTCTCGAACCGCTCCCAGGTGCCGGGGTCGTCGACCGGCTGGTAGTCGGGATAGAACATCGGGATCAGGCCGGCGTCGGAGGCGCCCTGCACGTTGTTCTGCCCCCGGAGCGGGTGCAGACCGGTGCCCGGCCGCCCGACCTGCCCGGTGATCGCGCACAGCGCGATCAGGCAGCGCGCGTTGTCGGTGCCGGTCGTGTGCTGGGAGATGCCCATCCCCCAGTAGACGACGGCGGCGTCGGCCTCGCCCCAGATGCGCGCGACGTCGCGCAGCATCCGTGGTGAGATGCCGCAGATCTGACCGGCGCGCTCCGCCGGATATTGCGCCAGCATGGCGGCCAGCGCCTCGTAGTTGCTCGTCCGGTCGGCGATGAACCGCTCGTCGACGAGGCCCATCTCGAGGATCTCGTGCATCACGCCGTTGTAGAACGCGACGTCGGTGCCGGGCTTGATCTGGCAGTAGATGTCGGCGTGATCGGCGATCCGCTCGCGGCGTGGGTCGACGACGACCAGCTTCGTCCCGCGGCGCCGCGCCTGCTTGAAGAACGAGGATGCGACGGGATGGTTGGCGGTCGTGTTCGTGCCCGCGAGGATCGCGACGTCGGCGTTGATCACGTCGCCGTAGGTCGTCGACACCGCCGCCGAGCCGACCCCCTCGAACAGCGCTGCGACGCTCGAGGCGTGGCACAGCCGGGTGCAGTGGTCGACGTTGTTGGTCTGGAAGCCGGCGCGGATCAGCTTCTGGAAGAGGTAGGCCTCCTCGTTGGAGCACTTCGCCGAGCCGAACCCCGCGATCGACCCGGGTCCATGCCGGCGGTGGATCTCGGTCATCCGACCGGCGATCAGGTCGAGCGCCTCGTCCCAGCTCGCCACGCGGAAGTGCGGCATGACCTCGTCGTAGTCGACGAGCCCGCCCGGCTTGCGCCGGCCGCGTCCCTCGCCTCTCACATCGCCGGACAGGGGTCCCTTGGGGTAGGAGCCGTCGCGGCGGATCAACGGCGTGGTGAGCCGCTGCGCGGAGCGCGCGTAGTCCCAGCCGTAGCGGCCCTTGACGCAGAGCCTCCCCTTGGAGCCGGGCTGCTCGCGGCCTTCGGCGAACGCGATCGCGTGGCGTTCGTCGTCGACGTGGTAGGTGAGCGCGCACCCGACCCCGCAGTAGGGGCAGACGGTGTCGACCTGGCGCAGCCGCTCCCGGGGCCGGATCGGGACGTCGTGCAGCGGCTTGTTCGTGAGTGCGCCCGTCGGACAGGCCGCGACGCACTCGCCGCAGGTCACGCAGGAGGACTCACCCATCGGATCGTTGAGATCGAAGGCGATCCGGGTCGTGTATCCCTTGCCGCTGCGCCCGATCACGTCGTTGCCCTGGATGTCGTCGCAGGCGCGGACGCAGCGGTCGCAGAGGATGCAGGCGTCGTGGTCGACGGCGATCACGGGGTTGGAGTGGTCGATGCCGCGCCCTGAGCTCTGCGGCAGCGATCCGGGGTCCTTGGCGACGCCGTATTGGCGGACGAGCACCAGCAGCTCGTTGTCGGCGGTGGTCGTCTCCTTCGGGTCCTCGGCGGGGTCGGGTTGCTCTGAGAGCAGCAGCTCGGTGAGCATCGCACGGTGTGAGTCGATCTGCTCGCCGCCGGTCGTGACCTCCATCCCCTGCTCGCATGTGCGTACGCATGCGGCCGCGTAGACGCGGGCGCCGACGTCGACGACGCACATCCGGCAGACCCCGACCGGGTCATAGCGCTCGTCGTGGCAGAGCACCGGGATCTCGATCCCGAGCTGCCCGGCGGCGTCGAGGATCGTCGTGCCCTCCGCGACGGTGACCGCCCGCCCGTCGATCGTCAGGGTGACCTGCGTCGTCGGGGCACTGCGATCCGCGGGTGACGTGGTGGCCATCGCCTCATCCTCCGTCGCTGAGAGCTGTTTGTCCATCGATGAGGGTCGAGAGGCCGGCCAGCTCCAGCTCGCGGAGCGTCTCCGCGCTGGGCAGCCCGGTCGGCTGCAGCCCTCGCCGGCGGTAGTAGGAGTCGATCATCGTTCGCAGGCGCTCCGGGGTCAGTGTCGCAGTCCGTCCGGAGTCGAGCTCCAGCGACTCCGACAGGAACCGGTCGGGCAACCAGTCCTCGTCGCGCGTCCAGCCCTCGCGCGCGTTGAACAGTCGCTTGGCCATCACGATCCGCCGTGCGGTGCGTGCGAGCTCGTCGCCGTCGACGTCCCAGCCGGTGACCGTCGACAGCAGCTGCGCCCACTCCGGGAGCGGCTCCTCGAACACGCCGCGCAGGAACTTGCAGAGGATGAGCGAGTCCATGATCGCGGCCCGATCCTCGGTCTCGATCGCCCCCTCGACATGCCGCTCGCCGCCGGCGAGACGGTCGTGCTCACCGGACAGGTCGGTCTCGTAGGCGCCGGAGCGGTTGTGGTCGGCGCCGCGCGCGTTGACGGCGAGGCCGAGTGCCATCGCCTGCAGGGTGCGGGGCTCGTAGCCGGGCAGCTCGAGGCCCTTGACGTGGGCCGCGAACGCGCCCGAGCCGTGACCGACCACGCGCGCCGCGGCGCGCGACCCCTCCGCGAGGAGGTCGCCGATCCCCTCGCGGGCGCCGATCTCCTCGAGGACCCTCAGCAGCGCGGGACCGTCGCCGAACCGCAGCCAGGGCGCGTCGATCAGCCCCTGCTCGGCGCACTCCATCGCCCAGGCGATCGTGCCGCCCGCGGAGATCGTGTCGAGGCCGAGCTCGTCGCAGCGGGCGCTGGCCGCGATCACGGTGTCGGGGTCGCCGACGCCGCACAGCGGGCCGAGCGCGAACACGTTCTCGTACTCCATCCGGGTCTGCTTGCCCTTCGGTCCCCGGTAGAGGTGCTCGCATCCGATCGAGCACGACGCGCAGGAGCTGCGGGCGACCTCGCGCAGCCCGGCGAGGTCCTCCGCGCTGAGCGCCTCGGCGCCGTCGAAGCTGGCGGCCGTGAAGTTGCGCGTCGGCAGCGCTGAGATCGCGTTGAACGCGAGCAGGTTCGCCATCGTGCCGAGCTCGCGGTACTTGGCGGTCGCCTTGCCGAACGATCGCTCGCGCAACCCCCGCGCGGCGGCGAGCACCGCGGGCGGGTCCGCCGGCGCGACCTTCGCGCTCGCGCGGACCATCACCGCCTTGCACCCCTTGGAGCCGAGCACCGCGCCCAGGCCGCCGCGGCCGGCGTGGCGGCCGTCGTGCGAGATCGTCGCGTAGCGCACGAGGTGCTCGCCGGCGGGGCCGATCGCCGCCACCCGCCAGGCCCGGCCCATCCGCTCGCGCAGCCGCCGTTCGGCGTCGGCGGCGGACAGGCCCCAGAGCTCGTCGGCGGGCACGAGCCGGACCGAGCTGCCCTCGATCATCAGCACCGACGGATCCGGGCAGCGGCCGCGGACGACGATCGCGTCGTGACCGGTCAGCTTGCCCGCGATCGCGAAATGGCTCGACGCCAGCGCGTCGGTCAATCGGCCCGTCAGCGGCGATTTCGCGACCACGGCGAACTTGGCGCTGGTCGTGAGCGGCGTGCCGACGAGCGGCGAGAACACGAACATGAGCGGCGCCTCGGCCGCGAGCGGCTCGACCCCGGCCGGGCAGCATCGGTGCATCAGCCACGTCCCCAGCCCGGCGCCGCCGACGAAGCTGCGCAGCACTCGCTCGGGAGTGGCATCACGCTGCTCTGGCCCGTGCTCAGGTCGACGATCAGCGCGCGCCCGAAGTAGCCACCGGGTGGCACGGCCATCCCTCGATGCTAACCAACGCCGCCGCGCGGCCGGCGCGGCCGGTCAGCCGCCGGCGTCGGCGACCATGAACGCGACCGCGTCCCCCGCGGCGAGCGGCAGGTGCGGGTCGCGCGTGATCTGATCGCCGTTCAGCGCGGCCACGAGATGCTCGTCGAGCGCGAGCCCGACCGCGTCCGCCGCCTCGCCCAGCGTCCATGCCGCGACGGTCCGGTGGCGTGAGGCTCGATCCCGCGCGAGCGGTCCGAACAGCCGCACGTCGATCTGCGGCGCCGGCTTCG
This sequence comes from uncultured Solirubrobacteraceae bacterium, assembly GCA_963702225.1. Taxonomy (GTDB): domain Bacteria; phylum Actinomycetota; class Thermoleophilia; order Solirubrobacterales; family Solirubrobacteraceae; genus Palsa-465. Next base: position 51,451 of record CAVPBY010000100.1, on the reverse strand, counting down.
CGTGGGCCGCCTCGTAGTCGCTGGGCTCGTTGAGGTTGCGCACCGACGCAAGCTCGGGGTCGCCGGCGGCGAGGCGGCGGTCGCGGAGCATCTGCTCGTCGTCGAGCCGCCGCACGCGACAGCGCTCGAACAGGAACGCCGGCTTGAGCCGGTCGGCGGCGATCAGCGCCTCGACCTCGGGCAGCAGCGACACCCGGTAGGCCGCCGACAGCGGCTGGCGATACCCGGCGACGTGCGGGAGCACCACGTCGGTGTCCGGTCGAAGGCGTCGACGACGCAGCGGATGAACGCCGGGTGCAGCAGCGGCACGTCGGTGGAGGACACGAACGCGATCGCGGCGCGGCCCCGGAGCGCGGCCAGCCCGGCGGCGATGCCCTGCAGCGGGCCGCGTCCCTCGCGCGCGTCCGAGACGATCTGCACCGCGCGGTCGAGCTCGGGCAGTCGCTGGGCGGGGGCGCCGACGACGACGACCGGCCCCTCGACGCAGCGCATCGCCAGCCCGGTCACCCGGCGCAACAGGGTGGAGCCGTGCCAGTCGAGCGCCGCCTTCGGCGAGCCCATCCGCGATGACCGGCCGCCCGCCAGGATGATCGCGCCCGCCTCGAACACTGGGCTCGATCCTACGCGGCGGCGGGCGGCGCCATCAGACGACCGTCAGCGCCAGCCACGACGGGCGGCCGCGGTCGTGGCCGACCCGCTGGCGGGCCGCGACGTATCGCGCCGCGCCCTGACGGCCGGTGTTGAGGTTGCGGTCCCAGCGCGGGAACGAGCTGCTCGTCACGTGCACGCGGAGGCGGTGCCCGCGCCGGAACACATTGCAGGTCGACCACAGCTCGATCTCGTGATCGGACGGCTCGCCGGCGCCGCGGGCGACGCGCAGGATGCCGTCGCACAGCCCGTAGGAGGTCCCGTCCGGATGCACGTCGCACAGTCGCGCGACCCAGTCGGTCGACGGCGCCGAGCTCTGTGCGCGCACGACGACGCGCACCGGCCCGGCGACCTCGAGGTCGTCCGCCAGTGGCTCGGAGGTGAACACGAGCACGTCGGCCCGCGCCTCGACCGCCGCCTGACCGATCGGGCCATGGGGCTCGGGCGAGGCCGTCGGCGCCGCGGCGGAGCTGCTCAGGACCGGATCGGCGGGGTCGTAGACGAACTCGCTCGCGCGCTCGCCGGCGTCCGGCGGATCCGTCGTGAGGCCGCCGTCCGCCCGCAGGTACCAGCGCTGCTCGGCCGCCGCCGGCGGCGGCCACGACGGCTCGTCGCGCCACCGGTTGGCGCCCATCACGAAGACACGCACCGGCGGCAGCTGCGGCTCGGCGGCGGTTCCGGGCGCGAGATGGTGCGCGAACCACCCCAGCTGGATCGCGGTCAGATCGCCCGCTCCGCCCGCCGGCGGGAGGACCCCCGGGCGGGAGGGCTCCAAAGCCCATGCGCGCTCGGATCCCGAACGACAGCCCCCCGATCGCGTCCGAGAAGTTCGCGTGCGACCACGGTCCGATCACGATCCGGCTGTCGCGGCCGAGCGCCGTCATCGCCGCATGGTTGTCGAGCACGCCCTGGATGAACGCGTCGTGCCACCCGCCGATCCCGAGCACGGGCACCCGCACGCGCTCGTGCGCCCCGGCGACGCGGCATGCGTCCGCGGCGATCGGGCGTGACCCGTCGCGCGCGTCGTCCAGGCCCGGCACGCCGTGGGAGGCGAGGATCGCCGCGGTCGACGCCGGCAGCTGCCACAGGCCCGTCCCGGCGAGCCCGTCGATCGCGTCGACCAGCTCCCGCACGCGCCGCCGCAACCGCGCCGGTGGATCGTCGCCCCGCCGGAGGTGGTCGATCCCCTGTTCCAGCCCCCACACCACCCCGGTGGCGAACTGCACCGCACCGCCGCGGCGCAGCAGTCCGTCGTCGGGATCCGACCACGTCAGCCCCGGCGCGATCGCACCCAGCGACGGGGGCTGGGCGATCGCCGCCAGCCACTGCGTGTTGCCCCAGTAGGACAGACCGAACATGCCGACGCGACCGTTGGACCCGGGCAGCCGTGCCGCCCATTCGACGGTGTCGAATCCATCCGCCGCCTCGTGCAGGAACGGCTCCCAGTCGCCGCCCGACGCAAAGCGTCCGCGCACGTCCTGGACAACCACCACGAACCCCGCGGCCGCCGCCCGGACCGGATCCAGCCAGGCCGACGCGCCCGGGAGGTCCTTGCCGTAGGGGGTGCGCGTCACCAGCGTCGGCCAGGGCCCCGCGGCCGCGGGACGGTAGACGTTGGCGCGCAGAACGATGCCGTCGCGCATCCGCGCCGGCACGTCGCGCGTGACCGTCAGCTCGTCGATCGCCGGATCACGTCAGATAGGCCTTGCCGAGGAAGATCGCGAACCCGTTGACCTCGACGCCGCCGACGTGGCTGTTCGTCGCCGCGAGGATGTCGACGAAGTACGGGATCACGAGCGGCGTCTGGTCGAGCAACAGCCACTCGATCTTGCCGGCGGTCGCCCGCTGCGCGTGCAGATCGACGGACGCGACGTACTGCTTGACGAGTCCGTCGTAGGTCTTGTTCTTGAAGCGCGCCGCGTTCCACGGCCCGGTGGACTCCAGCGGCGCCTCGAGGAACACGTTCGGGACGCCGCGGTCGCCGTACTCGACGAGGCTCATGATCGCGTCCAGCCAGTCCGAGTTGCCATACGTCGACTTGCCGTAGTAGGCCGCCAGCGTCTCGACCTTGAGGTTGATCTTCACCCCGATCTTGGACGCGGACTGTGCGATCACCGTCGCCAGCGCGGGGATCTCCTCCTGCTGGCCGGTGGTGAGCGTCGTGGAGAAGCCATGGGGGTGGCCGGCGGCCGACAGCAGGGCCTTGGCCTTGGCGATGTTCTGGGCGCGCTGCGGCACGCTCGTGTCCGTCGACGGGAACCTGGGCGCGAACGGGCTGTCGTTGCCGACCTGACCGTCGCCGACGAGCAGCGCCTGCACCATCCCCGGCCTGTCGAGGCAGAGCGCGATCGCCTGGCGCACACGCGGGTCGTTGAACGGCGGGATGTCGTTGCGCATCGACAGCTCACGGTGGCTGGCGGACTCGACCTTGAGGATCCGGTAGGCCGAGCTCTTCAGCAGCGCCTCCGCGCCCTGCGGGGCGAACTGGGAGACGACGTCGACCTGGCCGCTCTGCAGCGCGACGATCTGCGGCTGCTGGCCGGCGTAGAAGGCGAACGAGGTCGCCGACAGGTGCGGCGCCCCGCCCAGTGGTCGGGGTTGGCGACGAAGTGGGCGGACTGGTTCGACGTGTAGCTGTGCAGCTTGAACGGCCCGGTCCCGACGAACGTCCGCTCCCACTTGGAGAAGTCGGTGCCGTCGGGCACGATGATCATGTTGTAGTTGTCCGAGGAGATGATGTACGGGAAGTTCCCGTTCGCGGACTCGAGGTGGAAGGCGACCGTGTACGCGTCGACTTTGACGACGCCCTCGGGCTTGAGCACGCCCTGGAACGTGGACAGCGCGACGGCCGCGTTCTTGGAGTCGGTCTGCTGCTTGAACGTGTAGACGACGTCGTCGGCCGTCATCGGCTTGCCGGTGTGGAACTTGACGCCGTGGCGGAGCTTGAACGTCCACACCGTGCCGTCGCCGTTGTGGCTCCAGCTCGTGGCGAGCATCGGCTGCAACTGCCGGGTCATGCCGTTGTCGAACGTGAGGAACTCTCCGGTCTGCGTGAGCATCGTCGAGCCGCCGAGGTCCGCGACCGTGATCGGGTTGATCGCCCCGGTGGGGGTCTGAGCGGCGAGCTTCAGCGTCCCGCCCTTGCGCGGGGTGCCCGCGGCGGGGGTGGAGGAGGAGGACGCCGAGGACGACGGGGAGTTGGCGCCGCCGCACGCGGCGAGCGCCGCCGCCAGGAACGTGCTCGAGACGCCGAGCGCGGCGCCCCGCCGCACGAACTCGCGGCGGCTCAGCCGGCCCGCGGCGAGCTCGTCGAGGTGGTGGTTGACGATCTCGCTGCGCCCGATGCGCAGCGCGTCCAGCATGGAGGCGGGGGTCGCCATGGTGCCGTCATCCTTTCGTGGCGGTGACATCGGGCGTCTCCTGCAGGGCGTCTGCGAAGAACTCGTCGAGCATGTCCACCAGCCGCTGGAACGTCGGGTGGTCGTCGAACATCCACTCGGTGTGCCCGAACCCCTCCAGGTACACGAGTCGCTTGGGTTCACCGGCGTGGTCGAAGAGCGAGCCGGCCTCCTCGGGAAGGTGCAACCGGTTGCGGTCGCCGTGGATGATCAGCAGCGGACGGCCGGTCAGCCGCGAGACGAGCCGCTCCGGGCTGAACCGCAGCAGCAGCTCGGCGGACTGCAGCGTGACGCCGCTGCCGAAGCCGGGCGCCTTGTACAGCTCGTCCTGCACGTACGGCGAGGTCCGCTCGTCGAGGTCGAGCCGGACGATGTCCCAGGGCGAGGTGATCTCCGAGCGGCCATGGATCGCGCGGTGCGTACGGTCGGCCTCGATCCGCTCCAGCAGGCGGTTCCACGACGCGTCGTCGTGCTTGTTGCGCGTGGAGCGGGCGCCGTCCCCGATCGCGTTGACCGCCGCCACGGCGCGCACCCGCGGATCGTCGCTGGCCTCGGCGACGACGACGCCGCCGCCGAGCGCCCAGCCGAGCAGGCCGATGCGACTTGAGTCGACCAGCTCGCACCCGCCGAGACGGTCGACCGCCGCGCGCACATCCTCGGCCCAGTCCTGCGGCGCCAGACGGCCGCGCTCGCCTTCGCTGGCGCCGAACCCGCGGTAGTCGAACGTGAGCACCGCGTATCCCCGCGGCGTCAGCACGCGGGCGAACCGCTCGGGGTGCAGGACCTTCAGGCCCTGATATCCGGAGGCGGCGACGAGCACCGGCGGGGCGGCGGCGCCGGCCCGATCGGCGGGAAGGTGCAGGTCGGCGTCGATGCGCAGCCCGTCGGCGAAGAAGGGCAGCGGGTGGACGGTCATGACACGCCGGCCGTGGCGCGCCGCTCGCGCGGCAGCGCGTAACGCTCGACGGCGCCCTCGTCGAGCTCGATGCCGATGCCGGGGCGTTCACCGAGCTCGATCCGGCCGTCCTCGATCCGCAGCCGCGACGGCTCGGTGACGAGCGCCTCGAAGTTGTAGATGTCGTTGGCGAGCGCGAAGTACTCGATCGTCAGCGTCCCCGGAAGCGCGGCCGCGAGCTGAGCGTGGAGGTTCGCGTGCCAGTGCGGTGCGACCGGGAGGTCGAACGACTCGGCCGTGTGGGCGATGCGCAGATACTCGCTGATCCCTCCGACGACCCCCACGTCGGGCTGCACGATGTCCGCCGCCCGCGCCTCGATCAGCCGCGCGAAGTCCCACCGGGTCTGATGGATCTCGCCGGTGGCGATCGGCGTCTCGACGGTCGCCGCGAGCTCGGCGTGCCCGCTCACGTTCTCCGGCGAGAGCGGCTCCTCGAACCACCACAGGCCGTTCGGGCCGGCCGCGCGCTCGAACTCCCGCAGCGCGCGCAGCGCCTCGGCGACCGTCGCGTACGCGTTGTTGGCGTCGAGCGCGAGCCTGCCGCGGCCGCCGATCGCCTCGGCCGCCGCCGCCACCCGCTGCGCATCCTCGGCGACCGAGAGCCCGCCGACCTTGATCTTGTGATCGCGAAAGCCGAGCTCGCGGCCGGCCGCGATCTCGTCGGCGACGGCGTCGGCGGGCGGGCCGTCGTCGGGCCGGTAGTAGCCGCCCGAGGCGTACGCGGGCAGCGGCCGGGCGGTGCTGCCGCCGAGCAGCCGCGCAAGCGGCTGATCGCAGCGCTTGGCGCGCAGGTCCCAGAGGGCGATGTCGACGGCGCTGATCGCCCGCAGCACCGCGCCGCGGCGGCCGATCAGCAGGCTCTCCTGGAACATCCGCAGCCACAGCCCGGGCAGGTCCTCGGGGTCGGCGCCGAGCACGACCGGCGCCAGGACCTCGGTGACCACGTCGGCCAGGAGCCCGCCCCCGACGGTGCCGGCGTAGCTGTAGCCGATGCCGCAGCCCCCATCGTCCTCTCGCACCTCCACGATGAGGAAGTGTCGTTCGGCAAGGGTGCGGGTCGACATCCGGGTGCTGAGCTTCAGCGGGATGGCGACCGGGCGGGCGGTGACCTCCGAGATCCGCATCACAACGTGCGAGCACTCTTGCATGTAACGCGCAAGCTGTCAAGATGGAGCCGCGTGCCCGCGATCGCGTCACTCATCAGGCGGCCAGGACGCCAACGCCGCCGTGGTCCCGCCCGTCTCCTGGACGACGAGCAGCTCGTAGGTGGTGGCGAGATGCTCGTGCATCTCACGCCGGGCTCCGTCGGTGTCGCCGTCCCTGATCCTCTCGTAGATCCGCTCGTGGTCGGCGACGACGGCGGCGGCCGGCCGGGTGCGGTCGACCGTCGACAGATCGCGGATCATCTGCAGGTCACGCAGCGTGTCGATGTACTCGGTCAGCCGCCGGTTCCCCGCCGACTCCAGGATCACGTGGTGAAAGTGCGCATCGCGGCGCAGGTACTCGCGCAGGTTGGCGGCGCCGTCGGCGACCTCGTGCAGCTCGCGCAGCGCGCGCTCGAGCCGGCGATGGTCGGCGGGGCGCATGAGACTCGTCGCGCGGCTCGTGGCGCGCGGTTCGAGCAGCAGGCGGATCTGGTAGATCTCGACCAGGTCGTGCCCGGAGGTCTCCAGCACCCGCAGCCCGCGCCGGTGCTCGACCCGGACCATTCCCTCGTCGACGAGCCGCGCCACCGCCTGGGCGACCGGGGTGCGGGAGACGCCGAGCTGGGTGGCGAGCTCGTTCATCGAGTACAGCCCGCCGGGAGCGAGCTCGCCGGCGACGATCAGGTCGCGCAGCAGCCGGTGGATCTCGGATTCCAGGCTCGGGGACGGTGGCGGCAGCGGCTCGATCCTCACCGGTGCCCCGGATCCTCGATGGCGTCAGATCGGCTCAAGACGCGTCCCCAACGGATGTATCGTACATCGGCGCTCGGCCCGTCGTGGTGTGATTGCAGATGCGCGTAGCCCTCGGACAGTTCGACAGCGCCATCGGCGACGTGGAACGCAACCTCGCCCAGATCCGCGAGCTGGTCGATCAGGCCAACTCCGACGGAGCCGACCTGATCGTGTTCCCGGAGCTCGCCGTGCACGGCTACGCGCTCGGGCAGCTCGGCGACCGCCGGCCGCTGTCCGCGCGCGACGAACGGCTGGCCGAGCTGGCGTCCGGACACGCGGACGTGCTCGTCGGCTTCCACGAGGACGGCGGCGTGCGCGCGTACAACTCCGCCGCGCATCTGTCGGGCTCGGAGCTGGTGCATGTGCACCGCAAGCTGTACCTGCCCACCTATCTGGTGTGGGAGGAGCGCAAGCACTCCAGCCCCGGGCAGTCGCTGCGCGCGTACGACACGGCCTACGCACGGACGGCGACGCTCATCTGCAACGACGCCTGGCAGCCGGCACTGCCGTGGCTGGCCGCCCAGGACGGCGCCGAGCTGCTGATCGTGCCGACCAACAGCGCGAGCAACATGGGCGCCGGGCAGCTCGACAACCGGGTGTACTGGGAGCGGCTGCTGGAGTCGATGGCCCGCATGCAGCAGGCCTGGGTCGTGTTCGTCAACCGCGTCGGCACCGAGGCCGGCTGTGACTTCTGGGGCGGCAGCCGCGTCGTCGACCCCCACGGCGAGGTGGTCGTCCAGGCGCCGTACGACGAGACGTCGCTCATCTCGGTCGACGTCGACATCGCCGTCGCCCGCCGCTCCCGGCGTGAGCTGCCGCTCATCGCCGAGGCGCGGCTCGGCCTGATCCAGCGGGAGACGACACGGCTGATCGAGGAGGGCGGCGACGCCTGACCGTCATGTTCGACCTGCACGTGCACACCGCGCCCGACGTCCAGCCACGGCTCGGCGACGACCTGGAGATCGTCGCCATGTACGAGCGCGCGGGCTTCAGCGGCTGCGTGCTCAAGGGCCACTACGACGCGACCGCGGGCCGCGCCCGCGCCGCCGGCCGTCGATCGCCGGTCCGCGTGTACGGCGCGCTCGCGCTCAACCAGCATGTCGGCGGGCTCAACCCGGCGGCCGTCGCGGCCGCCCTGGCGATGGGCGCGCGCGTGATCTGGATGCCGACGACCGACTCGCACACGCAGGAGGCCGCGGGGTTGCCGCGGCTATGCCGCACGCAGCCGGGCCTCGCGTCGACGACGTATGCGATCCCGCCGCTGGACCCGGCGGCCGAGGACCGCGTGCGCCAGATCGTCGGCCTGATCGCCGACGCGGACGCGGTGCTCGCCACCGGCCACCTCAGCACCGCGGAGATCGCCTGGCTGCTCCCGGTCGCGCGCGCCGGCGGCGTCCGGCGGCTGCTGCTCACCCATCCGGGCTACACGGTGCCGGCGATGACCGCCGCCCAGGCCACCGAGCTCGCCGGCGAGGACGCCTTCGTCGAGATCACCGCCTACCAGCTCCTGCACCAGCCCGGCGCCACCGCGGCGACGCTCGCCGAGTTCGCGCGCACGGTCGGGCTGGGGCGCCTCATCCTCTCCTCCGATGCCGGACAGCCCGAGAGCCCGCCGCCGCCCGAGGCGCTGTCGCAGCTGGTCGAGGCGCTCGCCGCCGAAGGGCTTGACCGGGCGGCGCTGAAGGAGTGCGCGTCGGGCCGCCCCGAGCGGCTCGTGGCGCCCCGCTGACCGCGTCCCGGGCACGGGCGCCCCGCCCGTCGGCGGTCACGGCCGTCTCCCCACCGCCTGCCACGGCGCGAACGCGCGCAGCGGCGCCCCGTTCGGGCTCAGCCAGGCGGGCGGGGCGAGCGGCGGCAGCTCGGGCGGGCGGGGCGCCGTCGGCGCGGCGTGCTCGCCCAGCAGCACGGCGCCGGCCCGCATCGCGCGCTCGCCCAGGAGCACGCTCACCGCCCGCACCGCGTCACGGCGCCGCCCCGGGACGCGGGCGCTGCGCAGGTACCACGCCGCGGCAGCCCGGCGCCGGCCCTGGCGCCGGTACAGCCCGGCGATCCACCGCGGGAAGCCCGGATACCCGAACCGGATCCCCTCCCGCTCGCACAGCCCGGCATAGCGCTCCGACAGGCGCCGGAACTCGTCGATGAGCCGCGGCAGATCGAGGCTCATGTTCTCGGGGTGGGTGGCATAGGCGACGGTCGCGCCCGGGTTGGCCGCCCCGGTGCCCGCATCGGCCATCCGCAGCCACAGGTCCCAGTCGGCCATCGGCGACAGGGTGGGGTCGAACCCGCCGAGCGACAGGTGCAGCGACCGGCTGACCATGAGGCACGACGGCGTCCCGATCGCGTTGCTGCGCAGCAGCTGCGTGACGAGCCCGTCCGGGGAGGCCGCCGGGCGCATGATCGCCTCGCCGTCGTCGAGATCGACGTTCCAGGTGGCGGCGTAGGCGAAGTCGGCCCCGGCCGCGCGGGCCGCCTCCAGCAGCCGGTGCAGGTGCTCTGACTCCCACCAGTCGTCGTCATCGAGGAACGCGACCCATGGCGCCCGCGCGCACTCCACCCCCAGGTTGCGCGCCGCCGCGACCCCGCCCGGCCCCCTCGTGCGCAGGACGGTGACCGGACCGGGCAGGCCCTCCCCGGTGACCGGAGGCATCGAGCCGTCGTCGACGACGATCACCTCGCAGTCGACCCGCTCCTGGGCGAGCGCGCTCGCCACGGCGCGTCGCAGCAGCGCGGATCGGTTGTAGGTGGGGATGACGACGGTCACCGCCGGCCGTGGCATGTTCGTGTGTTCCATCACATGTGGCGCTTCGCGGTCCAGCCGCGTCGGACCGACGAGAACGTGTCACCGCGGCGGGAGCGCCGTCAGCCGGCGCACGTCAGACCCCCTCCCCGCCGGAGCAGCTCAAGTCGATGAGAGAACATTAACTATCAGGCCACGAATTCGGGGTCGGGTCCGGCCCAAGGCGGTGCGGCGAGGCCTACCCGCTCGGCACCGAGGTTCACCGGCCGTCACGAGATCGCCGATCGGGGCCATAGAGGCGTCTCGGCGGACCTCGCGTCGACTCGGAGCGGTCTGGGGTCGTATGACGACCACGATGCGCTCCAAGTCGGCCGAGCGGCCCGGACACCGGCGTCGCGCTCGACCGCGTCCGTCTCCGACCAGCGCTCCCGGCGGCGGTGCCCTCGACGGCGGACGAATAGACGACCTGGCGAATCCGTCGCTAATGCTCCTGACTTCTCGGCCGACGACTGCGTTGACGCCGCGTACGGACATACGCGTCGCGCTCCCGGCGCGCCGCCAACCTTGACCGGTCCCCAGGAGGAAGCCGTGAGGACATCGACCAAGATCACCGCTGTGGCCACCACTTTGGCACTCGCCCTGGCGCCGGCCGGTGCGCTCGCGCGCGGTGCCCCGACCTCGACGCATGGCGCGTCGCAGAGCGCGCCCGGGCACACCGCGCCCGGCTCGCGGGGCACCCCGCCCGGCAACGTCAGGGCCTACGGCAGATACTGCAGGACCGAGGTCAAGACGCATGTCGCCGGCCAGCCAGGCACCCCGTTCTCGGCATGCGTGAAGGACATGGCCCGCCTCGGCAAGTCGTCCAGGACGAACCCTCACACCACGTGCGCGAACGAGACCAAGAAGCACGTCGCCGGCCAGCAGGGAACGCCCTACAGCGAGTGCGTGTCGGCCGCGGCGAAGCTGCGCGGCCACGGCACGTCGAGCTCGACCGGTTGAGCGGCGGCCGGGCGGCGTCGCGCCACCGGGACGTCGCGCACCGCGCGACGCCCGCGCCAGGCCGGGTGGGCCCCGCAACCCTCAGCGTGCGTCGTCAGCGGTCGTTGAGGTCGAGCACCGGCACGGGGGGCGCGATCGACGTCGCCTCGCCGGTGGCGATGATCGCGGTGCCGAGCGCGAAGAACTCGATCATGTGGCTGCCCCACCCGTGGCTGCGCTCCGAGAGGGTGACGCCGACGATCCCCTCGGCCTCGAGCTCCTCGGCCTCGGTCTGCATCCGCTGCATCGCCACCTCGCGGGCGTCGTAGAGCGCCTGGGTGTAGTTCGGCAGCTCGGTGTTGCGCCCCGTCTGGGCGACCGTGCTGAGCGGACCGCGGCGCCCGACGTGGTAGACGCAGCAGCCCATCACCATGCCGACCGGCCGGTGACCCGTCCGCAGCAGGGTCCAGAAGTCCTGGCCGGAGAGGTCACTCTGGAACGGCTTGCCGTTGGAGGCGCGGTGCAGCACGCCCTCCCGGTGCTTGACGGCGGTCCCGATCGCGATGAACTCCGCCATGTTCGGCCCCCACTCGTAGCGGCCGATGTCGAGGCGCACGCCGACGATCCCGTCGGCGCCGAGCTCGTCGGCCTCGGCCTCCATGCGCGTCATCGCCAGGTGGCGCGCGCTGTACATCGCCTGCGAGAGCACGTCGAGCTCGCGGCTGGCGGTGGGCTTGGTGACCTGGAGGCCGATGTGGAAGATCGAGCTGCCGACGACCAGCCCGACGGGATCGAACCCCGCCTCGCGGACGAGCATGAACTCGTTGACCGACAGGTCTGACGTATACAGGCCGGCCCGGTTCTGCTGCAGCCGCTCCCGCGCCGATCGCGGAACGTCCTCCGGCGGGGCGGCGCCGGGCTCGGCGCCCGTCGTCTCGTCGTCGCCGCTCATCTCGTTCCGAGTCGGATCGTGGTCTTCACCGGCGCCGCCGCCGGCCGCTCGCACGGGCGGACCGCCGTGCCGGCGCCATGCATCGTGATCACCCAGCCGTGTCGCTTGGCCAGCCCGGATCCCCTCACACGGTAGGGGACGCCCACCCGGCTCACGTGCCAGCCCTGGCGCGCGGTCGACGCCAGCGAGGACCCCAGCTCGAGCGTCTCCTGCCGCACCTCGTGCGAGAACTCCACCCCGACCGCGGTGATCCCGCCGGCCTGGGCGACCTGGTCGCGAATCGCGCGGCGAACGGTCTCACGGGCGGTTCGGAAGGCGTCGCCGATCTCGTCGAGCTCCTGGACGCGCATCGTCGTGCGCGCGCGCCGCATCCGCGTGGACCGCGACGGCGAGCCGAACGTGACGCTCGTCGCCGCGACCAGGCCGGCAGCCTCGAACCCGGCCTCCCGAAGGCGCCAGTATTCCTGGACCGAGAGGTCGGTCAGCACCGGCGCGTCGGTCGGATCCTGCCCGGGGATCCGGATCGCGGTCCCGGCGACCGCGTACTCGATCAGACCACGCCCCAGATCGTGGTCGCTGCGATCCAGATGGATGCCGACGACGGCTTCGGCGCCGGTCTGCACCGCCTCCTGGCGCAGGCGATCGAGCGCCCGGCGCCGGGCGGTGTTCCAGGCGTCGGTGCGCACGCCCAGCTCGCATGTGACGTCGACGCCCCACACGTAGCCCGCGACCTGCCGGGCGGAGGGCTCGGTGTACCTCGCGGTGTAGCCGGTGGCGCCGGGAGGTGGCGACGCCTGGGCGATCGCCCCGTAGCCCGCGCTCATCCGCATCCCGGCGCGGCTGCCGGGGGGCAGCGCCGGCAGGTACTGCCAGCCCGGCCGGACGACACTGGCGCCCATCACCTGCGCGAGCGGCTCGGGCCCGAGCCGGCGCAGCAGCGCGAACTCGTTGACCGACAGCCCGCTGGTGAACAGCGAGCGGGCGCCGGTCGCGCCCCGCAGCCGCGAGGCGGCTCGGTCGGTGATCCCGCCCTCGCGCACCCGCGCGAGATCGTCGCCGTCGTCCGCGGTGCCCGACTCGTCGCGTAGGAAGCCCACGCGCGCATCCTGCCCGGGCGCGGCGGCGGCCTAACCGCCCGCCCGGCGGCGGTTTTCCACGGGCGCACGATCATCCGTCGAGCGCGCGGATGAGATCGGCCTCAGATGGGTAACACGTGTTGTCCAATCGCCGCCGTCAAAGGAGCCCGCGTGTCCACACGCCTCGCCGTCCGCACCGCGGCCGTCGCGCTCGCCATGTCCGCGATGATCGGGGGACCGGTCGCCGCCGCGAGCGCGAGCAACTTCACGATCAAGCTCGCCGTCGTGCGCGCGTCTCCCGGCCTCCGTCACCGCCAGACGCGGCTCAGGCGCGCGCTGCGGCGCTACAAGGCGTCGCATCGGGCGGCTCCCGTCATCCGTGCGATCCGCGCCCAGGACCGGGATCTGTCCGCGCTGCGCTCAAAGGTGCGGCGCTCGTCGGCCTCCAGCCGCGTCGGCGCCCGCGCCCGGCGCGAGATCATCACCGGCCTCGGGCTCGTGCTGAGGTCCAACTACGCGGTGAGCACCGACCTGCGCCGCCGGGGGCCGTTCGGGCTCACCCCCACCCAGGCCCGGCGGGCCGCCCGGCTGGCGACGCGCGGGGACGCGCTGTACCGCCGCGGAGTGCTGTTGCTGGCTCGTTCCTGACGATGCGTCAGCGTCCCGACCGGTCGGGCTCAGACCGGGCCGGACGGGGCGCCGGGGCCAGGGCGACTGGTAGTGTTCCGCGCGCTCACGGCCCGATGAAGGCCCGCGGAGACGTCCGTCCGCGACGAGCTCGACACTCATCACATGCGCCGCTCCGCCTTCAACCTGCCGTTCGTCGCGCTGCTGGCGACGATCGCCTTCTCGGTCGTGGCCGGCCTGCTCGTCCTGCACGGCTCCGACGACCAGCGCCACCACGTGACGGTCCTCGGCAAGCGGGTCGAGCTCACCGCGTCGCAGTCGCTGGGGCACGCGGTGTTCGCCGAGCACTGCGCGTCCTGCCACCAGCTCGCCGCGAGCCACTCGATCGGCAACACCGGCCCGGACCTCGATGCGGTGCACCCGAGCTATTCGAAGGTGCTGAGCGTCGTCCAGAACGGCGTGAGCGGCCCGAACGGCGACATGGCCAACGGCCTGGCGACTGGTCCGGACCTCTACGCGGTGGCCAGGTACGTCAGCCGCGTCGCCAATCCGCGCGCCTACCAGCCGTAGGGCGGCCGTGGGCCGCGTCCCGGCGGCGCGTTACCGGACGGCGATCAGGTCGACGACGAACACGAGCGTCTCGTCGGGTCCGATCACCCCGCCGGCGCCGCGCTTGCCGTAGCCGAGCATCGGCGGGATCGTGATCCGCCGCCGGCCGCCCACCCGCATCCCGGCGACGCCCTGGTCCCAGCCGGCGATCACCTGCCTCTTGCCGAGGCCGAAGGAGAAGTGCTTGCCGCGATCCCAGGAGGCGTCGAACTCGCGCTGCGTGCTCCAGGCGACGCCGACGTAGTGCACGTCGACGATCCGGCCCTCGGTCGCCTCCTCGCCGTCGCCGACGGTGATGTCGTCGAGCTCGAGCCGGTAGGAGGGCTCGCCCTCGGGGATCTCGACCTCTGGCTTCTCGATCTCTGTCATCGACCCCACCCTAGTCGTCGATCAGGCGAGGGCCGGCTCGGCGTCGGGCGCGGCGGGCGACCGCCGCGGCCGCGCCCAGGTGTAGTCGGCGGGGTCGAAGCGGCGCAACCGCCGCTCGTAGGCGCGCACGCTCCCCGGCCACAGGACCGAGTTGCGCCCGGTCCGGTCCAGGTACCAGCTCGTGCAGCCGCCGGCCGTCCACACGCTGCCCTCGGTGCCGTGGTCGACGGCGGCGACGGAGTCGGCCTGGGCCTGCTCGGTCGCCTCGACGACGGCCGCCCCGGCGCGCGCGCGGTGCGCGAGCAGCGTGCGCAGATACCCGAGCTGGGCCTCGATCATGAGCAGCACCGAGTTGTGGCCCAGCCCGGTGTTGGGACCGAGCAGGAAGAACAGGTTGGGGAACCCGGCGACCGACATCCCGAGATGCGCGCGCGGACTGCCGGCCCAGGCTTCGGAGAGCAGCCGTCCGTCCCGGCCGTGGATCCGCTCGGCGATCGGCGGATCGGTGACGTGGAACCCGGTGGCGAAGACGAGCGTGTCGGCCTCGTGGCGCACCCCGTCGCCGTCGAGCACGCCGTCGGCGAGCACCTCGCGGATCCCACTGCTCACGACCTCGACGTTGTCCTGAGCGAGCGCCGGGTACCAGGCGCTGGAGCGCAGGATCCGCTTGCAGCCGAGGCGGAAGTCCGGGGTCAGCCGCGCCCGCAGCTCGCGGTCGGCGACATGGCGCCGGATGTTCGCGCGGCCCTGCTGCTCGACGACGCGCGCCAGGCGCGGGTGCTGGAAGGCGACGTGCAGCGCCTCCTGGGCGGAGAACACCGCGGCCCGGGCGAGCGCCTGCAGCCGCGGACGGCGCGAAAGGTGGTCGCGCCACGCGGACGGGATGCCGGGGTTGGTGTGCGCCAGCACCCACGGCGGCGTGCGCTGGAAGAGCGTGAGCCGGTCGACGCGCGGCTGGATCTCCGGCACGAACTGGATCGCCGAAGCGCCGGTGCCGATGACCGCGACCCTGCGGCCCTCCAGCGCGTGATCGTGGTTCCAGCGCGCCGAGTGGAAGACCGTGCCTGAGAAGCGATCGAGCCCCGGGAGCGCGGGGATCGACGGGTCGGCGAGGAATCCGCACCCGGAGATGAGCACGTCAGCGGTGAGACGCTCGGTCTCGCCGGACGGGCGCCGGATCTGAAGCTCCCAGCCGCCGCGGCCGGAATCGAACGCGGCACGCGTGAGCTCGTGCTCGAAGCGGATGAACCGCTCCAGGCGATGGCGGGCGACGACGTCGCGGATGTAGTCCCAGATCTCCGCCTGCGGGGCGTACGCGCGCGTCCAGTCGGATTTGGGCTCGTCGCGGTAGCAGTAGAGGATGCTCGGGATGTCGCAGGCGCAGCCCGGATAGCTGTTGTCGCGCCAGGTGCCGCCGAGGTCGGACGCCCGCTCGAGCACGACGAAGTCGTCGTGGCCGGCGGCGCGCAGCATCTTCGCCATGCCGAGGCCGGACAAGCCCGCGCCGACGATCGCGATCTCGGCGCGGCCGGGTTCGGTCACAACAGCGTGCCGATCAGGATCGCCTTGATCGTGCGCCCGACGTTCGTGCGCAGCGCGCGCAGGTCGCGGCGCTGCTGCAGCGAGATGACGAGCAGCTCGCGCAGCCCGCCGACGATGATGATCGCGGTGTCGAGGTCGAGCGGGCGGGCGACGAGCCCGGGCTGCACCTCGCGGGCGCGGTCGACGAGGCCGACGAGCATCGCGGCGAAGCGCTCGAGCGTCGCCTGCCCACGCACCGCGCCCTGGTCGCCGAGGCCGGGCAGCTCCCGCACGAAGCTCGAGTACAGCGCCGGATGGCCGGCGACATTCGAGATGTAGGCGTCGACGGCGGCGTCGACCTGGTCGTCGAGCGGCCGGTCGGGCGCGACCGCCGCCTCGATCTCCTCCAGCATCGCCTGGTTGGTCGCGTCGAACAGCGCCAGGAAGCACGCGTCCCGGTCGTCGAAGTGCTCGTAGAAGTTGCGGCGCGAGGTCCGCGCCAGCCGGACGACGTCGGCGACGGTCGTGTCGCGGTAGCCGCGCTCCTCGATCGAGGTGGCCATCCCGGCGATCAGCCGCTCGCGGTGGCCGATTACCCGATCTGGACTCGTCTGTCCGAAGGACTGGACTGGCGAGCCGTCGGCGTCTCGCTCATCGACCGCGTCGCGCGGCGGGCTGGGATGTGCCTGGGAGGAGGCGGGCACCGTGCAGACGATAGGAGCGTTCAGGAGCTCTGGCGAGCGTCGAGCCGCACGCGACACCCATGTGTGGGGATCATCGTCACGTTGCGCATCCGCGGAGCCTCCGGGCGCGGGTCGGGCGCGGACAGCTCGGTGCGGCGGACGATCGCCTCGAGCATGACGCGTTGCTCGGCCATCGCCAGCGAGGCCCCGAGGCAGCGGCGGATGCCGCCGCCGAACGGGATCCACGTGTACGTCCCCGGCTTGAGGAACGCAGGTCGCTCCGCCCCGGAATTGGGGGGTTGTTGGGGGGGCCTGCCCCCCCAACTGTCGAGGAACCGCTGTGGGCGGAAGGAGGCCGGCTCGGGATAGATGTCAGAGCGGTGATGCAGGCCCAGGATCGAGATCGAGGTCGCGCTGCCGGGCCCGATCACGAACTCGCCGAACCGCCAGGGCCGCTTGACCATCCGCACGATCATCGGGATCACGGGGCGCGCCCGCATCCCCTCGTGGATCGTCGCCTCGATCCAGTCCGCGCTGCGCTGCCGGTCGCCCGAGCGGACCGCGTCGCGCAGTCCGTCGTACGCCGCGGGCGTCCGCGTCAGCCGCTCGACGATCCACGCCAGCGAGTTGGCGGTCGTCTCGTGCCCGGCGAGCACGAGCGCCATCAGCTCGTCGCGCAGCTCCTTGTCGCTCAGCGGCTCCCCCTGCTCGTCGCGCGCGGCGAGCAGCAGCGACAACACGTCGGTGCGGGCCTCGCGGTCGTGGTCGGCCCGGCGCGCCCGGATCACCGCGTACATCTGGCGGTCGGAGATCTTCAGCATCCGGCGAGCAGGTCCTTCGGCTCGCGCGTGCCGTGGTTGCGCAGCTCGAACAGCATGTAGAGCGGCGTCGTGGACATGTAGAGCAGCCGGCGGATCGTCTCGCGCATCCGTCCCATCGGCCCTCCCTCCCCGGGCTTCATGCCGAAGATCCCGCGCATGATCACCTCGAGCGTCACCGCCTGCATGCGGGGCGCGAGCGCGAACTCCGCGCCCGGCCGCCAGCCGTCGATCTCGGCCTCGGCGATCTCGGAGATCATGTCCACGTAGCGCTGCACCGCCTCGCCGTGGAACGGCGGCAGCAGCAGCTTGCGCTGGCGCATGTGGCGCTCGCCCACGGCGGTGAGCACCGAGTCGGGACCGAGGATCGGTCGCAGCGGCGACTCCCCGGTGAGCGAGGGCGCATCGGCGGGATTGGCCTTGAGCAGCGACTGCAGGTGATCGGGGTGGCAGCTCACCGTCATCCCCTCCGGGCGCATCGGCATGCGCAGCGTCCACACGTCGCCGAAGCGCCGGTGGGCGCCGATCGCGAAGCTCATCGGCCGCGCCGCGAAGTGCAACCCCTGGCGCGCGGGCGAGACCGGGAGCTCGGGCGGCGGCGCGGTCGGCGGCTCGCCGTCGGCGGGACCGGCCGGCGAGGGCGGATAGGACCAGGCGGGCTCGGGGGCCGCCGGCCGGCGGCCGGCGGCCGTCCGGCCGGGAGAGGTGGCGGTGGACACGGTACGTAACTGTACCAGCGCTTCCCGGCGGTTGTCGAGCGGGCCGGGCGGGCGGTCAGCCCAGCGCGCGGACGAGGTCCTGGATCGCGCCCGGGTAGCGGTGGGCGATGCCACCGTGGCGGCCGTCGAACAGCTCGAGCGTGTGCGTGACCGACTGCGCGGTGAGCTCGCGCGACACCGCCTCGGCGCCGAGGTCGAGGTAGTACTCGTCGCTGCGCCCCGCCTCGAGGTGGATGTGGCGCATCGAGCGCAGCGCGCCGGCGTGGGCGGGAATCATGCGGACCGGGTCCTTCTGCAGCCAGAGCGCCCACACGTCCTCGTCGAGCCGGCCGGTGCGGACGTCGAACGGCAGCAGCGCCTCGCCCGGCCGCTCGGATCCGGCGAGTAGGCGCAGGCGTAGCCGTACATCTCCAGCGGCGGGCCGAACGCCGCGTAGTCGAAGCCTCGGCGCCTGCGCGAGGCGCTCGTACATGACCGCGACCGAGCCCTCGTAGCGATCGCGCAACAGGCGCGCCGCGTGCGGGAACTCCGGCAGGTAGGCGACCTCGAACAGGGCGTCGCCGGCGTGCGAGGCGAGGCCGCCGAACATCTCCGGGCGCAGCATCGGCACGACCATGGCGCCGTAGCCCCCCGACGACTTGCCGGTGAGGCCGCGGTGGTCGCGGTCGGCGGCCGTCGGGTAGCGGTCGTCGACGAACGGCACGACCTCGTCGCACAGGTAGTCCAGATAGCGGCCGGTCGAGCTCGAGTTGAGGAACTGCGATCCCCCGCGCGAGGTCCAGGCGTCCACGAGCACGACGACCGCCGGCGGGCACTCCCCCGGCGCCGAACATCTCGTCGATCCGCTCGACGAGAGTCGGCTGGAACGCGGAGCGCCCGAGCCACATGTCGGCCTGGCCGGTGAACCCCTGGATGACGTACACCGCCGGGAGCGAGCCGCCGGCCCCGCGCTCGACCCCCGGGCGGGCGGTAGACGTACAGCGGGCGGCGGTCGGGATCGCCGAGCGGGTTGCCGGCGAGCAGCTCCGAGACGACCGTCAGCCGGTCCAGCTCGCCGGCCAGCGGCCGGTCCCAGGGAGCGCCGGGAGGACCGTCGACCTCGCGCAGCGTCACGTCACCCGGATGTGCGGACCGCGCCCGAGGCAGCGGGCGGTGTCTGTGCTCAGTCACGGGGGTATAGTCGCACTCGTCCCGCATGGCCACCTCCGAGCGCACCGCCAACCCCGCCCGCCGGCGCGCAACGGGCACGCCTCCACGGCGACGCCTCACCGCGCGCCGGCGGTGAGCCCCTCGTAGCGGCCCGGCCGGGCCGACGGGGCGGCGCCGGACATCGACGCGGTCGAGACGACCGAGTGGCTGGAGGCGATCGACGCCGTCATCGCGGCGGACGGCGCCGAGCGCGCCCGCGATCTGCTCACCCGGGTGATCGAGCGCGCCCAGCACGCCGGCACCGGGCCGATCGCCATCGCTCAGCACCGCCTACGTGAACACGATCCCGGTCGACCGTGAGCCGACGCTGCCCGGCGACCCACAGATCGAGCGGCGGCTGCGCTCGATCGTGCGCTGGAACGCGATGGCGATGGTCGTGCGCGCGAACAAGACCTCGTCCGAGCTCGGCGGCCACATCGCCTCCTTCCAGTCGCTGGCGACGCTCTACGAGGTCGGCTTCAACCACTTCTGGCACGCGCCGTCTGACGACCACGGCGGCGACCTCGTCTACTTCCAGGGCCATTCCTCCCCCGGCAACTACGCGCGGGCCTATCTCGAGGGGCGGCTCACCGAGTCCCAGCTGGACAACTTCCGCCAGGAGGTCGACGGCGACGGGCTCTCCTCCTACCCGCATCCGTGGCTGATGCCGGACTTCTGGCAGTTCCCCACGGTCTCGCTCGGGATCGGCGCGATCAGCTCGATCTACCAGGCGCGCTTCATGAAGTACCTCGGCCACCGGGGCATCGCCGACACCGCCGGCCGCAAGGTGTGGGCGTTCCTCGGCGACGGCGAGATGGACGAGCCCGAGTCGATGGGCGCGACCGCGCTCGCCGGCCGCGAGAAGCTCGACAACCTCATCTGGGTCGTCAACTGCAACCTGCAGCGGCTCGACGGCCCGGTGCGCGGCAACGGCAAGATCATCCAGGAGCTGGAGTCCGACTTCCGCGGCGCCGGCTGGAACGTGATCAAGGTGATCTGGGGCAGCCGCTGGGACCCGCTGCTCGCCGCCGACACCGACGGCGCGCTCGTCAAGGTGATGGAGGACTGCGTCGACGGCGACTACCAGACGTTCAAGTCGCGCGACGGCGCCTACGTGCGCGAGCACTTCTTCGGCCGCGACCCGCGCCTGCTGGAGCGCGTCAAGGACATGACCGACGACCAGATCTGGTACCTGAACCGCGGCGGGCACGACCAGCAGAAGGTGTACGCCGCCTACCACGCGGCGGTCGAGCACACCGGCCAGCCGACGGTGATCCTCGCCAAGACGATCAAGGGCTACGGGATGGGCGTCTCGGGCGAGGGCCAGATGATCACCCACCAGGCCAAGAAGATGACCGAGGCGGCGCTGCTGGCGTTCCGCGACCGCTTCGAGCTGCCGCTCACCGACGAGCAGGTAAGAACGCCGAGTACTACAAGCCGCCCGAGGACTCGCCCGAGATGCAGTTCATGCTCGAGCGGCGCGCGGCGCTCGGCGGCTCGCTGCCGGCGCCGCGCGCAGCGCGCCGAGCCGCTCGCGGCGCCCCCGCTGGAGCTGTTCAAGAGCCAGCTCGAGGGCACCGGCGAGCGGGAGATCTCGACGACGATGGCGTTCGTGCGGATCCTCGCCGCGCTGCTGCGCGACAAGACGATCGGGTCACGGGTGGTGCCGATCGTGCCCGACGAGTCACGCACGTTCGGGATGGAGGGGCTGTTCCGCCAGGTCGGGATCTACTCCCCCGTCGGACAGCTCTACCGGCCCCAGGACTCCGAGCAGCTGATGTTCTACAAGGAGGACCAGACCGGCCAGATCCTCGAGGAGGGGATCACCGAGGCCGGCTCGACGTCCTCGTTCGTCGCGGCCGGGACCTCCTACAGCACCCACGCGACCTCGATGGTGCCGTTCTACATCTACTACTCGATGTTCGGCTACCAGCGGGTCGGCGACCTCATCTGGGCCGCGGGCGACAGCCGCACGCGCGGTTTCATGCTCGGCGGCGACCGCCGGCCGCACCACGCTCAACGGCGAGGGGCTCCAGCACGAGGACGGCCACAGCCACCTGCTGTTCTCGGTCGTGCCCAACTGCCGCGCCTACGACCCCGCGTTCGGCTACGAGGTCGCGGTGATCATCCAGGACGGGCTGCACCACATGCTCGACCGCCAGCAGGACGTCTTCTACTACCTCACGCTGATGAACGAGAACTACCCCCACCCGGCGATGCCCGAGGGGGCGCAGGAGGGGATCCTGCGCGGCATGCACCCGCTCGGCGAGGCGCCGAAGCGCTCGCGCAAGCCCTCGTGCAGCTGCTGGGCTCGGGCACGATCCTGCTCGAGGTGATCGCGGCCGCCGAGCTGCTGCAGTCCGACTGGGGCGTGCTCTCCGACGTGTGGTCGGTCACCTCGTTCTCGGAGCTGCGCCGCGACGGGATCGAGGCCGAGCGCTTCAACATGCTGCACCCCGGGCGCAAGCAGCCGCGCGCCGCGTTCGTGACCGAGCAGCTGCAGGGCCGGCGCGGCCCGGTGATCGCGTCGACCGACTACCTCCGCGCGGTCCCGGACCAGATCCGCCAGTGGGTGGCCGTCGCCGGGCGGGCGCCGCTATCGCACGCTCGGCACCGACGGCTACGGGCGCAGCGACTTTCGCGCCGCGCTGCGCCGGTTCTTCGAGATCGATCGCTTCTACGTGACCGTCGCGGCGCTCACGCGAGCTGGCGGCCGAGGGAACGATCGACCCGTCGGTCGTCGGCCAGGCGATCGAGAAGTACGGGATCGACACCGAGGCCCCGATCCCCACGGAGGCGTGACCCGGTGAGCGCGACCTCGGCCGGCAAGGTCGCCGTCCCGGACATCGGCGACTTCGGCGACGTCCCGGTCATCGAGATCCTGGTCTCGGCCGGCGACACCGTGAGCGCCGAGGACCCGCTGGTCACGCTCGAATCCGACAAGGCCACGATGGACGTCCCGGCCCCGTTCGGCGGCGTCGTGAAGTCGATCTCGGTGGCCGTCGGCGACACGGTGTCGGAGGGCAGCGACCTGATGGTGATCGAGCAGACCGACGGAGACCCCGGCGGCGGCGACGCCGCCGAGACCGCGGCGGCGGCCGACCGGTCCGCCACCGAGACCGCGGCGCCCGCCGAGGCCGCGGCCGAGCCGGCGCCGGAGCAATCGTCCTCCTCCAACGGCGGCGACCCGGCCCCGGAGACGATCGAGTCCGCCCCGCCGGCCCCCGGCGAGAGCGCGGCCGCGGCCTCGGGACCGATCTACGCCAGCCCGTCGGTGCGGCGGCTCGCGCGTGAGCTCGGAGTCGACCTGCAGGGCGCGACCGGGACCGGCCGCAAGGGACGGCTCACCCAGCAGGACGTGCGCGGCCTCGCGAGCGGCGCGGGCGCCGGCGGTGACGGCGCGGCCGGGACCGGCGGTGCCGGCGGCCGGGCAGCGGCGCCGGGCGGCGCGGGCGGCCTCGACCTTCTGCCGTGGCCGCAGGTGGACTTCGAGAAGTTCGGGCCCGTCGAACGGGTCGCGCGCTCCCGGATCCAGAGGATCTCCGCGCCGAACCTCGCGCGCAACTGGGTGATGATCCCCCACGTCACCCAGAACGACGAAGCCGACATCACCGACCTGGAGGCGTGGCGCAAGGAGCTCAACGCCGACTACAAGGGCGCGGTCAAGTTCACGATGGTCTCGTTCCTGGTGAAGGCGGCGGTCGTCGCGCTCAAGGAGTTCCCCGACGTCAACTCCTCGCTCGACGGCGACGAGCTCGTGCGCAAGCGCTACTACAACATCGGCTTCGCCGCCGACACCCCGAACGGGCTCGTCGTGCCGGTGATCAAGGACGCCGACCGCAAGGGGCTGGCGGAGATCGCCTCAGACCTCACCGAGCTCTCGGGCAAGGCTCGCGAGGGCAAGCTGGGGCCCGCGGACATGAGCGGCGCGACGTTCACGATCTCCTCGCTCGGCGGGATCGGCGGCACCTCGTTCACCCCGATCATCAACGCTCCCGAGGTCGCGATCCTCGGCGTCACCCGCGTCGGCGATGAAGCCCGTCTGGGACGGCGGCGAGTTCGTGCCGCGGCTGATGGTGCCGCTGTCGTTCTCCTACGACCATCGCGTGATCGACGGCGCCGCGGCGGCGCGCTTCACCGCGTTCCTCGCCGAGGTCCTCTCCGACCTGCGTCGGGCGCTGCTGTGAGCGACATCACCGTCCCGGACATCGGGGACTTCGAGGACGTCCCGGTCATCGAGATCCTCGTCTCGGCCGGCGACACCGTGAGCGCCGAGGACCCGCTGGTCACGCTCGAGTCCGACAAGGCCACGATGGACGTCCCGGCCCCGTTCGGCGGCACGATCGAGTCGATCGACGTCTCGGTCGGCGACCGCGTCTCGCAGGGGTCGAAGCTGATGACGGTCTCGGCGGGGACCCGGACGAGCAGGCCGGCGCCGAGGAGTCCGAGCAGGCGGGCGCCGAGGGCCCGAGCAGGCCGGCGCCGAGGAGCCGAGCGGCAGCGCCGAGGAGCCCGCGCGCCGCGCCGAGGAGCCCGAGACGGCAGACGCCGAGGAGCCCGAGACGCCCGCGCCCGCCGCCGTGACGCCGAGCCGACTCCCCCGGCCGACGACGGCGCGGACCGTGACTTTCAGGTCGTCGTCCTGGGCTCCGGCCCGGGCGGATACACCGCCGCGTTCCGCGCCGCCGACCTCGGGCTGAAGGTCGCGCTCGTCGAGCGCGACGAGCAGCTCGGCGGGGTCTGCCTCAATGTCGGCTGCATCCCCTCCAAGGCGCTGCTGCACGCGGCCCGCGTGATCACCGAGACCCACGAGATGGCCGAGCACGGCGTGCGCTTCGGCGAGCCGAAGGTCGACCTCGGCGCGCTGATCGGCTGGAAGCAGTCGGTCGTCGACCGGCTCACCGGCGGGCTGTCCCAGCTGGCCAAGCAGCGCAAGGTCGAGGTGATCGCAGGCGAGGCGCCGCTTCACCGGCGCGAACACGCTGCAGGTCGGCGAGCGCGAGGTGAGCTTCGCGAGCGCCATCATCGCCGCCGGCTCGGAGTCGGCGCGGATCCCGGGCCTGCCCGACGACCCGCGCGTGATCGACTCGACCGGCGCGCTCTCCCCCGACGCGATTCCCGGGCGGATGCTCGTGATCGGCGGCGGGATCATCGGCCTGGAGATGGCGTGCGTCTACGACGCGCTCGGCACCAAGGTGACGGTCGTCGAGATGATGGACCAGCTGATCCCGGGCGCCGACCCCGATCTCGTGCGGCCGCTGGCCAAGCGGATCGGCGAGCGCTACGCCGACGTGATGCTCGGAACCCGCGTCGACACCCATCCGCGCTCAGAAGAACGGCCTGCAGGTGACGTTCTCGGGCGAGCAGAAGGCGCAAGCGGTTCGACCAGCGTGCTCATCGCCGTCGGGCGCGTGCCCAACGGCGGGGCGATCGGCGCCGACGCGGCCGGCGTGTCGGTGGACGAGCGCGGCTTCATCGCGGTCGACGCGCCAGATGCGCACCAACGTCCCCCACATCTACGCGATCGGCGACGTCGTCGGCGGCCCGATGCTCGCCCACAAGGCCACGCACGAGGCCAAGGTCGCCGCCGAGGTGATCGCCGGCCAGCGACGTCGCCTTCGACGCCCGTACGGTCCCGTCGGTCGCCTACACCGACCCCGAGGTCGCCTGGATGGGCCTCACCGAGACCCAGGCGAAGGCCGACGGGATCGAGTACGAGAAGGCGGTCGTGCCGTGGGCCGCGTCCGGGCGTGCGCTCGGGCTCGGGCGCGCCCGAGGGCATGACGAAGCTCCTCACCGAGCCGGACAGCGGGCGCGTCCTCGGCTGCGGCATCGTCGGCGTCGGAGCCGGCGACCTCATCTCCGAGGCGGTGCTCGCGCTCGAGATGGGCGCCACCGCGGAGGACATCGCGCTCACCATCCATCCGCATCCGACGCTGTCGGAGACGGTCGCGTTCGCGGCCGAGATGATCGACGGTTCGATCACCGACCTGATGCCGCCCCGGCGTCGCGCCCGCTCGAGCGCCGGGTGACCATGCCCGAGCACGTCGACGCGCTCGCCCGGCTCACCGTCGGCGCGGGCGTCGACCTCCGCGAGGGGCAGATCGTCGTCGTGTGCGCGGCGCTCGGCCAGGAGGAGCTCGCGCGGGCGGTCGCGGGCGCCTGCTACGACCGGGGCGCCCACTACGTCGAGGTCAACTACGCCGACCCGCACGTGCGCAGGACGCGGCTGACTGCGGGCGCCGGACGCGGCGCTCGGGGAGATCCCGCCGTGGAGCGCGCCGCAAGCCGCTCGACGTCGAGGCGGCCGGCGGCGCCACGATCGGGTTCACCGGCCCGTCGGCGCCCCACCTGCTCGACGACGTCGACCCGGGGCGGGTCGGCCGTGACCAGGTCGCGATCCCCGAGGCGATGGAGGTGGTCTCCCGCCAGCGGCTGCGCTGGACGGCCGTCCCCGGCCCGACGCCGGGCTGGGCCGGGCTGGTGTTCGGCGACGAGAGCCCGACGCGCTGAGCAGGCTATGGGCGCAGATCGCCCATGTCTGCAGGCTCGACGCCGACGATCCCGTGGAGGCGTGGCGTGAGCGAGGCGCCGAGCTCACCCGCGTCACCGACCGGCTCCACGCGACCGCGCTCGACTCCCTGCACTTCGCCGGACCGGGCACCGACCTCACCGTCGGGCTGCTCGCGGGGACGCGCTGGGAGGGCGGCGGCACGACCAGCGCGGACGGCATCGACTACCTGCCGAACATCCCCACCGAGGAGGTCTTCACCGTCACCGGACCCGGAGCGGACCCACGGGACCGTCGCCTCGACCCGGCCGCTGCTCGTCTCCGGGCGCACGGTGAACGGGCTGCGGGTGCGGTTCGAGGGCGGCCGCGCGGTGCAGGTCGACGCCGACGAGGGCGCCGAGCTGATGCGCGAGCTGATCGCGCGCGACGCGCACGCCGGCCGGCTCGGGGAGGTGGCGCTCGTCGACTCGGCCGGCCGGATCGGGCAGAGCGGCCTCGTCTTCCACGACACGCTGCTCGACGAGAACGCCGCCAGCCACATCGCGCTCGGCTTCGGGTTCCCGCACCTGTGCGACGACGAGCGGGCCGCGGCCGCCGTCAACCGCTCCGGGATCCACGTCGACTTCATGATCGGCGGGCCGGAGGTCGCAGGTCACCGGCACGACCCGCGACGGCCGCGAGGTCCCGGTGCTGATGCGCCAGACCTGGGCTCTGTAGCGGCGGCTCAGGCCCGCCGGCGCAGCCGGCGCACGACGACGAACGTCGCGCGCCGCGCCGAGCGCGAGCAGGCGGCCGCGGCGCGACCCGTCGGTCGCCCCCGCCTGCGCCCGGACGGGCGCGTGCCCGGCGGGCACGGCGAACGCGTCGGCGGCGAGCACCTCCCGCGGTGGCCCGGCGCCGGCCGACGGCGAATCGGGCACGTCGAACGAGCCGCGGCCCAGCGCCGGGTCGCCCGTGCCCACCTCGAACTCGTCGGCCGCCAGCACGTCGTGCGGCGACTGTTCGTGGAGCCGCGGATCGGCGGCCCCCATCCCGAACTCCTCGGCCGCGAGCACGTCGCGTGCGGCCTCGCGCTTGTCCTCGGGTTCGCTCATCACCCCCATGGTGCACATCGAGGCGTGCGGCGAGCCCCGTCCTCGTGCGCCCCTTCCACATCTATAATCTCAGTCCGGACACGCGCAGATCCCGGCGGGCGGCCGCTCGCCGTGCCTGGTATGCTCGCTCCTTATTCGTTCGTAAGTTGCTACTGAAAGTGAAGAATCGATGAGCCGCCTTCTTCTCGTCCCGCTGGATGACGTCGTCGTCTTCCCGGGCATGTCGCTCACGCTGGCGATCGACGCCGGCGACGAGGAGCGCGTGCTGCTCGTGCCCCGTCACGAACAGGATTTCGCCTCGATCGGCACCGTCGCCGAGGTCACCGACAGGGTCCGCCTGCCCGGCGGGGGCCGTGCCTACGCTCTGCAGGGACTGCACCGCGGCGTCGCGGGTGCGGCCCAGACGATGCCCGACGGCCGGCTGTTCGTCGACGTCGAGGAGCACCCCGATCCCGTCCCGGTCGACGGCCGCACCCGCAACCTCGACCGCGAGTACCGCGCGGTCGTCGAGGAGATCCTCGAGATCCGCGACGCCGACGGCCGCGTGGCCGGCTTCCTGCGCTCGATCACCGACCCCGGCACGCTCGCCGACACCAGTGGCTACGCCCCCGACCTCACCTACGAGCAGAAGGTCAACCTGCTGCAGACGCTCGACGTGACCGAGCGGCTGGAGGCCGCACTCGGCTACCAGCGCGAGCGCCTCGCCGAGCTCCAGGTCCGCAAGCGGATCCGCGATGACGTCGAATCCGGCGCCGACAAGCAGCAGCGCGAGTACTTCCTGCGCAAGCAGATGGAGTCGATCCGCAAGGAGCTCAACGAGGACGACGCCTCGATCGTCGAGGAGTACCGCACGAAGATCGCCGACGCCCACATGCCCCAAGGCCCAGAGGAGCAGGCGCTCAAGGAGCTCGGGCGGCTGGAGCGCATGGGCGAGCAGTCGGCCGAGTCCAGCGTCATCCGCACCTACCTCGACACGCTGCTCGCGGTCCCGTGGAACGAGCGCTCACAGGAGCGACTGGATCCCGCGTACGCGCGCGTGATCCTCGACGAGGACCACGCCGGCCTGGACGACGTCAAGGATCGGATCACCGAGTACATCGCGGTCAAGAAGCTTCGCGCCGAGCGGGCCGCCGAGAACGAGGCCACGGCCGACGATGAAGCTCAGTCTCGCCCGGCCGGGCACCGGGGCCGCCCCGGCGAGGGCGCGATCCTCACCCTGATCGGACCGCCCGGCACCGGCAAGACGAGCATCGGCGAGTCGATCGCGCGCGCGACCGGCCGCAAGTTCGTGCGGATGTCGCTCGGCGGCGTCCACGACGAGGCCGAGATCCGCGGCCACCGGCGAACGTACATCGGCGCGATGCCCGGCCGGCTCGTGCGCGCGCTGCGCGACGCGGGCACGATGAACCCGGTGATCATGCTCGACGAGGTCGACAAGGTCGGCGCCGACTGGCGCGGGGACCCGAGCGCGGCGCTGCTCGAGGTGCTCGATCCCGCCCAGAACCACTCGTTCCGCGACCACTATCTCGATCTCGAGCTCGACCTCTCCGGGGTGATGTTCATCGCGACCGCGAACGTCGCCGACACGATCCCGGGGCCGCTGCTGGACCGCATGGAGGTGATCCGCTTCGACGGGTACACGACGTCCGAGAAGGTCGCGATCGCGCGCGGCTACCTGTGGCCGCGGCAGCTCGAGCGCAACGGCCTGCGGCCCGAGGAGGTCGACGTCTCCGACGTGATGCTCGAGCTGGTGACGACCGAGTACACGCGCGAGGCGGGCGTCCGCCAGCTCGAGCGTGACCTCGGGACGGTGCTGCGCAAGACCGCGACGAAGATCGCCGCCGGCACGCACAGCGCGCCGATCACGATCACGACCGACGAGATCCGCGACGCGCTCGGCCGCCAGCGTCACTTCCAGGAGTCCGCGATCCGCACCGCCGTGCCCGGCGTGGCGACCGGACTGGCGGTGACGGGCGCCGGCGGGGACGTGCTCTTCGTGGAGGCCACCGTGATGGACGGCGGCTCGGGACTGACGCTCACCGGCCAGCTCGGCGACGTGATGAAGGAATCGGCGCAGATCGCGCTCTCCTACGTCAAGGGCCACGCCGCCGAGCTCGGAATCGACCCCGCGCAGTTCGAGGAGCGCACGTTCCACGTGCACGTGCCCGCGGGCGCGATCCCCAAGGACGGCCCGAGCGCCGGCGTGACGATGGTGACCGCGCTCACCTCGCTGCTCACCGGCCGCCCGGTCACGCACACCGTCGGCATGACCGGCGAGGTGACGCTCCAGGGCCGGGTGCTGCCGATCGGCGGCCTCAAGCAGAAGGTGCTCGCCGCGCACGCCGCCGGGCTCACCGACGTGGTGCTGCCCGAGCGCAACCGAGGTGACCTCGACGACGTTCCGCAGGAGGTCCGCGACGCGATGACGTTCCACTTCGCGATGACGATCGACGAGGTGCTCGCCGCTGAGCCCGCGCTCCGGCGCAGACCGCCCCGGCAGCGGCCGCCGCCTGAGCCTCGCAGTAGGTTGAACTCATGAGCACGATCACCGCCTCCCAAGAGCAGTCCGCCGTCGACCGCGTCCCCAAGCAGCTGTTCATCGCCGGTGAATGGCGCGACGGTGAGCGCGGGACCTTCGAGGTCGAGGATCCGTCGACCGCGCAGTCGCTGTGCACCGTCGCCGACGCCTCGCCCGCGGACGCGATGGCGGCGCTTGACGCGGCCGTGCAGGCCGGGCCGTCGTTCGCCGCGACGGCCCCTCGCGAGCGCGGTGAGATCCTGCGCCGGGCGTTCGAGACGATCATCGCCCGGCGCGACGAGCTCGCGCTGCTGATGACGCTCGAGATGGGCAAGTCGATCACGGAGTCCAAGGCGGAGATCACCTATGCCGCGGAGTTCTTCCGCTGGTTCTCCGAAGAGGCGGTGCGGATCGACGGCCGCTTCACCACCGCCGCCAACGGCGCCGGCCGGATCCTCACCATGAAGCAGCCGGTCGGGCCCTGCCTGCTGATCACGCCGTGGAACTTCCCGATGGCGATGGGCACGCGCAAGATCGGCCCGCCGTCGCCGCCGGATGCACGATGGTGGTCAAGCCGGCCGGCCAGACGCCGCTGTCGATGCTCGCGCTCGCGCAGATCATGGAGGAGGCCGGGCTCCCCGCCGGCGTGCTCAACGTGTTCACCGCGTCCTCCTCCTCCTCGACGAGCGGGCCGCTGATCGCCGACCCGCGGCTGCGCAAGCTGTCGTTCACCGGCTCGACCGAGGTCGGCCGCACGCTCATGGGACAGGCGTCGCAGACGCTGCTGCGGCTGTCGATGGAGCTCGGCGGCAACGCGCCGTTCCTCGTCTTCGACGACGCCGACGTCGACGCCGCGGTCCAGGGCGCGATGCTCGCCAAGATGCGCAACGTCGGCGAGGCGTGCACGGCGGCCAACCGCTTCCACGTCGCCGGCTCGCTCGCCGACGAGTTCACCTCCAAGCTCGCAGACAAGATGAAGGCGCTGACGGTCGGCCGCGGCGTCGATGACGGCGTCGAGGTCGGTCCCCTGATCGACGACGCGCAGCGCACGAAGGTCTCCGAGCTCGTGCAGCGACGCGATCGGCCGCGGCGCGACCGCCGTCGTCGGCGGCCACGCGCGCGACGGCGCCGGCTACTTCTTCGAGCCGACCGTGCTCGCCGACGTGCCGGACGACGCCGAGCTGCGCCAGGAGGAGATCTTCGGCCCGGTCGCCCCGGTGTTCGGCTTCGCCGAGGAGGAGGAGGCGATCGCCGCCGCCAATGACACCGAGTACGGGCTCGTCGCCTACGTCTACACCCGCGACCTCAAGCGGGCGCTGCGCGTCTGCGAGGGGCTGCAGACCGGGATGATCGGTCTCAACCAGGGCGTCGTCTCCAACGCCCAGGCCCCGTTCGGCGGCGTCAAGCAGTCGGGCTTCGGGCGCGAGGGCGGCTACGAGGGCATCGAGGAGTACCTCGACACCAAGTACATCGCGATCAACCTGTAGCCCGCCCGCAGCTGGTGCGTGGGGCGCCGGCTCCGCCCGGGTCACGCACAAGAGGGGCGGGCCCGGAGGCCCGCCCCTCTCACAACCCGGCGCGGGTGCGCCGGACTACTTGCCGGCGAGCGCGCCGATGAAGCCGGACGCCGGGGTGCCGAGGCCGGTCATGTTGTCGTAGCCGGGGGCCGTGGACAGCGTGATCGGGATCGAGCTGCACTTCGTCTTGCCCTTCGCGTTGACCGTGCAGTAGGACTCCGAGCCCTGCTGGTCGACCGTGCGCGCCGAGTACTCGATGCCGTTGGAGGAGTCCACGGAGTTGAGGAAGTCCGACCGGATGATGTCCGTCGGACTCGTCGGCGACACGATGTCGTTGATCGCGCTCGAGTTGCCGGACAGCCCGTAGAGCTTCGGGTTCAGGAACCCGAGCGAGGCGCCCGCGGTCTCATCCGCACGGGCGATCACGCCCGCCAGCAGCGGCGAGGCGAGGCTCGTGCCGCCGATCCGGTACTGGTCGTAGTACGTCCCGTCGGGGAACGTCTGGGTCTCCCCGACGAGCATCCCGGTCGTCGGGTCGGCGTCCATCGAGATGTCCGGCAGGACGCGCATCGCGGTCGAGCCGCGCATCTCGGACTCCGAGGTCGGCACCACGCCGGCCTGGTAGTACGGCTCCAGGTAGCTGTAGCTGGTGCCGCCGCCTCCACCGTAGTCGTAGCTCAGCGGCCCCCAGCTGCCGATCTGGCTCTTCTTGCAGCCGCCGGCCGCCTGGACGTCGCTGTTGCAGAACACCGCGCGGCCGGTCGACCAGCCGTACTCGGACAGCCGCTGGTTGGCGGATCCGACCGCCAGCGTGGTGCCGCCGACCGCCGTCGCCCACGGGCTCGAGGCCGGGTAGTCCGGCACCGCGGTCCCGAAGTAGACGCCGTTGTCGCCCTCGTCGCCAGTCGAGTACAGGACGCTCACGCCGGTGGCCGCCCCCATCTGCAGGACGTTGTCGAACGCCGCACGTGAGCTGGCGGTGGAGAGCAGGTCGCCGCCGGTCTGACCCCACGAGTCGGTGATCACGCTAGCGAGATGATCGTCGATGATCTTCTGGTCGGTGTTGAACAGCGGGTTGCCGCAGTTCTTCGCACCGGCGTAGAGGATGTGCGCGCCGGGCGCCATCGCGTGGACGGCCTCGACGTCGAGCGTCTGCTCGCCCCACCAGCCGTTCTGGCCACCGCACTGAGAGCCGTCGTTGAACGACTTGGCGAGCAACTCGGAGAACTGGCTCGTCGCCAGCGGATGGGACGGGTCGTTGTTGGCCGCGTACTCGCTGGGCGTCGGACAGCAGCGTCGGCGACGCGTACGCGTCGACGACCGCGACCGTCACGCCCGTGCCGTCATCCGCGCTCGTCAGCCCGTACGCGCCGCGCAGCTGCGGCGGTGTGTACCCGCACGGCGAGTACGGCGCGTCGGTCGGGATAGCCGCCCGGCAGCGCCGGGAAGCTGGCGGCGATGCTCTGCCCGTAATAGGCCCCGCACGGCTGCGCGTTGCGGAAGCCCGCCGGGGGCTTGGCACCCGGCGTCGCCGTCGCGCTTGCCTGGGTGGCGCCGCCGGTCACCCCGGCGGGGTCGGCCGTCACCTGCGGCAGCCCGCTGATCCCCGAGATCATGTGCGCGATCGACGTTGGCACCGTGAGCGCGGTGTCGTTGACGATCAGCTTCTTGCCCTGGACCCGGTGGTACGCGAGCGTCGTGCCGAACGCCGACGCGACTCGGGTCGCGCTGCCGCTCGCGTGGATCGTCATCCGGTCGGCGGACACGCTGCCGACCGCGAAGCCCTGGGAGCGCAGGTACCTCTTCACCTGCGACACCGTGGCCGCCGAGGGCGAGAAGCGCGCCTCCCACTGAGCCGGGGTCAGGTACCGGTGGTAGCTGGCGCTGCTCGGGTCGGAGACCGCCCTGGCCAGCGCCGCGGCCCCCGCCGGGTCGGCCGGCGGCAGATTCATCTCGAACGAGACGGCGGTGCCGGCCGGCACCGATCCGACCGTCGGCGCGGCGGTCGCCGCCGGCGCGGCCGTGTTGTTGAGCGTCGTCGACGGCGTCGCCGCGGCGGCGCCGGACGCGAGCGCGAGGCTCGCTGTCGCAACCGCTCCCGCGGCGGCGAGCGTCCCTGCGAAACGTTCCCTCATGGAACAGTTCCTCCTGTCGCTGTGACATGAGTCGGAACCCCGACCCCTCCCTATCCCTGCCGGCCCATCCTACCCGTGCCTGCGCGCGCGTGCGCGGCGGTTCGCCGCGGCCCCCGCGCGCTAGCGGACCTCGGGCGCGGGCTCCCGGGGGCCGGCCGGGTCAGATCCATGCCGGATCCCGCCGAGCGCGACCCCCGCGAGCACGAACGACAACAGCGCCGCGCCGCCGCACACGACGAAGCCGGTCCGATAGGCGTGATCCAGCGCGTGGAAAGCGATGAAGTGGATCGGGTTGAACGGCTTGCCGCCGACCGTCGGAGGCACGGCGTTGGCGCCGAGCGGCCCGGACTTGACCGCGCCGACCGCCGCCGCCACCTGGGCGCGCGCGGCCGCGGGCACGTGGGCGGGCGCCGCGTAGAAGGCGGCGAGCGCCTTCTGGAGCGCGGGGGTGGCGGCGATCTTCTGGTGAACCGTCGAGGCGGCGCGGCTGAGCGCGATCGCGCCGATGATCGCCGGCCCGAGCGTGAACCCGAAGTCGCGCAGCTGGCTCGTCGTCGCGCTCGCCATCCCGGCGAGCCGGACCGCCACCGAGTTGACCGCCACCGCCGTGACCGAGGAGACCGCGAAGGCGAAGCCGAAGCCGACGAGCGCGAGGCCCGGGACGATCGGCCCGATAGGTGAGGCGCCCTTGGCCGACAGCGCCAGCCAGAAGTCGCCGATCGTCATCAGGCCGAACCCGATCACGAGCATCCAGCGCGGGTTCCACTTCGGCAGGATCCGCATCGTCAGCGGCACCTGCAGCAGCGTGAGGCCGTTGAGCAGCAGGAACGCGATCGACGTCTTCAGTGGGCTGAAGTTCTGGATCGCCGACAGCCGCACGCTCGTCGCATACGCGGTGCCGAGGAACGCGAACATGCCCGACACCGTGACCAGGGCGGTGACCGCGAACGCCCGGCGGGAGAACAGGTCCAGGCGCAGCAGTGGCGCCACCGCGCGGCGCTCGGTGATGATGAAGAGCGCGAGGAAGACGGCCGCGACGACGAACCCGATGATCACCTGCGCGCTGCCCCAGCCGACCGTCGAGGCCTGGATGATCGCGAACAGCAGCCCGAACAGCGCGACGGCGATCGTGACCTGGCCCGGCCAGTCGAGCGAGCGGCCCTGCGGCGCCGAGGAGTTCTCCGCGAACATGAGCGAGACGACGAAGCTCGCGGCGGACAGGCCGAGCACGAGGATGAACGCCCAGCGCCAGTTGGCGGTCGGATCCGAGCCCCAGTGCAGCCGCACGATCAGACCGCCGAGCAGCGGCGACAGAAAGCCCCCGGTCGACAGCGCCGCGGCGAAGATCGCGATCGAGCGGCCGCGCTCGTGGGCGGTGTGGGTGCCGGCGGCGATCATCGCGAGCGTCGTCGGGAAGATCGCCGCCGAGCCGAGCCCCGACAGCGCCTGCCCGATCCACAGCACGAGCACGCGGCTGGAGGTCGCCGTGCCGGCGCCGGGGGTCAGCACCGAGACGAGCTCGCCGACGGCCACCAGCCCGGCGCCGATCAGCAGCAGCCGCTTGCGGCCGAACAGGTCGCCGAGCACGCCGAAGGAGAGCTCGAACAGCGTCACCGGGACCAGGAACGCGTCGGAGATCCAGGTCAGCTGGGACGCGGACGTCCCCAGGTCCTGCTGGAACAGGCCGTTGAGCACCGCCGGGATCGCGAGCGCGATCTGCGCGACGCACACCGCGAGCGCCGCTGCGGCGAGCGTCCCGCCGGTGAGCTTCCAGCCTTCGGAGTGGGGCTCGGCGGCTACGGCAGCGGTCGACATCGGTCTCTCCCTCTCCCTGCGGTTCTCAACCCGCTTGACAACCCGGTGGGGGTAGCATACCGATCTCGGCCACGGAACGCACGACTGTTCGCACAGCGCACACCCTCCGGCGTCTGCGAGCATCGATGGATGGCCCGGATCGCGACGATCGGCGTCTACGGATTCGACGGCGAGCGGTTCGTCCAGGCGCTCGACGAGGCGGGCGTGACGATGGTGATCGACGTCCGCCAGCGGCGCGGCGTGCGCGGCAGACAGTACGCGTGGGCCAACGCCGGGCGGCTCACGCGGCGCCTCGCCGAGCACCGGATCGGCTACGCCCACCACCGCGAGCTCGCCCCCACCACCGAGCTGCGCGAGCTGCAGTACGCGGCCGATGACCGCGCCGGGGTCGGCAAGCGCAGTCGTGAGACGCTCGCGCCGGAGTACGTCGCGCGCTACACCGCCGAGATCCTCGACGTCGCCGGGCTCGGCGAGCTGCGGCGGGACCTCCCGGTCCACGGCCGCGCCGCGCTGCTGTGCGTCGAGGCGTCGGCGGCCGCCTGCCACCGCTCGCTGATCGCCGCCCGGCTCGCCGAGGCACACGGGTTCGAGGTCGAGCACCTCGGTGACCAGGACGCCGCTCCGCTGCCGCCGCCGATGTTCTGACACGCGCGCCCGTGGCCGGGAAACCACGCGCGCGGCCTTCCTATTCTTTTTGAAGCATGACAGTGCTTCGCACCGACAAATCCAGATCGCGGAGCACATGACAGTGCTTCGCACGGACGAATCCAGACCTGGGGGAGCATGACAGTGCTTCGCACCGACAAATCCAGATCGCGGAGCACTTTCCGGCGACTCCTCGGATTCCTCGATCCGTACCGGAGGGGGACGATCGCGTCGTTCCTGCTCGCGGGAGGGGCGCTGATCGGGACGGTGCTGATCCCGTACCTGACCGGCGTGGCGATCAACGCGGTGCGCCGCGGCGATCGCACCGAGCTGCTCGAGCTGTGCGGCGCGATCCTGCTCGCCGGGCTGGGGCGGCTGTGGTTCAGCGTGATGCGCCGGCTCGTCGCCGGCCGGGTGTCGCTCGCCGTCGAGGTCGATCTGCGCGAGGCGCTGTACGCGCAGCTGCAGCGCCTGGAGCTCGGCTTCTTCGATCGCACCCAGACCGGGCAGCTGATGTCGCGCGCGACCGTCGACCTGCAGTCGGTGCGCTTCTTCCTGGGCTACGGGCTGCCGCTCATCACCCAGGCGCTGGTGACGATCCTGCTCGCCGCGGTCGCGATGTTCGTGCTGCAGCCGGGACTGGCCGCGATCTCGCTGGCTCCCGTGCCGTTCGTGGTGCTCATCGCCTACCGCTACGGCCACCGCTCGCGGCCCGCGATGCAGGAGGCCCAGCAGCGCATCGCCGAGCTGACCGCCGACACCGAGGAGACGGTCTCGGGGATCCGCGTGATCAAGGCGTTCGCGCAGGAGGAGCGCCAGTACGCGCGCTTCGGGGTGACCGTCAGCGCGTCTTCGACCAGCAGCTGACCGCCACCCGCATCCAGGCGTTCTACAACCCGATGATCACGTTCCTGCCCAACCTCGGGCTCGCCGCGATCCTGCTGTTCGGCGGCCGCGAGGTGATCCACGGCCAGCTGAGCGTCGGCGCCTTCACCGCCTTCTACGCCTACCTGCTGATGCTGATCGCGCCGATGCAGCAGCTGGGCTACCTGCTCGGCGCCGGGCAGCGCGCCACCGCCTCGGGCGCGCGGATCTTCGAGGTGCTCGACCGCGCGCCGCGGATCACCTCGCCGCCGCAGCCCGCCGAGCTCTCCCCCGGCCCGGGCGCGGTGTCGCTGCGCGGCGTCGGGCTCACCTATGAGGGCGCGACCCGACCGGCGCTGACCGACATCGATCTCGAGGTCCCCGGCGGCCAGACGGTCGCGCTGGTCGGCGCGATGGGCTCGGGCAAGTCGGCGCTCGTCTCGCTGCTGCCGCGGCTCTACGACGCGACCACCGGCTCGGTCTCGATCGACGGGCCGACGTGCGCTCGCTCGACCTCGCACGCGCTCCGGCACGAGATCGCGATCGTCGAGGACAACCCGTTCCTGTTCTCGGCGAGCGTCCACGACAACATCGCCTACGCCCGCCCGAGGCCACCCGCGAGGAGGTCCGCCGGGCCGCCGCCGCGGCCCAGGCCGCCGCGTTCATCGACCGGCTGCCCGACGGATACGAGACCCGGATCGGCGAGCGCGGACTGACGCTGTCCGGCGGGCAGCGCCAGCGGCTGGCGATCGCCCGCGCGATCCTCGCCCGCCCGCGATCCTCGTGCTCGACGACGCCACCTCGTCGGTCGACGCCTCGACCGAGCGGGAGATCAAGGACGCGCTCACCGAGGTGATGGCGGGGCGCACGACGTTCGTGATCGCCCACCGGCTCTCCACGATCGCGCTCGCCGAGCGGATCGTCGTGCTCGAGGACGGGGGCGTGATCGCGGACGGCAGCACGACGAGCTGCTCGAGATCTCCGAGCTGTATCGCGAGATCGTCGCCGGCGGCCCGGTCCAGTCTCACCGACGACGAGCTCGAGGTGTCGCGATGAGCTCGGTGCGCGCGTCGCGCGG
Source organism: uncultured Solirubrobacteraceae bacterium (assembly GCA_963702225.1). Taxonomy (GTDB): domain Bacteria; phylum Actinomycetota; class Thermoleophilia; order Solirubrobacterales; family Solirubrobacteraceae; genus Palsa-465. Next base: position 14,059 of record CAVPBY010000100.1, on the reverse strand, counting down.
TGAGCTGCGCCGGCGGCTGGCCGAGACGAGCGGCGGAACGCGCAAGCTGCGCGCCCTGGCGGAGATCCTCGCTCCGTACCGCTGGCGGGTGCTCGCGATGTTCCTGTCGCTGGTGGCGGCGACCGGCGCGGCGCTCGCCCCCGCGCCGCTGGCGAAGGTGGCGATCGACAAGGGGATCCAGCACCACGACATGGCCGCGCTCTATGTCGTGGTCGTCGTCTTCCTCATCTCCGCGGTCGTCTACGGCGTCTGCACCTACGTGCAGACCTACCTCGTCGGCTGGGTCGGCCAGCGCGCGCTGCAGGACCTGCGCCTGCAGCTGTTCGCCCACCTGCAGCGCTGTCGATCGGCTTCTACTCGCGCAACATCGGCGGGGTCTCATCAGCCGCATGACCAACGACGTCGAGGCGCTCGACCAGCTCGTCGAGGACGGCCTGGCGACGCTGATCGAGTCGGGGCTGACGCTGATCGGCGTGATCGCCATCCTGCTGTGGCTCGATCTGCACCTCGCGCTGCTCACGTTCATCGCGCTGCCGTTCCTGATCGCCGGCGGGCTCGCGTTCCGCATCGCCTCGGCCGGCGCCTACCGGCTCACGCGCGAGAAGATCGCGACGATCACCGGCTACCTCGGGGAGACGCTGTCGGGGATCCGCACGGTGCGCGCGTTCGGCGCGAGGAGCGCACACCTCGACGAGTTCGCGGCGCTCAACGAGGAGAACCGGCGCGTGAACATGCGCACCGTCCATCTCAACGCCGCCTACTTCCCGTCGGTCGAGCTCATCTCCGCGCTGGTCACGGTCGAGATCCTGGTGATCGGCGGCATCGAGGTGATCGACGGCCACACCTCGACCGGCGTCGTGTTCGGGTTCATCGCGGCGCTCAACAACTTCTTCAGCCCGATCCAGTCGCTCTCGCAGCTGTACACGACCTATCAGTCGGGGATGGCGGCGCTGGACAAGATCCTCGGCCTGCTCGCCGAGGAGCCCGAGCTCGTCGACGCGCCCGACGCGCGGCCTCTGCCGCCGATCCGCGGCCGGCTGCAGTTCGACCGGGTCTCGTTCCGCTACGGGGCCGCCGAGGACGACCGCTGGGCGCTGCGCGACGTCGACCTCACGATCGAGCCGGGCCAGACGATCGCGCTCGTCGGCGAGACCGGGGCCGGCAAGTCGACGTTCGCCAAGCTCGTCTCGCGCTTCTATGACCCGACCGAGGGCGCGGTGCTCGTCGACGGCCACGACCTGCGCTCGGTCACCGCGCACTCGCTGCGCTCGCAGATGGGGATCGTCCCCCAGGAGGGCTTCCTGTTCAGCGGCACCGTGCGGGACAACCTCGCCTTCGGCCGGGGCGGGCGGGACCAGGTCACCGACGATGAGATCCGCGAGGCGGCCGCCGCGGTCGGCGCGCACGAGTTCATCAGCGCGCTCGAGCATGGCTACGACACCCAGATCGGCGAGCGCGGGATCCAGCTCTCGGCCGGGCAGCGCCAGCTCGTCGCGTTCGCCCGCGCGCTCGTCGCCGACCCGCGGATCCTCGTGCTCGACGAGGCGACCGCCAACGTCGACATCCACACCGAGGGGCTGATCGAGCAGGGGATGCGGCGGCTATCGCCGGCCGGACCGCGATCGTGATCGCGCACCGCCTGTCGACGATCCGCGGCGCGGCCCGGATCCTCGTCATGGAGCACGGCGAGATCGTCGAGCAGGGCTCGCACGAGGAGCTGCTGTGCGCCGAGGGCCGGTACTGGCAGCTGTACAGCGACTGGGAGCGCCAGCGCGCCGCGTAGCGGCCTAACTTGCGGCGATGGCGATGACCGTCACCGCATTGCGCCTCACGCCGGTCAAGTCGCTGCGGATCTGCGCGGTCGACGCGATCGAGCTCGGCCCGACCGGCGCCGCCGGGGACCGCGCCTTCTACCTCGTCGACGAGGCCGGCGCGATGGTGAACGGCAAGCGGCTCGGCGAGCTGCAGACGGTGACCGCGGAGTACGACCCGGCGGCCGGAGTGCTCGCACTGGACTTCGCCGGCGGCGAGCGGACCGAGGCGCCGGTGAGGCTCGGCCCGGAGCTGGCCACGACGTTCTTCGGCGCCGAGCGCCGGGCCCGGCTGCTCGACGGCCCGTGGGCGCAGGCGCTCTCCCGCCACGTCGGGCACCAGCTGCGGCTGGTGGCCGACGGGTCGGCGGTGGACCGCGGCCCGGAGGGCGCGATCTCGCTCGTCTCCCGCGGGTCGCTGGAACGGCTCGGCCGCGCCGAGCGCCCCGACCGGGTGGAGCTCGATCGCGACGCGCCCGTCGACGCGCGGCGCTTCCGGATGCTGATCGAGGTCGACGGCGTCGAGCCGCACGTGAGGACGGCTGGCTCGGGCGCGAGCTGCAGATCGGCGAGGCGCGCCTGCGGATCCACGGGAACGTCGGTCGCTGCGTGACGACGACGCGCGGCCCCGAGACCGGTGAGGTCGACCTGCCGACGCTGAAGATGCTCGCCACCTACCGCCGCGACATGGAGACGACCGAGCCGCTGCCGTTCGGGGTGCACGGCGAGGTGCTCGCGGGCGGCACCGTGCGGGTCGGCGACGAGCTGCGGCTCGACCCGCCTCCCCGCCGATGAGCGAGCGCGTCTCGGTCACGGTCGAGGGTCACGTCGCGACGCGTCACCCTCACGCGGCCCGGCAAGCACAACGCGCTCGACGTCCCGATGTTCGACGCGATCCTGGCCGCGGCCTCGCGGCTGCGGGATCGAGACGGGCGTGCGGGCGGTCGTGCTCCACGGCGAGGGCCCGAGCTTCTGCTCGGGGCTCGACGTCGTCTCGATCATGCAGGCCGGCGGTGGCGTCTCAGCTCTCGCCGACCGCGTCCGCGGCGAGGTGCCCAACTGGTTCCAGCGCGCCTCGCACGACTGGCTGACGCTGCCGATGCCGGTGATCGCGGCGCTGCACGGCTCGGTGCTCGGCGGCGGCCTGCAGATCGCGCTCGGCGCCGACGTCCGGATCGCCGCGCCCGACGCGCGGCTGTCGGTGATGGAGGTCAAGTGGGGCCTGATCCCGGACATGGGGATCACGCGCACCCTCCCCCGGCTGGTCGCGATCGACGTCGCCAAGGAGCTCACCTACACCGGCCGACCGTGACCGGCGAGGAGGCGGCGGCGCTCGGACTGGTGACCCGGATCAGCGAGGACCCGCTCGCCGCCGCGCAGGAGCTGGCCGGGCGGATCGCGGCCCGCTCGCCGCGACGCGGTGCGCCGCGCCAAGCGGCTGTACGAGACCGCGTGGACCGGCGAGACCGTGCGGACGCTCGCGCTCGAGGCCGAGCTCCAGCTCGAGCTCGTCGGCTCACCGAATCAGCTGGCCGCGGTCACCGCCGGGTTCTCCGGCGAGCCCGCTGCCTTCGCCGATCCTAGCGACCTACCGGAGCGGCCTCCCGGTGGCTCGCAACGCGGCGTCCGTTGGCTCGTCAGCGCCTACCCGGGACCTACGCATCCCTGGAATGCGGTGTCGGGCCCTGCCGCCAGACGCGCCACCGGCAAGAGCTGGGGACAGAGGATTTGAACCTCTACTACCAGAGCCAGAATCTGGCGTGCTGCCGGATTACACCAGTCCCCAGATGGTCGCAGCCGGTTTGACCTGCGCTCACGCGGAGTATACGCAGGGGGCCGCCGGGGCTCCGTCCGACCGGCATGGGAACATGTGTTCGTGCCCGATACGAGAGCGCTGATCCTCGACCTGACACGACAGGGCCACGGAGTGGCTGAGATCGCCCGTCGTCTGCGCGTTGCACAGTCGACGGTTCACCATCATCTGCGCCAAGGCGTGCGCACGATCAACGCGGTGCCGCCTGCGCCTGTCGCCGGCGGGGCGCGGCGCGACGCCGTTCACACGTCACAACGCGCGTTCGCGTCGCGGCACCGCCTCGCCGACGGCGCTGTCGCGGTGCGGAGATCGCGCGCCGTCTGGAGGTCTCGAAGTCCACGGTCTCCTACCGACGCCCGTCGACTCGGCGAGGTGATCGACAGGCGGTGCGCGCGCCGGTATGACTGGCGCGCCGTGCAGGCGTTGCCACGACGAGGGACTTGGGGTGCGAGCATGCATCTGCGGATGTTCGGATTCAGCAGCGAGACCTGGCCACTCGGCGGTCAAGCGGCGGTGAACTCGGCCGCCCGGGTCTCCGTTCGCGTGCCGATCGAGGTGGTGTTCGCGGCCGGCACACCGCGCAGCCGTGGGCACCTCAAGAAGCGTCTGCACGCATTGGGCTTGCGCACGGATCAGTGCGAGCGCTGCAGCGGTTCGCGAGTGGCAGGGCGAGCCGCTCAGCATGGCACTGCACCGCGTCAGACGGCGATCGGGACGCAACGCGGCTGGAGCACCTTCAGCCGCCGTGCCCCAACTGTCACAGCAAGCCGACGGAACTTCGCGGGCGAGCGGCGCGCCACGCGCGGCGAGGCGCGTCGAGGACGCCGCCTGAGGCTCGGCGTCCGGACGCCGACCCGCCGCGCCCGCGGCCCGCCAGGGCGGTCGGCGTTGCCGGTCACCGTCATCGACATCCTGCATATCGATGGGGCCACGGAGCGCCGCGGCTCGCGGTCCCCTGAGGCTGCGATGTTCCAACGTCGCGCCGGCATCGATCCCTCACACGATCGGGATGCCCCGCTAGTCCGATCTGCTCGAGGTCGCTGGAGAGGTCGCCGAGCTCCTGCGCCTGCTCGTCATCGAGCTCGGCGCCCGGCGATCAGCCGGCGCGGCGCCCGCAGGTCGTCCGAGCGCCCGACGGTGAGCGCCCCCTGCACCGACGCGCCCCGCAGGTAGAAGATCGAGAACGCGTCCTCCTCGAGCGACCCGCGGACGACCTCGCGGTCCCATCGTAGGCGGGACCGACGTACTCGATCGCCGCCCAGTCGGCGAGATCGGAGAAGAAGTAGGGCACGACGTCATGCTCGACGTCCTGCGCCGAGCATGTTGCGCGCGACCGTCCGCCCTGGCTGAAGGCGACGTCCCAGTGCTCGACGCGCTGGCGCCGGCCGCCGTTGACGACGGACACGTACTCGGCGATGTCGCCGGCGGCGTAGACGCCCTCGGTGGCCGTCCGCAGCGTGCGTCGACGCCGATCGCCGCCGTTGTCCCCGAGCTCCAGGCCCGCCTTGCGCGCGAGCGAGACGTCGGGGTCGACCCCCACCCCGACGATCACCGCGTCGGCCTCCAGCCCGCGCCCGCGCGGTGATCACGTGGGTCACGCGACCGTCCGCGCCCTCGAAGCCCTCGAGCTCGTCGTCGGCGAGAACTGATCCCGTGGGCGCCGAGCGTGTCGGCGAAGTAGCGCCCGGCCTCGAGCCGAACCCGCGTGACAGCGGCAACGCCTCCTGCATCACCAGCGTGCACGTGCTGCCGAGCATGGTCAGCGAGGCCGCCACCTCGCAGGCGATGTAGGAGCCGCCGATCAGCACGACGCGCTTGCCGCTGCGTCCTCGCGGATCGCGTCGCTGTTGGCGAACGTCCGCAGGTAGTGGATCCCCTCGAGCTCCGCACCCGGCGCCGGTAGCCGGCGGACGTTGGCCCCGGTCGCGAGCAGCGCCTGCCCGAAGCGCGACGTCGCCCCGGAGAGCGTCGCCGTGCGCGCGTCGAGGTCGAGCTCGCGGTGACTCCGCGTGAGCGCCTCGACCTCGTTTCCGCGTACCAGCCCGCGTCCCCGACCAGCGCGTCGTCGCGCTGCTGGGTCCCCTGCAGGTACTCCTTGGAGAGCGGCGGCCGGTCGTAGGGGAGGTCGTGCTCGCGCCCGACGAGCGTGATCGTCCCGTCGGCGCCGCCGCGCCGCAGCTGGCGCGCGCAGTTGCCGGCGGCGATGCCGCCGCCGATCAGCAGGTGGTCGACGCTCGACGGTCAGCCATCGAGCCACACACGGACCGCGGCTGGACCGACGGCTCGGCCTCGACGGGCGCGAACCGCGGCGTGATCTGGTCCTCGAGGCCCGGATTGAGGATCAGCAGCACCTGGTCGCCGGCGCGGATCACGAGTCCCCCTTGGGCACGAAGCCGGCGCCGTCGCGCAGGACGGAGATGATCAGCGAGCCGTTGGGCAGCGGCACGTCGCGCACCATGCATCCGGCGGCCGCCGAGCCCTCGCCGACCTCGATCTCGATGATCTCCAGCTGCTCCTCCTCGAGCGCGAGCAGCTGCACGAGCCCGTACTCCGGCACCTCGTGCTCGATCAGGCGCAGGATCAGATCGGTCGCCGAGACCGCGGGCTGGATCGCCGAGCAGCTTGAAGTGCGCGAGGTTGCGCGGGTTGTTGACCCGCGCGACGATCCGCTTGCAGCCGTACTTCTCCTTGGCCACTGGCAGATGAGGATGTTGTCCTCGTCGTCCCCGGTGACCGCGATCACGAGATCGGCGCGCTGGATCCCGGCGCGCTCGAGCACCCACATCTCGGTTGCGTCGCCGTACTGCGCGGCGTGCTCCAGCTCCTCCTCGACGATCCGGTAGCGACGGTGATCGGACTCGATCAGCGTCACCTCCTGGTCCCGGGCGATCAGCTCGCGCGAGAGGTTCCAGCCGACCTTGCCGGCTCCGACGACGATGACGTACACGTTCTCCACGCCCCTTTCAGTCCGCCAGGACGACCTGCTCGGCCATGTCGATCGCCTTCTGGGTCGGGCAGATCGTCATCAGCCCCTTCTCCGAGTACCAGGCCGCGCGCGCCGGGTCGGCGACGCGGACCACGATCCGCGGCACCTTGAAGCGCTGCTGCGCGATCTGCGAGATCACCAGGTTGGTGTTGTCCCCGCTCGTCGCGGCCATGAACACGTCGGCCTTCTCGATACCGGCCTCGATCAACCCGTCGACCTCGAGCGCGGTGCTCACCGTGAAGCGGCCGCCGGCGTCCTCCCAGCTGGTCGACTGATCCTTGTCGAGGCGCTCGTGCGACAGCGGGTCGGAGTCGAGCACCGACACCGTGTGGTTGGCCTCGAGCGCCCGGCGCGCGACGGCTGAGCCGACGCGTCCGGCTCCGACGATGAGGATGAACATTCGCGGCAGCTTAGAGGCTGCCCGGCGAGACGGTGTCGAGGAGCCGTATCCGCGCTCAGGGAGCCGGGCCGCGCAGGAACTTCTTGCTCACCCTGCCGAGATACGCGCGAGACAGCGCGACCGCCAGCGCCCGGTGGCGGGACCTGGGCGTGTGCGACCAGCGCACGATCGTCGCCGTGACGAGATTGACGCCCTCGGTCGCCATCACCAGGTGCTCGGGCGGGAACCAGTACGCCCCCGCCCCCTCGCCCAGGATGAGCTGCGGCGCCGCGGTGAACCGCTTGCCCCCGAAGATCTGCGCCTGCTCGATCGCGCCGCGCTCCATCACGGCATACGCGTCGGGCGCCCCGCTCACCGACACCGACGCGATCACCCGCCCCGCGCCGAACACGCACTCGGCCGCCCCCGACCGCGCGCGCGCCCGCCGCTCCCTGACGCTCCCGGGCGCGACCCCCACTCCCGTGGCGAACGCCGCCCGACCTTTGACCGTGCACACGTCGGTCGCAGCAGTCGCCCGCTTCCCGGGCTTCCACGGTTGCACGATCTTGTGCTCGGACGACGGCGGACGCTTCGCACCACCGCCCCCGCACCCAGAACAGCCGAGCGCCAGCAGCACGCTGATCACGCCAACAGTCGCAAGGGAGGGTCGGACGATGCCCCGGAGATGCTTGCGAACGCACCGTCGCCCCACAGGCGCCGATACCCAAGAGAGCGGCATCTCCCGGGGCAACGTCCGACCCTCCCGCACGGCCTAGCTCACGTGATCAGCGGAATGATGAGCAGTGCCACGATGTTCGCCACTTTGATCATCGGGTTGATCGCCGGCCCGGCCGTGTCCTTGTAGGGATCGCCGACCGTGTCCCCGGTCACCGACGCGGCGTGCGCCTCCGACCCCTTGCCGCCGTACTCGCCGTCCTCGATCAGCTTCTTGGCGTTGTCCCACGCGCCGCCGCCGGCGGTCATCGAGACCGCCATGAACAGCCCGACGACGATCACGCCGATCAGCAGCCCGCCGAGCGCCTGCACGCTGATCACCCCGACGATCACGGTGACCACGATCGGGATCAACGCGGGAAGGACCATCTCCCGCTGCGCGGACCGCGTGACGATGCTGACGCATCGGCCGTATTCGGGCTGCGCGGTGCCGTCCATGATGCCCGGGTTCTCCCGGAACTGGCGGCGCACCTCCTCGACCACGGCCGAGCCGGCTCGCCCGACCGCCTCGATCGACAGCGCGGCGAACAGGTAGACCATCATGCCCCCGACGAGCAGGCCGATGAGCACCGGTGGGTTGGACAGGTCGAAGCTGACGATCGTGCCGTGCGCGCCGAGCTCCTGCTTGAACGCGTCGAACAGGACGAGCGCGGCGAGCACCGCCGAGCCGATCGCGTAGCCCTTGGTCACCGCCTTGGTCGTGTTGCCGACGGCGTCGAGCGGGTCGGTGACGTTGCGGACCTCCTCGGGGAGGTCGGCCATCTCGGCGATCCCGCCGGCGTTGTCGGTGATCGGCCCGAACGCGTCGAGCGCGACGATCAGGCCCATCAGCGACAGCTGGGACATGACCGCGACGCCGATGCCGTAGATGCCGTGGCCGAGCTTCCACGCGCCGAAGATGCCGAGCGCGAGCGCGATCGCCGGCAGCGCGGTCGACTGCAGCCCCTGGGCGAGCCCCTGGATGATGTTCGTCGCGTGGCCGGTGACCGACGCGCGCGCGGTCGACTTGACCGGTGCGAAGCGCGTCGAGGTGTAGTAGTCGGTGATCACGAACAGGCACCCGGTGATGCCGAGCCCGATCAGCGCGCACAGGTAGTAGTGCCACCAGGCGACGGCGGGCCGCCCGGCGATCGTCAGGTGGTTCATCATCCAGTACGTGCACGGGATGAACGCCACCGCGGCCAGTCCTCCGGAGAGCACCAGGCCCTGGTAGAGCGCGCGCTCGACGTTGCCGCGGCGCGAGCGCACCGCGAACGTGCCGATGATCGAGGCGAGGATCGACAGCCCGCCGAGCACGAGCGGATAGAGCGCCACGTCGGTGCGCTGGTCGAACGTGAGCACGCCGAGCAGCATCACCGCGACCGCGGTCACCGCGTAGGTCTCGAACAGGTCGGCGGCCATGCCCGCGCAGTCGCCGACGTTGTCGCCCACGTTGTCGGCGATCACCGCCGGGTTGCGGGGGTCGTCCTCGGGGATCCCGGCCTCGATCTTGCCGACGATGTCGGCGCCGACGTCGGCGCCCTTGGTGAAGATGCCGCCGCCCAGGCGGGCGAACACGGAGATGAGGGAGCCGCCGAAGCTGAGGCCGATGAGGGCATCGACGGCGTCCTTGGTCGACTCGCCGATGATCCAGGTGAGGATCCCGTAGTACCCCGCGACCCCGATGAGCGCGAGGCCGACCACCAGCAGACCGGTGACGGCGCCGCCGCGGAAGGCGACGCTGAGCGCCCGGCTGACACCGCCGCGCGCGGCCTCGGCGACGCGCGCGTTCGCGCGCACCGAGACGTTCATCCCCACGAAGCCCGCTCCCGCCGAGAGCGCCGCGCCGACGAGGAACCCGATCGCCACCCGGATGTTCTGCAGCGGGATCAGGATGATGAAGACGACCACGCCGACCGCGGCGATGATCGTGTACTGGCGGTTCAGGTACGCCGAGGCGCCCTCCTGCACGGCGGCCGAGATCGCCCGCATCCGCTCGTTGCCCGGCGACAGCGCGAGCAGCGCGCGCGAGGTCACGACGCCGTAGGCGATGGCGCACAGCGCGCACACCAGGACGATCACGTCACCGTGGTGCGACAGAAAACTGGTCACAGAGTTCCTCTCCCAGGGTAAGCAACGACCGCGCCGCGACGGCGCGGTCGGTTCATGGCAATGCTCTGTCGTCCCTCCAGAGGACGACCTGTGTCACAAGGCGGCCGCAGTGTATCGGGAGTGGGCGGACGCAAGCGGCGCGGGCGCCGCCGGCCGGGCGAGGATCAGCGCTGGCCGGGGACCCAGAGACGGCCGCTGCGCTGCGCCGGCCCGGCCTGTCCGGGGGCGCCTTCGGGCTCGGAGTCCGGCTGCGGGCCGGCCGGTCCCGCCTCCCCGGGCGACGGCCCTCCGGGGCCGGGCGTGGCGCCTCCGGGGCCGGGCGTGGCGCCTCCGGGGCCGGGCGTGGCGCCTCCGGGGCCGGGCGTGGCGCCTCCGGGGCCGGGCGTGCCCGCACCGGGCCCCCCCGCGCCGGGGCCGGGCTCGCCCGCGCCGGGCGCCGCGGGCCCACCAGCACCCGATACGGCCGGTCCTGTCCCCCGATCCGGACGTAGGCGAGCTGCAGCTGCGACAGTGCCTGGCGGATCGCCCCGGTCTGCTCGGCGCCGACGCCGTCCTCGACGAGCGGCAGCAGCGCCCGGACACCCTCGATCGCGACGCGCACCTGGACCGGATCACGCTCGTCCTCCGTCCCCGGCTGCAGGCCGGTGCGGCGCATTCCGAGGTTGATCAGGGTGACGAGCTGCTCGAGCAGGATCTGCTCGACCCGGATCTTCTTGATCTCCGCCTCGTAGGCGGCGCGGAGCTCCTCCTCGGACGGCTGGCCGGTGGCGCTCATGCGATCTCCTCCTCTTTCCGGTGTCCGCTCGTCTGACGTGGTCAGCATCCCCGCGCGGCGGGCGCCGGATCGGGGATCCCCCGAGAGTACGTCTCCCGGGTGTCGGCCTGCATCCGAGCGTAGACCTCGTGCGGCCCGAGCCCCTCCTCGATCATCCGTCGCTGGCGCTGGGCGCCGTTGAGCGCGGGAAGCGCGACCTCGATCCCCAGCTCCTCGCGCACCGGCGCGGTCCATGCGAGCAGCCGCTCGCCCGCGGCGGCCGCCGGGTACAGCTCGCCCGAGCGCAGGTCGATCAGCTCGCCGTCGAGGCCGTAGCGGATCGCCCGCCACATGTTCTCCTCGATCATCCGGCCCTGGATCGCTCAACCGGGACGCCCTCGTCGTGCTCGCGCGCCGCCTGGGCGACACAGGCCACGATCAGCGCGCCGAGCGCGTCGGATTCGGCCGCGGTCGCCTGCGCATCGCAGATCCGCACCTCGACCGTCCCGAACGTGAGGTGCGGGCGGATCGACCACCACACCTGGGTGTACTCGACGATCGAACGGGTCCGGTACAGCCAGGCGATGTAGTCCGCGAACGCGGTCCACTCGCCGAACGGGTCGGGCACGCCGCAGCGCGGGAAGCTCTTGGTGAACGTCTGGGTGCGCGCGCTGTGCAGCCCCGAGTCGCGCCCGTCGAGGAACGGGGAGTTGGCCGACAGCGCGAGCAGCGTCGGCAGGACCGGGCGCAGCCGGTCGCAGACCGCGATCGCGCGTTCGGCGCCGCGGATGCCGACGTGAACGTGAAGCGCGAACGTGTTGTTGCGCCAGGCGACGTACCGCAGCCCCTGCTCGACCCGGCGGTAGTGCTCGGTCGGGATGATCGTCTGCCGGCGGTAGTCGGAGAACGCGTGCGTGCCGGTCGAGCCCAGCTCCGCGCCGTGGTCGGCCACGTGGGCGAACAGCCGCCGGCGGATGTCCTGCTGGGCGGCGCGCGCCGCCGCGAGGTCCTCGCCGCGACCCGAGCGGATCTCGATCTCCGACGCGATCAGCTCGCCGGAGATCGACTCGGCGAGGACCGGGTCGGCGATCGCGGCCGCGTCGCGCAGCTCCTCGAAGCGGCCCACCATCTCCAGGCTGTCGGGATCGAGGATCGCGAACTCCTCCTCGAGCCCGACGGTGAAGTCGGCCGAGGACTGAAAGACCGATCGAGCGGTGTCGAGATCGCGCTCCACGGTGAGACGCGAGGGGCCGAGAGGCAGGGAGTGCAAGCCGTCAGGTGAGATAGAAGTACAGCGCGTACAGCAGGTCGACCGCGGGGCTCGAGGTGTGGACCGTCACCTCCGGCGGCACCTGCAGCAGCGCGTCGGAGTAGTTGAACAGGATCTTCACCTTGGCGGCGACGAGCTCGTCGGCGAGCGCCTGGGCGGCGGCCGACGGCACCGCGAGCACGGCCACGACGATGTCCTGCTCCTCGACCACCGCCGCCAGCTCGTCGTTGTGACGCACGGTGAGCGAGCCGATCTCATTGCCCACCCGCGCCGCGTCGACGTCGAAGATCGCCACCACGCGGAACCCGTGGTCGGCGAAGATGTCCGAGGTCGCGATCGCGGTCCCGAGGTGGCCGGCGCCGAACAGCGCGATGTTGTGCTGGCCCGCGGTGCGCAGGATCTTGCGGATCTGGCTGACCAGCGACTCGACGTTGTAGCCGACGCCGCGCTTGCCGAACTTGCCGAACCCGGAGAGGTCGCGCCGGATCTGGGTCGAGTTGACGTGCGTGTAGTCGGCGAGCTCCTGGGAGGAGATCGTCTCCTTGCCGATCTTGCGAGCCTGGGTGAGAACCTGGAGATAGCGCGACAGGCGCGCGGCCACGCCCAGCGACAGCTTCTCTCCCGGCTTCTCCAGCCCCGGGACGACGGCTCTGTGCCACGGCCGACGGTGGAGCTCATCCGGTCCTGGGCATGTGGCGATCGCCGAGCGACGGCGGCGGCGAGGCTCGGCCTCGTCGACGAACAGCTCGAACCGCTCGACCCCGTCGATGCAGACGACCGGGATTCGCTCCAGGTAGGCGCGGAGCAGCGCGTCGGACTCCTCGATGTTGCGCTCGCGAGTCGCAGCGGATGCGACGCTCGCCACCCGCGCGATCACCGCGCGGGCGTCGTCGCACAGACGGCAGCCGGGGCGTCCGTAGAGCACCACCTGGCGGCCCATGCGGGCCGCGCCGAGCGCGCGCTCGCCCGTCGCGAACACGTCGAGCGCGAGGTAGTCCGGGTACTGGATCGGCTCCACGTAGCGCGCCGCCGAGGCGATCATCGCGGCGTTGTCGGTGCAGAGCGCGATCGGCGGCACCTCGAGCGTCGCGCCCAGGCCCGCGAGCCGCTCGCGCAGCGGGCCGTTGGCGGCCACCCCGCCGCCGATCGCCAGCCGGCGGAGGCCGGTCGCCTCCAGCGCCCGCTCGGCGCGCACCGCGAGCGCCTCGACGATCGCGCGCTGGTAGGCGGCCGCCAGGTCCGCGCGCCGGCGTCCGGTCTCCTCGGGACCGAGGTCGCGCACGGCGTACAGCAGCGACGTCTTCAGCCCCGCGAAGGAGAAGTCCAGGCCGCGCACGCGGCCCCGTGGGGAAGCGCAACGCCTCCGGATCCCCGCCCTCGGCCAGCCGCTGCAGCGCCGGCCCGCCGGGGTAGCCGAGCCCGAGCAGCCGCGCGCCCTTGTCGAACGCCTCGCCGGCGGCGTCGTCGAGCGTCTGGCCGAGCACCTCGTAGGCGGGGCCGTGGTCGCGCACGAGCGCCAGGAACGTGTGCCCGCCGCTCGCGATCAGCGCACGAACGGCGGCTCGAACGGGTCCGGCTTCAGGAAGCTGGCGGCGACGTGGCCGTGGAGATGATCGACGGCAGCGAGCGGCAGGCCGACGGCCGCGGCGGTGGCCTTGGCGGACGCCAGGCCGACGAGCAGCGCGCCCACCAGCCCCGGCCCCTGGGTGACCGCGACCAGCTCGCAGTCGCCGAGCGTCGCGCCGGCGCGGCGCAGCGCGTCGGCGACCGCATCGTCGATCAGCGTGAGGTGGTGGCGCGAGGCGATCTCGGGGACCACCCCGCCGTAGCGGTCGTGGATCCCCTGGGAGGAGATCACGTCCGCCCGGATCTCGCCGTCGGCGGTGATGACCGCGGCGCACGTGTCGTCGCAGCTCGTCTCCAGCGCGAGGATCATGTCTCCGGGAAGGTCGGGTGCTCGGCCCCGGCGCTGGGCTGTGCCCCGGCGGCGCGGTGGGGTCGCCACATGATGAGTGCGTCCTTCCCGTTGTCACGGTAGTAGCGCGGCCGGCGCCCCGCGGTCCGGAAGTGCAGCCGCTCGTAGAGCCGGATCGCCGGCGCGTTGGACTCCCGGACCTCGAGCGTGTACGGCTCCTCGGCCCCGGCCGGTCGATCATCGCGTCAAGCAGCCCGGAGCCGACCCCGCCCTGGCGGTGTCCCGGATCGACGGCCACGTTCATG
>CAVPBY010000099.1:0-43963 GCA_963702225.1 uncultured Solirubrobacteraceae bacterium | reverse complement strand
GGATCGTGTCCATGTTCGCGGCGATGGGCGTGGCGACGTGCGGCTCACCGGCGGCGAGCCGCTCGTACGCCGCGACTTCCCCCGGCTGGCGTCGATGCTGCGCGGCGGTGCCCGGCGTCGACGAGCTGTCGGTGACCACGAACGGCTTCCTCCTCGGTCGCGACGCCGCCGCACTCGTCGCCGCCGGCGTCGACCGCTTCAACGTGTCCGTCGACTCGCTGCAGCGCGACCGCTTCTACGCAGCTCACCCGCCGTGACGCGCTCGCCCAGGTGCTGCAGGGGCTCGAGCTGCTCGCCACGTTCCCCGAGGCCCCCCGATCAAGGTCAACGCGGTCGCGCTGCGCGGCTTCACCGAGGACGAGGTCCTGCCGTTCGCGCGCTGGCGCGCTCACCTCCTACGAGGTGCGGTTCATCGAGTTCATGCCGCTGGACGCCGACCGGGCCTGGACGCGCGACGCAGGTGCTCACCGGCGAGGAGATCCGCGCCGCGATCGAGGAGGTCTACCCGCTGTGCCCGAGCAGCGCGCGCCCAGCGCCACCGCGCGCGTGTACCGCTTCGCCGACGGCGGCGGGCCGGATCGGCTTCATCAACCGGTCTCCGAACCGTTCTGCGCCGACTGCACCGCGTCCGGCTCACCGCCGACGGCCGCCTGCGCACCTGCCTGTTCTCGCTCAACGAGACCGACCTGCGCGGGCCGCTGCGCGCGGCGCCGGCGACGAGAGCTCGACCCGGTCGTCCGGGACGCCGTCTGGCGCAAGAGTCAAGCACCACGTCGGCGAGCCCGGCTTATCCAGCCGGCTCGCTCGATGTCGGCGATCGGCGGCTGGGCGCCGCGCCCGCCGCGGCGCCTCAACGCAGACTTCACCTGCCGCAATATCGGTCGCGGATGATTCGCGCGCCCATGCGACGCCGACCGGTTCGATGATCCTGCTGATGGCGTTCGCGTTCGTCGCGGGCGCCGGGACCGCGATCACCCCGTGCGTGCTGCCCGTGCTGCCGGCGATCCTGTCGGCGAGCGCGCCCGGCGGCCGGCGCCGGCCGCTCGGCATCGTGCTCGGCCTCGCGGTCACGTTCACGGTGGCGATCGTCGCGCTCGCCAGCTGTCTCGGGAGTCGGCTGGCGAGCGCGCCGCGCGCACGGTCGCGATCGTCGTGCTCATCCCGTTCGGCGTCGTGGATGCTCGTCCCGGCGGTGGCCGAGCGCGTCGCAGGCGCCGTTGTCACGGCTCGCGCGTTCGGCCCCGGACGCGCGGTCGGGTTCTGGTCGGGCTGGCCGTCGGCGGCGCGCTCGGGTTCGTGTGCGTGCCGTGCGCGGGCCGATCCTCGCCGCGGTGATGTCGGTACTTCACGACGGGACCGACGGCCCGGGTGGTGTCGTCGCGCTCGCCTACGCGGTCGGGCTGTCGGCCGTCCTGCTCGTGTACGCGTTCGCCGGCCGCGCGGTCCTTGATCGCCTGCGCCGGCGGCTGCGCGGACGCATCGTCGAACAGGTGCTCGGTGGCGTGCTGCTCCTCACCGCGATCGCGATGGCGTTCAACTACGACGTGCGCTTCGAGGACCTGCTCGCCCGCAACGCCGGCAGCCTGCCCGCGATCTTCACCGACCCGACCAAGGAGCTGGAGAGCTCGCACGCGGTCCAGAGTCGGCTCGCGTCGCTGCGGCCGGCCTCGAGGTTCGCCGCGCGCCAGGCGCAGCGTCGGCGCCCGCGGGACCGGCGGTCCGGGCCGGCGTCGTCGGCGCAGAGCGCGGGCTGGGCGATCCGGGGCGTCACGACCCCCTCGATCTCCTCGCTGGGCCCGGCGCCGGACTTCCAGGGCACCGAGGACTGGTTCAACACCCCCGGCAGCCGGCCGCTGTCGCTGCGCTCGCTGCGCGGCCACGTCGTGATCGTCGACTTCTGGACCTACACCTGCATCAACTGCATCCGCACGCTGCCCTACCTCAAGGGGTTGTACGCGACCTATCACCGCGACGGCCTGGAGATCGTCGGCGTCGAGACGCCCGAGTTCACGTTCGAGCAGGACGCGTCCAACGTGCGCGACGCGATCCACGCCGACGGCATCCGATACCCGGTCGTCCAGGACAACCGCTACGGCACCTGGAACGCCTACCACAACCAGTACTGGCCGGCCGACTACTTCATCAACGCCCGCGGCGACGTCGTCCACTACCAGTTCGGCGAGGGCAAGTACGCCGAGGACGAGGCGCTCGTGCGCGAGCTGCTGTACGACTCGGGCCACCACCACCTGCCGCCGCCGATGACCGCCCGCGCGATGATGCCCTCGCGCGGGCTGGCCACCGGCGAGACCTACCTCAACCCGGCGCGCGACCAGCAGCTCGTGCAGCCGCTGCGGCTCGGCACCGCCGACTACGTCGATGCCACGCGGCTCACGCTCGGCCAGTTCGCGCTCGGCGGGACCTGGACGGCGACCAGGCAGTACATCACCCCGGCGGGCGCGCAGGCGACGATCCGCGGCGCCTTCCAGGCCCGGTACGTCTATCTGGTGCTCACCTCCGCCGGGGGCCGGCCCCGCCGGGTCAAGCTGCTGCTCGCCGGGCGGCCGCTCACCCCGGCCGAGGAGGGCGCCGACGTGCACCACTCGACCGTGGTGGTGCGCGGCCAGCGGCTCTACTCGCTCGTGTCCCTGCCCACCGACGAGATGGGCACGCTCACGGTCGAGGTGCCCCACGGCGTGGCCGCCTACGACTTCACCTTCGGCTGAGCGTTTCGTCCAAATCATCCGCACCAACTGCTCACCCCCCGCCGCGGGGTAAGGGGGGTGAAACCGGGCCCGTCGGCGGCTCTAGTAAGTGTGAGCAGTTGGTCCGAACTATGGCCCCGAATCGCTCAACTGGCCGCCGGGCAGTATGGGCACGTCACGCGATGGCAGCTCCTGGACCTCGGGGTCACGCCGGCCGACATTCGCTACCGGACCGCCATCGGGGCGCTCGTGGTGGTCCACCGTGGCGTGTACGCCCTCGGATATCGCCGGGTCGAGCCGGTCGCGCGGGCGATGGCGGCGGTGCTCGCCGCCGGCCCGGGCGCGGTGCTCAGCCACGACTCGGCGCTCGCGCTCTGGGGCCTGCGGCGCTGGCCGCCCCAGCCCGAGGTGATCGCGCCGCGCTGCGTCCGCCGGCCCGGGATCACGGCCCACCGCTCGACGACGCTCACCTCGGCCGACACGGCGGTGCAGCTCGGGGTGCCCGTCACCCGGGCGGCCCGGGCGATCGACGACATCCGCTCCCGGCTCACCGCGCGTCAGCACACCCGGCTGGTCAACGACGCGCGCCTCCGGCGCATCATCAGCGGCGACGAGGCCGCGGCGCGGCTCGGCCATCACCGCAACCCCACCCGCAGCGCAGGCGAGGACGAGCTGCAGCGCTGGATCGAGCGATACCGGCTCCCGCAGCCGATCACGGACGGCTGGGTCGAGGATCATCAGGCCGACGCGCTGTGGCCGCAGGAGAAGGTGATCGTCGAGCTCGACCACCCGGCGACCCACAGCGACCCGGAGACGTTCCGCGCCGACCGGATGCGCGATCGGCGCAACCGCGAGCTCGGCTACGAGACGGTGCGGCTCACCGAGGCCGACCTCAACCGCGACGAGGCGAGGCGGCTCACCCGGCTGCTGCTCGGCCGCCGGGCGCCCTCGCCGGACCCCCCGGGGCAGTGAACCGAGGCCGGGGTCAGCCGGCACGGCGCCGGCGCACGACCGCCAGCCCACCGCGCGCGGGCGCGTTGGCGCAGCGAGCGTGGTCGCGGTCGTCTCGTGCCCCGCGGCGAGCAGCGTGAGCAGCTCGTCGGCGATCGCCGTGCGCGACATCCGCGCGCCGTCGCCGCTGCGCCACGAGCATCGCCGAGCGGGCTCGTCTCTCCGAACGACAGCACCTCCGGCGAGGCCTGGAAGACCCGCTTGACGAGCTCCGGGCCGGCCGCCACCGCGACCTCGCCGAACCTGGGCGTCCACACCGAGAAGAGGTCGCCGGGGCGGCGCTGCAGCGCGCTCAGGGTCCGCTGGGGCGCGAGCAGGAACAGGGCGGCCGCCAGTGGCCGCGGCAGGCGCAGGCCCGGCGGCGGCAGCGGGCTTCCCGCGACCGCCGGGTCCGGGTCGTCACCGGTGCGCGGGGGCTCGGTGACCGCCATCCAAAGATGGTACACACTCGTACCCCGCGCGTCCGGACGGGCCCTCATCTCTTCTACACTGAGTGCGCATGGAGGGCTCGACCGAGGTCCGCAGCTGGCTCCGTTGCTACCGCTGCTGGTCCCAGAACCTCGAGGTGCAGGTCCACTACGAGGGGATCCACCGCATCAACCCCGAGAGCGGGGAGCGCGGGGAGGTCGTCGACGAGATGCAGGAGGCCGTCGTGCAGTGCCTGGAGTGCATGCACGACCAGCCGCACCTCGGCTACCACAACGAGCGCGTCGTGCCGATCGAGGACCGCTGGGAGCGCATGATCGCGGGCACGCCGTGGGTGGCGTCCTGCACCGTCACCGTCGATGCCGACGACGTCGAGACCTGCTCGGGCCCCGAGGCCGGCGACGCCCTCTCCTACGCCGCCTTCGGCGACCACGGCACGCGCGAGTTCTTCACCCACGTGCGCTTCCACAAGCACGACGAGGACCGGATCGTCGTGCACCTGCTCGTCGAGCTCTACTCGCGCTCGGCCGAGGAGGCGACCGAGGTCCTGGAGGAGGCCGCCCGCGGCACGCTGGCGATCACCTCGCTGGCCGAGGAGTCGCGCCCGCCGGCCTCCACCGGCGGCGAGCCCCACTGAGCCGGTCCCCACCGGCCCGACCGGCGCCGCGCCAGCAGCCGGCCCTCGGAGACGATCACCGCGAGCGCCACCGGCACGGTCGCCGGCAGCTCGGAGAGCGTGAAGAACAGCAGGTCGAACAGACCGGCGAGCAGCAGCGTGAGCAGCGCCATGCCGAGCTGCATCCGTCCGCTGCGACCCTCGCGCGCGAGCACGCCGCCGAGCAGCGCGGCCACGAACACGTCGCCGTAGCCGAGCAGGATGTCCTGGAAGGTGATCCCCTGCAGTTGCGGCAGACCAGGCGCCGGTGCGGCGCCGACGAGCACGGTGTTCGGCGCCTGCAGCAGGTTGGAGAACACCAGGTAGCTGTCGCCGGCCGCCATCAGCACGATCCCGATCTTCAGCCAGCGGGGCGGGCGACGCTCGCGAGCAGCACGCCGAGCGTCACGCAGCTGAACGCGGTGAGCAACGTCGCCGCGCCCTGCCCCCACAGCGTTGAGCGCGAGAGCCAGGCGAGCGCCAGCAGCGGCGCCACGATCAGCCCCATCCACCAGCGCGAGCCGCGGTTGGCCCAGCCGAACGAGGTCGCGGCCAGGATCGGGATCGCGATCAGCGCCAGCCAGGTGAGGCCGTTGGCGGTCGCCGAGACCGCCTGGATCGCGAACACGACGATGACGATCGAGGCGAGCGGCACGAGCGCCCACCAGCGGCTCTGCAGCCGCCCGGCGAGCCGGCCGAGGCGATCCTCGGGGCCCAGCCGGCGCGGCGCGGCCACCATCGCCGCCTGCACGACGAGGACGCAGGCGTCCGATTCAAAGAAGCCGAGCGACACATCCTGAGAGTACGCAGATGCGCACCTCAGAAGCGTCTTTTGCTCAGGAGCTCTTCAAACGCTGCTCGAGCGCGTCGAGCTGCGCGTGGAGCGCCGCGGGCAGCTTGTCGCCGAACTTGGCGTAGTGCTCGCGCATCTGGGGCAGCTGCGCGAGCCACCCGTCGACGTCGACCTCGAGCAGCCGCGCCATCGTTTCCTCGCTGACATCGAGGTCGGTCCGGTCGATGCCGCGCTCGTCGGTCGGGGGCAGCAGGCCAGCGGCGTCTGCACCGCGTCGGCGTCGCCGTTGACACGTCCGAAGATCCAGGCGAGCACGCGCGAGTTCTCCCCGTACCCGGGCCACAGGAACTTGCCGTCCTCTCCCTTGCCGAACCAGTTGACGTAGAAGATCTTCGGCAGCTTGGCGCCGTCACGGGCGCCGACCGCCAGCCAGTGGGCGAAGTAGTCGCCCATGTGGTAGCCGCAGAACGGCAGCATCGCCATCGGGTCGAAGCGCAGCTTGCCGACCTGTCCGGCCTGGGCCGCGGTCGTCTCCGAGGACATGACCGAGCCCATGAACACGCCGTGCTCCCAGTCGCGCGCCTCGTGCACGAGCGGGACGACCGAGCCACGGCGGCCGCCGAACATGATCGCCGAGATCGGCACGCCCGCCGGGTCCTCCCACTCGCGCGCGATCGACGGGCAGTTGGCGGCCGGCACGGTGAAGCGCGCGTTGGGATGGGCGGCGGTCGCCTCGGACTCCGGCGTCCAGTCGTTGCCGTGCCAATCGATCGTGTGCGCGGGCGGCTCGCCGGTCATCCCCTCCCACCACACGTCGCCGTCGTCGGTGAGCGCGCAGTTGGTGAAGATCGTGTCGCGGCCGATCGAGTCGATCGCGTTCGGGTTGGTGCGCGCTCCGGTTCCCGGCGCCACGCCGAAGAACCCGGCCTCGGGATTGACGGCGTACAGCCGGCCGTCGGCGCCGAACTTCATCCAGGCGATGTCGTCGCCGACGGTCTCGACCTTCCAGCCCGGGAGCGTCGGGATCAGCATCGCCAGGTTCGTCTTGCCGCAGGCGCTCGGGAACGCCCCCGCGACGTACCTGACCACGTCCTCGGGCGAGGTGAGCTTGAGGATCAGCATGTGCTCGGCCATCCAGCCCTCGTCGCGGGCCATCGCCGACGCGATCCGCAGCGCCAGCACTTCTTGCCGAGCAGCGCGTTGCCACCGTACCCGGAGCCGTAGGACCAGATCTCCCGGCTCTCGGGGAAGTGGACGATGTACTTGTTGTCGGCGTTGCACGGCCACGGGACGTCGTTCTCGCCGTCGGCCAGCGGCGCGCCGACCGAGTGCAGGCAGGGCACGAACTCGCCCTCTGAGCCGAGCACGTCGAGCGCCGGCTGCCCCATGCGCGTCATGATCCGCATCGATACGGCAACGTAGGGCGAGTCGGTGAGCTGGACGCCGAGATGCGCGATCGGCGAGCCGAGCGGCCCCATCGAGAACGGGACGACGTACATCGTGCGACCGCGCATCGAGCCCGCGAACAGATCCGTGAGCAGCGCGCGCATCTCGGCGGGGTCGCGCCAGTTGTTCGTCGGGCCGGCGTCGGCCTCGGTCTCGGAGCAGATGAATGTGCGGTCCTCCACGCGGGCCACGTCCCCCGGATCCGACAGCGCGAGATACGAGTTCGGGCGCTTCGTCTCCGACAGTCGCTGGAAGGTCCCGGCGTCCACGAGCAGCTGCGCCAGCTGGTCGTACTCCTCGGCGGACCCGTCGCACCAGTGGATCTCATCGGGCTGGGTCAGCGCGGCCATTTCGCTCACCCACGCCAGAAGTCCGGCGTGTTCTGTCGTCGCTTGGCGCTTGGCGGCGATATTGTCCATTTTCGCTAATACTCCTTGCCGAATGAAAAGGGATGCGGCAGAGACAGCCGAAATTGCTGTGCCGTAGCAATCCGCGAGTCAGTCAGCGTGCAAACACTGTGAGCGCTCACACGCCCGCCGAGCTCGTGACAAGCCTCACGAACCCGCTTCGGGGACCAGCACGAGGCGCTTGAACTCGGCCACGAGCACGCCGTCCTGGTTGAGCACCCGGGTGTGCACCTTGACCGTGCCGCGGTCGGGCTTGGACCGCGACGGCTTCCTCGAGCACCTCGGTCTCGGCGAACAGCGTGTCGCCGTGGAACACCGGGTTGGGGTGGCGAGCTCCTCGGTGGCGAGGTTCGCGATCGCCTTGCCGCTCACGTCGGAGACGCACATGCCGAGCCCCAGCGAGTACACGTAGGGCCCGACGACGACGTTGCGTCCCTGCTGGGACTGCGGCGGCGTACACGTCGTTGATGTGCAGCGGGTGGTGGTTCATCGTGAGCAGGCAGAACAGGTGGTCGTCGGCCTCGGTCACGGTCTTCGCCGGCCAGTGCTTGTAGACGGCGCCGATCTCGAACTCCTCGAGGTAGCGGCCGTAGGGGTGCGCGCCGCTGGACTCGCGCGCGGCCTGATCGGTGTCGACCGTCGCCATGGTCGTCTCCTTGGGGTGAAGCCGAGCCTCGGTGGCCGTGGACATGGCAGCTGGGCCCCACCCCGGGGCCTGCGCATCACCGCGAACGTCACGCTGCGCGCCGCGGCCGGGCGATAGGGTTCGCCGACCGCGACCGACACAGGAGACAGACCGTGCGCAACCCCCGCGATTTCGGAAAGCCACTGGCGATCGGCGCCCCCGCGCCGATCCTGGAGATCCCGTTCAGGCCCTGGCGGATGATCCACTTCCTCGACTTCTCCAACGAGAAGATGGTCGCCAAGGTGCCCGACATCGCGCCGACCGTCGACATCCTGCTCGGCAACCTCGAGGACGCCGTCCCGGTCGACCGCAAGCAGGCGCGCGCGCCGGGCTGGTCACGGTCGGCACGGAGATGGAGCTCGGTGACACCCAGCTGTGGACGCGCGTCAACAGCCTCGAGTCGCCGTGGATCCTCGACGACCTCACGACGCTCGTGACCGAGATCGGCGACCGGCTCGACGTGGTCATGCTGCCGAAGGTCGAGGGCCCCTGGGACATCCACTACGCCGACCGGCTGCTCGCCCAGCTCGAGGCCAAGGCCGGCGTCGATCGCCCGATCCTCGTCCACGCGCTGCTGGAGACCGGTCTCGGAGTCGATCAACGTCGAGGAGATCGCGGCGGCCAGCCCGCGGATGCAGGGGATGAGCTTCGGCCCCGCCGACCTGGCGGCCTCGCGGCGCATGAAGACCACGCGCGTCGGCGGCGGGCACCCGGGCTACCGCTCGATCGAGGACCCGGACGCGGAGAACCCCGACCCGCCCCGGGCGAGCGCCCAGCAGGATCCGTGGCACTACTCGCTCGCGCGCATGGTCGATGCCTGCACCTCGATGGGGATCCTCCCCTTCTACGGCCCGTTCGGCGACATCCGCGACTCGGTCGGGCTGCGAGGCGCAGTTCCGGGCGGCCTTCATCCTGGGCTGCGTCGGCGCGTGGTCGCTGCACCCCTCCAGATCGCGATCGCCAAGCGGGTGTTCAGCCCCGACCCCGGCGAGGTCGCCTTCGCCAGGCGGGTGCTGGAGGCGATCCCCGACGGGGCAGGCGTCCACATGCTCGACGGCAAGATGCAGGACGACGCGACCTGGAAGCAGGCCAAGGTGATGGTCGACCTCGCGGAGATGCTCGCCGCTCGGACCCCGAGCTGGCGGCGCGCCTACGGCTTCCGAGTCCTTCGGCCGATGCCGCATCTGGCGCTGCGGGATACTCCGAGTATGAGGATCTCGGCCAAAGCTGACTACGCGGTGCGCGCTGTGGCCGAGCTGGCCAAAGCCGACGGCGACAAGCCGGTCAAGGCGGAGCGCGTGGCCAGCGCCCAGGGGATCCCGCTCAACTTCCTGGAGAACATCCTCGGGGAGCTGCGGCACGCCGGGATCGTGCGCAGCCAGCGCGGCGCCGAGGGCGGCTTCCGCCTGGCCAAGCCGGCCGGCGAGATCACCGTCGCGGACGTGATCCGCGCCGTCGAGGGCCGCTCGCGTGCGTCCGCGGCGGCCCGCCGGAGGACGCCGAGTACGGCGGCGCGGCCGCGGCGCTGCCGACGGTATGGATCGCGGTGCGCGCCAACCTGCGGCGCGTCGTCGAGCAGGTGACGATCGCCGACCTCGCCGGCGGGCGAGCTGCCCGAGGACGTCCTGGCGCTCGACCCAGGACCCCGGCGCCTGGCTCACGCGCTGAGCGCTCGGCGCAGGCGGCCGACGCCGGCGCTCAGGCGCGCGGCCGCTCGGCGGACTCGTCCGCGCCGGCGCCCGCACGTAGACGATGTCGCCGCTCGCCGAGCTCCAGCTCGTTCACCTGCTGGCGGGTGAGCTGCGCCCGCGCCCGGGTGCCGTCGACGGTCTCCAGCTCGACGCGGACCTCGAAGCCGAGGTGCACCACCCGGCGCACCATCGCCTCGGTGCCGCCCTCCAGCGGAGTCGGCGAGATCGTCACGTCGTGCGGCCGCACGAGCCTGCCGTCGATGCGACTCACCGGCCCGACGAACTTCATCACGAACTCGGTCGCGGGCGCGTCGTAGATCTCCCGCGGCGACCCGACCTGCTCGATCTGGCCATGGTTCATGACCGCGATCCGGTCGGAGATCTCCATCGCCTCCTCCTGGTCGTGGGTGACGAGCACGGTGGTGGTCCCCTGCTCGTCGTGCAGCCGCCGCAGCCACGCCCGCAGCTCGGCGCGGACGATCGCGTCCAGCGCCCCGAACGGCTCGTCGAGCAGCAGCACCCTGGGAGCGACCGCGAGCGCGCGGGCGAGCGCCATGCGCTGGCGCTGACCGCCCGACAGCTGCGACGGGCGCTGCTCGGCCCACTTGGTGAGGCCGACGAGCTCGAGCAGCTCGTCGACCTGCGTCCGGACCTCCGCCTTGGGGCGCTTGCGGATCTGCAGTCCGAACGCGACGTTGTTGCGCACGGTCATGTGGTTGAACGCGGCGTAGTGCTGGAACACGAACCCGATCCCGCGCTTCTGCGGCCGCACGCCTGACACGTCGCGCCCATCGATCACGACGGTCCCGGAGTCCGCAAGCTCCAGGCCGGCGATGATCCGCAGCAGCGTCGACTTGCCCGAGCCGCTCGGGCCCAGCAGCGCGGTGAGCGAGCCCTCCGGGATCTCCAGCGAGACCCGCTCGAGCGCGGAGAAGTCGCCGAACTGCTTGGAGATGTCGGTGACCTGGATGCTCATCTGGAGCTCGGTCCTCCGGGGAGGAGAGAAGGGTCATCGCCAACAGCACGACGAGCGAGATCACGGCGAGCTCGGTGGCGGCCGCGTAGGCCCCCGTGACCCCGCCGGCGCCCGGGTTCTGGGTGCGCTCGTACACGAGCAGCGGAAGGGTGAGCGTCGATCCGGCGACCAGCGAGGAGACGACGAGCACGGCGCCGATCTCGCCGAGCGCCCGCGCGGTCGAGAGGATCACCCCGTACAGGACGCCCCAGCGGATCGAGGGGAGCGTGATCCGCCGGAAGGTCTGCCAGCCGGAGGCGCCGAGCGTCGCCGCGGCCTGCTCCTGCTCGTCCCCGATCTCGGCGAGCACCGGGGCGACCTCGCGGACGACGAACGGCAGCGAGACGAACACCGTGGCGAGGATCATCCCGGTCGGGGCGAAGATGATCTGGATGCCGCGGTTGGCGAACCAGTTGCCGAACCACCCGTGGATGCCGTAGACGAGCGTCAGCGCGAGGCCGACGATCACCGGCGAGACGAGGAACGGCAGGTCGATGAAGGCGTCGAGCACCGCGGCCAGCCGGCGATGGCGACCGCGCACGAGGATCAGCGCCGCCCCGATGCCGAAGATCGTGTTCAGCGGCACCGCGACGATCGCCATGACGACCGACAGCCACAGCGCGCTGACCGCGGCCGGCGTCGTCATGTAGGCCCACGCGGTGCCGAAGCCGTGCTCGAACGTCTTGATGAAGACGATCACCACGGGCAGGATCAGCAGCAGCAGCAGATAGAGCAGCGCGACCGCGCGCAGCCCCCACCGTCCCTTCCGGCTAATGAGCAACGCGGCCTCCCAGGCGACGGATGGCCGCGAGCACGACGAGCGAGACGAGCATCAGCACGAGCGACAGCGACGCGGCCCCGTTCGGAGCGCCGGACTCGACGTCGTTGTAGATGACGATCGAGGCGATCGGCACCTTCGCCGTGATGAGCACGAGCGAGCCGATCTCCCCCACCGCGCGGGCGAAGGAGAGCGCCGCCCCGGACAGGATCGCCGGGCGCAGCGGCGGGCAGGATGATCCGGCGGAAGATCGTCAGGTTGGAGGCCCCGAGCGACGCCGCCGCCTCCTCGACCTCCCGGTTGAGCTCGAGCAGCACCGGCTGCACGGCGCGGACGACGAACGGCAGCGTGATGAACAGCAGCGCGACCACGACGATCGTGCGCGTGAACGCGAGGTGCAGGTGCAGCGGGCTGCTCGGGCCATAGAGCACGAGCAGCGCCAGGCCGGCGACGATCGTCGGCATGGCGAACGGCAGATCGATGACCGCGTTGAGAACCGCTTGCCCGGGAAGTCGTCGCGGACGAGCACCCAGGCGACGAGCGTCCCCATGACCGACGCGATCGCGGAGGTGATGACCGCGGCCAGCACGTGGTCACGAGCGTCTTGACCGACTCGGCGTTGGAGATCGACCGCCACAAGCGCCGACGGGCTCTGCGAGAACGCCTTGGCCACGACCGCCGCCAGCGGGATGAGCACGATGACGCTCAGGTAGAGCGTCGCCACGCCCAGCC
The DNA here is from genome assembly GCA_963702225.1 of uncultured Solirubrobacteraceae bacterium. Classification (GTDB taxonomy): domain Bacteria; phylum Actinomycetota; class Thermoleophilia; order Solirubrobacterales; family Solirubrobacteraceae; genus Palsa-465. Next base: position 31,622 of record CAVPBY010000099.1, on the reverse strand, counting down.
CGAGGCCGCCGCGGCCGCGCGACCGAGCGCCCGGAGCCGGCACGGCCGGCTCCCGAGGGGGCCGGTGCCGAGGGGCGCCGAGACGGCCGGCGGCCGTCTCGGCGTATGCGCTAGCTGGAGGCAGTGGGGAACCCGCCTTCCTGCTCGAGCTTCGTGACCGAGCCCTTGCTCGGGTCGAAGAACTCGCCGGAGACCTTCGTCCAGCCGCCGAGGTAGCCGATCGTGAACAGCTGCGGCGGCGTCGGGAACTTGGACGCGAACTGCTTGGCGACCGCCGGGTCGACCGGGCGGTAGCCCTGCTGCGCCCAGATCGTCTGACCGGCCTTCGACCACTGGTACTTCAGGAACGCGTTGGCCTGAGCGGCGTGCTTGGACTTCGCCGTCACCGCGATCGGCGTCTGGATCAGGAGCGTCTGCTTCGGGATGACGTAGGAGACCTTGTCGCCGGCCTTCTCGGCGGCGATCGCGTCGGACTCATAGTCGATCAGGACGTCGCCCTTGCCGCTGGTGAACGCCGCCAGCGCATCGCTGGCGCTGGAGGGCTCGTCGGAGACGTTCTTGGTGATGAGCGTCTTGAGGTACGCGAGCGCGACGGCCGGGGACTTGCCCTGCTTGAGCATCGCGCCGTATCCGGCGAGCACGTTCCAGCGGGCGCTCCCCGACGTCGCCGGGTTCGGCGTCACGACGCTGACGCCCGGCTTGGTGAGGTCGCTCCAGGTGGTGATGTGCTTGGGGTTGCCCTTGCGCACCACGAACACGACGACCGAGTCGCTGGAGAAGCCCTGCTCGGGGTTCGCGGCCCAGTTGGAGGCGACGATCTTGTCGCCGACCAGGCGCGTCATGTCCGGCGTGGTGGAGAACGCGACGACGTCGGCGGGCTGGCCGGCGTCGACGGCGCGGCTCTGCGAGCCGGAGGAGCCGAACGAGCCGGCGAAGCCCACCCCCTTGCCGGCCGAGGTCTTGGCGAATGCGGCGGTGAGCGCGTCATACGCCTTCTTCGGCGTCGAGTAGCCGACCAGGTTGAGCTTGGTCGACGGGTCCGAGGCGCCCGAGGAGCCGCCGGCCGTCTTCGTCGTCGAGTCCGAGGAGCCACCGCACGCGGCGACCCCGATGATCGTCGCCGCGGCGAGCCCGAGCGCGGGCACGGAACGACGTCGCGGCAGGTTCGGTCGTGTCGTCATGAGTCTCTGCAGGCGGAGATCACGGGCGCCCCAGCCCATATCAGCATTATCTCTATCATTTCAATCTCGTCAAGTCGGAAGGTTTCTTCTATCGACTTGGTGGGGAATATAGATCACCGCCCGGTCGGCGTCGAGTGCGCCCGGTCACGCTCGTGTGTGTGCGGGTCCGCACCGTGACCGCTCCGGACGACCGGTAGGCTCCGGCGCCGCATGGTGGACCCCACCCCACTGCTCGGCTGCGCTCGGCGCTCTACATGCCCGGCGCCAACGAGCGCGCGCTCGTCAAGGCCTGCGAGATCCCGGCCGACGCGCTGATCCTCGACCTCGAGGACGCGGTCGCGCCCGCGGCCAAGGCGGACGCCGCGCGCGGGCGTGCGCCGCCGCGTCCTCGGGCGCGTACGGGACGCGCACGGTGACGATCCGCGTCAACGGGATCGCGACCGAGTGGCACCGCGACGACGTGAGCGCCGCGGCCGAGGCCGGCCCGCACGCGATCGTCGTCCCCAAGGTGGACAGCGCCGCCGACGTGCACGCGGTCGGGCAGCTGCTGCACGACTCCGGCGCCCCGAGCACACGCGGATCTGGGCGATGCTCGAGACGCCGGCCGCGATCCTGCGCGCCGCGGAGATCGCCTCCGCCTCCGAGCGGCTCGAGGTCGCTCGTGATGGGCACCAACGACCTCGCCGCCGAGCTCTACGCCGAATCGGCGCCGCCGCCCCGGCGAACCCGCGCGCGGCCCGCTGCTCGCCGCGCTGTCGGCGTGCGTGCTCGCCGCGCGCGCCACCGGGCGCACGATCCTCGACGGCGTCTACAACGACGTGCGCGACCCCGACGGGTTCGCCGCCGAGTGCCGCCAGGGGCGCGGCGTACGGGTTCGACGGCAAGACGCTGATCCACCCCTCCAGGTCGAGCCCTGCAACGAGGCGTTCTCCCCGTCCGCCGCCGAGGTCGAGCAAGCCCGGCGCGTGATCGAGGCGTTCGAGGAGGCCGAGCGGGCCGGCTCAGGGGTGGCGACCGTCGACGGGCGGATGGTCGAGAACCTGCACGTCGCGACCGCCCGCCGGGTGCTCGCGCTCGCCGGCTGAGCTACTTCGCCGAGGCCAGCCGGCGCCGCGCGGTGGCCGTCAGCGGCCGGTAGCGCTCGCCGCCGCGGTCCAGGTACCAGGCCGGCAGGGCGCCGGCGGCGGCCGGGTCGGGCAGGCCTTGCTCGCGCAGTGGCCCGGTCATCGGCCGGTACCAGGTCGTCACCGGGATCGACGCGCAGACCCGCACGACGTCGGGCCGGGCGCCGGCGGGCGGCGCCGCGAGCGCGGCGGTGAGGGCGCGCGGCGTCGGCGCCCGGTCGTCGCGCAGGCTGATCGCGGCGACCGCGAGCTCCTCGCGCCGGCGGCCGACGCGCAGCCCGTAGACCGCGATGAGATCGACCGCCGGCAGGTCGCCGAGCGCGTCGCGCACCGTTCCCGCGTACACCGGTCCGCGCGGGGTGAGGATCAGGTCGCGGGCGCTGTCCAGGCGCCAGTGGTCGCCGTCGGCGTCGCGCCGGAACAGGTCGCCGGTCGACAGCCACGCGTCGCCGGCGCCGAACACGCCGCGCAGCGGGGTCGTCGCCACCGAGTCGCGCCGCCGCGCCCGGGTGAGCAGCAGGCCGGGCTGTCGGTCCGGCAGGCGCGCACGAACCCGCCGTGCCCCAGCTCGAGCTGATCGGTCACCGGGTCATATGCGGCCACCGCACCTCGGGCGTCCCGGGAGCCGCCGCCCCATCGCGCCCGGCTTGGCGCCCGACAGGTTGACGAGGATCGCCCCGGTCTCGGTCGAGGCGTAGAACTCGAGCACGCGCGCGGGCGGAACCGCTCCTGGACGCGCCGCCACAGGCCGCGCGGCATCCCCGACCCGATGAACAGCCGCAGCGGATGGTGGCGCTCGCCCGGCTGGGGGGCGCGTTGACGAGCCCGTCGAGCATCGTCCACGTGTATGAGGCGACGGTCGCGCCGGAGCGGCGCACCTCGTCCCAGAAGGCGCCCGCGTCCTGGGTCGCCCCGGACGCGAGGGCCACCCGCGCCCCGCCCGCGATGGCGCCGCCGACGGACATGAGCAACGTCGACGGGTGCCAGGCCGGGGTCGCGCAGTACACGGTGTCGGCGGCCGACAGCGCCGCCGAGGAGGCGGTGCCGAGCGCCGCGGTCACCCAGCGACCGTTCGTGATCCGGCTCATGCGGATCGCCTCGCCCTCGCCGCTGAACAGGATGAACGCGAGCTCCGAGACGCGACCGGGATCGGGCCGGTACCAGCCCGGCAGCCGCACGGTGGCGATGTCGACCGGGGCCGAGCCGATCATCACTCTCACGCCGGGATCGCCGGCGGGGACGCGCCCGACCGGCTCCCGAGCGCTCGTGCAGTCGAACGTATGGACGGTGACGCGCGTGTCGCCGCCTGTCCGGACAGCGACGGGTCGGTCACGATCCGCCGCACGCGTGCCGAGCGTCGCCTCACGCACGAGTGTCACCGTCAGCGCGCAGCATCACCGCGACGGCGCCGAGCCGGCTCAGTGCGCGAGCAGTGCGAGCGCGCCCGGGTGCGAGCCCATGAGCACGCCGACGTGCTCCCCCTGGCGCACGCCGATCGCGACCAGCCCGCGCACCGCATCGTCGATCCGCCGGTTGACCGCGCCGGCGGTGTGGGCGCGCTCGCCGAACAGGAAGAGCGGCTCGTCGGGATCCTGGCGACGCCGCTCCTCGAGCATCGAGCCGAGCGACACCCGGGTGTCGGCCCCGAGGCCCTCCAGGCGGGCGAGCCGCGGCAGCTGGCCGGCGGCGCGGCCGAGGTCGCGCGCGCCCCGCGCGGTCCGGCGCACGTCCCGGCAGCCGAGCGGGCGATCCCCGCGCCGACACCGCCCACGAGCCCCAGCCGGTAGCCGACCCGGTCGCGCACGTCGGCCGGCTCCAGGCCACGCTCGGCGCGCTCGGGGATCGGGACGATCGGGGCCGGGGGCGCGCTCTCCGCGCCATCGCCAGCGCCATCGCCGCCCGCGCGACCGCCCCCGCCGCTGTCGCCGAGCCGCGCGTCGCTCCACCGCACCCAGTCGGCGACGGCCGGCCACGTCCGCTCGCGCGCCGTCTCCCCGACGACGAGCCCGAAGTGGCCGCCGGGCAGCATCAGCTCGTAGACCGCGGCGCTCGGCGCCGCCTCGCGGATCGCGCGCACGCCCTTGGCGGGCGCGATCTCATCCAGCGCGCCGACGACCGCGAGCACCGGCACCGTCAGCTCGGCGAGCGTGAGCAGCCGCCCGTTGACGACGAAGCCGCCCTCGAGCAGCCGGTTGTGGGCGATGAACTGGCGCAGGAAGTCGGCCATCGCCGGGCCTGGCCAGGCCACCCAGCCGTCCGCCTCCAGGAAGCGGCGCTGACCCTCACGCGCCAGCAGCGCCTCGCGGTCGTGCAGCTGGCTGATGAACTGGAGGCGGTTGCGGGCCGAGCGGACCGGGTCGATGAGCTGGAAGCCGGCCCGGCTCGCCCACGCCGGCAGCGCCCGGCCGCCGAACACCCGATCGGCGACGACGGAGGCCAGGTTCGAGGCGAGCTGCTCGGGCACCCCGAACGGCATCCCCTCGCGGGTGTCGACCGGGCTGCCGAACGTGATCAGCGAGGCGACGCCCTCGTTGCGGCGGTAGGCGGCCACCTCGTAGGCGAACATGCCGCCCTGCGAGTAGCCGCCGAGATGGACCTCCCGCCCCGTGAGCTCACGCATGCGGTCGACGGCGTCGGAGATCGCCAGCACGTGGTCGGCGAGCGTGCGCTCCAGCCCGCCCGGCTGCTCCTCGGGCGAGCCGAAGTCGATCACCCATGGGTCGATCCCCCGCTCGCGCAGCATCACGACCGCGCTCGCCGCCGGCGAGACGTCGTAGATGTCGGCGGCGAGCATCATCGGCGGGATGAGCAGCACCGGCGCCGACAGCGGTGCGGCGTCGCGGGCGGGATCGGACTCGACGCCGTAGTGGCGCAGGCGGTGAATGCGGTCCTCGCCGGCGACGACGAACGGCGAGCGCTGCTCGCCGCCGTCCAGGCCGCCGAAGCGGGCGACCTCGAAGGCGTTCTGGGCGGCCGCGCCGAGGCGGCTCGCCGGGCGCAGCAGCGCGCGGGGCAGCAGGTCCATGGCGCGCATTCTGACGCGCGAGCGCGCGGCGGCGCGCGACCGCCGACCAGTATCGTTGCGGCGCCCATGAGCGCGCTCGAACTGGAGACGGTCCAACGCCGGATCGCCGGCGGCGTCGGCGTGATGACGCTCAACCGGCCGCCGCAACTGAACGCCTGGAACCGCCGGCTCGGCGACGACATGCTCGAGGCGCTCGACGGTTTCGCCGCCGACCCGGTCGTGCGAGCGATCGTCGTGACCGGCGCCGGGCGGGCGTTCTCCTCGGGCGCCGACCTCAAGGATCCCGAGACGATCCGCCCCGACGGGACCGTCGACGTGCTCACGCCGCTGCGCGAGGCCTACAACCCCGTCATCCTGCGGCTGCGCACGGTCGACAAACCGGTGATCGCGGCGGTCAACGGACCGGCGGCCGGGATCGGATGCTCGCTGGCGCTCGCGTGCGACCTGATCGTCGCCGCGCGCTCGGCCTACTTCCTGCTCGCGTTCGTCAACATCGGCCTCGGCCTCGACGGCGGAGCCTCCCAGTCGCTGGCCGCGCGCGTCGGCACCGCGCGGGCGTTCGAGATGGCCTATCTCGGCGAGCGGATCGGCGCCGAGCAGGCGCTCGCGTGGGGGCTGATCAACCGCGTCGTCGACGACGACGCGCTGCAGTCGGCCGCCGGCGAGCTGGCCTCGCGCCTCGCCGCCGGGGCGCCCGGCTCCTACGCGACGATCAAGCGCACGATCAACGCGCGCGCGTACGCGGGCTTCGCCGAGCTGCTCGACCTGGAAGCGGTGCTGCAGCAGGAGCGCACCGGCTCCCGCGACTTCGGGGAGGCGGCCGTCGCCTTCGCGCAGAAGCGCGCGCCCTCGTTCACCGGCGAATAGCGCTGCGTGACCGATGACTCCGGGCGCCCACGATGGTCTTGACGGCATGACCGATCCAACCCCTCTCATCACCGGCGTCGACTTCGTCTGCGTCCCGGCGCAGGACTTCGAGGCGATGACCACCTTCTACGGCGAGACGCTCGGGCTCCCGCTCGTCAAGCGCTGGGGAGACCGAGCCGCCGCCGAGTACCAGGCGGGCAACCTCACCCTGGCGATCACGCGCGCCGACGACTTCGGTGGCACGTTCTCGCGCAACGCGATGCCGATCGCCCTGCAGGTCGCCGACGTCGCCGCGGCGCGCGAGCGGCTGGAGGCCAAGGGCGTGCGGTTCGTCAGCGACACGTTCGACTCCGGCGTGTGCCGGCAGGCGATCTGCCTGGACCCCGACGACAACCCGCTGTCGCTGCACCGCCGCTACGCGCCTCCCGAGGCCTCCCCCGCGGGCTGAGGCACCGCGGCGGTGACCCGCCCGGCGCTCGGGCGGGGCGGGATCGATGGAGCTCGGCGGGCCTGACCGGTAGACTCGGAGTCCGGTCGGTACGGAGCCGTACCCCTCACGTCAGTCCCGGAGGAGAGCCACGCATGAACCTTGCCTCGACCGTCGTAGGCCCGGCCGCCGGCCACGACCCCGACCACATCGCGCTCCGGCTCGACGAGATCGCCCTCAACTACGCGGCGCTCGACGGCGCCAGCGCCCACCTCGCGGGGCTGCTTGCCGAGCGCGGAATCGTGCGCGGCGACCGCGTCGGGATCATGCTGCCGAACGTCCCCCACTTCCCGGTCTGCTACTACGGCGCGCTGCGCCGCGGCGCCGTCGTGGTCCCGATGAACGTGCTGCTCAAGCGGCGCGAGGTCGCCTACTACCTGTCGGACTCGGGGGCCAGCTGCTGTTCGCCTGGGAGGGGTTCGCCGAGGAGGCCCGGGCCGGCGCCGAGGAGGCCGGCGCGGAGTGCATCGTGGTCACGCCGGAGCGGTTCGTCGCGCTGGTCGGCGCCGCGAGCCCGGAGCCGGAGGTCGCCGCCGTCGGCGCGAGGACACGGCGGTACTGCTCTACACGAGCGGCACCACCGGCCAGCCCAAGGGCGCCGAGCTCACCCACGCGAACCTCACCAGCAACGGCACGCGTCGCGCAGCCTCTTCACCAAGGGCGCGGACGCGATCTGCCTCGGCGCGCTGCCGCTGTTTCACTCGTTCGGGCAGACGTGCGGGATGAACGCGACGCTCGGCGGCGGCGGGACGCTCACGCTCGTGCCGCGGTTCGACGCCGCCAAGGCGCTCGAGGTCATCCAGCGCGACCGGGTCAACGTGTTCCTCGGGGTCCCGACGATGTACGGGGCGATGCTCCATCTGCCCGAGCGCGGCGCTACGACGCTCGCTGGAGCTGTGCGGCTCGGGCGGCTCGGCGATGCCGGTCGAGCTGATGCGCACGTTCGAGGACGCGTTCGGATGCAAGATCCTCGAGGGCTACGGTCTGTCGGAGAGCTCGCCGGTCGCGTCGTTCAACCATCCCGATCGCGAGCGCAAGCCCGGATCGATCGGCACCCCGATCGAGGGCACGGAGATGAAGTCGTCGACGACGAGGGCGAGACTGCCCGGCGGCGAGGTCGGCGAGATCATCGATCAAGGGGCCGAACGTGATGCGCGGCTACTGGCAGCGGCCCGACGCGACCGCCGACACGATCGTCTACGGCTGGCTGCACACCGGCGACATGGGCCGCGTCGACGAGGACGGCTACTTCTTCATCGTCGACCGCAAGAAGGAGCTCATCATCCGCGGCGGCTACAACGTCTACCCGCGCGAGGTCGAGGAGGTGCTCTACGAGCATCCCGCGGTGCGCGAGGCGGCGGTGCTCGGCATCCCGCACGACGAGTACGGCGAGGAGATCGGGGCGGCGGTGTCGCTCGCCGACGGCGCGCAGACGACGCCCGAGGAGCTGCGCGAGTACGTGCGCGAGCGGGTCGCGGCCTACAAGTACCCGCGCGCCGGTGTGGATCGTCGACGAGCTGCCCAAGGGGCCGACGGGCAAGATCCTCAAGCGCGAGATCGAGCCGCCCGGCCGGGCGTGAGCGCGGCGGCGGCGCCGGCCCACGGGCGCCGCCCGGAGCCGCTCAGAGCGTCTCGGCGACGACCAGCTCGGGTTCGGGCTCGGGCTGCGAGTCGGGCTCGAGGTGGTAGTACTTGCGCCCGCGCAGCCAGGACGCGATCGCCGCGATCAGACAGCACACCGCCGCGAAGTAGAACGCCATCGTGCAGCCCGGAGGAGAACGGGTGTGAGACGAGCATCGGGAAGAACCGGTGTCCGGTGAGGAAGGCCGCGGTGTGATGCGGCAGATGGGCGAGCTCGGGCCCGAGCGTCGTCCTCATCGGGTTGTAGCCGAGGAACGCCGAGAACAACGTGCCGACCGGGGGCAGGTGCGACGACCTTGGTCGCGTACGCGGACGGGACTCCGTGGCTGGCCAGGCCGTGATAGAGGTGCCGCGGCAGGGTCGACGACAACCCGACGATGATCAGGCTGAAGAAGATCCCGATCGACAGCACGCCTCGCCGAGTTCATGAACGTCGCGCGCCATGCCGGCGCCCGCTCCGCGCTGGTCGGGCGGCAGGCTGTTCATGATCCCCGTCTGGTTGGGCGCGGCGAACAGCCCCATCGCCAGGCCGACGAGCAGGATGACCAGTCCGAACTCCCAGTATGCGAAGCTCCACCGGCAGCACCACAGCAGCAGGATTCCCGACCGCCGGACAGGAGCATGCCGCCGGTGGCGAACGGGCGTGCGCCGAAGTGATCGGCCAGCCGGCCGGCGACCGGTCCGGCGATGAGGAACCCGGCCGACAGCGGCAGCATGAAGATGCCGGCCCACAGCGGCGTGTCAGAGAAGCTGTAGCCGTGCTGGGGCAGCCAGATGCCCTGCAGCCAGATGATGAGCATGAACATCAGGCCGCCGCGGGCCAGCGCCGAGAACAGGCTCGGCGATGTTGCCGGCGATGAACGCCCGGATCCGGAACAGCGGCAGCCGGAACATCGGCTGCGCGACCCGCGTCTCGACGGCCGTGAACACCACGAGCATGACGCACGCCGCCGGCGATCGACGCCGATGACGCCGGGCGCCGTCCACCCCATCGTGTGACCGCCGTAGGGCAGGATCCCGTAGGTGATCCCGACGAGCAGGGCGATCAGCCCGACCGCGAACGTCATGTTCCCCAGCCAGTCGATCCGGGCCCGGATGCGCACGCCGCGCTCCTGCAGCTTGTGGTAGGCCCACACCGTGCCGAACAGGCCGAACGGCACCGACACGAGGAACACGAGCCTCCACGCGATCGGCGCGAGCACCCCGCCGAGGACGAGGCCGATGAACGAGCCGGCGATCGCGGCGACCATGTTGATGCCCGAGCGCGAGCCCCGCTCGCTCGGCCGGGAAGGCGTCGGTGAGGATCGCCGCGGAGTTGGCCATCAGGAAGGCCGCCGCCGACGCCCTGCACGACCCGCATCACGATCATCCACAGCGCGCCGCCGCTGCCCGACATCCACGTCACCGACAGCAGGATCGAGCCGACCGTGAACACGGCGAAGCCGAGGTTGTACATGCGCACGCGTCCGTACATGTCGCCCACCCGGCCGAGCGAGACGACGAGGACCGCCATCACGACCATGAAGCCGAGGAGCATCCACAGCAGGTAGCTCGTGTTTGACGGCACGAGCGGGTCGAGGTGGATCCCGCGGAAGACGGCGGGCAGCGCGATGATCACGATCGACTGGTTGATCGTCACCATCAGCACCCCGAGCGTCGTGTTCGACAGCGCGATCCACTTGTAGCCGTCCTTCGACGGGCGCCGGCGCGCGTCCGTTGCCGCCGCCCGGGCCCGGCGCGCTCGACGACTGGCGCTCCCGCAGCCCGGCGATCAGCTCGTCGAGGATCTCCACCGCCCGCGCGAGCACGCGCACGTCCTCGTCGGCGAGCTTGGCCATCTCACCGTGCAGCAACTCCCGGTACTCCCTGCGCAGCCGGTCGGCCTCCTCCTGACCCACCGGGGTGAGCCGCACCAGGACCACCCGGCCGTCGCCCGGCTGCGGCTCGCGGACCACCCAGCCGCGCGCCTGCAGCCGGTCGACGAGCCAGCGTGATCGCCGGTTGCGTGCACCCCTCCCGTTCGGCGAGCTCGGTGATCCGCTGCGGGCCGCCGGCGACCGCTCCCAGCACCCCGGCCTCGACCCGGGAGATGCCGGTCCGCCTCAGGAACAGCCGCGTGAGCACCGCGACCCGTGACGGCAGCGCCTCCGCGACGTCGTCGATCGATCGGACGGTCCGTGCGTCCTCGACAATCTGCATTACCAGTTATATTACAGGTTATCGAGATTGATCGCGCCGACCGAGCCCGGACGTAGAAGAGCCCCGCACGGGGCGGGGCTCTTCCGTAGCAGGCCTGTAAGCCGGATCTTGTCGAGAGCAGTCATCCATCTGCGCGGCCTACCCGGACCTTGGCGGGCCACCTGCGAACGGTCCTGCTTGGCCTAGCATCGGGTGGGGTTTACCTGGCCGCCGCGTCACCGCGACGCCGGTGCGCTCTTACCGCACCATTTCAACCTTGCCGTCCCGGTGCCACCTGGGCATCGGTCTTGGGCGGTGTCTTTTCTGTGGCACTTTCCGCGGGTTTCCCCGGGTCGGTGTTACCGACCACCCTGCCCTGTGATGTCCGGACTTTCCTCGAAGGCGACAGATCACCTCCGCGACTGCTCAGCCTGCGGACGGAGCGTAGCGGCCGCCCAACGTAATCGCCAGCGGCGACCGACCGGGCCCCGCGCCGACGGGCCGCCCATCCACTGCGCGCCGCGGTCAGCCGATCGTCGTCCCGCAGTCGCGGCAGCGCCCCTCGGTCGCCCGCGCGTGCGCGCTCGCCCGCCCCACCAGCTCGCCGCCGCACATCGGGCACGCGACCGGCTCCGCGGCGAGCACGCCCTCCCACAGCCCGTTCACGAGCTCCTCCAGCGTCGCCCCTCCCGGCGCCCGCGTGGCGACCCGGCCGCGGCCGCCTGCGGCGCGTCGGGCGCTCGGACGTCCGCCGGTGCCTCGACCGCCGCCTCGACGCCATCGCCGAACAGGGGCGGCGCCGCCTCCGAGCCGAGCCGTCCGGGCGCGCCGGACGCCTGCGTCCGGCCGACCGCAGGGGCGCCCGCGTCCTCTGGACATCGACGGGGGCATGAGATGCTCCGCATCAGTCCGACCACCCGTCCGAGCACCCGCACGTCGCGGCTGCGAATCGGCTCCATCTCCGCGTTCTCCGGCTGCAGGCGGACGTGGTCGGTTCCTGGAAGAAGCGCTTGACGGTCGCCTCCTCGCCGACGAGCGCGACGACGATCTCGCCGTCCTCCGCGGTGTCCTGCGGCTTGACCACGACCAGGTCGCCCTCCATGATCCCGACGTCCTTCATCGACTCGCCGCGGACCCGCAGCAGGTAGGAGCCGGCGTCGCCGCCCGCGAACTCCGGGGTCTGGATGTACTCCTCGATGTTCTCCTCGGCGACGATCGGCTGGCCGGCCGCGACATGGCCGACGAGCGGCAGCCCGGGGCCGATCACCGCGCGCACTCCGGCGGCCGCCCGGTCGAGCAGCTCGATCGCCCGCGGCTTGGTCGGGTCGCGCCGGAGCATCCCGCGCCGCTCGAGGTTCGCCAGGTGCGCGTGCACGGTCGACGACGACGCGAGCCCGACCGCGCTGCCGATGTCACGGACGGTCGGCGGATAGCCGAACTCGGCCGTGTAGCGTTTGATGAAGTCGAAGATCTCCTGCTGTCGTTTCGTCAGATCCATGCCATCAACTCCTTGGGACGAAGGCCACGATGGCCGCGGTCGAACATGTGTTCGAGAATCTAGCGAGGCGGACGGACGGATGCGCCGCGGACGCGCGACGATCCCCCGGTCGTGCCTGATCCGGAGGCGCCATCAGGGCTCAATCTGGACTCGTCGGTCCGAAGGACTGGGGCTCAATCTGGACTGCGTCGGTCCGAAGGACTGGGGCTCAATCTGGACTCGGTCGGTCCGAAGGACTGGGGCTCAATCGGACTCGTCGGTCCGAAGGGGTCGTGCCGGTAGAAGTGGTGTAACGAGCGCCCGGGTGGTTCCGACCACCGTGGCGTCCAAGCTCGTCGGTCTGTTCGCGCAGATCGATGAGAAGGAGTACCACGATGGTCGAAGGTCAGAGGATGACGGTTGCTGATGTCGTCGGGCAGGTCCGTGATGGGCGATTGGAGGATTTCGTCCGCGAGGCGGTGGAGCTGGTCTGTCGTGAGCTGATGGAGGCCGAGGTCTCCGGTCAGGTCGGCGCCGGCTTGGGTGAGGTCGCTTCGGAGAGCCGGGTGACGTATCGCAATGGGTATCGCCCGCGGCCGTGGGAGACGCGGGTTGGGGAGATCGAGCTGATGATCCCCAGGACGCGGTCGGGCAGCTATTTCCCGTCGTTCTTGGAGCCCAGGCGGCGGTCGGAGCAGGCGATCACGGCGGTGGTGATGGAGGCGTATGTCAACGGGGTCTCGACCCGGAAGGTCGATCGGCTGGTTGAGCAGCTCGGGATCGAGGGGATGACCAAGGACCGGGTCTCGGCGATCTGCCGTGGCTTGGATGAGCAGGTCGACGCGTTCCGCCACCGGCCGTTGGAGGGCGCCTATCCGTATCTGTGGCTGGATGCCAAGCACGTCAAGGTGCGCGACCACGGCCGCGTCGTCTCCAAGGCCCTTGTCGTCGCGTATGCGGTGCATGAGACCGGGGTGCGGGAGGTGATCGGCATCGACATCGGCGAGGTCGAGACCGGCAGCTTCTGGGTCGAGTTCCTCCGCGGTTTGAAGAAGCGCGGCCTCTCCGGGATGCGCCTGGCGATTAGCGATCAGCACGAGGGTCTCAAGCACGCGATCGCCCGCGTGCTGGGCTGCGCCTGGCAGCGCTGCACCGTGCACTTCGTCCGGGACATGCTCGCGCACTGTCGCCGTGACCAGCGCGGACTGGTCTCCGCCGCGTTACGTGAGGTCTTCAACGCCCAGGACGCCGCCGACGCGAGGGAGCGGGCCGGACATGTGCTCGAGCGACTGGCGCCCGTCGCTCCGAAAGTGTGCGTGCTGTTCGAGGAGGCCGAAGAAGACCTCACCGCTTTCTATCTGCTGCCGCGCGAGCACTGGACCAAGCTGCGGTCCACCAACCCGCTGGAGCGCGTCAACAAAGAGATCGGCCGCCGCTCTGACGTTGTCGGGATCTTCCCCAACGACGCCGCGGCGATCCGCCTGGCCGGCGCGCTGCTCGCCGAGCAGAACGATGAGTGGTTGGTGCAGCGTCGCTATCTCTCGGCCGAGTCGATGACCCCGATCCTCGACGGGACCTCCGTCCCGGAGAACTCACTCACACAAGATCAAGATCTCAAGGAGACCATCGCCCTCAACGCGGCCTGAGACGCCAACCCCACGCCGACGAGCTGGAAGCGTTACACCACCTCAGCCGACTTGACTTCCGAAAGGACTGGGCTCAATCTGGACTCGTCGGTCCGAAGGACTGGGGCTATACTGGCCCGCCCACGCGCCTGTGGCGGAATTGGTAGACGCGCAAGGTTGAGGGCCTTGTGGACTGAATGGTCCGTGGAGGTTCGAGTCCTCTCGGGCGCACTGGCTGCGAAAAGCCCCGCCGTCGCGCTGCGGGGCTTTTTCGCATCGGCGGGTTCGCTGCCCACCGGTCGCATCTCGTGGCGTCCTGGTCGGATGGTCAGCAGCGCGGGGTGAGCAACAACCTCGCACGTGGAAATCAGTCCGCGAGCTGGTTGCGATACCACTGCGACCAGCCGATCCATCCCGCGGGGTGCTGACGATCGGCTTTGAGAGCGCACGGGTCAGCGATTTGTTGCGATATGTCGCCAGACGTCGGGCATCGGAGTATTGTCGTTGGTGGTGCTGGCCCTGCGGCCAGAGTCCTCAACCCCACGCCCGAATGCCACCGACAGCGCGAATCGCGCTACGAGGCGGGAGGCAGGGACGACAGGTTTTGACTGCGGGGCTGGTGGCGCCACGGCACCGGCGCTGGTACATGGCCATGTGGCGTCGTCGCGATTCAGTGGACGCTCGGGGGACCGAGTCCCTCCTACTCCGTGCGGCTCTCACGTGAGGGACACAACGGCGTCCAGCGGAAACGCGACCGGCACCCAACCATCCCGAACAGGGATGACAGCATCGGCGTGCGACCTGGACGTCCGTGGTGATGAACCAGGAGGACACCATGACTGCAATCCAGGTCCCAGCCCAGGTTTCAGAACGCAGTCCAGCCACCGCGCCGACGCGATCGGTGCGGCGGGCGACTGCGCGGCGCGCGAGCACCAGACGCGCCTACGCCCGCAGCCGACAGAGCGATAGCGAAGCGAGCATCATCGGCTTCCTCGCCGACCACCCGGGAAGCACCGTCGGGGATCTCGCCAAGAGCCTGAACCTCGATCCCGAGCACGTCGCGCGCGACCTGACCCAGCTGACGCGCGCCGGGGAGATCACAAAGGCATCGCACGGCTACAGCATCGAGCAGCACGTCCGGCTCCCCAGCTGAAACAGGACGGCGACCTCACGACAGCGGCGTGCGCCCCGGGATTGGTAATCTCTTGGTATGCGAATCGCCATAGACTCGGTCGGCCGTCTGGTGGTCCCCAAGTCGCTGCGTGCCGAATTGGGGATCACCGGACCGACCGAGCTGGAGGCGATCGCACGCGACGGAGTCCTCGAGCTCGCGGTGGCCGACGTGCCTGCACGGATCGAGGCTTGCGGTGGTGAACCCGTGATCGTCACCGACGAGCCGATGCAGCCGCTCACCGTCCAAGACGTCCGCGCGGCGATCGATCGCGTCCGGCGTTGATCGCTCCGGACTCGAGCGTCACGATCGCTGCGGCTGCGCCGTGGCACGTCGCGCACGAAGCCGCGGTCGCCGCGCTCGCCGGAGATCGGACGGCGCTGATCGCCCACGTGGCGTTCGAGACGACCGCAGCTCTGAGCAGGATGCCCGAGGGTCAGAGGCTCGCTCCGGATGTCGTTCTGGAGTGGCTTGATCGCCGTTTCCCGACTACGTGGCTGACGCTGCCCGCGGGAGCGACGCGGCGAGGTCTTCGCGCGGCGGTCGCGTCCGGCATCCGGGGCGGCGCGCTGTACGACGCTCTGATCGCCGCGACGGCGGCGCATCACAAGCACACGCTCGTCAGCGCTGATCGGCGAGCGGCGCCGGCCTACGCCGCCATCGGCGTCGACATCGTCTATCTGATGACCGAATGACCAGAGACCGAGACCGGCTCAGGCGGCGCCTGCCCGCTCGGCGAGCGCCCGCGTGGCCTCCTCGCGCATCTTGAACTTCTGGACCTTGCCGGTGACCGTCATCGGGAAGGCGTCGACGAAGCGCACGTAGCGCGGCACCTTGAAATGCGCGATCCGGCCGCGGCAGAACTCCCGGACCGCGTCCTCGTCGAGCTCAGCGCCCTCACGGCGGATGACGCACGCCATCAGCTCCTCGCCGTAGCGCTGGTCCGGAACGCCGATCACCTGCACGTCGGCGATCCCGGGGTGGCCGTAGAGGAACTCCTCGACCTCGCGCGGGTAGACGTTCTCGCCGCCGCGGATGACGAGATCCTTGATCCGCCCGACGATCGCCACGTAGCCGTCGTCGTCCATCGTGGCCAGGTCGCCGGTGTGCATCCAGCGCTCGGCGTCGATCGCCTCGTCGGTGCGCTCGGGATCCTCCCAGTAGCCGTCCATCACGCTGTAGCCGCGCGTGCACAGCTCGCCCGCGGTCTCGCCCGCGGGCCACCGTCTCGCCGGTGCCCGGATCGATCGACCTTGACCTCGACCCACGGATGCACGCGCCCGACCGAGCCCACGCGCTTGTCGACGGGATCGTCGGGCGCCGTCTGCGTCGAGACCGGCGAGGTCTCGGTCATCCCGTAGGCGATCGAGACCTCGCGCATGTGCATGAGCTCCATCACCCGCTTCATCACCTCGACGGGGCATGGCGACCCCGCCATGATCCCGGTCCGCAGCGAGGACAGGTCGTAGGACGAACCCCGCGTCGTCGAGCATCGCGATGAACATCGTCGGCACGCCGTAGAGGGCCGTGCAGCGCTCCTGCGCGCACGCGGCGAGCGTCGCGGCGGGGTCGAAGCCCGGAGCCGGGATGACCATCGTCGTCGCCGTGCGTGGTGCAGGCCGAGGTTGCCCATCACCATCCCGAAGCAGTGATAGAAGGGCACCGGGATGCAGAGCCGGTCCTGCTCGGTGAAGCGGCAGGACTCGCCGACGAAGTAGCCGTTGTTGAGGATGTTGCGGTGGGTGAGCGTCGCGCCCTTGGGGAAGCCGGTGGTGCCGCTCGTGTACTGGATGTTGATCGGGTCGGTCGGCGCCAGGGAGGCGGGATGCGCGCGACCTCCTCGGGGTCGACATCCGCGCCCCCCGCGCCAGCAGCGCGCCCCACTCCTCGCCGCCGAGGAACACGACCCGCTGCAGCGCGTCCAGCCCGCCCCGCACCTCGCCGACCATCGCGCGGTAGTCCGAGCTCTTGAACGACTCGGCCGCGATCAGCATCCGGCACCCGGACTGGCGCAGCGCGTACTCAAGCTCCGAGGTCCGGTAGGCGGGGTTGATGTTGACGAGGATCGCGCCGATCCGGGCGGTCGCGTACTGCACGAGCGTCCATTCGTGGCGGTTGGGGCTCCAGATGCCGAGCCGGTCGCCCGTGCGCAGGCCCGCGCCGACGAGCGCCCGCGCGACCTCGTCGACCGCCTCTCCGAACTCGCGCCAGCTCAGCCGCACGCCCTCGGCGCACGAGACGAGCGCGTCGCGGTCGGGCCAGCGGGCGATCGCGCGGTCGAGGTTGGCGCCGATCGTCTCCTCCAGCAACGGGGCGGTCTCGGCCCCCCTGGCGTACGCCTCAGTCATGGGTTCCCCCCTCGGTGTCGGCACGATTCTAAGGCGCCCCCGCCGGCGGTGGCGGCGGGAGTCGCCGGGGCACCTAACATGAGGTGTCTGATGCCGTCCACCATCTCCGCGGCGCCTGACTGCAGGCTGCTGGAGGAGGAACCCGAGCTCGCAGAGTTCATCCCCAGCGCCCGGCGCGCCGGGGCTACCGAGCGCTGCACCGCAAGCACCGTGCGCGTCCCGCGTGGACGTTGGGCGATCCCCGGCGCGATGCACCTGCTCGACGGCATCGGCCTGCTCATCCTCGAAGGGCTGCTGCTGCGCCGGGTCGGCGTCGACGGCCGCTTCGGCGCGGAGATCGTCGGCGAGGGCGACCTGATGCGCCCGCGCTACGACGTGCCGCCGACGACCACCCTGTCGGTCACCGCCGGCTGGCGCGTGCTCACCCCCGCCCGCCTCGCGGTGCTCGACGTCGAGGCCGCGCGCCGCTTCTCGGAGTTCCCGGAGCTGACCGGCGCGTTCGTGGACCGCGCCCTGAACCGGACGCGCAACCTCCAGATCCTGATGGCGATCGTCCACCACGCCCGCGTCAACGTGCGCGTGCACATGCTGCTCTGGCACCTCGCCGATCGCTGGGGCCGCGTCAAGAGCGAGGGCGTGGTGCTGCCGCTGTCGATCACCCACTCGGTGCTCGCCGACATGGTCGCCGCCCGGCGGCCGACGGTGACGAGCGCGCTGTCGGAGCTCGCGCGGATGGATCTCGTGATTCCGGTCGACGGCGGCTGGCTGCTGCGCGGCGAGCGGCCCGGAGAGCTCGAGGAGCTCGTCGTCCCGGACGTCACGGGCGACGCGACCGCGGCCTAGCTCACTCGCCCGCGGACCACCTCCGGCGCCGGTGATCCGGATTTCGGACGAGTTCGTATGCGCAGGTAGGAAGGCCCGCCTTCCGGCCACCCGTCGCCCGCCGGGAGCCATCCCATCACAATGAGATCCATGCTCCCCTTCCGCCAGCCGCGCCATGACCTGCATGGCCTCGCCGACGAGGATCTGATGGTGCGCATCCAGGAGGGCGATGCGCGCGCGTTCGAGGTGGTCTTCGATCGCCACGGCGACGTCGCCTTCTCGCTCGCGTACCGGATGTGCGGCCGGCGCGCGGTCGCCGAGGACGTCGTGCAGGACGCGTTTCTGTCGCTGTGGCGATCGGGTGCGCGCTATGACCGCAGCCGCGGGAGCGTCCGCTCGTGGGTGCTCGGCGTCGTGCACAATCGCGCGGTCGACACCTTCCGCCGCGAGTCGGTCCGCACCGGCAAGGACATCTCCGACGAGGACGCCGTCGGGCGCCTGGCCTCCGGGGAGTCGACCGAGCGGGAGGTCCAGCGCCGCGAGGACGCCGCCGAGGTCCGCGCCGCGCTGGGCGAGATCCCCCCCGAGCAGCGTCAGGTGATCGAGCTCGCCTATTTCGGCGGCTTCAGCCACACCGAGATCTCATCGATGCTCGACCTGCCGGCCGGGACCGTCAAGGGCCGGATGCGCCTCGGCCTCACCAAGCTGCGCATCTCGCTCGCCGACCCGCAGGAGGTGGTCGAGCGATGAGGCGCGGACGAGCTCAGCGCCGGCCGCGACGCGGATTCCTGCAGCACCGATGTCGCCGCCTTCGCGCTCGGCGCGCTCGAGCCCGACGAGGCGGAGGCGTTCCGTCGCCACCTTCAGAGCTGCGCGGTCTGCCCGGCGGAGCTGCTCGCCTTCCAGCAGGTCGTCGACGATCTGGCGATCGGCGTTCCGTACGTCGCCGCCCCGCCGGAGCTGCGGCGCCGCGTGATGAGAGCGGTCGAAGCGGAGCCCCGCGCCGAGCCGGCCGCCGAGGCCAGCCGCTCACCGCGGGCGGCCCGGCGCGACGCGGTGCTCAGAGGGAGCTCCTGGCTGCGCGGGCCGACGCTGGCGCTCGGCTCGGGGATCGCGTTCGCGCTCGCCGCGATCGTCGTCGTGGTGCTCGTCCTCCCCGGTCGCCAGAACGGCCGGACGGTCCGAGCCCAGACGAGCGTCGCCGGCACCGCGGCGCTGCACATCTCCGCCGACCGAACCGAGCTCGTCGTGCGCCATCTCGCCGCGCCGCCGCGCGGCGAGCTCTACGAGGTCTGGCTGCAGCACGGCAAGGGCAAGCCCCAACCGAACGCGCGGTTCGGCGTCGACAGCCATGGCGACGCCTCCGTCGTCGTGTCCGGGTCGATCTACGGGGTCAGCCACGTGATGGTCACCGCGGAGCCCGCACCCCGCGGGACGCGCGCGCCGACGACCTCGCCGGTCATCACCGCGTCGCTCTCCTGAGCCCCGGGCCGCCGCGTGATCCGCCGCCCGGCGGACCGCGTATACATCAAAGACCAGCGTTCAGCAATCGATCGGAGCCTCACCGATGGGCCTTGAGAACCCCCTTCACATCGCGATCATCCTCGTTGTCATCCTCATGGTGTTCGGCGCCAAGAAGCTGCCGGAGATGGGCAAAGGCCTCGGCGAGGGCATGCGCGGCTTCAAGTCGGCCATCAGCGGCGACTCGCACCCCGAGCCCGAGGCGCGGCTGCAGCAGCTGACCGCCGCCGACGAGCGGCGGGCGACCACGTCCAGCGACACTGCGCAGCGCACGCCCGGGCCTGTCGCCTAGGCGGGCTCCGCGCGACGCGACGGTCCTCGAAGCGGGGAGGTGCGGTGAGGATCGCGATCGTCGGAGCCGGGATCTCCGGGCTCACCGTCGCGCACCTCCTCGATCCCACGCATGATGTGACGGTGTTCGAGGCCGCCGGATACGCCGGCGGCCACACGCACACGGTCCGCGTCGACACGCCGCATCAGACCCATCACGTCGACACCGGCTTCATCGTGTTCAACGACCGCAACTATCCGCGCTTCGAGCGGCTTCTGGCGCGCCTCGGGGTCGAGTCCCAGCCGTCGACGATGAGCTTCAGCGTGTCGGACGGTCGCGGCGACTTCGAATACAGCGGTGCCTCGCCCAACGGGCTGTACGCCAAGCGCGCGCACCTGGTCACGCCGTGGTTCCAGCGGATGGTCGCCGACCTCTACCGTTTCAACCGCGCCGCGAGGGCGCTCGTGCGCGACCCGCCGCCGGGCGATGGCGAGGCGCAGATCTCGCTCGGGCACTGGCTGGAGCGCGAGCGGTTCTCCCGCCCGTTCATCGACCGGCTGATCGTGCCGCAGGCCGCGGCGGTGTGGTCGGCCGACCCGGCGCAGATGTGGACGTTCCCGGCCCGCTTCCTCGCCGAGTTCTTCGACAACCACGGAATGCTCGGCGTGCGCGGCCGGCCGCGCTGGCGGACGGTGAGCGGCGGCTCGGCCCGCTACGTGGAGGCGCTCACCGGGCGCCTGCGCGGCCGCGTCCGGCTCGACACGCCGGTGCGCAGCGTCGCCCGCGCGGCCGACCATGTGCTCGTGACCCCACGCGGCGGCGAGCCGGAGCGCTTCGACGAGGTCGTGCTCGCCACCCACACCGACCAGGCGCTCGCGCTGCTCGCCGACGGGACCGACGTCGAGCGCGAGCTGCTCGGCGCCCTCCCCTACCGGGACAACGAGGCCGTGCTCCACACCGACACCGCGATGCTCCCGCGGCGCCGGCGTGCGTGGGCGAGCTGGAACTACCACCTGCTCACCGCCCCCCGCGGGCATGCGACCGTCACCTACCACATGAACCGCCTGCAGTCGCTGCGGGCCGAGCGCGAGTTCTGCGTGACGCTCAACCGCAGCGAGGCGATCGACCCGTCGCGCATCATTCGACGGATCCATTACGCCCACCCGGTGTACACGGCGGCGGGCGTGGCCGCCCAGGCCCGGGTGGCCGAGATCAGCGGCCACAACCGCACCCATTTCTGCGGCGCGTACTGGGGTTCGGGGTTCCACGAGGACGGGGTCGTCTCCGCCGAGCGGGTGGCGGCGCGCCTGGGAGCGACACCGTGAGCGCGCTCGCCGCGCCGCGCCCGGCTGAGCGCGCGGCTCCGTCCGCGAGCTGTCTGTACGAGGGCACGATCCGCCACCGCCGGACCGCGCCGCACAACGAGTTCCGTCACCGGATCGCGCTGGCCTACGTCGACCTCGACGAGCTGCCGCGGCTGCTCGGCGGCCGGCTCACACGCTCGGGGCCGGGGCCGCTGCGCTTCCGCCGCGCCGACTACCTCGGCGACCCGGCGATCCCACTCCGGGCCGCGGTGCGTGAGCGCGTCCACGCGCTCACCGGCGCGGTCCCCGCCGGCCCGGTCCGCCTGCTCACCCAGCTGCGCTCGTTCGGCGTGTGCTTCAACCCGGTGAGCTTCTACTACTGCTTCGGCACCGACGGCGCGACGCTCGAGCACGTGCTCGCCGAGGTGACGAACACGCCGTGGGGCGAGCGCCATGCCTACGTGCTCTCCGAGCGCCGGGCCGGCTCGCGCGTGCTGCGCGGCGAGTTCGACAAGCAACTGCACGTCTCGCCGCTCTTCGGGATGGATCACCGTTACCACGCCCGGGCCTGCACCCCCGATGAGACGCTGTCGGTCCACATCTCCAACGAGCACGCCGGGACGATCGTGTTCGACGCGACCCTGCGCCTGCGCCGCCGTGAGCTCACGCCCGCGTCGGCGACCCGGATGAGCGTCGCCCACCCGGCCGCGAGCGCGCGCGTGCTCGCGCTCATCTACGGGCACGCGCTCGGGCTGAGGCTGAAGGGCGCCCGCGTCCACCCGCATCCGGTGGCCGAGCCGTGAGGTCCCGGGAGACGCTCGCGTGGCGCGGTGCCGCGACGGCGCTGCTGCGTCAGATCCGCGTGGGGTCGCTCGTCATCGCCGACGAGACCGACGGACGCCGGCTTGAGTTCGGGGCCGGCGCGCCGACGGCGACGATCGAGCTGCACGACCCCGGCTTCTGGAAGGCGCTGCTGCGGGGAAGCCGCGGCCTCGCGGAGTCCTACGCCGCCGGCCTGTGGGACACCCCGGACCTCGTGGCGGTGATTCGCCTGGCGGCGCGCAACGCCATCGTCATCGACCGCGTGCGCCGCTGTACGGCCCCGCTGTGGACCCCGCGCCAGCGGCTGCGCGCGACGTTCGAGCCCAACAACCGGCACCGCAACCGCCGTGACATCGCCGCCCACTACGACCTCGGCAACGAGCTCTTCAGCCGCATGCTCGACCCCACGATGTCCTACTCGTGCGCGCTGTTCGAGCGCGAGGGGATGAGCCTCGAGCAGGCGTCCGTCGCCAAGCTGGAGCGGGTCTGCGATCAGCTCGAGCTGCGCCCGGACGACCAGGTGATCGAGGTCGGGACCGGGTGGGGCGGGTTTGCGCTGTACGCGGCGTCCACGCGCGGCTGCCGGGTGACGACGACGACGATCTCCGCCGAGCAGCACGCCTACGCGGTCGCCCGAGTCCGCGAGGCCGGCCTGGAGGACCTCGTCAAGGTCCTGCGCAGCGACTACCGCGACCTGCGCGGCCGCTACGACAAGCTCGTCTCGATCGAGATGATCGAGGCGGTCGGCTGGCAGCAGATCGGGACGTTCTTCGCGCGCTGCTCGCGGCTGCTGCATCCCCACGGCGCGATGCTCCTGCAGGCGATCACGATCGACGACCGTGCCTATGAGGTCGAGAAGGCATCGCGTTCGTTCATCAAGGACTACATCTTCCCCGGCGGCTGCCTGCCCTCGCTCGAGGTCATCCAGCGCAACATCGCCCGCCGCACCGACCTGCAGACGATCGACCTGCACGACCTGACGGCAAGCTACGTGCCGACGCTGCGGCGCTGGCGCGAGCGCTTCCTCGAGCACGCCGGCGAGCTCGAGCCGCTCGGCTACGACGAGTCGTTCCGGCGACTGTGGACGCTGTACCTCTCCTACTGCGAGGCCGGCTTCGCCGAGCGGCGCATCTGCGACGTCCAGCTGCTGTTCGCCAAGCCGCGCTGGGTCGCGCCGCGGGCGAACGCCGGCGCCGTCAGCACCGCGGTCGCCGCCACGGGGTAGAGCCGGGGCCCTGGGCCCACGGCCAAGGGGCGGCCCCGCACGACGAGCGGCCGGACCCAACGGGCCCGGCCGCTCGTCACGACAGGCAGGTGTCCTCGGCTAGGACAGGAAGCCGAGGGACTTCAGCGCCTTCGCGGCCTGACCGGCCGTGATCGCCTTGGGCCCGAACGCCGGCAGGACGGCGTTGGCGCCCGGCAGGATCGCGTCGAAGAAGGAGTAATGCGTGGCCTCGTTGGCGGCCACACCCGCGGCGATGACCCTGAGGTCTGCCGAGTTGAACTCCCTGACAGCGCCCATGTAGGTGGCGACGAACGCCTCCTCGAGGGTCGCGCCGGTCTTCGCCAGCGCGTTCTTGCTGGCGACGTACTTGCCCGGCACGGTGAGCTTGAAGCCCGTCGGGGTGTACTTCTTGCCAAGCGCGTCCTTCCACGCGTCCCGGTGCGCAACCTCATCCTTGTATGCGGCCACGAAGTAGCTGCGGTTGCCCGGGTCGAGCTTCAGCTTCGAGAAATACGTCTTCAGGATCGCGCCGTAGACCGTCACCGCGAGCGTCTCGGCGATGTAGCCGGTCTGCAGAACCGTGATGTCGGTCTTGGTCGTCTTCGCGAACGCGACACCATCCATGGTGGCGAGAACACCGCCGGCGCCGACCAGCACCACGCTGCCCTTGGCGGCGTTGCGGATGAACTGGCCCCGGCTGACTCCATTGGACACTTCGGTCATACGTGCTCCTTGGTTCTGAGGGAACGGCAAAATCCGGCCGTCGCGCGGACTACGCAAAATCCATCGACGCGGATCACCACCACGAGCGCTGGTCGACGCAGGCCACCATCTGCGCCCCGATTGTCGGTTTTCTGACAATACGGTGAGCCGCTTCTGACCAGACTGCGCATCCGCATCAGTCCCATCGTCCGTGCTGCGGACGCGACCCGTCCCTGATGCGAAGGAGTTCACCCATATGCCATTCAATCTCGAGCACGTCGACGTCGACGGCGCCGTCCGCGAGGCCGCGGACGCGGTGTCCGGCGACACCCGCCTGAGCTTTCTGAAGAAGGGCGCTGTCGCCGGCGGCGCCGCGCTCAGCGGTGGCGCGATCCTGAGCGCGCTCGTCCCGGGCGCCGCGATGGCGCAGACGACGACGGGCGCCCCGCCGGCGAGCTTCGGCGCGGGCGACATCGGAATCCTCAACTACGCGCTCACGCTGGAGTACCTGGAGCACGCGTTCTACGACGCCGCCTCCAGGCACCACGTCGCGTTCGGCGACAAGCAGCTCACCCACATCCTCTCCACCGTGAAGAAGGACGAGGCCGCGCACGTCGCCGCGCTGAAGGCGGCGCTCGGCTCCAACGCCGTCAAGCGGCCGAAGTTCGACTTCGGCAAGGCCGTCCGGGAGAAGAAGACGTTCGCCGAGACGGCGTTCGCGCTGGAGAACACCGGCGTGCACGCCTACCTCGGGCAGGCGGGCAACATCAAGAACCCGCAGTACCTGCTCGTCGCCGCGTCGATCGTCACGATCGAGGCCCGGCACTCCGGGGCCATCGGCCTCTACCTCGGCAAGTCGATCGCCCCCAGCGGCCCCTTCGACAAGGGCTACAGCGCATCGCGCGTGCTCGGCATCGTGGGGAAGACGCACTTCATCAAGTAGTCCTGGACACCGGGCGGCTCCGTCGTCCGGCAGCCGTGTAGGCGGGCGGGTCCTTCGGGTCCCGCCCGCCGTCGTTCTCGGGGCCTGGGCGTCCCGATCACTCGGCCCGTTCCCCGTCGATCACGCGCTGGGCGATGGCGAACGCGGCGTTGGCCGCCGGCACGCCCGCATAGATCGCGGTGTGGAGCAGGACCTCGGCGATCTCGTCGGGGTCAGCCCGTTGCGAAGCGCGCCGCGGACGTGCATCTCGATCTCGTTCTCGCGCCCGAGCGCGGTCAGCGCGGCGAGCGTGATCATCGAGCGCGCGCGACGATCCAGGCCGTCGCGCTGCCAGACGTCGCCCCATGCGGTGCGGGTGATGAAGTCCTGGAAGGGCTCGGTGAACGCGGTCGTGCGGGCGACCGCGCGGTCGACGTGCTCGTCGCCGAGCACCGCCCGGCGGGCCTCCATCCCGGCGTCGTGGCGTTCGGTGTCATCCATCGCGATCCTCCAGGTGGTCGGCGATCAGCCGGTTGACCTCGTCGGCGCGCTCGACGCTCGCCAGATGCGCGGCCGGGTCGAGCAGCTCAAAGTGCGCGCCCGGAATCGCGGCCGCGATCCGCTCGCCCTGGGACGGGGGGATCGCCCGGTCCTGGGCGCCCGCGATCACGAGCGTGGGCGTGCGCACCGTCCCGAGGTCCGCGGCGAGGTCGTGGGCGGCGACCGCCCCGCAGCAGGATGCGTAGCCCTCGACCGGGGTGTCGACGATCATCTGCCGGTGGACGGCGACGATGTCGGGGTGCGCGGCCGCGAAGCGGTCCGTGAACCAGTTGGCCGACGACCGCGTCGGCGATCGGCTCGGTCGAGTTCGCCTCGCGCACGAGGCGCGCCCGCTCGCGGAACGCGCCCGGGTGCAGCGTGTCCGGCGCGCTGCAGATGACGATCAGCCGGCCGATCCGCTCGGGGTGGTGGATGGCGAGCCACTGGCCGACCATCCCGCCGATCGAGATCCCGCGTAGTCCGCGCGCCCGATCCCGAGCCGGTCCATCAGCGCCGATCACGTCCGCGCCCGAGCTCGGCGATCGCATACGGCGCCGTCGCCGACCGGCGATCCGCCGTGGCCGCGGTGGTCGAAGCGGATCACCCGCCGCCCGACCGACAGCACCTCGACCTGGGGATCCCACATCGCAAGCGTCGTCCCGAGCGAGCCGCCGAGCAGCAGCGGCGGCCCGTCGCCGGCCCCATGCGCGCGATGATGCAGCGCGACGGCCGTGACGCGCATGCGCCCGCCTTCGTGCGCGGCCAGCGCGCGGTCGATCAGCTCCGCCGCGCCGGCGGGCGCGGGCCGCTCGCCGGTCGCCGCGGCGGCGAGGTTGGCGCGCATCCGCTCGGCGTCGACCGTCAGCCCGCTCGAGCATCGCGCGCACCCACGCGGCCGCCGAGCCGGTGAGCGCCGCAGCTCGCATGAGCGTCCCCCACTCCGCCTGCCAGGCGCCGGCCGCGCGCTGGTGCTCCTGCTCCATCGCGGCGAGCATCGTCGCCACGAGCCCCGGCGCGCGCCGTGTGCAGGCGAGCGTCGCGACCGCCGCCACCGGGTTGTGCTTGTGGGCCATCGCGCTCGAGCCGCCGCCGCGTGGGGGCGGACCGCCCTCGGCAGCTCACCGACCTCGGTCTGGGCGAGCAGCGTCACGTCGCGGGCGATCTGGCCAGCGCGCCGGCGGCCGTCCGAGCACGGCGGCGAGCGCCGCCGCACCCGGGTCGTCGCCCAGCCGATCACCGGGTCAGCGAGCCCGAGCTCGGCCGCGACCGCGCAGCGACCGCCGGCGGGCGGCCGCCGACCGGCCCGCCCATCTGCACCGCGAGCTCGGCGTCGCGCACGTGGTCGAGGTGGACGCGCGCCTGCGTCGAGGCCGTCCAGCCAGCCGGCGGCGACCAGCCCGAACGTCGTCGGCAGCGCCTGCTGCAGCAGCGTGCGGGCGATCATCGGCGTGGCCCGATGCTCGGCGGCCAGCGCGGCGGCCCGTCGGTCGCCGCGTCGCGGTCCGCAGCAGCGGCGTGCAGCGCGCGTCGCGGCAGCAGCATCAGCGCCGTGTCGAGGATGTCCTGGCTGGTCGCGCCCGCGTGGACGTGCTCGCGCGCCCGGCTCGCCGACCGCGTCGCGCAGCGCGGCGACCAGGCCGATCACGGGCGTCGCGTGCTCGCGCTCGACCGCTCGGCGATCGCGTCGCCACGTCCACGGGGCCCGGCTCGCGACAGGCGGCGGCGATCTGCCGCGCCGCCTGTCGGGGATCTCCCCGAGCCGCCCAGCGCCCGCGCGAGCGCCGCCTCGACATCGAGCAGCGCCCGGACCCAGGCACGGTCGTCGAGCTCGGCCGCGACCGCCCCGCGTGCGTAGATCGACGCGAACAGCCCGCCACCCTCCTCAGACGGCGAAGAACACGGTCTCGCCCGGGCCCTGGAGGCGGATGTCGAAGCGGTAGCCGCCGTCGCCGTCCGGCTGCGGCGAGCAGGGTCTGGCGGCGTTCGGCGGGCACGTGGGCGAGCACCGGGTCGCTCGCGTTGGCCTCGGCCTCGTCGGCGAAGTAGATCCGGGTGACGACGCGGTTGAGCATCCCGCGCGCCATCAGCGTCACCGCCAGGTGCGGGGCCTGCAGCCGACCGCGGGGGTCCGGCACCCGGCCGGGCTTGACGGTCAGGATCTCGAAGCTGCCGTCGCCGTCCTCGGCGCCGTAGCGCGCGAAGCCGTGGAAGCCGGGGAGCTCCGACGGGCCGCCGTGGCCGTGCATGTCGGCGAAGTGCCCGTCCGGGTCGGCCTGCCAGGTCTCGATCAGGTGATCGGGGATCGGATCCGCCGAGGCCGTCGTAGATCGTCCCGCGGATCGTGAACGCGCCCGGCGTGCCGGGCGCGACGGCGTGCGGACCCTCGGCCCAGGGCAGCCCGATCGCGAAGTACGGGCCGAGGGTCTGCGACGGCGTGAGCGTGAAGTTCACCGCTCCTCCTCGAAGGACGTGGCCGCGGGGCCGCGCAGATAGATGTCCCACTCAAAGCACTGGGCCCAGTCGGGCTGGGTCCCGTGGATCGAGAACGTCGAGATCATCGCCTCCCGGGCAGCGCGGTCGCGCACGGAGTTGAAGATCGGGTCATACGGGTGCAGCGGATCGCCCGGGAAGTACATCTGGGTGACGAGCCGCTGCGCGAACGCCCGTCCCATCAGCGAGAAGTGGATGTGGGCCGGGCGCCAGGCGTTGTAGTGGTTGCCCCACGGGTAGGGGCCGGGCTTGATCGTCGTGAACGTGTAGCGCCCGTCGGCGTCGGTCAGGCAGCGCCCGGCACCACTGAAGTTGGGGTCCAGCGGCGCCGGATAACGGTCCCACCGATGGCGGTAGCGACCGCAGGCGTTCGCCTGCCAGACCTCGACCAGCGTGTCGCGCAGCGGTTTGCCCTCGGTGTCGTACACGTGCCCGGTGACGATGATCCGCTCCCCGATCGGCTCGCCCACGTGCTGGCGGGTGAGGTCCGCGTCCAGGTCGGCGATACGCGAGTCGCTCCGAGAGCGCGGGGCCGGTGATCTCCCCGAGGGTGTGCGGAAGGTAGACGAGCGGCTCGGTCGGATGACGCAGCGCCGTCGACTTGTAGGGCTCGTAGTCCAGCGGCGGATGGGCGCCGTCGGGCTCGCGCCGGTACATGAGCGGCGTGTCGGCGACCGGCGTGTAGATCCGGCGCGGCGGTTCGTGCTCGACGGTCATCCCGTTCTCCCTTCCTCAGCGGTTGACGAGCTCGCGCAGCGCGCGCAGCTCCTGGTCGGTGGCGGGCGGGGTGCGCACGGGATCCTCGGCGACCGCGCAGCTCCCAGCCGGTCGCCTCCCGCACCTGCTCGACCTCGACGCCCGGGATGGATCTGGGTGAGCGTCAGCTCCGCGGCGCGCTCGGATCCGGCCGGGGCGGGCGTGAGCACGCCGAGGTCGGTGACCACGGCGGTCGGCCCGGCGCCGGTGAACCCCCAGCGCTCCCGGTCGCCCCCCTCGTCGCCGAACCCGACGGTCGTGCGGAAGTCCAGGCGCTCCACGAACGTGCGCGGCGTGTGCGGAGCGATCACCACGACCTCCTGGCAGAACGAGGCGATCTCCGGCGCGCCGCCCGCGCCCGGCAGCCGCGTGCGGGGATGGGCGTAGTCGCCGATCACGGTCGAGTTCAGGTTCCCGTGGCGGTCGACCTGCGCGGCGCCGAGGAACGCGACCTGGACGCGCCCGGTCCCGATCCAGTAGTTGAACATCTCCGGCACCGAGACGACCGCGTCGGCGGTCTCGGCGAGCTCCCCGTCGCCGATCGAGAGCGGGACCCGGTAGGGCTTGGCGCCGATCGTGCCCGATTCGTAGACGAGCACGAGGTCCGGGTTGTGGACCATGCGCGCGAGCAGCGCCGCGGTGCTCGGGCGCCCGACGCCGATGAACACCGAACGCGCGTCGGTGAGCAGGCGCGCGGCGACGATCGTCTGCAGCTCTCCGGTGCTCGCCTGCGGCGGGTCGCTCGTCTCGGTCATCGGGTGGCTTCCTGGAGCACATGGTCGTTCATCCAGGCGGTGAACTCGTCGCGGTCGCGGCTGAGCGTGTCCCAGAACCGGTAGAAGTCGTTGTCGCGGGTCGTGATCCCCGCCGCGTAGGACGGCAGCGAGCCGCCCGGCGCCTGCGCGACGGCGTCGATCACCCAGCCGGGGATCACCACCCCGCCGGGCCTGGGCTCGAGCGCGTCGACGATCCGCTCGACGGTGACGAGCGAGCGGTCCGCGCACAGCACCGCCTCCTTCTGCACGCCGGGGATCCCCCACAGCTGCACGTTGCCGTCGCGGTCGGCCTCCTGAGCGTGGACGACCGAGACGTCGGGGCGCAGCGCCTGCACCGCGGCCAGCTGCTCGCCGGTGAACGGGCAGACGATCTCCTTGACGTTCGTGCGCCCCGGCAGGTCGGTGCCCGCGTAGCCGCGCATCACCGCGAACGGCAGCCGCGCCGCGCCCGCGGCGTAGCGGTTGGCCATGCCGGCGTGGCTGTGCTCCTCGAGCTCGATCGGTCGCGGCCACTCGTGCTCGATCGCGTCGCGGAAGCGGTGCAGCGATCCGACCCCGGGGTTGCCGCCGTAGGAGAACACGAGCTTGCGCGCCGCCCCCATGCCGATCATCTGGTCATACAGGATGTCCGGCGTCATCCGGATCAGCTCGAGCTCGGTGCGGCCCTGGCGCAGCACCTCGTGGCCGGCCGCGAACGGGATCAGGTGCGTGAACCCCTCCAGCGCGAGCGAGTCGCCGTCGTGGACGAGCTCGGTGACCGCCTCGGGCAGGGTGGTGATCTCAGCCACCGCCGGCCTCCCCGGCCACGGTGCGCTCCAGCGGCAGGCCGACGTAGTTCTCGGCCAGCGCCGTCGCCGCGGCCTGGAGTAGACCACGTAGCGCAGCTGTGAGAGCGCCAGCTGGGCGCCGTAGGCGTCCTCGCCGGGGTCCGTGTGGAGCATCGTGGTCATCCACCACGAGAAGTGCTGGGCGCGCCAGACCCGGGCCAGGCAGCGGTCCGAGTACGCCTGCAGCGGTCGTCATCCCCGTCGTGGAAGCGGGCGCCGAGCGCCTGGGCGAGCACGGTGACGTCCGCGACGGCGAGGTTGAGCCCCTTGGCGCCGGTCGGCGGGACGATGTGGGCGGCGTCGCCGGCGAGGAACAGGTTGCCGTGGCGCATCGGCGCGGCGACGAAGCTGCGCATCGGGGTGACCGACGTCTCGGTGATCGGCCCTTCGTGACCTCGAACCGTCGCTGTCCTGGCGGGCGTGCAGGTCGTCCAGATGCGATCCTCGACCAGTTGTCGATCGTCGTCGTCGGGCGCCACCTGCAGGTAGAGCCGGCTCATCGTGGGCGAGCGCATGCTGTAGAGCGAGAACCCCCTCGTTGCGGGCGTAGATCAGCTCGTCGGTCGCCGGCGCGGCGTCGACCAGGATCCCGAGCCACGCGAACGGATAGCTCCGCTCCCAGATCCGGACCTGCGCGGCGACCGTCTCCCGGCGACGCCATGGAAGCCGTCGCAACCGGCGATCACGTCGGCGCGCAGCTCGTGCTCGCGCCGTCGTGGCGATAGCGCACGGCCCGCGCTCGCCCTCGAAATCCGTCGATCGGACGTCCGCGGCCTCGAAGCGCAGCGGCAGGCCCTCGGCGAGCCGCGCCGCGATCAGATCCTTGACCACCTCGGTCTGGCCGTACACCGTGACCGCGCGGCCGCCGGTGAGCTCGTCCATCGGGACGTGGTGACGCGCGCCGTCGAAGCTCAGGTAGATGCCGCCGTGGCGCAGGCCCTCGCGGTCGAGCGGTCGCCGACCCCCGCCTCGTGCAGCACGTCGACGGTCCCCTGCTCGAGCACGCCGGCGCGGATCCTCGCCTCGACGTACTCGCGACTGCGCGCCTCGAGGATGACCGCTCGATCCCGGCGCGCGAGCAGGCGCCCGAGCAGCAGGCCGGCCGGTCCGGCGCCGATGATCGCCACCTGTGTCCGCTCCGCGCCCATCTGTGGACGGACACAGTAACGGTTTGGCCCTGGGCGCAGAGCGGTCACTACGTTCGCAGAGCGCACACCCGTGGCGCGCAGGCGGCACGCCCGGGCGCGAGCAGGCCTGACCGCGGCGCGGACGCGCGGCGGCTAGAGATCTTGATGAAGACGATCGTGTTGATCACGAACAGGATCGCGAACACGACCGTCCAGCGGTTGAGGTTGCGCTCCACGAGCGAACCGCCGCCGAGCGGGCCCTGGCCGGTGCCGACGCCGAACGCCCCGGACAGGCCGGAGTCCTTGCCCGAGTGCATGAGGATCAGGAAGATCAGCCCCACGCAGAGGACGATCTGGACGAAGTCGAGGACGGCGGTCACGGCGCCGATGGTA
>CAVPBY010000098.1:0-10858 GCA_963702225.1 uncultured Solirubrobacteraceae bacterium | reverse complement strand
CGAGGCCAGGAAGTAGAGCAGCAGCCGGCGGCAGCTCGCCGATCAGCTGGTCGGAGACGCGGGCCTCCGGAATGCCCGCCGACACCTCGCCGATCATCCTTCCCGCCGGGAACCCGCAGCGGCATCTTCGCGTTGGCCTAGACGCCGAGGTCGCCGTGATCGACCCCCAGGTGATCTCGGCCGTCGAGCGCGACCAGCGGCTCGGTGACCCGCGGGCCGATCAGCGTCGGGTCGGGATGGGAGAAGTGGACCCGTGGGCGTTGATGACGACGATGTAGCTCGCTGCGGTCTCGTGGCGCACTCCCTGGGCCAGCGCGGGGATCAGGCGCTCGGTTGGCGCGGCCATGGCGAGCCAGCGCCTGTCGCACCGATGGGATCGCGGCGAACGTCGCGAGACCGCCCAGCGCGCGCCGCTGGTACTCGCGCCGCAGTCCGGAGCGCTGTCGACGCGCGTCAGGACGAAGCGATCAGCGTCGTCGTGATCAGAATCGCGACCATGCTCGCCAGGATCCGGTCCGACAGCTTCCCTCGGCGCCACATCTCCTGCTCCTTCACCACCAGTCTAAGAACGGCATCCGCGCCCGCAACTCACATGCACTAAATGCACAGAACGCCCGGAAACGCGGCTTTCCCGGCAAGGCGCACAAGCCTTGCCGGGCCCGGTGGCCGCGCCTAGTCTCGCTCCGGCGGGTCCCGAGGGACCCAACACAGTCGACGGAGGAGGAGAGGTGGCGGTATTTGGTTTTGCAGCACCGCTCGTGGCCGTTCGGCCGCGACGCGCGCCGACCCGCGCCGCGCGGGTCGGGGTCGAGCTTGCAGGCGCGACCAAGCGCTTCGTGAGCCCGTCGGGAGAGGCGTTCACCGCGCTGCAGGACTTCACGCTCACGGTCGAGCCCGGGCAGTTCTGCGCGATCGTCGGGCCGACGGGCTGCGGTAAGTCGACGACGCTCGGGCTGGTCTCCGGCCTGGAGCCGGCCAGCGCCGGCACGGTGACCGTCGGCGGACGGGCCGTACACGGGGTGGCGCCGGGGACCGGTTTCATGTTCCAGGCGGATGCGCTGATGCCGTGGAAGACGGTCGTGCGCAACGTGATGATGGGGCCGCTGTTCCATGGGGTCCCCGCGCGCGAGGCCCGCAAGCGCGCGCGGGACTGGCTGCGGCGGGTCGGCCTGGCCGGCTTCGAGGATCACCATCCACACCAGCTGTCGGGCGGGATGCG
Source organism: uncultured Solirubrobacteraceae bacterium (assembly GCA_963702225.1). GTDB lineage: Bacteria > Actinomycetota > Thermoleophilia > Solirubrobacterales > Solirubrobacteraceae > Palsa-465. The sequence goes on along the minus strand of CAVPBY010000098.1, from coordinate 9,639 downwards.
CAAGCGAGTGAGCCTCGCCGCGGCGCTGATCAACGAGCCCGCGGTGCTCCTGATGGACCAGCCGTTCGGCGCGCTCGACGTGCAGACCAAGGCGATCATGTCCAACGAGCTGCTCGGGCTGTGGGAGCAATCGCGCCCGACGGTGCTGTTCGTGACCCACGATCTGGAGGAGGCGATCGCGCTCGCGGACAAGGTCGTGGTGGTGACGGCGAGCCCCGGCACGGTCAAGGCCAGCTACGACATCGATCTGCCGCGCCCCCGCGGCGCGGTGCAGGAGATCCGGTTCGGCGATCGCTTCCGTGAGCTGCACCATCAGGTCTGGGAGGCGCTGCGCGAGGAGGTCGAGCGCGCGTACGCCCGGACCGCCGCGGCGGCGGGGGACGGGGAGGCCAGCTCATGAGCTGGGGCTCGATCACCCGCACCGGGCAGACGAGCGAGCTGCCCGAAGACGCGTCTTCCGCGGCCGATCAGGCCGGTTCCGAGGCGGAGATCGCCGCCGCCGACGCCCGCCGCCGGCGCCGCCGCAAGCTGATCGTGTGGACCGCGCGCGTGGTGACGTTCGTCGTGGTGATCGGCGGCTGGCAGGCGCTCACCGCCGCCAAGATCGTCGATCCCTTCTTCTGGGGCCAGCCGAGCGGCATCGTCAGCCAGCTGCGCGACTGGGTGGACCACGGAACCCAGTTCGGCTCGCTGTGGCTGCAGATCGAGACGACGATGAAGGAGGCGCTGTTCGGCTTCGTCTATGGCGTCCTGGGCGGTGTCGTCGCAGGGGTCCTGCTCGGGCAGAGCCGCTTCCTGTCGGACGTGCTCAGCCCCTACATCAAGATGCTCAACGCGATCCCCCGCATCGTGCTCGGCGCGCTGTTCACGGTCGCGCTCGGCATCGGCACGACGTCGAAGATCACGCTCGCGGCCGTGCTGGTGTTCTTCGGCGTGTTCTTCAACGCCTTCCAGGGCGTGCGGGAGGTCGATCAGAACCTGCTGGCCAACGCGCGGGTGCTGGGAGCCCGTCGCCTGCAGATCATCCGGCACGTCACCCTGCCCTCGGCGATGACCTGGATCATCGCCAGCCTGCACATCGCGTTCGGCTTCGCGATCATCGGCGCGATCGTCGGCGAGCTGCTGGGCGCCCAGCAAGGGCTCGGGCTGCTCATCATCACCTCTCAGAACAGCTTCAAGTCCAACGGGGTGTTCGCCGGAATGTTCATCATCGCCGTGATCGCGCTCATCGCCGAAGGGGTGATCGGCGCGGCCGAGAGGCGCATCCTCGGCTGGCGCCCCGCGCCCCAGTCGGAGTCCGCGATGACGTAGCGCACCCGCGCTCGGCCGGTCGCCTCGCAGTCAGTACCCAGTACCACTCACACATAGGAGGAGTTGACAATGACGTTCCCACGAAAGCTGGGCGCGATGGCGGCTGCCGTCGTGCTGGCGGCCTCGGCCGCCGCTTGTGGCAGTTCATCGCATGCCGGTTCAGGCGCGGGAGGCGGATCTGCATCCGGATCCTCGGGCGCCAAGCTGACGAAGGTGACACTGATGGTCGGCGGCATCGACAAGCAGATCTATATGGAGTACCAGCTCGCCCAGGATCTCGGCTACTTCAAGAAGTACGGCATCAATATGGCCCTGTCCACCGAGCAGTCGGGCGGAGTCGGCGCCGAGACCGCGATGGTCTCAGGCTCGGTCGACCTGGCGGGCGCGTGGTACGTCCACGCCCCCGAGTTCCAGGCGCAGGGCAAGTCGGTCATCGATCTCGTCAATCTGGGCGGATCGCCCGGAGAGCGTGAGATGTGCGCTCAGGGGGCGAACATCCACACGCCGTCGCAGTGGAGGCACAAGGTCCTGGGCGTCACCGACCTCGGCTCCGGCACCGACGGCCTGACCAAGTACCTGGCCGCCCGCGCCGGCCTGAACCCGAAGACCGACATCAGCCGCCTGGCGGTGGGGGCGGGCCCGACGGCGGTGGCCGCGCTGGAGCAGCACAAGGCTGCCTGCGTGATGACGACCCAGCCGACGGTCGCGCAGCTGGAGCAGAAGCACATCGCCTACACGATGGCCAACCTCTCCGGCGCGCCCCAGACCAAGCACCTGCTGGGCGGCGTGTACCCGGCGGCCGGGGTGCTGGCGCAGACCAGCTGGGTCAACGCGCATCCCCAGGTGGCCCAGGACGTGGTCGACGCGATGGTCGCCACGCTGCACTACATGGCGACGCATTCAGCGGCTCAGATCGCCGCGCACATGCCGTCGCAGTACGTGACCGAGGGCGTCAGCCGGGCGACCTACATCTCCTCGCTGGCGGCCGACAAGAGCCAGTTCATGCCGACCGGGCTGATGCCCGCCGGCGCGCCGCAGCTGGCGGTGGCGATCGACCGCGCGGCCGGCGTGCTCACCCCCGCGCAGGCCAAGCACATCGACTACGCGACCACCTACACCGACAAGTACGTCAAGGTCGCCGACAAGCTCGAGCACATCCAGCCCTGACCACCGCCTCCGGACGCGGCCGCGACATTCGTGGCCGCGCCCGGAGGCCTGTAGGCGGTGCGAGACGGCCACCGCCGCGTCTACGATCCGCTCCATGACTCTCAACCCCGGCGATGCCGCTCCCGACTTCACGCTCCCCGACCAGCACGGCAAGCGTCACGCTCTCGTCCTTCAAGGGCCGCAGCGTCGTTTTGTATTTTTACCCCAAGGCCGACACCCCCGGGTGCACGACCCAGGCGTGCGGCGTGCGCGACCACCGCTCCGACTACGAGGCGGCCGGCGCGGTCGTGCTCGGCGTCTCGCCCGACGCGCCCAGGAAGATCGCGAAGTTCGACGACAAGTACTCGCTCGGGTTCCCGTTGCTCGGCGACGAGGACCACGCGGTCGCCGAGGCCTACGGCGTGTGGGTGAAGAAGTCGATGTACGGCCGTGAGTACATGGGCAACGAGCGCACGACGTTCGTGATCGGCCCCGACGGCGCGATCGCCGAGATCCTGCGCAAGGTCAAGCCGGCCGAGCACGACGGGCTCGTGCTGGCGGCGCTCGGCGCGGCCGCGTAGCCGGCCCCTCGGCGCCCGGTGCCCGCCGCGGCGGGGCGGCGGGGCGGGGGCGGGCCGGGTTTACTGCGTCGCGGTCGTGGTGGTGGTCGTCGTGGTCGCGGCCGGCACGCACAGCGCGGGGCCGCCGTCCTGGGCGGCGACGTAGACGTAGCCGGAGCCGCACTTGCCGTTGAGCGGCGGAACGCTGCCCGGGACGGTCGGGCTGCCGGCCTGGCAGTCCGCGCCCTTGCAGGTGCTGGTCGTCGACGTCGTGGTGGTGCTCGTGGTCGTCGTCGCGCCGCCGGCGAGACCCGCGCCGCCCGAGTCGCCCGACCCCGAGCCGGAGCCCGAACTCGAGCGGGTGGTCGTCGAGGCGCCGATCGTCGTCGTGCCCTGACCGCCACCGGTCGTCAGGGTGGCGGTGCCGGTCGGGGTCGTGTCCGCCGGCGAGGTGTTCGACGTCGACGTCGCGCGCGTCCGCGTGTGCCTCGCGGCGCCGACCGTGGTCGTGCCGGCCTTCCTGGAGCCGCCGCAGGCAGCCAGGCCGGCGCCGAGCGCGAGCGAGCCCAGCAGGGCGACGAGCATCGACCAGCTGCGTCCGCGAGCCATACGAGCGCGGGACGGGAGGACTACTGCAGGCCCTCGCGCGCTTCGCGCACGAGCGTGACCGCTTCGGGGAAGACGATCGCCATCACCGAGCGCAGCTGCTCGGTCTGCTGCTCCGTCGTGCCCTGGATGTTGACGCGGTTGATCGCCGCCATCGTGAGATCGACCGCGAGTTTGATCGCGTTGTCGGCCCACGCGAGTCGCTGCGCGCCTTGCATCTGCTCGGCGAACTCGCCGAGCTTGCGCTGCAGGTCGTCGGGGTCGCCGAAAAGTCCGCCGAAGCCGCTTCCTTCCATACGGCTCATGGTAGCTCGCTCGCGCTCGCCCGTTCCGAGGGATTCGTGAAGAGTCGCGGCCGCGTAGCATTGCTCGCCCATGAGCCTCCGAGGAACAGCTCGTCTTCGAGTCGCGCAACCGCCCCCGCCAGATCGCGTTCGCCGCCGCCGGCGGGGTGCTGTTGATGATCGCGGCGGTGATCGGCCTGCTCGGGCCCCACAGCCCGGTGAGCGAGGAGACGCTCAACCTGCTCACCGAGCACCATCGCGCCGGCATCGACATCGTGGCCACGGTCCTCAACTCGGTCGCGGAGCTGTCCTTCGGCGTCACGCTGTGGTACCTGTGGCGCTGCACGCGGTCGCGCTCGGAGAAGGCGCTGTCGTACATACCGGTGATCGTCATCGTCGGTGTCGTGGTCGCCGCGGTGACCGACATCGTCTACGTCATCTCCTTCACCCACATCGCCTCGGAGTTCGCGACGACCGGCGCCCAGACCTACGACCAGGCCAACCGCCTGCAGTCGAGCAACCTGATCTCGATCTGCAAGATCCTCGGGCAGCTCGCCGCGCTGCTGATCGCGGTGAGCTTCGTGCTCGTGTCGCTGCAGTCGATGCGCGTCGGTCTGCTGCCGCGCTTCATGGGCTACGTCGGGATGCTCGCCGGCGCGCTCTTCCTGTTCCCGATCACGGTCGTGCCGATCGTCCAGCTGTTCTGGCTGCTCGCGCTGGCGCTGCTGTTCTCCGGCCGCTGGCCCGACGGCGTCCCCGCGGCGTGGCAGACCGGCCGCGCGGTGCCGCTGCCGTCGTCGGCGGAGATGCGGGCGCGGCGGGTGGCCGAGGCCGAGGAGGCGCGTCAGCGCCGCGCCGCCCGTAAGCGCGGCGACCATCGCCAGACGGCCGGTGACGCGACCGCGCCCGAGGCCGGGCCGGCGCGTCCGGCCGCGCAGGGTCAGGCCCGTGCGGCGCAGTCCGGCCGCAAGCGCAAGCGCAAGCACCGCCGCTGAACGGCGGCCGCCGGGCGCGCGGATCGAGCCGTTCGTCCGCTTTTCAGTGCCGTCGGTCGATTGGCGCCTTGTGGGGCGGTGAGCGGGCGCTCACGCTCTCGGCGGTTCAATACCGCCGATCGAAGGAGGAGACATGGCAGCAGCCGACCTACCGCCTCGCGAGCCGCGCGAGCCGCGCGAGGCGAACATCGCGCCCGCCGGCGAGGACCCCACCACCTTGCACGGCGGTGGCTGGACGGTGGCGGACCCGGCGCCGCTCGGCCTCTGCGGATTCGCACTCACGACGTTCGTGCTCAGCATGATGAACGCCAACCTCGTCAACTTCTCGAAGGGGTTGCCGGTGGTGCTCGGCCTCGCGCTCGCCTACGGCGGGATCGCCCAGCTGCTCGCCGGCATGTGGGAGTTCCGCAACGGCAACACGTTCGGAGCGCTCGCGTTCGGCTCCTACGGCGCCTTCTGGATCTCGTTCTTCTTCCTGGTGTCGTTCGACCTGGCGAAGATCGCGCCGACCGAGGTCAACTCCGCGCTCGGGCTCTATCTGTGGGCGTGGGCGATCTTCACCGGCTTCCTCACGGTCGCCGCGCTGCGGACGACCGCCGCCATCGCGACCGTGTTGCTGCTGCTCACGCTCACGTACGTGTTCCTGGGGATCGGGAACTCCGCTGGGAACGCCTCCACGATCCACATCGGCGGGTACATCGGCCTGGCGACCGCGATCGCAGCCTGGTACACCGGGTTCGCGGTGGTCATCAACGCCACCTGGGGGCGGACCGTCCTCCCGGTGGTCCCACTCGGCGATTGATTTCGCGAGGGCACCCGACGCTCGCATTGGGGACGCCGGGGTAGGACACTGTGCAGGAGGACCGGACGCCGGCGCCCCGCCGGCGTCCGCGGTCCGTTCGCACAGAGGCGAGCTACGACTAGAGGAGGGTGTGGGATGGCAGACACGGCTTCGGCACACGATCAGACGCTCGAGGACAAGCTCGAGGAGATGCTGGGCATCGAGACGTTCGACCCGCCGGAGTCGTTCGTCGCGCAGGCCAACCTGAGCGATCCGAAGGTCTACGAGGAGGCGGAGGCCGACTGGAAGGGCTGGTGGATGAGCCAGGCCAAGCGGCTGACCTGGATCAAGGAGCCGACGCAGGGCCTCAACGACTCCAACCCGCCGTTCTACAAGTGGTTCGAGGACGGCACGCTGAACGCCTCCTACAACTGCCTGGACCGCCACGTCGAGGCCGGCAACGGCGGTCGCGTCGCCTATCACTGGTACGGCGAGGAGGGCGAGACCAAGGAAATCACCTACGCCGATCTGCTCGCCGACGTGCAGCGGTTCGCCAACGCGCTGAAGGACCTCGGCGTGCGCAAGGGCGACGTCGTCGGCATCTTCCTGCCGATGATCCCCGAGGTCGCGGTGGCGATGCTCGCCTGCGCGCGCATCGGAGCGATCCACAACGTCGTGTTCGGCGGCTTCTCGGCCGACTCGGTCAAGGAGCGGATGGAGTTCTCTGAGGCCAAGGCGCTCGTCACCGTCGACGGCGCCCGCCGCAAGGGCAAGACCGCGCCGATCAAGGACCAGGTCGACGCCTCGATGGCCGGCGTGCAGACGCTCGAGCACATCATCGTGATCAAGTCGACGGGCACCGACTGCCAGATGCAGGACGGGCGCGACGTCTGGTTCCACGAGATCTGCGACGCCGCCGAGCCCGAGTGCCCGCCCGAGGAGCTCGAGGCCGAGCACCCGCTCTACGTCCTGTACACGAGCGGATCGACCGCCAAGCCCAAGGGCGTGCTGCACACCACCGGCGGCTACCTGACCGGGGTCAGCGCCACCCACCGCGCCGTCTTCGACCTCAAGCCCGAGACCGACGTGTACTGGTGCGCGGCCGACGTCGGCTGGGTCACCGGCCACTCCTACATCGTCTACGGACCGTTGTGCAACGGCGCGACGAGCGTGATGTGGGAGGGCGCGCCCGACTATCCCCACAAGGGGATCTGGTGGAGCTCGTCGAGAAGTCCAAGGCGACGATCCTGTACTGCGCGCCGACCGCGATCCGCGCGTTCATGAAGTGGGGCACCGAGCACATCGAGAAGTTCGACCTCGGCTCGCTGCGCCTGCTCGGCTCGGTCGGCGAGCCGATCAACCCGAAGGCGTGGCTGTGGTACCAGCAGGTGATCGGCTCTGGGCGCTGCCCGGTCGTCGACACGTGGTGGCAGACCGAGACCGGCGGGATCATGATCACCCCGCTGCCCGGGATCGTCTCCACCAAGCCCGGCTCGGCGACGCGGCCGTTCCCCGGCGTCGCCGCCGAGGTCGTCGACGAGCGCGAGGGCAAGCCGCTGGCCGACGGCCAGGGCCTGCTCGTGCTCACCCGGCCCTGGCCGTCGATGCTGCGCACGCTCTACAAGGAGGACGACCGCTTCATCGAGACGTACTTCTCGAAGTTCGGCTCAGAGACCTACGTGGTCGGTGACGCCGCCCGCAAGGACAAGGACGGCTACTTCTGGATCATCGGCCGCATCGACGACGTGGTCAACGTGTCCGGGCACCGGCTGTCGACCGCGGAGGTGGAGTCGGCGATCGTCTCCCACGGCAAGGTCGCGGAGTCGGCGGTGATCGGGCAGAGCGACGAGGACACCGGGCAGGCGATCTGCGCGTTCGTCACGCTCGAGGGCGATCTGGCGGGCTCCGATGCGCTGATCGAGGAGATCCGCGCCCGCGTCGCCGAGCGGATCGGCAAGTTCGCGCGGCCCAAGCGGATCATCTGGGCCGACGACCTGCCCAAGACCCGCTCGGGCAAGATCATGCGCCGCCTGCTGCGCGACATCGCCGAGGGCCGTGCGCTCGGCGACGTCACCACGCTGCGCGACCCGGACGTGATGTCTCAGCTCGAAACGAAGATCAACGAGGAGCAGGCCGCCGAGAGCTGAGAGCGGCTGCGGTGCGGCGAGCCGGGCTCGCCGCACCGCGGGCACTCAGTGGGCGCGGCGGGAGCGCGGAGAGCTCCGGACGCGCCGGGAGCTCTCGGCGCGCCGGGCGCGCGAGCGCACCGCCTGGGCGGTGCTGCTGCTCTGCAGCGCGGTGACGGCGAGCAGCGCGAAGATGCCTCCCTGGACGGGACGGGCCTGGAACCCGACCTGTCGACCGGAGATCGTGCTGTAGAGGTCGGAGTACGGGACGCGGCTGGGGGTGCTGTTCGCGTACAGGTACTCGCGCTCGATCAGCTGCCGGCTGATCGGATAGTTGCGCAGCCAGGCCGCGATCCACATCTCCCAGTCGCTCTTGGTGTAGCTGTGGGGCACCTGCAACGGCAGCCCGAACAGGTTGGTGACGGTCGGGTAGAACGCCGCCTGCTCGGCCGCGACCGACTGCGGCACCAGGCCGGTCCCCAGCAGCGAGTCCGCGAACGCGTTGTAGGTCGAGCCCCACGTCCCATCGCCGTCGTCGGAGCCGTTGTAGGTGAGGTCAAGGTGCTTGCCCGACGGGTCCTGAGCGTGGGTGAGCCAGTAGCCGATGAAGCCCTGGGCCTGCTGAGCGAAGTACGACGCGTCCGCGCTGTTGCCGACGATCGTCGCGATCTGGCCCATTGCGGCGACCGCGACGATCCCCTTGAGCGCCAGGTTCACGCTATGGGCGATGAAGCCGGCGAAGTCGTCGGTCTGGTTCTGGAACCCCGGGTCCGGGAGATTCTGGATGAGGTACATCGCCCAGCCGCGCAGCGTCGTGTAGTTCGCCTTCAGGTACGGCTGGCTTGAGGCGCCGGCCGCCTGCCCGTAGGCGGCGGCCATGATGATCATGTTGCCCGACTCCTCGACCGGCATGTTCTCGCCCGAGCTGTTCGGCGTGTAGCCGGAGCCGTTCGGATAGTGCCCGAGGTCGTGGGGCGAGAACGGCTCGGTCCAGCCCGAGCTCTGCGCATAGGCGAAGATCGGCTTGAGCAACAGCGAGAGGTACTGCGGGTCGAGGTAGAGCCACACCGGAGAGGCCGGGAAGATCACGTCGACGGTCGAGGTGTCGCCGCCGCTGGAGATCTCCTTCAGGTACGCCCAGGGGGTGCCATCGGGGCCGACCGCGAGCTCGGTCGCGCCATAGGCCTGGCGCAGCGAGATCACGCACAACCCCTCGTAGGACTGTCCGCCCGCCGCCCGCGCCGAGGCGCTGATCTTGGAGTCCAATCCGGTCGCCCGGCCTCGGGCGCCGTCGGCGTCGCCGTGGAAGAAGCCGAGCATCGCCTGCCAGCTTGCGAAGTACTGGGTCCACAGCGGCTGCAGCGGGGTGCCGAGGAAGCTCACGAGCGGCGTCCTCACCTGTCCGATCGAGAACTGCCGCGTCTGCAGCGACGAGCCGACCGAGCCCAGGTCGAGCGCGAACGCGAATACGGGGTAGCCGTCGCCGTTGATCGAGGTGTAGTTCGTGTCGTTGGTGTTCTGGAGGGTGCCCTGGTCGACGAACTGGGCGCGGACGACCGGCGAGGAGCCCGACTGGTAGGTGAGCCCCGAGACCTGCGGGGTGGCCCACACGACGGTGCCCCACATCGCACGATCGCCCGAGTCCACGAGCGGCTGCTGGGTGGCGAGCTGCATCGTCCACACCTGGAGGGTGCCGCGGTTGAACGGCACGGTCGCCGGCGCCCACGTGAACTGGTCGTTGGCGTCGCCCGAGAGCCACTCGCCGGAGATGTCGAGATAGATCGAGACGTCATGGGCGTTGCCGTCGACGCTCTTGGCCGAGACCAGGAC
>CAVPBY010000097.1:0-10266 GCA_963702225.1 uncultured Solirubrobacteraceae bacterium | reverse complement strand
GGGGAACCTGCTCCAGCTGCACCCCGACACCCCGAACGACTGGGAGGCGTGGGACGTCGACGCGTTCTACCGCAACGTGCACGAGGACCTGACCGAGGTCGACGAGATCGCGCTCGACGCCGGCCGCGCCCCGGGCCGCGCGGCAGTCCGGGTGCGGCGGCGCTTCGGCGCCTCGTCGGTCGACAGACGCTGTCGCTGGAGGCGGGGCGGAGGGCTGCCTGCGGATCGACGCCGAGATCGACTGGCACGCGCACGAGCGCTTCCTCAAGCTCGCCTGGCCGCTCGACATGCACACGTCCGTGGGCAAAGCAGCGGAGATCAGTTCGGCCACCTGCAGCGGCCCACGCACGCGAACACCCAGTGGGACGCGGCGCGCTTCGAGGTGTGGGCGCAGCGCTTCGATCCACGTCGGCGAGGCGGGCTGGGGGGTCGCGCCTCGCCCAGCACCGGGCCACCTACGGCCACGACGTCTGCCGCACGACCCGCCCCGCGCGGGCGGCACGACGACCACGCTGCGCCTCAGCCTGCTGCGCGGCCCCGCGCTATCCCCGACCCCGAGGCCGACCAGGGCGTCCACCGGGTTTGAGCTGAGCGCGGTCCATCCCGGCGCGAGCCTCGCCGACGCGGTGCGCGCAGGAGCCTACCGCACGAACCTGCCGATGCGGACGGTCACCCCGGCTCCCAACGACGCCCCCGCGAGCCGCTCGTTCGCGGTCGCCGGCGGGCACACCGTGATCGAGACCCCGGGGTCAAGCTCGCCGACGACTCAAGCGGCGACGTCGTCGTCCGGCTGTACGAGCCGCTCGGGGGCCACACCACGAGCGCGCTCACACTTGGCTTCCCCGCCGCCGAGCTGCGCGAGGTCGACCTCCTGGAACGGCCGCTGCGGCCCGCGAGCGGCGCGCTCGGGGACCTCGCCGGCGGGTCGGCGCAGCTCCGGCTGCGCCCGTTCCAGGTGCTCACCGTGCGGATCCGGCGGGCGCCGGATCCCGCGGACGCGCAGGCGCCCCGCTGACGGCGACCGACCCGACCGACCCCCGACCGCCGGTCCAAGGCTCGGCGCCTCGCAAATGTGCCAGAGTCGCCTGGGGCCGCGGCGGCGACCACTGTCGGGGTGAATGGGCCGTGGAGGCGCGTGATGTTCCGAGAGTGCCCTCCTGGGTCCACTCGGAGCGGGTATGGGTCGGTATGTGACGTCGATGCCTCCAAGTGGCAGACCCGCCGCCGCTGGTCCACTCGGAGCGGGTATGGGTCGGTATGTGACGTCGATGCGCTCCAAGTGGCAGCCGGCGGATGGACGAACACGACTCGTGCCCGCACCGGATGCAACGTCCTGCACGATCTGGTACGTTTCTCGCATCCTGGATACAAAATCCGGGATGCAGAGAGGACATGGACGGAAACGTCGTCTGGCGCGGCCGCGTCAGGCTCGTCGACGAAGTCGCGGCCGAGCTGCGCGAGCGGATCTACGCAGGGGGCTACGCGCCGGGTACGAAGCTGCGGCAGGAGGAGATCGCCGACGATCTCCAGGTGAGCCGCACGCCGCTGCGCGAGGCGCTGCGCGTGCTCCAGAGCGAGGGCCTCGTCGTCAACGAGCCGGGCCGGGGGGTGCGCGTCGTGATGGCGGACCTCACGCGGTTTCTGGCCGCTTACCGGCTGCGCGAGGTCGTCGATGGGCTCGCCGCCCGCCTGGCGGCGGAGTCCGCGACCGGGACGCGCGCGCCGCGTTGTCCGAGCTGATTCCCCATCAGGAGAATGCGCTCGCGCCGTGGGACGCGCGCGAGTACACGCGCACGAACGTCGCCTTCCACACGCGGATCATGGAGATCGGCCGCAACGAGTACGTGCTGGCGGAGGCGCCGATCGTCCGCATGACCTCGCAGGTCTTCACACCGATCGCGTTCCTGCACATCGAGGCCACGCGGACGGCCGTGGACCAGCACCGCGAGATCGCTGCCGCGATCGCCGCGGGCGACGGCGATTGGCCGAGGAACTGGCGCGCGGCCACATCCAGACGACGATCGAGCGAATCGGAAGCCCCAGAATCGCAGAAAGCGGAGGCTCATGGCTGATCAGGCAGCAGGCACGAACGGCGAGGCGCTGCTGGTCGCCAGCGACATCGGGGGCACCTTCACCGACACCGTCACGATCCAGGGGGGCGGGCACGGTTCGCCGCTACAAGGCGCGGAGTCACCGACGACCCGGCCGCCGGGGTGATCGCCACGCTGGAGCTTGGCCGCCGCGAGCGCGGGGAGGAGCTCGACGAGCTGCTCGGGAGGGTGTCGCTGTTTGCGCACGGCACCACCGTCGCCACGAACGCGATGCTGGAGGAGAAGTCGGCGGCCGTTGGGCCTGCTCCAGACGCGGGGCTTCGGGGACACGCTGTCGATCATGCGGGGCTTCAAGTCGCTCGGGCTCGACGAGGACGAGGTCAAGAACTTCCGCTCGATGGTCAAGCAGCAGCTGGTGGTGCCCAAGCGGCTGACCCAGGAGGTCTCCGAGCGAGTCAACTACCGGGGTCGAGTGGTGCAGCCGCTCGACGAGGCCGACGTGCGGCGAGCGGTGCGGGAGCTGCGCGACCAGGGGGAGCCGAGGTGTTCGCCGTGTCGCTGCTGTGGTCGTTCAAGAACGACGAGCACGAGCGCCGCGTGGGGGAGACGTGGCCGAGGAGCCCCCGGCGCGCTCTACACCCTCTCCAGCGATCTGCTGCCGAGGCTCGGCGAGTACCGCCGCACCGTCACCACCGCGCTCAACGCCGAGCCTGCGGCCGGTTCTGCGCACGCGCTGCGGAGCCTCCAGACACGTCTGCGCGACACGGGATGACCGGCGAGCCGCTGCTGATGCAGTCAAACGGCGGGCTCGCGCGGGTGGCCGAGATCGATCGCGACGCGGCCTCCACGGTCATGTCGGGGCCGGTCGGCGGCGTGGTCGCGTGCCAGTACTTCGGCGAGCTGCGCGGCAACCGCAACATCGTCGCCACCGACATGGGCGGCACCAGCTTCGAGGTCGGCCTGGTGCTGGCCGGTGAGGCGCACATCGCCAACTCGACCTGGGTCGGCCGCCACGGCTGGCGCTGCCGTCGGTGCGGTGCGCACCGGTCGGCGCGGCTCGGGCTCGATCGCCGACGTCACCGCACGGGCTGCTGAGCGTCGGGCCCGAAAGCGCCGGCGCCGTGCCCGGGCCCGCCTGCTACGGCCGCGGAGGCGAGCTTCCCACGGTCGCCGACGCCGACCTGGTGCTCGGCTACATCAATCCCGACAACTTCCTCGCCGGCCGGCTGCGGCTGGACCCCGAGCGCGCCCGCGAGGCGATCCGCACGCACATCGCCGGGCCGCCGGGCTCGAGGTCGAGATGGCCGCGAGGGGATGAAGACGGTCGTTGACGCGCGCATGGCGGACCTGATCCGGACGGCCACGATCAAGCAGGGCTACGGCCCGGCGATTTCGTCTCTACGCCTACGGCGGCGCCGCGCCGAGCCATGCGTTCTCCTACGGCGCCGAGCTGGGCACCGAGGAGATCGTGGTGCCGCTCACCGCGTCGGTGCACTCGCGTTCGGGATCGCCTCCTCGATCTCACCGTCGCCGAGGAGATCTCAGACCCGATCATCAGCCCGCCGGGCACCGAGGACTATGCGGCCGTGCTGCCGGGCCGGGGAGATCAACGACCGCTTCGACCGGCTCACCGCGCGCACCCGGGAGCGGCTGAGCAGGCGGGCGCCGACGTCGCACGGATGGCGAGCGCGCGCTTCGTCGAGATGCGCTTCCGGTTCCAGATCCACGTGCTCAGCATCTCGGTCCCCGAGGGGCCGCTCGACGACGACGCGGTCCGCGCGCTGGTCGGGCGCTTCATCGAGAGCTACGAGGCGCGGTTCGGCGAGGGCTCGGCGTTCTCGGCCGCGGGCGTCGAGCTGACCACCTTCCGGGTGGTCTCCCGGTCAAGACCGAGCGCCGCCGCAGCCGCAGCCGCTCGCCGCCGGGGCGCCCGGCGGCGACGGGGCCACGTCGACGACACGGCGGGTGTTCGGAGGCGGCGAGTGGCACGAGGCGCGCGTCGTCGGCCATGAGCTCGTGCGACCCGGGCTCGAGCTGGCCGGGCTGTCGATCATCGAGATGCCCGACACGACGATCGTCGTCGGGCGCGGAGCAGTCGGCGGTCGTCGACGATTTCGGCAACGTCGTGATCACCCGCGAGCGGTGAGGAGAGAGCGCCCATGGGCATCGAGGCTCCGAGCAAGGTCGATCCGGTCACCTTCGAGGTGATCCGGCACAAGCTGTGGTCGATCAACCAGGAGGGCTCGGCGACGATGATCCATGTCTCCGGCTCGCCCGTCGTGCATGCCACCGACTACAACTTCGGGCTGTACACCGCCGAGGGGGAGATGGCGGTGATCGGCGTGTACCTGCTGGTGCCCGTCTACACCGGCTCGATGGCGATCCGCACGTTCCTGGAGCGCTTCGACGACATCGCCGACGGCGACGTCTTCATCATCAACGACCCGTACATCGCGGCCGAGCACCAAAACGACGTGCAGTTCTGCGCGCCGTTCTTCCACGACGGGCGGTTCGTCGCCTGGATCGGCTGCATGGCCCACCAGGTCGACCTCGGTGGGATGGACGCCGGCTCGTGGTGCCCGACAGCGACCGACACCTTCCAGGAGGGGCTGCGGATCCCGCCCGGCCGGATCGTCCGGGAGGGCAAGCTCAACCAGGAGCTGTGGAACATCATCACCGACAACTCACGGCTCCCGTTCACCGTCGCCAACGACATGACCGCGTTCCTGGCGGGACTCAAGGTTGCCGGTGAGCGGCTGCACGAGCTGTGCGACCGCTACGGAGCCGACACCGTGGCCACCGTCATGGGACAGTCGATCGACGCCTCCGAGCAGGCCCTGCGCGACATCCTGCGCAGCCTGCCGAACGGCCGCTTCGAGCACACCTCCTACCTCGACCGTCCCACGGGCCCCGGCTCGCGTGACAGCGAGCTGCTGGCGATCAACTGCCGGATGACGAAAGTCGACGACCGCCTGACCTTCGACTTCAACGGCTCCGATCCCCACTCGGCCGGGTACGGGATGGCGACGCGCGCCGGGACGGTGGGCGCGGTGGCCACGCTGATGCTGTGCCTGTTCGGCTCCGAGGTCCCGTGGAACCACGGGCTGATGCGGCCCGTCGAGGTCGTCGCGGAGGACGGGCGCTGCGTGACCGCCGTCTCCCCGATGCCCGTGAGCGGCGGCGCGGCCGGCGCCAACTGGGTGGCGATGAACGCCGCCGCCGGGTGCATCTCGAAGATGGTGTCGTTCTCCGAGCGGTACGCAGGACTCGCGTTCGGCCCCGGCGACGGCTCCTGGCAGCTCGCGCAGTTCGGCGGCCTGAACCAGTACGGCGAGCCGTTCGCGGCGATGTACCTCGACTCGCTGCTGTGGGGAGGTCCGGCGTTCAGTGACCGCGACGGCGTCGACTCGGGCGGCGCGATGGTGATCCTCGGCGGTGGCACCCAGGACGTCGAGCAGCAGGAGGTCGGCCAGCCGCTGCTGTACCTGTGGCGGCGCGAGGTCCCCGACTCCGGCGGCGCGGGCCGGCACCGCGGCGGCAACGGCATCGAGTTCGCGATGACGCCGGTCGACACCGAGGAGGTGAGCGGCGTGATGGCGACCCACGGGACCAAGCTGCCCAACCGGACGGGGATCTTCGGCGGGCTGCCGGGCTCGTGCGCGCGCTTTGAGATCGTGCGCCGGAGCGACGCGCTCGGCGAGCTCGGCCGTGGTCGCACGATCGAGCGCCTCGACGCGGTCGAGGGCGAGTACGAGGAGCTGCCGGGCGTCAACTCCGGCCTGATCATCAAGCCGGGCGAGATCTTCAACGTCCGCCTGCAGAACGGGGGCGGATACGGGGACCCGATCCTGCGCGAGCCGGGCGCGGTCGCCGCCGACGTGCGGACCGGCGCGGTCTCCGACGACGTCGCGCGGCGGATCTACGGCGTCGTGGTTGCCGGCGAAGAGGCCGACCCGGAGGCGACCGCGGCGCTGCGCGAGCAGATCCGGTCCGGGCGCCGTGCGGCGATGACCGCGCCCGGCGGCACCGAGGGGCAGGCGATGACGATCGCGGCCGAGCGCTGGGGCGAGAGCCTGCGCTTCACGCACGGCGACGGCGGGACGGTCGCCGTGTGCGCCCACTGCGACGAGCCGCTCGGGGTGGTCGCGGGCGACTGGCGGGCGCTCGCCGGCGCGGTCGAACTGCCGGCGGGCGATCTCGGGCCGCTCGTGCAGCTGCCCGACGGGCTCGTTGCCCGGCAGTACGTGTGCCCGAGCTGCGTGACCGCGCTCTGGGTCGAGGTGCTACCCGCGCAGGGCGGAGCCTGGCGGGACTTCGAGCTGGACTGACGCGCTGGAAGGTCGCCGTTGCGTGGGGCTTGAGGAGGTCGCCACGGCGGAGATCAAACAACCGAAGGAGAGCGGGATGTTGAGGAGAGGAATGTGGCTGGCGGCGGTGGCCGTCGCAAGCCTGGCGATCGCCGCGTGCGGCAGCAGCGGCGGCGGTGGTGGTGGATCCGGCGGAGGTGGGTCGAGTCACAAGTTCACGATCTACCTGTCGAACAACTACATGGGCAACGAGTGGCGCCCGCAGATGGAGAACATCGCCAAGGTGATCGCGACCAAGCCGCAGTACCGAAGCAAGGTCGAACTGCAGATCCGCAACAGCCAGGCTACACCCGCAGCGCAAATTCAGTCGCTGCAGACGATCATCCGTCAGAAGCCCGACGCGATCATGGTCGACGCCGCCTCGCCGACGGCGCTGAACCCGACGATCCAGCAGGCGTGCAGCGCCGGGATCACCGTGTACTCGTTCGATCAGGCGGTGACCGCGCCGTGCGCGTACAAGCTGCCAGAGGATTACCAGAAGGAGGCCGACGACATGGCCAACTGGATGGGCACCGAGCTGCACGGTCACGGCAACATCCTGATGGACACGGGTCTGCCCGGCATCCCGATCTCGACCACCTTCGTGAAGGTGTGGAAGCAGGTGCTCGCCCAGAAGTACCCGGCGATCAAGGTGGTCGGCACGTTCTCCAGCCAGTATGCGCCGGGACCGGAGCTGCAGGGTGTCTCCCAGGACCTCGCCCAGAACTCGAGTATCTCGGGCATCCTCAGCGGTGGGTACTGCAGCAGTGACATCAAGGCCCTGCAGCGGGCCGGTCGCAAGCTCGTTCCAATGACCTGCCTCGACGTCAACGGCAACGAGCAGGCGTGCGCCAAGGCCAAGCTCCCGTGCTTCTTCTTCGGCGCGCCCGCGTACGTGAGCGGGGTCGCGATCGAGCACATCGTCAGCATCCTCTCCAAGCAGGGGCACTTCCCGAAGTCGGAGGGGTACTACGACACGAACTTCGTCACCAACCAGGGTGACATCAAGTTCACGCATACGCAGAAGCTCGAGCCGCTGACCCCCGGCTCCAACTACTACCCGAGCGGGTCGCCCGCGCTGATCACACCGATCACGTACGGCAAGTGGAACCTCACGTCGGCGGAGGTGCTCGGGAAGTGACCACGACGCCCGGCCTCACGGTCACCGACATGCACAAGCGCTTCGGCGCGGTGCGCGTGCTCGAGGGCGTCGCGCTGCAGGCGGCGCACGGCGACGTGCACGCGGTCCTCGGTGAGAACGGGGCCGGCAAGTCGACGTTGATGCGGATCCTGGCCGGCGTCGTGTCCGCCGACGCCGGCCAGGTGGCGCTCGATGGAACGCAGGTGGCGCTCGCCGGCCCGCGCGACGCCGCGCGCGCCGGGGTCCGGATGGTCTTCCAGGAGCTGTCGACGATCCCGCAGATGACGGTCGCGGAGAACCTGCTCTACGGGCGCGAGAGGACCGTGCTCGGACTTGTCCGGGTCCGCGAGCGCAGGCGGGCCGCCCGGGCGCTGCTGGAGCGATTCGAGCTTGGGCGGATCGATCCCGATGCGCCGGTCTCCGAGCTCGGGCTCGGAGACCGCCAGCTGCTCGAGGTGGTCAAGGCGCTCCGCGACGAGCCGCGAGTGCTGATCCTCGACGAGGCGACCTCCGCGCTGTCGAGCACCGACAGCCGCTGGGTGCTCGAGCGGGGGCGGCGCGCCGCCCGCGCCGGAGCGGTCGTGCTGCTCGTCACGCACCGCCTCGCCGAGGTCCGGGAGTTCGCCGACCGGATCACCGTGCTCCGCGCCGGGGTCGACGTGGTCAGCGCGGCCGCCGGGGAGATCAACGACGACGCGCTGATCGCGGCGATGCTCGGCCGGCGCGTCGAGCGCCTGTACCCGGAGCGCGCCCCACACGGCGGCGAGGAGGCGATCCGCGTGCGCGGGCTGGCGGCGCCGGGGCTGCCCGGCCCGGTCGACCTCTTCGCCCACCGCGGTGAGATCCTCGGGGTCGGCGGCCTGCAGGGCCAGGGCCAGCGCGAGGTCCTGCGGGCGCTCGCAGGCGCGATCCCGTGGACGAACGGCGAGGTGATGCTCGGCGGCATCGCCTACGCGCCGCGCTCCCCGGCGCAGGCGCTCCGCCACCACGTCGCCTACGTGCCGGAGGACCGCCAGCGCGAGGGGCTGTTCCTCGCCCAGAGCGTGCGCAACAACATCACCGCGGCGACGCTCGGGCAGTTCGTGCGCGGCGGCCTGCTCGACCGTCGCCGGGAGACCGCGGCGGCCCGCGGCGCCGCGCAGACGGTCGGCGTCGACACGACGCGGCTCGGCTCGCGGGTGAGCACGATGAGCGGTGGCAACCAGCAGAAGGTCGTGCTCGGCAAGGCGATCCTCAACCGGCCGGCGGTGCTGCTGCTGCACGACTGCACGCGCGGCGTCGACGTCGGCACGAAGGCGAGCGTGTTCACGCTGATGACCGACCTGGCCCGGGAGGGAACGGCGATCCTGTTCTACTCGAGCGACCTGTCCGAGCTCGTGCACATGTGCCACCGCGTCGCCGTGCTGGCCGAGGGCCGGGTCGTCGGTCACATCGACCAGGGCGGGCTGAGCGAGGACGCGATCCTGCGGCTCGCCGTCGGTCAGGGAGGAGTTTCCAGGGTGGTCGCCGGATGACCACCGCCACGCCGCCACGCGTCCGGCCGGTCGCGATCTCGCTGCGGCGCTCGTTGTCCTGGACGAACGCCGTCACGGCGCTGATCCTGGTCGCGCTGATCATCGCCGACCTGAGCATCCAGCCGGCGCTCGGCAACGTCGTGCAGATCGGCCTGCTGATCGAGACCGCACTCCCGCTCGTGCTGCTCGCCGTCGCCCAGACGTTCGTCGTGCTGATCGGCGGGATCGACCTGTCAGTCGGCGGGATGTACGTCGTCACGAACGCCATCACCGTCGAGTGGGTGGGCGCGCACGGCGGCGCGCACCAGTGGCTGCTGGTGGTCGCGCTCGGGTTCGGCCTGGCGATGGGCGCGCTCAACGGGCTCCTCGTGGTGCGGCTCGGCTTCGAGCCGTTCATCGCGACGCTTGGGACCTGGACGATCTTCAACGGCATCGCGCTCACGATCCTGCCGACCGACGGCGGGTCGCCGCCGCCGTTCCTCGGCAACCTGCTGCTCGGGGAGGTCGCGGGGATCCCGAGCTCGATCGTGATCCTCGCGGCGATCTTCGGCGTGTGGCGCGCCCTGCGGGCGATATTGTAGATGAATTTGTTGTCTGCGTCGGTGACTCTGAAGCGAAACCCTGCTCCTGATCCGTGCCATCGGTTCCCCCAAGATCAGGATCGTGCCCTCGGTTTGGGACGATTCCCTTCGGGAAGGCGGGAGGGTACTGGCGGTGGAGACCGACAAGGCCCTGGCGGCCGTGTCCCCCGACAGTGACTGGTGTTTCTACCTGCAAGGGGACGAAGTCGTGCATGAAAAATACCTGGACACCGTCCGATCCGAGATGGAACGGTATCTGCACGACACGGCGGTAGAGGGCTTGCTGTTCCGGTATGAACGTTTCGGCAGTTACCGTTTCGTAGGAGACAGCCGGCGCTGGTACAGCCGGGAGATCCGGGTCATCCGGAACAACCCGAACATCCATTCCTATCGGGATGCCCAGGGTTGCCCGCCTGAAAGACCCCCTTACCGGTGTCCGGCGCAAATTGAGGGTAAAAGCCGTGGACGCCTATATCTACCACTATGGGTGGGTAAAGGACCCCCGGGAACACGAAAAAAAACTTCGGTATTTCCCCTCCCTCTGGAATGACGACAAGGGGATGGAAGCCTGGACCCACGGCCTGCCGGCAGCCGCGGACGATTACCTGCGCGAGGGCATGGACAAGCCGATGC
>CAVPBY010000096.1:0-6152 GCA_963702225.1 uncultured Solirubrobacteraceae bacterium | reverse complement strand
ACTATTTGGCCAAGATCGGTCGGCCGTAGGGCAGGTTGAACGCGTAGGTATGGGCGAACACGGCGGTCGGTGAGACCCCGATGTCCCGCCAGTACATCTGCGGGACGTCGTACTGGGCGCCGCCGGGGCCCAGGAACACCGAGTATGGGAACGCGGGGTGGTAGTCGACATACGGAAAGCCCGCGAGCGCGACGGGGTATCGGGCGTGGATCTGCTTGCGCAGGTCACGCACGAACGCCTGCGCGGCGACGTAGCGGCCCTGGTACTCCGTCTCCGCGTCGAGGAGAGGCAGTCGGCGCCGGCCTTGACCGCGTCGGCGCCGAGGTTCGCTTCGACCCCGGGATGGTTGCCGTAGATGTACTGCCACGCGCAGACCTGAGATGCGCCGCGTGCAGCTCGGAGACGAGCTGCGGCGTGAATTGGACCACGGGGAGGTGCCGTCGCTCGACTTGATGATCAGCGTGGTGATCCGGTAGTACCGCGCGCCGGCGATGATCCGCGACAGGTCGCCGCCGTCGGTGAGCCCGAGCTCCCAGATCCACATCGCCCGGCCGTGGAGGGGGTTGGTGGAACGCGGGCTGGTCGCGCGTGAAGTGGAGCGCCCCAGGCCCGACGCCGCCGGCAGCGGCCGCCGAGGCCGAGGCGGCCAGCACGTCGGGCGACACAGACCGCCAGCAGCGAGATGCGGGGGCGCTGCGCATCAGGCGGTCCACCGTAGCGAAACCCGCCGGATGCAGCGAAGGTTGCGCCCGGCGCCCCGCGCGCCCGCGGTGGGCGCGGGGCGAGAGGTCCACCGAGGACTACTTCACGAACAGGATCTCCGAGTACTTCGGCAGCGGCCAGAGGTCGTCGCCGACCACCTTCTCGAGCTTGTCGGCCGCCTCCCGAACCCCGTCCATCGCGGCATCACGTGTCGCGCATGTACTCGGCGTGCGCGAGGTGCTCTCCGTCGGGCTGGTTCTCGTCGAGGTTGGCCGCCTCGAGCACGTTGATCCGCTCGACGAACTCGTGACCAGCTCTCGATCTCGGTCGCCAGCTCGCCGAGCTCGGCGCGCGCAGCAGCAGCGCGAGGTGCCGCGCCGCCGCCGGGAGCAGCATCGTCTGGGCGATCTCCACGGCCGTCTCGGCCTCGATGTTGATCTTGCTCGCGTACTGCTCGAGCATCACCTCGTAGCGAGACTCCAGTTCGCGCTGGGACAGCACCCCGTAGTTGGAGAACACCGTCTCGGTGTCGTCGGCGACCAGGTACGGGAGCGCGTCGGGCGTCGTCGGCAGGTTGAGCAGCCCACGCCGCTCGGCCTCCTCATGCCACTCCTCGGAGTAGTTGTCGCCGCCGAACACGATCCGCTTGTTGGCGGCGTAGCACGCTGCAGGATCGGGCGCAGCGCATCCTCGAGCTCGGTGCCGTCCTGGAGCGCGTCCTCGAGCTCCTCGGAGAGGTAGTCGACCGACTCGGCGACGATCGTGTTCAGCACCGTGTTGGGAGCGCCAGCGACATGCTCGAGCCGAGCGCCCGGAACTCGAACTTGTTGCCGGTGAACGCGAACGGGCTCGTGCGGTTACGGTCGCCGCCGTGCATCGGCAGCGGCGGCAGCACGGGTGTGCCGAGCCCGAGAAACGACTCGGGAGTCGACTCGCCGGCCTCGCCACGCTCGATCGCGCCGAACACGTTCTCCAGCTCGGCGCCGAGGAAGATCGAGATGATCGCCGGCGGCGCCTCGTTGGCGCCGAGACGGTGGTCCTGGCCGGCGACGGCAATCGACGCACGCAGCAGGCCCTGGTGCTTGTTGACCGCCTGGATCACCGCCGCGCAGAAGAACAGGAACTGGAGGTTCTCGTGCGGCGTGTCGCCGGGCTCGAGCAGGTTCTCGCCGTCATCGGTGCCCATCGACCAGTTGTTGTGCTTGCCGGAGCCGTTGACGCCGGCGAACGGCTTCTCGTGCAGCAGGCACACCAGGCCGTAGCGGCGCGCGACGTTCTGCAGCACCTGCATCGTCAGCTGCTGGTGATCGGAGCCGACGTTCGAGTTCTCGAAGATCGGCGCGATCTCGTACTGGCCGGGCGCGACCTCGTTGTGGCGGGTCTTGATCGGCACCCCGAGCTTGGCCAGCTCCTGCTCGCAGTCGAGCATGTAGGCGAGGACGCGCTCGGGGATCGAGCCGAAGTAGTGGTCGTCGAGCTCGTGGCCCTTGGGCGGCTTGGCGCCGAACAGCGTGCGCCCGGTGGTGATCAGGTCGGGACGCTCGAAGTAGTACTGCTCGTCGATCAGGAAGTACTCCTGCTCGGGGCCGACGGTCGTGAACACCCGCTGCGGCTCGTGTTGCCGAACAGCTTCAGTGCGCGCATCGCCGACTCGACAGCGCGTCCATCGAGCGCAGCAGCGGGATCTTGTCGTCGAGCGCCTCGCCGGTCCAGGAGACGAACGCGGTCGGGATGCAGAGCAGCGCGCCGTTGGGGTTCTCGAGGATGAACGCCGGGCTCGTCGGATCCCATGCGGTGTAGCCGCGGGCCTCGAAGGTCGCGCGCATGCCGCCCGTCGGGAACGACGAGGCGTCGGGCTCGGCCTGGATCAGCTCCTTGCCGGAGAACTCCGCCAGCGCCGTGCCCTCGCCGGTCGGGCCGTAGAACGAGTCGTGCTTCTCGGCGGTGAGGCTGGTCAGCGGCTGGAACCGTGGGCGTAGTGGGTGGCGCCCTTCTCCAGCGCCCACTCCTTCATCGCCAGCGCGACGGCATCGGCGAGCGAGGTATCCAGGGCCTCTCCGCGGGCCAGCGTCTTGGACAGTCTCTTGTAGACGTCCTTGGGCAGTCGCTGGCGCTGCACGACCGGGCTGAAGACGTTCGCGCCGAAGACCTGGTTGTCGCTGTTGGTGAGGTCGAGCGCACCCATCGCGTGCCCGTTCGAGACTCCACTGGGCGGCGATGACGTTCTGCTGGCGGATCGGCATCGTGTTCTGTGATTCCTTCCTGGCGGCCTGGCGGCTCTGGGATGCGGCACGCGTGGCGGCCGTCCCGCGAGGGGTGCCAAGGAATCTAGGTGACGTTTCGGTAGCGGTCACTATCCCGATGGCCAAACCGCCGGGGACCTCGGCCGGACGGAGCAGCCGCCAGGGCGCCGTGGTCATGACCGCGCGGGCGCGGAGGTGGTATTAGTCCCGGTGTGCGTGACAATGTCGAGACACTGGGCCGGCGGCGACGTACGTTCCGAGCGCCGAGCGCTACGACCGGGTGAGCTATCGCCGCTGCGGGCGCGGTGGACTAAGCTGCCGCCCGTGTCGCTCGGCCTGTGGCAGAACTTCGGCGACGACCGGCCGATCGGCCGTCAGCGCGCGATCCTGCGCCGCGCCTTCGATCTCGGCGTCACCCACTTCGATCTGGCGAACAACTACGGGCCGCCCTACGGCTCGCGGAGATGAACTTCGGGCGGATCTTCGCGGAGGACTTCGCGCCGCTACCGCGACGAGCTCGTGATCTCGACCAAGGCCGGCTACGACATGTGGCCCGGCCCCTACGGCGACCACGGCTCGCGCAAGTACCTGCTCGCCTCGCTCGACCAGTCGCCTGCGCCGGATGCGGCTCGACCACGTCGACATCTTCTACTCGCATCGCCTCGATCCCGACACGCCGCTCGAGGAGACGATGGGCGCGCTCGACACGGCGGTGCGCGCAAGGCAAGGCGCGCTACGTCGGGATCTCCTCCTACGCGCCCGCGCCGGACGCGGAGGCGGCGAGATCCTGTGCGAGATGGGGACGCCGCTGCTGATCCATCAGCCGTCCTACTCGATGCTCAACCGCTGGATCGAGCCCGACCTGCTCGACGTGCTCGAGCGCGAGGGCGTCGGCTGCATCGCCTTCTCGCCGCTCGCGCAGGGGCTGCTGACCAACAAGTACCTGAACGGGATTCCCGAGGACTCGCGCGTGCGCCGCGGCCTGTACTTCTCCGAGGACATGCTCACCGAGGAGAACGTCGCTCGCGCGCGGGCGCTGAACGCGATCGCCGCCCGGCCGCGGCCAGACGCTCGCGCAGATGGCGCATCGCCTGGACGCTGCGCGACCCGCGCGTCACCTCCGCGCTGGTCGGCGCCTCGAGCGTCGCCCAGCTGGAGAGAACTCGCCGCGCTCGACGCGCTCGACTTCGACGACGCCGAGCTGGCCGAGATCGACCGCCACGCGGTGGAGGGCGGCGTCAACATCTGGGCGCAGTCCAGCGACCGCTGAACGACCGCGCCGCGTAGGGCACCGCCGGGCATCCGGAATTCGCGCCACGGAAGGCGCGCCGGGAGGCCGTGGTCACGAATCATGCGCGGAGCGCCGAAAACAGCGCCGCCGCGACCCCCGCGCGAAGGCGCTCAGCGCAGCGCGAGAACCAACTGGAAGCCGTCCGGGTCGGCGAACACGATCCCATGCCGGACCCAATACGGGTTTGCCGGCGTGACCGGCTCCTGATCGATGCGCGCGACGAGCGCCGCACGCTCCGGCTCGCCGGAGCAATACAGCACGAGCAGGGTCTCCGGGTGCGGCGCGGGGGCGGAGAGTCCGCCGCCGCTGGTCAGCTCGAGCTCGGCGTCGGCGCCCGGAATCTCGAGGAACACGCCGTCGTAGCCGTCGTGATCCTGGAAGCCGCCCGTCACCTGTAGACCGACCCGGTCGCGATACCAGGCGGTCAGCTCCGGGAGCCGGTCGGTGTGCCGCGCGACGCGCAGTCGCATCAGTGCGACGTCGACGGCGCCTTGGAGCGCACGGTGACGACCTTGCCCGAGGCGGTCACCCGCAGCCGCGGCACCCCGCCCCGGACCGCGGCCACGAGCGTGCCGCCCGGCAGCCCGCCACCGGCCGCGACCGCTCGCGCCGTGCCCGTGAGGTTGCCGTCGACCTGCCAGGCGACCACATGGCGGCCGGCCATCACCGGCGTCAGCGCCCAGCGGAAGCGCACGGAACGACCCGGCGCCAGGCGGCCGAGCGCCCACGTGTTCGTGCTCGACGTCACCCCGCCGCCGGCGCCGCCCCCGGCCGCGTTGCACTGGAAGTGGCAGGCTCCGGGGCCGCTGTCGACGATCCACAGCGGCCGCGAGGGGTCGGCGGTGTGCGCCGCTGGGGTGATGTCGTAGCCGAACGCCTGCGCCGCGGTCCCCTGGTTCAGCCGTGCGCTCGATGCGCACGTCTTCTCGCAGATCGTGACCGCGACGTCGGGCAGCGCCCGCCGGCCGGTATTGCGCACCGTGATGACCAGCGCGGTGTGCTGGGCGAGCTGCTGGACCTTGGCGAACCGGGCGGTCACCGACACCGGGAACCGGCCGCGGACCGCGCCGGGACCGGCGCTGTCGCCCGACGAGCCACCGCACGCGCTCACCGCCAGCGCCACGCAGGCCCCGGCGAGCACGACCCGGCTCCGTGGGCCGCCCACCAGCGAGTGCACTCG
Source organism: uncultured Solirubrobacteraceae bacterium (assembly GCA_963702225.1). Lineage (GTDB taxonomy): Bacteria > Actinomycetota > Thermoleophilia > Solirubrobacterales > Solirubrobacteraceae > Palsa-465. The sequence continues at coordinate 736 of CAVPBY010000096.1, read as the reverse complement.
AGCGTTCACCAGAGGCCGCAAGGGTACACGCGCGGACCACGGCGCGGGCGCACGCAGCACGGCACTTCGCCAACGCACCGGTTGTCAGTTGGTCAGCGTCGCGTGGGTGGCGTAGGCTGTGGCGCGCCCTCGTCGGCAGTCGGCGCTCGGGCGGACCCCTCAGGGGAGAGACTCAGAGAGCCCGTGCTGAAAGCCGTCGCCGATCGCACCTTCGCGCCCACCCGGTCGTTCCTCGACGAGGTCGGTCAGATGGTCACGCTCACCGGCCGCACGATTTACTCGGCGGTCGTCCCGCCATACCCGTACGGCTCCGAGTTCGTCGGCCAGTTCCTGTTCGCGATGCGGCTGTGCTGGTTCCCGCTGCTCATCTCGACGATCGCGTTCGGCTACGAGGCGCCCGGGCTGCAGGGAGCCAACTTCCTCGTCCTGTTCGGCGCCATCGACCGGCTCGGAGGCTTCTTCGTGCTCTCGTCGGTGCGTGAGTTCGCGCCGTTCGTCGATGCGATCGTGCTCGCCGGCGTGGCCGGCACGGCGATCACCGCCGACCTCGGCGCGCGCAAGATCCGCGAGGAGCTCGAGGCGCTCGAGGTGCTCGGCGTCGACCCGATCAAGAACCTCGTGGTGCCTCGCTTCCTGGCGCTGATGCTGCTCACGGGCCTGTTCGACGTGTACGCCCTGATCTTCGGCGTGATCGGCGGCATCATGGCGACGCTCGTCAATCACGCGCCGCTCGGGC
>CAVPBY010000095.1:0-15224 GCA_963702225.1 uncultured Solirubrobacteraceae bacterium | reverse complement strand
AACGCATTGCTGGCGAGGGCCTCGAACGGATCGGGGCGGCCGGAGACCCGCAGTCCCGGACAGCGGCGCACCGACGGCCCGATCAGGGGATCGTCTCGGAAGCGCTCGTAGAACGGGGCGAGGTCCTGATCGACGCCGGTGGACAGCCGCATGCGCTCGATCCCCCAGGCGGCGAGGTCGCGGTCGGCGGCGCGCGCGCCGAACAGCACGCGGTCGGGCGCCGGCTGGGCGATCCGCAGCCACACCGCTGACCCCTCGCGGTGCAGGAGCCGGTGCAGGACCCCGCCGCGCACGCGGTGCAGGCCGTCCATGCCGTTGACACGCGACAGCCGGAACGTCCAGCGCGGGCGCACCTCGACCCGGACCTCGACCGCGTAGGCGCCGGTCGGGGCCGCGAGCGCCGCGCTCACTCGGGGCGGAGCATGTGGATGTCGATCAGAAAGCTCCTCGACCCGACGACCGGCAGCCCGTCGGCACGCCGCCGGACCGCGGTCCGCGCGACGCGCCGGGCCGAGGCGCGGCGCGCGATGGCGAGCGTCGCCGCGCCGGCGACGAACCCGGTCGCGGCGGCGGCGGCCACCTGCACCGCGGGGGTGGCGACGGGCGCGAGCGCGGCGCCGAGCGCCGGCACGAGGCTGCGCTCCGGCGCGTCGAGGACCGGCTCGCCGTCGACGGCCTCCTCCAGCACGTCGTCGGCGACCACCGCCTCGACGGCGTCCGTCTCGTGGAGCTGTTCGGCGCTGGGATCCGGAGTCACGAGTGCAATGGTGACAGCGTCGCCGGTCGGCTGTCGCGGGCGGCGCGCCGCGGAGCTCGCAACGTGCGATGACCGTCCCCGCCGACCGAGGTTCTACAGTGCCCGTGTGCCGACGATGACCGACGTCTTCGCCAAGGTCCATCAGGACGACCGACGCGAGCTGCTCGCCGCCGCCCGTCAGGCGAACGTGTTCCCGTACTTCCACGTGCTGGAGAGCGCGACCGGGCCGGTCGTCGAGATGGAGGGCGCCGAGCGGATCATGCTCGGCTCCAACAACTACCTCGGCCTCACCGGCGACGAGCGCGTCCGGGAGGCCGCGATCGACGCCGTGCGCCGCTACGGGACGGGCCTCACCGGCTCGCGCTTCCTCAACGGCACGATCGACCTGCACGTCGAGCTCGAGCACGAGCTCGCCGCCTGGATGGGCACCGAGGACGCGATCGTCTTCACCACCGGCCACCAGGCGAACCTCGGGGCGCTGGGCACGATCCTCGGCCCCGGCGACACGGTCATCGCCGACGCGACCGACCACGCGTCGATCCTCGACGGCTGCCTGCTCTCGCGCGCCAAGATCCGCTCGTTCCGCCACAACCGCCTCGACCTGCTGCGCAAGCGCCTGGGGGCCGCCGAGACCGACGGCGGCGGCGTGCTGGTCGTCGTGGACGGCGTCTTCTCGATGGAGGGCGACATCGCGCCCCTGCCCGAGATCATGGACCTGTGCGAGCAGCACGGCGCCCGGCTGATGGTCGACGAGGCGCACGCGCTCGGCGTGCTGGGCGCGCGCGGCGCCGGCACTGCGAGCTGCTCGGCGTCGAGGACCGCGTCGACCTGAGGATGGCGACGTTCTCCAAGTCGCTGGCCTCCGCCGGCGGGGTGATCGCCGGCTCGGCGGACGTGATCGAGTATCTGCGCCTGGGGCGCGGTCGTTCATCTTCACCGCCTCGGCGGTGCCGGCCGCGGTCGCCGCCGCGCTCGCCGCGGTCCGGATCTGCCGCTCCGAGGAGGGCCGCGAGCTGATGGCCCGCACGCGCGCCAACGCGAGCTATCTGCACGCTGGCCTCGCCGGCCTCGGCCTCGACGTGGTGAAGCCGACCCGGCTGGCCGACGGCTCCGAGGTGGTGACCACCGTCGTGCCGGTGGTCGTCGGCGAGGACTGGAAGGCGGCGCTGCTGTGGCGCGCGCTCTACGACGCGGGCGTGTTCGTCAACGTCGCGGTCCATCCCGCCGTGCCCCCCGCGGGGGCGCTGCTGCGCACGAGCGTGATGGCCTCGCACGACGGGGCGACGCTCGACCTCGCGATCGAGCGCTTCGCCACCGTCAAGCGCGCGTTCGAGGCCGAGCACGGACCGCTGCCCAGCCGCGACCGCTAGCGATCGGTGGCCGCCGTCCCAGTCGCGGGCGGCCGGATCGTACGCCTGCGGATCCTCGCACAGAAAAAACGCGCTCTGAGCGCATGTGTTCATGCTGTGACATTGCTGTGACCGGACCGGTGTTCTAGGTTTCGGGACGTCGCAGGTGCTGGGTCGGCCGGGTGGGTCGAGATCAGAAGAGGGATTGCCGCCGGACCCCGACGGGCCACCTCGGGGACCCTTGCCGTCCCCGGCACCACACATAGGGTCGATCGACGCCGGCCGCCCACGCGGCCGTCGAGGACCGGCGAACGTCAACGTCCGCACACACGGACACATACGAATCCAGGGAAGTGAGAGCGCCACATGAGGCAGACCGCCATGAAGACCTCCGAGCCGCAGCGACTGCGCGCGCTCGAACGAGCCAATGAGATCCGGCTCGCGCGCGCAGGGATCAAGCGACGGATCGCTCTCGGCGAGGTCTCTGCAGCGGAAGTCATCCTCGAGTGCCCCGACGCCGCCGACACCTGGCCGGTCGGCGAGTTGCTGCTGAGCCAGCGTCGATGGGGCGCGATGAGGTGCCGCAAGTTCCTGGCGCGCAACCAGATCACCGAGACCAAGCCGATCGGCTCGCTCACCGAGCGCCAGCGGCGAATGCTCGCCTGCTCGCTGGGTGAGCCCGCCTCGGCCGGACGCGTCATGGAGCTCGCGGCCTGAACCCGTCGGGACGCATGTCGCCTCCGCAGGGGATGGCGACATGCGCCCCGGCCGGTCGGGCCGGCGGGCGCATCCACCATCTAGATCTGGATGCCGATCGGTGCCGGGGCGGCGCCGGCGAAGAAGAAGAACCAGATCGCGAACACGCCCATCGTGATCGCGGCGCTCACCACGAGCACCGACTCGAGCACCACGTGGCCGGGATCCGCCCGCCCCCGCGCCAGGCAGTTGGCGCGATAGACGTCGGACAGCCGCGACAGGACCGAGGCGAGCAGCACGATCGAGATCACCACCCCGGCGAACGCGACCGCGAGCGCGTCACCGAGCGACTGCGTGTTGCCCTGGACCTGCGAGCCGATCCACAGCCACAGCAACGGCGTGCCCACCCAGAGCACGATCGACCCCAGGACCATGATCGACAGGAGCACGACGGCTCCGGTGCCGGTGCGCAGCAGCGCGCGCATCACCGTCGGGCGGTCGTAACGGGCAGCCCGACGAGAGCGTGACCTGCCACCAGCCCGCGAGCATGCCGACCAGGCCCAGGCGTGGGCGGACATGCCAGACGCCGCATCCGGGCTCGCCCAGCTCGCGCAGCGGGATCCGGGTGAAGCGGTGATGGCCGGGGTCGAGCAGCATCCGGCCGAGCAGCGCGCGGGCGGCCGCCTGACGGGCCGCCAGCCGCTCGCCCTCCGTCTGCGCCTCGCGCACCCGGGAGGCGAGCTCGTCGCGGACGCGCTCGAGCTCGCCGAGGTCGAGCAGGCGCGGCGCGCCGTCCGCACCGTCGCGCGGGCGAGCCGCCTCGGCGCCGCCGCGGCGCGCGAACGCGGTGACGACCGCGTCGGACAGCTCGGCCTCCAGGCATGCGATCTGCCGGCGCAGCGTGGCCCGCGCCGCGCGCTCGTCGGGCGCGCCGATCCGCTCGGAGCGGTCGAGTCCCACCGCGAGGGCGTCCCGGAGCGCTGCCTCACCCATTGCTGCCGACAGTATCAAGGGCGATCAGGCTTCCGCCGAGGCGAGCGCGACGGTGATCGCGTCGCGCAGCTCGGCGCGCTGGAAGGGCTTGTGGACGATCGTCGCAGGCGGGTCGAGATCCTGGATCTCGGCCACATCATCGACGATCGTCACGAAGATGATCGGCAGCCGCGCGGTCGGCTGCCGGCGGCGCAGCTCGTGCGCGACCGCCACCCCGGAGGTCGCGGGCAGCAGGACGTCGATCAGCGCGAGGTCTACCCGCTCGGGCTCGCGCAGCGCGTCGCGGGCGCTCGCGCACGGCAGCGGCCTCAGCCCCATCTGCTCGACCTCGCGCACGATCAGCGCTCGGATGTCGGGCTCATCCTCGACGATGAGCACCGTTCCGCCGGGCGCTGAGCTCATCGGCTCAGCTGTGCCCGCACGCGCTGGCGCAGCTCTTGCGGGCTGAAGGGCTTGATGACGTAGTCGTCGGCTCCGCTGTCGAACCCCGCGGTGACGTCGGCCTCGTGTGCGCGCGCGGTGAGCATGATGACCGGCATCGCGGCCGTGTCGGGGTCCCGGCGCAGCTGCGCGAGGACCTCCAGGCCCGAGAGCTTGGGCATCATCACGTCCAGGACGCAGAGGTCGGGGCGCTCGTCCCGCGCGGTCTGCAGCGCCTGCTGACCGTCGCGCGCGAGCAGCACCCGCAGACCGTCGCGCTCCAGCCGGAACCGCACCAGGTTGAGGATGTCCTCGTCGTCATCGGCGATCAGTACGGTCTTGGATGTCGCTTGCATCGATTCCTTTCTACCGTGCCACACGAGTTCGGGGGATGTGCACGCTCACGGTCGTGCCCTCTCCGAGGACGCTGTCCACGGCGATCGTGCCGCCGTGAGCCTCGACGATCCCCTGGCAGATCGCCAGCCCCAGGCCGGTGCCCGGGATGCCGTGCTCGGTCGCGCTCTCGGCGCGGAAGAACTTCTCGAACAGGTGGTCGAGATCCTGCGCCGACATCCCGATCCCGCTGTCGGCGACGGTCAGCCTCGCTCCGCCGTCGTGCTCGCCGACCGTGACCGTGATCTCGCCGCCGGCGGCGGTGAACTTGACGGCGTTGGACATTATGTTGGTGAGCACCTGCTCGATCCGGCGCTCGTCGACCGCGATCGCGAGCCGCTCGGGCCCGTGCAGCGTCAGCCGGACGCCGCCCTCCGCCACCTGCGGCGCCAGCGACTCGGCGACCCGGCCGCTGAGGGCGGCCAGGTCGACCTCACGTACCGACAGCTCGAGCCGCCCGGACTCGATCCGGGAGACGACGAGCAGGTCCTCGACAAGCGCCTGCAGGCGGTGGGCGTTGCGGTCGACGACCTCCAGGAAGCCGCGCTGCGCCTCGGTCAGCTCGCCGGCCTCGCCCTCGACGAGGATGTCGAGATAGCCGCGGATCGACGTGATCGGCGTACGCAGCTCGTGAGATGCCGAGGACACGAAATCGGTCTTGAGCCGGTCGAGCTCGCGCAGCTCCTGCAGCTGCCGGGCGCGGAGCTCGAGCAGCTCGCTGCGTTCGAGCACGGCCGCCGCCTCGGCCGACAGGATCTTCATCACCGCGCCGGCTCGGGCATCCGGCGCGCGCAATCTGTCCGACCACCCGACCGCGAGCACGCCATTGACGACCCCGCCGTTGACCGCCGGCTCCCACAGCCCCGAGCGCAGGCCGAACCGCTCCGCCGCGCGCAGGTCGGCGTCCGGCTCGGCGGCGAGATCGGCGATGAACACCGACCGCCCGGCGACGACCGCGGTCGTCGCCGCCCGGGGGGCGCGCAGGTCGCCGACGTCGAGCCCCGACCCGTCGCGCAGGCTCCCGGCGACGGGCTCGAGCCCGCCGGAGTCCAGCTTCTGATAGAGGACCGCGAGCGATCCGCCGCACAGCTCGGCCGTGATCTGGCACAGCGCCGCGCAGATGATCTCGGGGCGCTCCTCGACCGCCCGGCGGCGCGGCAGCTCGCCGATCGAGCGGAGGTCGGCGGCGTGCCGCCGTGTCCGGCGCACGAGCCCCTGGACGGTCAGGCAGATGATCGTCGTGACCGCGGTGCTGAGGACCGCCACGGTCACCTGACGGCTGCCGTGCGCGATCACCCACGCCAGCTGCGCGAGCGCGTAGGCGCCGAGGCCGAGCCACAGCATCCGACGCGTCCCGTACAGAGCCAGCCAGAACACCGGCAGCAGGAACAGCGGGTTGTAGCCGCTGCTCAGTCCACCGCCGCCTTCGCGCATGAGCGCCACCACCGCGATGTAGGCGATCGGGGGCAGCACCCACGTCCATCGCGGCAGCCGCTCCCACGGAGCGAGGAGCACGGCGACGACGGTGAGCATGAACAGCCCGCCGGCGACGATCAGCGGCGTGGACTGCAGCGCCCCGACCTGCGTGGGCACCAGCACCCACCCCAGCACCGCCGCGAGCGCGAACGGCGCGATCGTCCTGATGCGATCCCCCCGCTCGAGCGGCTTCAACACCTGCATTCCCGACCGGATGCTGGCAAATGCGGCGGATCGACGCCGTCAGGGCGCCGGTCTGCAAAGGTTCCCCGCTGGAAAGCGGCCAATTGTGGCCGGGGGGCGATCACGCCCGCGACGATGACACACGATCTCCTGATGGGATCAGGCCGGTGAGCGTCGCGCTGGTGACTTTGTGGGTGTGCGTGGGCGCCCTGGTGGCCACCACCGGGCTCTCGCTCGCGGTGCGTCTCGCCGGGTCCGTGCGAGCGCGGCGGGTGGCGCGCTACGAGCAGCGGACCCGTGGGCCGCTGGCCGCGTTCGCCGCCGGGGTCGGCGAGCAGCCGCCGCCGCCTCGCGGCGCACTCGAACGCCGGCTGCTCCAGCGCGACCTGCTCGCGCTGCGCCCCAAGCTCAAGGGCGACGCGGCGGCGGCGGTCGGCGACCTGGTCGTCACCTACCGGCTGCTCGACGGCGCGCGGCGCGACCTGCGCTCGCGCTCGGTCCTCGTCCAGGTCCGAGCGGCCGACGCGCTCGGGACGGCCGGCTCCGCCGGCGACGCCGCGGCCCTCGTCGAGCTGCTCGGCGCTCACAACCGGCTCGCACGCCTCGCCGCCGCGCGCGCGCTCGCCAACCTCGGAGCCGTCGACGCGGCCCCGGAGATCCTGAGGGCGCTCGCCGAGGACGGGCCGCGCGCGGAGGACGTGACCGAGGTGCTCGGCCGCCTCGGCGCGGCCGCGGTGCCGTCGCTGCGTGCGCGGCTGCGTGACGGGCGCTCCGCCGATGAGCGCCGGCTCGCCGCCGCCGTGCTCGGCGACCTGCGCGCGCTGGAGGCCGCCGGCGACCTGCGAGCCGCGCTCGCGGACCCCGAGCCACGCGTCGCCGCCGCGGCCGCCGCCGCCGCCGGTCGCGTCGGCGACGTGGGCGCGCTGCCGGCGCTCGCGGCGATCCTCGGCGGGTCCGGCGCGGCGGCGCTGCGCGAGGCCGCCGCCGATGCGCTCGGCGCGATCGACGACCCCGCCGCCGGCCCCGCGCTGATCGGGGCGCTCGATGCGCCCGAATGGTCCGTGCGCGACGCCGCCGCGCGTGGCCTGAGCGCGCTCGGCGACTCCGGCCCCGACCAGCTGTCGGCCGCACTGGACACCGTCTCGGACCGCGGACTGGCCCACGCCGCGGGCATCCTCGACGCAGGCGACCGGCTCGTCGGGCTGATCGCCCGTGCCGGCCTCGGGGACATCGCACTGCAGCGCCTGGTGCGACGGATCGCCGCCGTGGGCGTTCGCGCCCGGCTCACCGAGCTGGCGGGCGACGACGGGCCACTCGGCGCGTACGCGAGCGGCGTGCTGGCCGACACCACCGCCGACACCACCGCCGACAGCCGCGCCGTCGCCACATGACGGTGCTCTGGGCGGCGGGCGCCGGCCGGCTCGCGTTGCGCGTGGTCGATGACGTCGTGCTCGTCTACTTCGCCGTCCTCACCCTCAGCTACCTGATGATCACGCTCGGCTCGGCGATGCAGGTCCGCCGGTACTTCCGGCGGTTCTCCGCGGTCGCGGTCGCCCGCACGCTGAGCTCCGGCCACACGCCGCCGGTGACGATCTGCGCCTCGGCGTACAACGAGGCGGAGGGGATCGTCGACTCGGTCCGCGCGATGCTCGCGCTGCAGTACCCCCGGCACGAGGTCGTGCTCTGCAACGACGGCTCGGGCGACGACACGCTCGCGCTCCTGATCGACGCGTTCGAGCTGCGGCCGGTCGATCAGCCCGTGCGCGACGAGCTGCCCACCGCCCGCCTGCGCGCGGTCTACCGGTCGCGGCTGTATCGCAACCTGGTCGTCGTGGACAAGGAGAACGGCGGGCGCGCCGACGGCCTCAACGCCGCCATCAACGCCGCGCGCTCACCGCTCATCTGCTGCATCGACGCCGACTCGCTGCTGGAGTACGACGCGCTGCTCGACGCCGTGCAGCCGTTCATCGAGGACCCCGAGCACGTCGTCGGCGCCGGCGGGCTCATCCGCGTCGCCAACGGCTGCCGGGTCGAGCACGGGCACGTGATCGAGACGCACCTGCCCGGGAACCCGCTGGCGATGATGCAGACCGTCGAGTACCTGCGCGCGTTCCTGGCGGCGCGCAGCGGCTGGAGCGCGATCAACGGCCTGCTCGTCATCTCCGGCGCGTTCGGGGTGTTCCGCCGCTCGGCGGTCGTCGCCGTCGGTGGCTTCGCCGCCGACTCCATCGGCGAGGACTTCGAGCTGTGCGTCCGCCTGCACCGCGCCTCCTACGACGCCGGGCGCCGCGACCGGCTCGCGTTCGTCCCCGATCCGGTCTGCTGGACCGAGGTGCCCGAGCGCCTCGGCCAGCTCGGCGGCCAGCGCAGCCGCTGGCACCGCGGCCTGATCGACACGTTGTGGCGCCATCGGCGGATGATCGGCAATCCGCGCTACGGCGTCGTCGGCCTGCTCGCGCTGCCGTTCTTCGTCCTGTTCGAGTTCCTGGGAGCGTTCATCGAGCTCGGCGGATACCTCGTCCTCGCCGTCTCATGGGCGCTCGGCGCGGTCAACTGGCCGTTCGCGCTCGTGTTCATGGCGGTCGCGCTGCTCTCCGGCGTGCTGCTCTCGCTCTCCGCGGTCCTGCTGGAGGACGTCGCCTTCCGCCGTCACGGCGGGCTGGTCGACCTCGCCCGGATGATCGCCTACGCGATCGGGGAGAACTTCGGCTACCGGCAGATCATCACCTTCCACCGCGTGCGCGGCTTCGTCGCCTACCTGCGGGGCGACAAGGCCTGGGGGGTCATCCAGCGCCGCGGCTTCGCCCCCGTCCCCACCGAGGCCGCCCGTCAGTGACGCGCGCGGCCGCGCGCCCGGCACCGCCGCGCGCCGGCACGCTCAGCCGCGCAGCGCATCCTGAGCCTGCCACAGCGCCTCGTGGACGTGGACCTCCGGGACGCCGGGGAGGACGGCGGCGAACAGCACGACCGACCGCGTCCGCGGGCCGGGCGCCGAGCCGGGCAGCGGCTCGCCGAACAGCGGCGCATGGACGCGGTCTCCGTCGGCGACGGCGAGCGCGCCGCGCGCCAGCCGGAGCTCCGGGCCGCCGGGCGCGACCGCCTCCGCGTCCAGCGCCCACACCCCGACGCCCGTCTCCACGACCGCGAGCAGGCAGGCGGCCTCGATCCGGTCGCGCGCCGCCAGACCGCCGTGCAGCAGCCGGTCGAGCGCGGCGCGCTCGGCCGGCACCCGCTCGCGGTCGGGGTCGAGGCCGATCTGGCGCACGAACGCCCGTTGGGCGCGCACGACCGGGCGGGTGCGCAGCGAGACCGCGTCGCCGCCACGCCGGCGGTCGGCCAGGATCCGCAACCGGCGCTGCAGCCCCTCCCCCACCGGCCCCGGGGCCGCCGGGACCGTGACCCACCACAGGCCGACGCCGGGCAGCTCGGCCGCGATCTCCGGCGCGACCGTGCCGGCGCGGGGCTCGCCGGCGCTCGTCACGAATGTCCCGGACGGGCCGCGAGCGCCGCGACGCGGGGGGCGAGCGCGGCGACGGTCGCCCAGCGATCGCCGACCAGCCGGTCGCGCACGACGCCGCCCCGCGCGGCGAGCTCGGCCATCGGGCAGACGACGACGCCGTACTGCGCGCCGACCGCGCCGTCGGGGTCCTCCGCGACGGGGATCGTCCAGTGGTGGGCGCGCACCAGGCGCAGCGTCGCGGCGCGCGTAGCGTGCACGGCAACGGCGAGGAACCGGACCGAGCGATACCGGCGCGCGAGCGCCTGGAGCGCGTCGACCTGGGCCACGCACTGCGCCGAGGAGGTGGCGAAGAACGACACGACGACCGGGGAGCGGTGCGCGTCGATGCACAGGTTGAGCGCGCGCGGGTCGTGATCGGCCGCCCGGCAGGGCGGGTGCAGGTTCGCGTCCCCGTGCAGGCCGGTGTCCGCCCGCGCGGCGGCGAACCAGTGCAACCGGTGGCCGGGGGCGACGCCCGTGGTCGCGCGACCATGGCTGAGGAACTGGACGGCGCCGATGACGACGACGAGCGTCACCCCGATGATCCCGATCGCCCAGCGGTAGGGGCGGACGTCGATGATGGGCGAAGACCCGGGCCCCCCCGACCCGGGCCCGTGGGGGGCGGCGCGGTCGGGGTCGGCCCCCGCGGCCGCGTCGGGGTCCAGGCGCGTGAGCTCCGGGGCCGGGCCGCCGGGCGGGTCCGGGGTCGGGCCGGGCTCGCCGGGCGGGTCCGGGCCCTCCGTCATGCGACCGTCGCCCGCTCGCGCCCGCGCGGGCGGCCGTCGCGGTGCGGCGCCGCCCCGCCCTCGTCCCGGTGCTCACGGAAGGACGAGGAGGGCAGCGCGAGCGCGGCCGGCAGCACGAGCAGCACCCCGCCCAGCGAGACGGTGAGGTCGACGAGCGTGACCAGACCGAAATCACGGAGCATCGCGATGTCCGAGACGACGAGGACCCCGAATCCGGCGATGGCGGTGACGCCGGACACGAGCACCGCGCGGCCGGTCGACCGGTACGCGCGGGCGAGCGCCTGGGCGCCGGCCAGCCCCGCGGCGCGCTCCTGGCGCACGCGCTCGGACAGGAGCACGCTGAACTCGGTCGAGATCGCGATCACGAGCGCGCCGAGCGTCGCCGACATCGGGTTCAGCGCGATCCCGAGCAGGTAGAGCACGAGCGCCGACCACCCGGTCGCGAGCACGATCGGGATCATCGGCGCCAGCGCCCGGCTCGGGCGGCGGAGCACCGCCAGGAGCACGAGCGCCACCGCCACCAGCCCCGCGAGCACCGTGAGCAGCCGCCGCCCGGGCGAGGACAGCGCCGCGTCGGCCTGGGCGGCAAGCACCGGCAGGCCGGTGAGCGCGGCGTGCACGCCTGCAGGCGGGTGCAGCGCGGCGCGCATCGACGCGATCACCCGCTCCTGGCGCGAGAGCGGCATCAGGCGGATGCCGAACGCGAGCGTCGCCTCCCGGCGGTCGCGGGTGATGACGGCCGAGGAGAAGTACGCGGGGACGGCCTTCAGCAGCGCGTCGATCTGGGCATGGGTCGGGTGCGCGGCGCCGCTCCCGGTCGTGCTGAACAGGTCGGGCAGCGACAGCGCCGGGCAGAGCGTCGCCCGCGAGCAGTCCGAGCCTCCGAACCGGTGCAGCAGCGCGGACTCGTAGCGGCTCATCCAGGCGACGACCGCCGGCGTGGCGACGTCGCGCCCGCGCACGGCAACGTCGATCTCCCCCGAGACGCCGGTCGCCGCCTCCAGCGTGCGCAGGTCGTGGATCGCAGGGGTCGACTGGGGCACGAGCCTGGTGATGTCCGACTGCACCGGGGTGTGGCCGTCCGCCACCCAGCCTGCGGCGGCGAGCACGAGCCCGACCGCGAGCACGCGCAGCGGGTGGCGGGCGAGCGCCGCCGGCAGCCGGTCACGGCCGCGGGGGCGGATGCGCGCAAGGCCGAGGATCTCGCTCGCGCCGCGCAGCGACGCACCCGCCGCGGCTCGCGCCCGCGCCGGGAGCGCGGCGAGCGGGCCGAGCAGCTCGCCGGCGCCGCGCAGCGAGGCCCCGACCAGCCCGCCGCCCGAGCGTGACAGGGCGAGCGCGGCGGGCACGACCGCGAGCGTGCAGGCGAGCGCGACCGCGATGCCGGCGACGAGCACGATGCCGAAGCCGCGGACCATCGGGACGGGCGAGAGCTCGAGCACCGCGAACCCCGCGGCGGTCGCCAGCGCGGCGGTCGCGATCGCCGGCGCCGCGGCGCGGAGCCCGTCCTGGTGGGCGCGGGACTGCAGTTGCACCCCGTAGTCCACCGCCAGCCCGATCAGCACCGGCAGCACCGCCACCGACGCGAGCGTGAGCGCGACCCCGAGCAGCGCGAGCGCGCCGAACGTGATCCCGGTCGCGGCGAGCGCGACCGCGAGCGGCAGCAGCCGCGGGGCGCGCCCGAACAGCAGCCAGAGCACGACGGCCATCACGCCCAGCGCGACGAAAAGCAGCACGCCGATGGCGCCGCTGATCTGGCCGGCGAGGTCGGAGACGACGACCGGCACGCCGCTCACCACGTAGCTGCCGCCGGCGGGCAGCCGGAACTGCGGCATCCGGACGGCCTCGCGGATCCAGCGGATCGCCCGCGTCTGCTCGGCGCTGGTGAGCGAGGCGCGCAGTCGCACCTGGATGAGCGCCGCCCGCGCGCCGGGGAACAGGTAGCGCACGCGCGATCGGGGCGTCGTGCCCCGCGGGCCGAACACCACCCGGCGGATGAACGTCTCGTCGGTGATCGACGGGATCGCGTCGAGGCCGGTGCCGCCGGCTGCCCGCTCGAGCGACTGCAGCTGGGAGATCTCCTCCTGCTCACGCGCGGCGGCGCCGTCGGCGAGCACGGCGGCGTCGCCGAGCCCGCGCGCCCGGGCCAGCCGCTCGGCCGCCTGTGCGGCGCGGTTCCCGGCGGCGCGAACGCCCGAGAGCGCACCCGCGAGCGACCCGTTGATCGCGGCGACCGCCCGGTTGAGGAACGTCCCGGGCCCGTAGACAACGAGCGCCGGCCGGTGGGCCATGAGCTGCGCGCAGGGGCCGGCCGGCCCGCCGTAGGCCGCGTGGCCGCCCCCCGGGACCGGCACGTCGGCGCGCAGGGTCGCGCTCCGGGTCACGGACTGCCCCGCCAGGCACGCCTCCAGCTCGGTGAGCGAGTGCAGCTGCGCGGGCGCGAGCAGCTCGCCGAGCGGCGCCCGCACGAGGACCGCCACGGCGTCGGATCCGAAGTGGCGCTCGTCCTGCACGGTCGCGCGGTAGGCCGGCGAGGACGCCGAGACGAACGTGTCGATCGCCGCCGAGGGCCGCAGGCCGAGCGCGAGCACGCCGCCGGCGATCGCGAGCGCCGCGACGACGCCGATGACGAGCAGCGGGCGCCGTGCGGGGACCGCTTCCCAGCCTCTCGGCGAGCCTGCTCATGACCTCGTGGGACCGCCGCGCCGGGCGGCCCTCAGTCCATCGTGAGCGGGCCCTCGGACTCGCCCGAGAGGAACTGGCGGATGAACGGGTTGTCGGAGTTGAGCATGTCCTCGGCCGGCCCCGCCTCGACGATCCGGCCCTTCCACAGGACGTTGATGTAGTCGGCGACGCGCCGCGCGCTCATGATGTCGTGCGTCACCACGCAGAACGTCGGCAGGTGCGCCTTCTGGCTCTCCTTGGCCTCGTCCATCATGTCGCGATGGATCTCGAGGATCAGCTCGCCGAGCAGCGCGGTGCGCACCGGATCCAGGCCCGAGTCCGGCTCGTCGAAGAGCACGATGTCTGGTTCGAGCACGAGCGCGCGGGCGAATCCGGCCCGCTTGCGCATGCCGCCGGAGAGCTCGTTGGGCATCTTCGTCGACGACGTGCCGAGACCGACCTCGTCCAGCCGGCGCATGACGATGTGCTCGACCTCGTCCTCGCCCTTCTCGGTGTGCTGGCGCAGCGGGAAGGCGACGTTGTCATAGAGGTTCATCGAGCCGAACAGCGCGCCGTCCTGGAACAGCAGCCCGAACTTCTTGCGCATCTCGAACAGGTCGTTGTCGGGCAGGTCGGGGACCGACTGGCCGTGGACGAGCACGTCGCCCGAATCCGGGTAGAGCAGTCCGACCATGTGCTTGATGCAGACCGACTTGCCGGTGCCCGAGGGCCCGAGGATCATCGACACCATGCCCTCGGGCAGGCCCATGTTCAGCCCCTGGAGGATGTGGGAGCGGCCGAAGGACTTGTGGGTGTCCTTGAACTCGACCGCGTCCGGCTGGCCGGAGGGATAGACCTTGTAGGTGTGGAACCGGTACTCGTCGTCGGCGCCGGTGGCCGGTGGGCCGGGCGTCGGGGCGTCGTCGGTCATGCGCTTCTCCTCCATGGCGCCAGTCTAAATCAGAACACGGTGTTCAGCCGCCGATCGGCGCGCGCGGGTTGGCGCCCCAGAACAGCTGGGTGCCGAGCATCCCGATCAGGTGGACCGAGACGAGGTTGACGACCATCGACTTGGCCGTCGCGGTGCCCACGCCGACGGGCCCGCCGCTGGCGTTGTAGCCGTAATAGCAGCCGACGATGACGATGACGAACGCCATCGTCATCGCCTTTATCAAGCTGAATAAGACGTCGGTCGGGTTCTGGAACTGCCAGAAGACGAGGAAGTAGCCGCCGGCCGAGACGTAGCCGAGCTCCTGGACGACCGCGAGGTAGCTCGCGAAGAACCCGGCGGCGATCGAGCACAGGTAGACGAACGGCAGCACGATGACCGCCGCCAGCAGCCGCGTCGCGCACAAAAAGCGCATGCCGCTGATGCCCATCACCTCGAGCGCGTCGATCTCGTCGGAGATCCGCATCGAGCCGAGCTCGGCGACGATCCCGGTCCCGACCTTGGCGGCCATCATGTAGCCGAACACGAGCGGCACGAGCTCGCGCAGGTCGGACCAGGCCGCGAACACGCCCGAGTAGGCGGGCGTCGCCTCCTGGTAGGTGAAGTAGCCGCCCTCGATCCCGCACTCCAGGCCGATGATGAACACCAGGCCCCAGATCACGAGCGTGGAGGAGATGATCAGGATGCCCGCCTGGCGCAGCGTCTCGCCGAAGAACCGGAACACGCGCAGCGTCGCTATCTCGGCGATCATGCGCGCGGCGAAGGTCACCATCTCGCCGAACGCCTCGAGCCAGCCGGCGGAGTCTGGATCAGCTCGTTCATCGGGTGGCCGGGGTCGTCATCACTTGATGATCGTCGTGATCTCGGGATGGGTGGCCAGCAGCGTCTGCGTGAACGCGTAGTTGAACGCGAACACCCCGAGGAACGCGATCACGACCGCCTGGTTGACCGCGCGCCCGACCCCCTCGGCGCCGCCGGAGGCGGTCATGCCCTTGTAGCAGCAGACGATCGCGATGATCGCGCCGAACAGCGTCGTCTTGACGACCGATCCCCACAGGTCGGTCGTCTCGGCGTTGTTGAAGAACGTCGCGAAGAACGG
>CAVPBY010000094.1:0-21700 GCA_963702225.1 uncultured Solirubrobacteraceae bacterium | reverse complement strand
AGGTCATTGCCCAGAACGCCGCGGACATCGAGGCGATGGGCGCGCGGCCCACGGCCTTCGTCGTCGCCTTCGGCGCGCCCGGTGACACCCCGGCGGCGGATGCGGACGCGCTAGTCGATGGAATGTGGGACGAGGCACAGCGCATCGGCGCCGGGATCGCCGGCGGCGATCTGGTCAGCTGCCCGCAGTGGGTGATCTCGGTGACGGTGCTGGGCGACCTGAACGGCCGTGCACCGGTGCTGCGATCGGGGCGCAAGTGGCTCGTTGATCGCCGTCGCCGGTGACCTGGGCCGCTCTGCTGCGGGTTTTTCGTTGTGGCGCAAAGATATACAGGAATTCGGCGAGCTGCGTCAGCGGCATTTGGTTCCCCAACCGCCGTATGGTCAGGGAGCGGTGGCGGCGGCCGGGGGAGCGCAGGCGATGATCGACATCTCCGACGGTCTGCTGGCCGACCTACGGCACGTCGCCGAGTCGTCCGGGGTGGGGATGGATCTGTCCACGGCTGCGCTGGCCACCGATCACGACGCGCTGGCCGCGGCCGGGTCCGCGGTGGGCGAGGATCCATGGGCGTGGGTGTTGGGCGGTGGCGAAGACCATGCGCTGGCCGCCTGTTTCGCCGGCCGCGCGCCGGCGGGCTGGCGGGTGATCGGACGGGTTCTCGACGGACCGGCCCGAGTGCTCGTCGACGACCAGGAGTGGAGCGGCCACGCCGGCTGGCAGTCATTCGAGGGCTAGGCGGGTCGGGCGGTCGAGTAGGGTGGCGCGGTGATCGTCGACGCGATGGCAAACGAGCAGCGATGACGGCGCGTCCGTTGAGTGAACTCGTCGAGCAGGGTTGGGCGACGGCGCTGGCGCCGGTTTCCGATCGGGTCACGCAGATGGGGGAGTTTCTGCGGGCCGAGATCGCGGCGGGGCGCAGGTATCTGCCGGCGGGCCCGAACGTATTGCGTGCCTTCACTTTTCCGTTCGACAACGTCCGGGTCCTGATCGTCGGGCAGGATCCCTATCCTACGCCGGGGACATGCTGTGGGCCTGAGCTTCTCGGTTGCTCCCGATGTGCGTCCGCTGCCGCGGAGCCTGGCCAACATCTTCGGCGAGTACACCGCCGACCTCGGTACGCCGCCCTCGGTGCGGCGATCTGACTCCTTGGGCCCAGCGCGGTGTGCTGCTGCTGAACCGAGTGTTGACGGTGCGGCCCAGTAATCCGGCGTCGCACCGCGGTAAGGGACTGGAGGCGGTCACCGAGTGCGGACCGCGTGCTGGTCGCGCGCTCACAGCCGATGGTGGCGATCCTCTGGGGCCGCGACGCGTCAACGCTTAAACCCATTCTGGCCGAAGGTAATTGCGTGGCGATCGAGCGCCTGCACCCCTCGCCGCTGTCGGCGTCGCGGGGATTTTTCGGATCGCGTCCATTCAGCCGTGCCAACGAGCTGCTGGCGAAGATGGATGCCGACCCGATCGATTGGCAACTGCCTTGACCGGCATGATCGCGCTGCGGGCACACCGGCGGGGTGGCCCGGGTATAAGCTGGTCGTCGAGCATGCCCCCGTACCGATCCCCGCGCCCGGGGAAGCTTGTCGGTTGCGGTGCACGCCGCTGCCATCACGTTTGACGAGTTGACATGGGACGAGACGCGGACCCGGACTCCGGCGATTCCTTCGCACGAAGTGTCGGGCGTTGTCTGCGAAGTGGCGTCAGACGTAACGGATTTCGCACCCGGCGACGAGGTGTACGGACTCATCGGGTTCGACCGGGACGGCGCGGCCGCCGAGTATGTCGCTGTCCCCGCGGTTGATCTGGCCGCCAGCTTCTCACCGTCTCACATGTCGTCGCGGCCGCAGTGCCGCTGGCCGGGCTGACCGCGTTGCAGGGTTTGGTCGACCACGCCGCGGTGCAGGCAGGCGAGGCGGTGCTGGTGCATGGCGGGGCGGGCGGCGTGGGCGCCTTCGCGGTGCAGGTTGCCGCGATGCTCGGCGCGCGGGTCACCGCGACCGTGCGAAGCGACACGGCCGAGTTTGTCCAGGGATTGGGAGCGGCGCGGGTGATCGATGTGCGCACGAAGGGATCGATGAAGGCTCCGCCCCCTCCGGCGCTTACGACGTGGTGATCGACACCGTCGGCGGTGACACGTTGGACCGGTCGTTTGGTGTGCTCGGTCGCGGTGGGCGGCTGGTCACGTTGTCGGCGCCGCCACCGGCCGGGCGGGCCGACGAATACGGCGTCACCGCAACGTTCTTCGTTGTGAGTACCGATCGAGACCAGTTGACGCAACTGGCCGGGCTCGTCGACGGTTCCGGTTCGAAAGGGCGCCTTCATGTGGAGATCGCCGCCACTTATCCCTTGACCAAGGGCCGGGAGGCGTTCGAAAGCGGTCGGCAACCTAGCCGGCGGGCGGGCAAGACCGTGATTGTGGTGAGCGACTAGCGACCACGGGTCCGACGACCGGCTGTTGAAGAGCGACCGGTCGACGACGATGGGAGCATGCCCCGCCCGCCGAACCCCGACGTGCGCCGCCGCCTGCTCCGGCGGGGCTCGATCTGGTGCACGCTCATGGATTCGCCGCCAGCGGCGTCAAAGACATCACCGACGCCGCCGGCGTGCCGAAAGGCTCCTTCTACGCGTATTTCCCCAGCAAAGAGCTGAGTAATTCGACTGGCTTACTAGGATACTTGAGCGACGGACCCGTCCCGCGCCGCCGACTACCGTGAGGTCCGTGCACGTCGCGATCGCAGGCGCCCACGGACAGATCGCCCGGCGGCTGATCGGGCTGCTCGTCGCCCGCGGCGACGCGGTCACCGGCCTCGTGCGCAACCCGGCCCACGTCGCCGACATCGAGTCGCTGGGCGCGACCGGCGTCGTGTGCGACCTGGAGCACGCCGCCCCGCACGCGGTGGCCGCCGCGCTCGGCGGCTGCGACGCCGCCGTGTTCGCCGCCGGGGCGGGCCCGGGAAGCGGCGCCGAGCGCAAGGTCACGATGGACCGCGCCGGCGCGATCGCGCTCCTGCAGGCGGCGACCCGCTCCGGCGTCGGCCGGTACGTGATCGTCAGCTCGGTCGGCGCCGAGAGCCCGCCGGCCGACGACGCGGTGTTCAGCGTCTACCTGCGCGCCAAGGCGGAGGCCGACGCCGCCGTCCGGGCGAGCGACCGCGCCTGGACGGTGGTGCGGCCCGGCCGCCTCACCGACGGGCCCGGCACCGGCCGGGTGCGGATCGACCTGGAGCCGTTCCGTTCCGACGTGACGCGCGACGACGTCGCCGCCGTGATCGCGGCGGTGCTCGCCGAGGACCGCGCCGCGGGGGCCGTGCTGTACGTCAACGGCGGCGAGCGGCCGATCGCCGACGCGCTGCGCGCCGCGCTCACCTGACACCTGCGGGGAGTCCGGGAGCCGCACGCCGGCTCCAGTCATGTGCAGAAATCCTGCGTTTCTTGTGCGCGTTGCCACGTGGTGGTCGACTCAACGCCGCCGATCTCGCCACCGGCGGACGCGGCCTGCCGATCGGCGCGCCGCTGCGCCGCTGACCGCCGCGCGACGGGGGCGCGCCCCATCCCGGCGCGCCCCCGGACCGCCGTGGGACCGGGGCCGCGGCCCCATCCCCGGTGCGCCCCTGGAGTGACAGTGCGCAGTTGGTACAAGCTATCTGCACCAAATGCTCACGCACTATTTCGATCGAAGAAGTCCTAGAGTGCGGTGAGCACCTCGCACAGGCGGGCGACCATCGCCTCGGCGCCCGCCAGCTGGTCGAGTGCGACCGACTCGTCGGCGCGGTGGGCGTCGCGCATCGAGCCGGGGCCGCAGACGAGCACCGGGATGCCGAGCGCGCGGGCGTAGAGGCCGGCCTCGGTCCCGAAGTCCGCCGCCCCCGGCGTTCTCCCCTCGCCGGCGGCGCCGAGCGCCTCCGTGAGCGCCGCCGCCCAGCGATCCGCCCCCCCGGCCGGGGCGAGCCCCGGGTAGCTCGACAGCGGCTCGACGGTCACCGCGCAGCCCTCGTGCTCGGCGCGCATCGCCGCCTCCACGTCGGCGGCGAGGGCCCGCACGCGGTCCATCAGCGCCGGCGGATCGACCGCCGGCACCGTCCGCAGCTCGAGGTCGAGCCGGCAGCGGTCGGGGACGATGTTGACCGCCACCCCGCCGCGCACCGGCCCGATCCCGACCGTCGAGAACGGCGCCCGGAAGGCGTCGTCGAGCGGCCCCGCCCGCAGCTCGGCGCCCAGCTGCAGCAGCCGCGTGATGAGCACCCCCGCGTGCGCGACCGCGTTGACGCCGTCGGCCGGCACGCTCGAGTGGGCGGCGCGGCCGCGCAGCTGCACCCGCGCCGCCGCCTTGCCCTTGTGGCGGTCGACCACCCGCAGCTCGGTCGGCTCGCCGACGAGCGCCCAGGCGGGCCGGACCGGCAGCGCACCGAGCACGTCGAGCAGCGGCCCCACGCCCAGGCAGCCGAGCTCCTCGTCGCTGGAGATCGCGACGTGGACGGGCCGTCGCAACCGGCTGACCACGCCGCGGTCCGAGAGCGCGGCCAGCAGCGCCGCGATGAACCCCTTCATGTCGGCCGCCCCGCGGCCGTAGGCGCGGCCGCCGTCGACCGCAAGCGCGAACGGGTCGCGGGTCCACGGCTGCCCGTTGACGTCGACGACGTCGCTGTGGGCGGCGAACAGGATCCCCCCGGGCGCGTCGGCGGGCCCGAGCACCGCGTGCAGGTTGCGCGCGTCCCCGCGCACCGCCTCGACGATGCGCACCGCCGCCCCGAGCGCGGTCAGCCGCTCGGCGAGCTCGTCGATCAGCGCGAGATTCGAGCGCCCGGCGACCGTCGGCTGCGCAACGAGCCGCTCGAGGATGTCCAGGGCGCTCATCGCCCGCCCACGAGCGCGGGCACCTCGCCCGCCGCGACCGCCCGCCGGCAGTACTCGCAGAACGCCTGCACGAGCCGCGGCTGGCGCATCGCCTGCAGCGTGACCAGGCCGATGATCATCGGCCGCGCCGGGCCCTCGATCGGCACCGCGCGGAGCGCGTGACCGTCGAGCGCGCGGTCGTTGACCGCCGGGAGGTTGAGGATCGTGAAGCCGAACCCGTTGGCGACGAGCGAGCGGATGACCTCGAGATGGGGCGAGCGGCGCACGACGTTCGCCTCGAGGCCGGCGGCGACGAACAGCTCGCGGAAGTACTCGCGGCTGAGCGGCAGGTCGAGCAGCACGAGCGGCTCGGCGGCGAGCTGCTGCAGCGTGACGCTCGCCTGCGCCGCGAGCGGATGCGCGGCGCAGAACAGCGCGTAGGGCGGCACCTCGGCGAGCGGATCGAAGGCGAGGTCGGGCGCGAGGTCGAGGTCATAGCTGAGCGCGATCGAGAGCCGCCCGGTGCGCAGGCGCTCGACGATCTCCGACTGCCCCGCCTCGGTCATCTCGATCCGCGCCTCCGGGTGGTCGCGCAGGAACGGGCTGCACAGCTGGGGCATGACGAGCGGCGCGACCGTCACCAGGCAGCCGAGGTCGAGCGTCCCGGACAGCTCCTCGGTGAGCTCGTCGGCGAAGCGCTCGAGCTGCTCGACGTCGCGCAGCAGCGCGCGCGCCCGCACCAGGAACTCACGGCCGGCGGGCGTCATCGAGACGCCCTGCGCGTGATGGCGGATGAGCAGCTGCACCCCGAGCGCCCGCTCCAGCTGGGCGACCGCCGCCGACACCGACGACTGGGCGACGGGGATCGAGAGCGCCGCCTCGGTGACCGACCCGGCCTCGCAGGTGGCGATGAAGTACTCGAGCTGGCGCAGCGTGAACCGCATCCGCCCCATTGCAGCACCCCCGGCGCTCACCGTCCCGGTTCGGGCGCCTCGTCACCCGGGACGCCGAACGACGGCGCCGCGCCGGGGGCGAGCGCGCGGGTCACGTAGTCGTCGCGCAGCGGCGCGTACAACGCCCACAGCCGCCCGAGCTCGCCGACCGGGTCGTCGCCGTCGTCGACGCGCAGATCGACGACCGGCCAGCTGACGTCGGCGCTCACGAGCAGCCCGGCGGAGCGCAGCGGGCCGGCCTCGCCGCCCGCCTCGGCGCCCCCCCGCAGCGCCGCGAGCAGCCGCTCGGCGAGCGCTTCGCCATGGCCGGCGGCAAAGCCCGCGACGAGGCCGTCGAGCACGCCCTCGGCGGCGAGCAGGTTGCCGGCCGCGGCGTAGCCCGGCCCGACCCGCTCGCCGTGTACACCGAGCGTGCCCGACCCCGACCAGGCGGCGCCGGCGCCGCGCGGGTCGATCACGGTGAGCTGGCGGTACTCGACATGCGCGGCGGTGGCGCGGACCTCCCGCAGCGCCTCGCCGGGCGCCCGGCCGGCCGCGAGCGCGTCGAGCAGCGCCGGCCCGAGCCGCGGGTCGGTGACGTTCTGGCTGGCGGCGACCCCGACCCGCGGGCGGATGTGGGCGCAGCGCGCCGCCACCGCCGGGCTGGAGGAGGCGATGACGATGCCGAGCTCCCCGGCGACGGGATCGGCGGCGATCAGCGAGAGCGTCACGACGGGATGACCGCGGTCGCGTCGATCTCGACCAGCCACTCCGGCCGCGCGAGCGCGGACACGACGAGCCCGGTCGACACCGGGTGCACGCCCTTCAGCCAGCGGCCCATCACCCGGTACACGGGCTCGCGCAGGCGCGGGTCGACGATGTAGACGACGACCTTGACGATGTGCGAGAGCTCGGAGCCGGCCTCGCGCAGCAGCATGTCGATGTTCGCCATCGCCCGCTCGGCCTGGGCCTCGACGTCGCCGATGCCGACCGATTCGCTCGTCTCCAGGTCCTCGCCGATCTGACCGCGCAGGTAGACCGTGTCGCCGGCCACGACCGCCTGGCACAGGTCGTTGTCGAGCGCCTGCTCGGGATAGGTGTCGCGCGTGTTGAACGGGCGGATCCGCCGGTGGGTCATCGGGTCACTCCACGCCTCTGTCGTCGGGCCGGTCCCCGCGCAGTCTCGACCGGCCGCCCGCCGGCCGCAACCGGAAGAGCCGCCGCGCTGGATCGACTCAGCCGATTCATCCGGCTGCTTCGCGCGGGCCGATGCGCCACAGCGGGAGAATCGATTGACGGGATACACCGATGCGTACACACTCGCCGGTTCAGGCGCCCGCAGCCCGGTCTCGGTGGCTGGGGCCGCAATCTGATGGAGAGAGAAGGGACGCACCCCCGATGTCTGAAGATCTCGCGGCCGTCGAGACCCCTGTCGAGATCGAGCAGCGCACGATCGCCCAGGTCCCCGACGCCGAGCGCAAGGGCCGGGTCCGCAACCTGTTCACGATCTGGTTCGCGTCCAACGTGATGCTGCTCACCGTCGTCACCGGCGCGCTGGCGACGACCGTCTACGGCTTGCCGCTCGGCTGGGCGGCGCTCGGCCTGATCATCGGCAACCTGTTCGGCGGCGTGTTCATGGCGCTGCACTCCGCCCAGGGCCCGAAGCTCGGCGTCCCGCAGATGATCCAGAGCCGCGGCCAGTTCGGCGCCTACGGCGCGCTCGTCGTCGTCGCCGTGGTGATCATCATGTACCTCGGCTTCATCGCCTCCAACGTCGTGCTCGGCGGCCAGGCGCTCAACAACCTGACGTCGGGGATCTCGGTCGACGTCGGGATCATCATCACCTCGCTCGTCGGCCTCGCGATCTGCGCGTTCGGCCACGACATGATCCATCTCGTCAACCGGGTGCTCACGCCGCTGTGCCTGATCGTGCTCGCGCTCGCGGTCGTCGCGCTCTTCGTCAAGGGCGCGCCGCACGGCACGCTCACCCGCGGCTCGCTGTCCTTCAGCGGCTTCGTGGCGACGATCGCGGTGGCGGTGCTGTGGCAGATCGCCTACGCCCCGTACGTGTCGGACTACTCGCGCTACCTGCCGGAGAAGACGCCGGCCTCCAAGACGTTCTGGGCCTCCTACTGGGGCTGCGTGCTCGGCTCCGCCGGGCCGATGATCTTCGGCGCGCTGCTCGGCGCCGCCTCGCCGGCCGCGAGCACGATCTCCGAGATGCACAGCTCCGCGGGCGCCGTCGGGTGGCTCGTCGTGCTCGTGATCGGCTTCGGGATGGTGAACACGATCTCGATCAACATCTACGGCGGCGTGCTCGGCGCGATCACGACCGTGCAGACGTTCCGCGCCTCGTGGGTGCCGCGCGGCTCGATGCGCCTCGCGCTGTCGGTGCTGTTCACGGTGGTCGCGGCGGTGATGGCGATCGCCGGCAAGAACAACTTCGTCACCAACTACACGAACTTCATCTTCCTGCTGCTGTACCTGCTCATCCCGTGGACGGGGATCAACCTCGTCGACTTCTACCTGGTCAAGCACGGCCACTACGACGTCGAGTCGTTCTTCAAGGACGACGGCGGGATCTACGGGCGCTTCAACCTGCCGGCGTGCGTCGTCTACGTGATCGGCGTCGCGGTCGAGGTCCCGTTCATCGCGACCACGCTGTTCACCGGCCCGATCGGCAAGTCGCTGCACGACACCGACATCTCGTGGCTGGTCGGACTCGCGGTCGTGTGCCCGCTCTACTACTGGGCGGGCAAGCGCTACCTGTCGCGCGAGCAGATCGAGATCGATGGCCACCAGACCGAGGTCCCGGTCGTCGAAGCCGGCGTCTGAGGCCCGCGTGGACGCCGCTTCCGCGCCCGAGCGCCGGCCGCTGCGCGTCGGCCTCGCCCAGTGGTGCCCGGTCCCGGGCGACCCCACGCGCAACCTGTCGGTCGCCTGCGAGCTGATCGCGCTCGCCGGCGCCGCCGGCTGCCGGCTGGTCGTGATGCCCGAGCTGTGGGCGAGCGGCTATGACCCGGAGACGCTCGCCGCCGACATGCGCGCCTGCGCCGAGCCGCTCGACGGCCCGCGCGGCCGGCGGCTGGCGGGGCTCGCGCGCGAGCACGGGCTGTGGCTCGCCGCCGGCAGCGTGCCCGAGCGCGACGCGGCCGACCGGATCTACAACACGCTCGCGCTCTACGACCCGGCCGGCCGGCTCGCCGCCTCCCACCGCAAGTTCCACCGCTACCTGCCCGGCGGCGAGGACCGTGCGTTCTCGGCCGGGGAGGGGCCGACCGTGTGCGACTGCGGGCCCGAGCTCGGCCCCGTCGGGCTGTCGGTCTGCTACGACGGCGACTTCCCCGAGACCGCGCGGGCGCTGCGCGAGGCGGGTGCGCGGCTCGTGCTGCAGCCCGCCGCCTACGAGCACGGCGCCGAGAGCTGGTGGGAGCGGCTGTACCCGGCGGCGGCGCTCGCCAACGGGCAGTGGTGGATCCTCGTCAACCAGATCGGCGAGGGCTGCTTCGGCGCCAGCCGGGTCATCTCGCCGCTCGGCGACGTCGTCGCCGAGGCGACCCGCCAGCACTCCGGCGCGAGCGCCGGCGCCGAGTACGAGCCCGAGCTGCTCGTCGCCGAGATCGACCTCGCCGACGGCTGGGCGCAGGGCGACGCCGAGGCGGGCTCGCTGTTCGGGGAGCGGCTCCCCGGCGCGCCCGTGCGCACGGTGCGAGCGGCCGACCCGGTCGCGTGAGCGACGATCACCACCCCGGGCTCGGGCTCGGCGGCCGCTTCTCGCGCCACACGATGATCGCGCGGCGGCCCGCCGGCTGAGGACCCGGACGCTGGGCACCGACGGTCGCGTGGGGCGACCGCAGATGCCCAGCGGGCGGGCTCGCTACTGGATCGCGATGCCCGCGGCGGCGGCGCCGGCCGGCAGCGCCACCGGGTCGCTGGCGAGCTCGCGCAGCTTGTTGCCGTGCACGTCGAACTCGGCGATCGCGTTCGTCTTGCTCTCGACGACGTACACGTCGGCGCCGTCGGGCGAGACCGCCGCGTCGACCGAGTTGCCCGCGCCCGCGCCGTTGCGGATCGCGATCGTGTTGAGCACCTTCAGCGCGCCGCCGGAGCCGACGGCGTAGTTCGTGATCGTGCCGGAGCCGGTGTTGACCGAGTACAGCGTGCGGCCGTTGGAGCTGATCGCCGCCCAGCAGGAGCCCGACTGACCGTTGGCGACCGGCGACCCGGCGACCGGCGTGAGCGTGCCGTCGGCCGCGTCGGTGAACGCCGAGACGGTGCTGTCGCCGGGCGCGTTGTGGGCGTTGGTGACGAACAGCCGCGCCGGGCTGGTGGGGCTGAACGCGCTGCCGAACGGGCCGACGCCCTGCGCCGCGTACGGGGCCGCGGGCGCCTCGGTGAGCAGGCCGGCGGGGTCGACCGCGAAGCTGTCGATCTGCGAGGTGCCCACGCGCGTGCCCACGAGGCGGGTGCCGTTGGCGTTGAACAGCACGTCGCCGGGCTGCGCGTCGCCGGGCAGGATCACGGTCGAGCCGACGATCGGCGTCAGGCGGCCGTGCCGGGCGAGGCGGAAGCCCGTGTAGTCGGTGGCGGCCGGGCCGGCGTTGGCGACGTACACGAGCCCGCCGGACTCCGTGACGCTCACCGGGTCTGAGCCGCCGGAGGCGACCGGCCCGCTCGCGACCGTGGTGAGCGCGCCGTCGCGGTGCACGTGCAGCACCGAGATCTGGTTCGAGCCCGCGTCGACCGCGATCACCCAGCGGCCGTCGGTTGACAGCTGCAGCGCGCCCTGGGAGGCGAGGCCAGTCCCGGTGCCGGCTCCGCCGGCGACGAACGGCGAGCCCGGGATCGGGGTGAGCGCGCCGTCGGCGTGACGGTCGAAGCCCGCGATCGTGTTCGTGCCCGCGGTGTTGTCGTTGACGTAGACGTGCCCGACGACGTCGGAGCCCGTGCTCGCCGAGGCGGTGGCGGTGGTGACCGCGCCGGCGGCCGCCAGCGCCGTCAACGGGCCGGCGGCGACGCGCGCGAGCATGCGAGTTGAGAGCTTCATCGGTTCTCCTGGTGTGGTGAGCGGGCGCGTGCCCGCTCGGTGGACATCTCGCCGCGTTCGACCGGCCGCGGGCGGGCGCCGGTTCGGGGATCCGGCGACTGTTTCGCGTCTTGTAAGAACCTCCCGCGGGCAGGCGCGACACTGAGGCCACGATGGATCGCCCATCCGACGAGCGAGCGTTGCTGCAGCGTGCGCGGGCCCGCGACGAGGACGCGTTCGCGCGGCTGGTCGCGTCGCACTCCGAGCGCGTCTACGGCGCGCTGCGGCGGTTCGGCCTCGGCCCGGGCGAGGCGGAGGAGGTCGCCCAGGAGGTGTTCCTGCGGGCGTGGCGCGGCCTGGACGGCTTCGAGGGCCGCGCGCAGCTGTCGACCTGGCTGTACCGGATCGCGTTCAACGAGGCCCAGCGGCGACTCGGGCGGGTCGAGCCCGCCGCGCCCGCGACCGATCCGACCGGCGAGGATCCTCTGCGGGCGATCCCGGCGCCGCGCTCGGACCGGCCCGACGCGCAACTCGCCGGCCGCGAGCTGCGACGGGTGCTGGAGCACGCGCTCGCCGAGCTTCCGGCCGACCTGCGCGCGGCGGTCGTCCTGCGTGACCTGGAGGGGTTGTCGACCGCCGAGGGCGCTCGTGTCGTGGGCGTGCGCGAGGCGGCGTTCAAGAGCCGGCTGCACCGCGGGCGGATGCGGCTGCGGACGCTGCTCGAGCCCTACCTGGAGGACGATGACGGCTGACGGGACCGCGTGTGACCACCCGCACGCCCGGCCCGAACCGTTTTCGCCGCCGGACGGGTCTCAATGGGCGACGACTGTGAAAGGAGACCGCATGCTGCGACATCGACACGACACCGACGAGGACGCGCGCTGGCGCGACCAGCTGACCCCACACCAGTTCCACGTCCTGCGCGAGAAGGGCACCGAGCGCGCCTTCAGCGGCGAGTACTGGCATACCGACGAGGCCGGGACCTACCGCTGCGCCGCCTGCGGCACGGCGCTGTTCTCGTCGCAGACGAAGTTCGACTCGGGCACCGGCTGGCCGAGCTTCACCGACCCGGTGGTCGCCGAGCGCGTCGAGCTGCACGAGGACCGCAGCCTGTTCATGCGCCGCACCGAGGTGACCTGCGCCAACTGCGGCGGTCACCTCGGCCACGTGTTCGACGACGGCCCGGCCGGACGGGACCGCTACTGCATCAACTCCTGCTCGCTGTCGCTCGACCGCGACGCCGGGTGAGCTGACCGCGGAACCGACCGAACACCGCGATGCCCGCGCCGCGTCAACGCCTGCGCTTCGCCCGTGATCACCGCTGGACGCCGGGCCGGCTGTCCGCCTTCCTCGACGGAGAGCTCGGCGTCCGGGGCCGTGAGCGGATCGAGCGCCACCTCGCCGGCTGCACGCAGTGCCTGGCCGCGCTCCGGGCGCTCGAGCGGCTGCTCGACGCGCTGCACGGGTTGGGGGCCACCCCGGAGGAGGAGCCGGCCCCCGACATCGCGGGAGCGGTGAGGCGGCGGCTGCACGAGCCGCCGGGGGCCGGCTGAGAGAGGACCCGCGGCGCCCCGGCCGTCCGCACTGGTGGAGATCGGGCGGCCGGCGCGCGGTGCGGGTTCGGCCGCTACGCGGACTGGGTGAGGATCTCGAACTGAACCGCGCGATCGTCGGTGATCGACGCGTCCAGCACCTTGTCGTCGAGGAACGGCGAGGCGGACTCCTCGACGAACACCTGGGCGCCCTCGCTCTCGATGACCTCGTCGGTCGCCGCGGGCGCGTCCACCACGCTCATCTGCAGCTGCCCGCTGCTTCCGTCTTCGGAGTTGGGAGCGATCCTGATGCCCATGGCCGATTCGGACTGCTGGAGGATCCCCTCGATTGCCTGAGTGGCGTCTGCGGTCAGAGCAAGCATTTTGCTCTCCTTCCAGATTGCGGACGAGGTTCTGGCGTACCCGCCGTCCCGGCACCCAAACGGGCGCGTGTGAGACGTCACAGAGAGCGGTGCATCACCTGCAGGCCGACGTCGCCATGCTCGGGATGCGCGAACGCGGCGGGCACCGTGCCGATCACCGCGAAGCCGAGCGACCGCCACAGCGCCACCGCCGGCGCGTTGCTCTCGACGCGCGAACTGGATCGCGCGAAAGCCCGCCGATCGCGCCCACGCGATCATGTCCTCGCCGAGCGCCCGCCCCACGCCGCGGCCCGATCGCTCGGGGTCGACCATGAAGCTCGCCGACGCCACGTGCGCCCCCGGGCCGCCACGGTTGCGGTACATGCTCGCGGACCCGAGGATCGCCCCGTCGCCGTCGTCCTCCGCGACCGACACGCGTCCGGGCGGGGCGACCATCCACGTCACGCGCCCGGTCGGCTCGTCCATGTCCCGGTCATAGGCGTACGTCTCGCCGGCCGCGACGATCCGCTGGAAGAACGGCCAGATAGCGGGCCAGTCCTCGGCGCTGGCGTCACGGACGTGCACGGCGTGATTATGGCCGGGGCGTGGGGTTGGTTGGCAGCGCGGGGCGGTCTTTGGGGCCGTGCGGGGTTGGGGTGGCATGCCGTGACGCCGGCCGTCGGGCATGGGGCGGGACGGCGCCGGGGCGCGCGCGGCTCGTGGGCGCTTGGGGCCGGGTTTGTCACCAGCGTCGCGGTGAGCGCGACGCTGGCGACATATCCGGCTTCTATCGACGGCCGCGGGACCGGCCGGGCGAGATATAGAGCACTTTTATCGCTCGTCGCCCCACCCAGCGCCCCGGAGACCCGATCCGCCGGTCCACGACCGCGCGAATCGGACGATCCGCGCCCCGGACCTGGTCCTCGGCCGGCCGCGCACCTGCCCAAGTGGTGGGGACACGAAGTGGCCCACCTCGTTGCCGAATAGCGCGACGGGCCGGCGGCAGTCCAGCAGCGCCACCACCGCAACACGGCAGGCCACCATCTGCGGGCGCTGCTTGACGGCCGACGACCCGACGCGCTACCTCGCGAACGCCCGACCAACCAAGGCCCGATCAGCCGGCCGCCGGGTCGATCTGCACCGGATACCCGGCCCGCAGCACGCCCAGCGTCGACGGCGGCGTGAGCAGTTCCGCATCCCCACCCCGCGGCCGCCGCCGCCGCTCGCCATAGCCCGACACCGACCACCCGACGAGCGCTCGGCCGCGCACGAGCGCGGGCGTGCCGTCGACGAGCACGAACGCCCCGTCGGGCAGCTCGCCCCACGACGCAGGGTGCGTGCGGCGCCGGCGCGTCCCGGCGATCAGCCGCTCGGCGTGGAGCGTCCCGTCGATCTCCCGATGCAGCGGCGCCGGCCCACCGCCGGCCTCGGCGACCCAGGCGGCTCGGAAGGCGTCATATGCCGGGCGGCGGCAGTAGGCGCAGGGGCGGTGGCCGGCGGCGAGCGACACGGCCTCGTCGTGGAAGTAGAGCCAGGTGAGGCGGCGCGGCAGCCACTGCTCGCGGCGCAGGCCCTTCCAGTCCAGGGTGCAGGTCAGCCAGTGAGGGCTCGCCCAGGCGCGGACGATCTCGGTGCCGCGGTGCAGGTTGCCGCGGTTGCCCGTCCAGGCACCGCGCAGCGGGATCGCGACGATCTCCCCGGCCGGCGTGACGCGGTTGCGGTGCGGACCCTCCACGTCATCGGTGTATCACCCCGGGTCAGCCGTCCACATCGGTGAGCCTCCGGCCGCTGCGGGGCTCGAACACCTGCAGCCGGCGCGGCTCGAAGCGCAGGGTGAGCGGCGCGCGCTCGCGGACCTCGCTGTCGAGCGGCAGGCGGGCGACGAGCTGACCGCTGCCGCGTCGCGCGACCGGGTCGACGCCGGCGTCCGCGGCGGTCGTGCGGTCCATGCCGGCGACCTCGCCGAGGGCGGGCTGGCCCGGCAGGTCGAAGTAGGCGTAGTACTCGGCGCCCATCGCCTCGAGCACGGCGACGTCGCCGGTGAACGTGACGCCGCCGTCGTGGCCGTGGTCGCCGAGCCCGGCGTCGAGCAGGTGCTCGGGCCGCAGTCCGACGACGACCGTCTGACCGGCGTCGGCGCGCCCGAGCGCGTCGCGCAGGCGGGAGTCGAGCGGGACCTCGCCGATCGGGGTGTGCAGCGCCTCGCCGTCGACCCGGGCGGGGAGCAGGTTGATCGCCGGCGAGCCCATGAAGCCGGCGACGAACAGGTTCTCCGGCCGCGCGTACAGCTCCTGGGGCGAGCCGACCTGCTGAAGCACGCCGGCTCTCAGCACCGCGACCCGGTCGCCGAGCGTCATCGCCTCGATCTGGTCGTGGGTGACGTACACCGTCGTGGTGCCGAGGTCGTTCTGGATGCGGGCGAGCTCGGTGCGCATCTGGGTGCGCAGCTTCGCGTCGAGGTTGGAGAGCGGTTCGTCCATCAGGAACGCCTTGGGCGCGCGCACGATCGCCCGTCCCATCGCCACCCGCTGGCGCTGACCGCCTGACAGCTGGCCGGGGCGGCGGTCCAGATGCTCGGTGAGGTCGAGCGTCTCGGCGGCCTCGGCGACCTTGCGCGAGATCTCGGACTTGTCGAGCTTCGCCTGCTCGAGGCCGAAGCTCATGTTCTGGCGCACGCTCATGTGCGGGTAGAGCGCGTAGTTCTGGAAGACCATCGCCATGTCCCGGGCCTTGGGCGGGCGGTCGTTGACCAGTTCGCCGTCGAGCCACAGCTCGCCGGCGGTGACCTCCTCCAGGCCGGCGATCATCCGCAGCGCGGTCGTCTTGCCGCAGCCCGACGGGCCGACCAGGATCATCAGCTCGCCGTCGGAGATCTCCAGGTCGAGATCGTCGACGGCGAGCGTCCCGTCTTCGTAGCGCTTGGTGAGCCCCTTCAGGGTCAGCTCGGACATCCGGCGTGCTCCTCTCTCATTTCAGACCGGTTCCCGCGACGCCCTCCACGATCTGCCGCTGCCCGACCAGGAACACGACGACGAGCGGCAGCGCGCCGAGCACGGCGGAGGCCATGACGAGCGCGTTGGTGATTCCGGAACCGGGGATCACCGTGCCCAGGCCGACCGGAATGGTCATCATCGGCGTGTTGGTGGATGACAGGAACGGCCACAGGAAGTTGTTCCACGTCCACACGAACGTGAAGATCGACACCGCCGCCACCGCCGAGCGGGACAGCGGCAGGGCGATCCGCCGGTAGCACGTCCACCAGCTGGCGCCGTCCATCCGCGCCGCCTGGTCGAGCTCGGCCGGCAGCCCGTCGAAGAACTTCTTGAAGATGAACACCGCGACCGGCGACGGCACCTGCG
This sequence comes from uncultured Solirubrobacteraceae bacterium, assembly GCA_963702225.1. Taxonomy (GTDB): domain Bacteria; phylum Actinomycetota; class Thermoleophilia; order Solirubrobacterales; family Solirubrobacteraceae; genus Palsa-465. The sequence continues at coordinate 5,662 of CAVPBY010000094.1, read as the reverse complement.
GGAGTACGAGCGCCCAGTAGGTGTTGAGGCCGTGCACCGCCTGGAACTCCCGGAACAGGGGCACCATCAGCGCCTGCGGCGGGATCATGATGCCGGCGAGGATGGCTCCGTACAGCAGGTTCTGCCCGCGGAAGCGCTGGCGCGAGAGCGCGTACCCCGCCATCGAGGCGGTGAACACGGTGAACAGGGTGACCAGGACCGAGACGATCGCCGAGTTGATGTACCACCGGCCGATGTCACTGGCCGAGAAGTCATTCCCGTAGGCCGAGAACGTGAGGTGCGCAATGGCCCAGGTCGCCGGGATCTTGATCGTGTCCGGCTCGGCCTTGATCGACGTGTCGACCGCCCACAGCACCGGCGCGAGCCACAGCAGGGCGAGCGCGATCAGCACGCCGGTGGCCAGGCGCGGGAAGATCCACTCGCTGATCGGACGTGACCTGCGCCCGCCGGCGGTGGTGGCCGTCGCGGCACTCATACGCCCCGCTCCTGCCGCCGCACGAGGGCGAGCCACCCGAAGCCGATGATCGCGATCACCACGAACAGGACGAGCGATGCGGCCGAGGCGTAGCCGATGCGCCCGCTCGTGAAGCCGGTGTCGTAGATGTACTCCAGCGCCACCCGGGTGGAGAAGTTCGGCCCACCCTGGGTCATCAGGTACACCTGGTCGAAGATCTTCAGCGACGCGATCGCCTGCAGCACCGCCACGAGCGTGATCGTGCGGCCGAGCATCGGCAGCGTGATCCGCCGCGTCTGCGTCGTCCGCGAGGCGCCGTCCATGTCCGCGGCCTCGTAGAGCTCTCCGGGGATCTCCTGGAGCCCTGCCAGGAAGAGGATGAAGTTGAAGCCGATCGTCCACCACACGGTGACGAGCACGATCGAGTAGAGCGCGACGGAGGTGGACGAGAGCCAGGCCGGTGCCCCGAGCCCGACGGCCTGAAGCGCCCCGTCGGCCAGCCCGTACCCCGGCTCGAAGATCCACAGCCAGATCAGCGCGATCACCGCCGAGGGCAGGATGTAGGGCAGGAAGAAGGCGAGCCGGAAGAACCACTGCCCGTGGCGGTGGCGGTGCACGCCGACGGCGAGCAGGAAGGACACCACCACGAGCACCGGAGTGGACACGAGGGTGAACAGCACCGTGTGCCACATCGAGGACCAGAAGTAGGAGTCCTGGAAGAGCTCTCCGTAGTTGTGCAGTCCCTCCCACCGGCCCAGCCCGGGCAGCGCGAGGCTCGTGTTGAACAGGCTGAAGAGGACCGCGAGAACGAGCGGCAGGAGCAGGAACAGGACATAGAAGACGAGGAATGGTGTGACGAAGCCGAGACCGGTGAAGCTGCGGGCCCGGGAGTGGCGCTCCTGCGGGCGTGCGTCACGGATGGCGGGGGCGGGAAGCGCGCTCGTGCTCATACCGGAATGGACTGGGTCGAGAGGCCGACGAGCGCCGAGCGCATCTGGTCGAAGGCGGCGGCAGGTGCGGTGGTGCCGGTCATCACCCCGGCGATCGCCCCGCCGGCGTAGTTCTCCAGGTTGGAGCCCGAGCCGCTGTACCAGGCGGGTGGGTCATAGACCGCGGAGTCGGCGACCGAGGCGTAGTTCGATTCCGGCTTGAGCTTGTGATACGCCGCCGAGCGACGGACGGGCAGCCATGCCGGGATGTGGCCACCGCTTGCCCAGGTGAGGCTCTGTCCCAGCAGCGATCGGATGAGCGAAAGGATCATCTCGGTCCGCGCCGGGTCGGCGTTCGGCTGCTTGGGCATGACGAACGTGTGCGAGTCGGCCTGTGAGGCCTTGCGGCCCATGATGGTCGGGAACGGCTGCATGTTGAACGGCAGCTTCGCCGCCTGGAACACGTCGACATTCCACTCCCCTTCCCAGTAGAGGCCCGCGGTTCCCTGCGAGAAGATCGCCACGCCGCCGTTGGCGTCGGTATTCGCGTTCATCAGCCCCTCCCTGGCGAGCTGTTCGATGAAGCCGAGCGCCCGCAGCGACAGGGCACGGTCGAGCACGACGCGCTTGCCATTGTCGGCGAGCACCTTGCCTCCGGCCTGGCTGTAGAGCGTGTAGAACAACCGCCACGGCGTCGCCGGGTCGTTGATCTGATCGCACACCGCCGGGGTCACCTTCTGGGCCTTGAGCTTGCGCAGGACCGTGAGGAGCGCGTCCGGGCTGGTGATCGGCCGCAGCATGCCCGAGGAGTCCAGCAGCCCGGCCTTACGGCAGATCTTCGTGTTGAAGTACTGGACGAACGGGTGGGTGTCGAGCGGCAGCGCCATGAGCCGGCCGTTGAAGTGAGCCTTGCGGAGGGCCAGCGGCGTGAAGTCCGACGGGTGCATCCCGTGAGCCGCGAGCCTTGCCGTGTCATAGGGCTCGAGCAGCCCGGCGGGCACGAACCCCGGAAGCCGACTCAGGTGCATGATCGCGAGGTCCGGCGGGCTGCCGGCGCGGATCGCCATCGCGAGCTTGGTGTAGTAGGGGTTCCCCCACTGCAGCACGGTCGCGTCGAGGGCGACCTTCGGGTTGGCCTTGCGGTAGGACTGCTCCATCGCCTGCATGTGGGCGCCATCGCCGCCCGAGAGCAGGTTCCAGTAGGCGAGGGTGTGGCCGTTCGTCCCCGACGCGGGGCTCACGAACCCGCCGGCGACGTCGTAGGTCGCGCCGCAACCGGCGGTGGCGAGCATCGTCGCGCCCGCGCCGGCGAGTGTGAGGAACCTTCGACGAGTGAGCTCCTCGTTCATCGTGCGCCTCCCGGCTGAGTGGTGATGACGGTGTGCGAGCAGGCCGGGAAGCGGATGGTCCCGCCGTCGCCCAAGGTCCCGGACTCGGTGTGCACCCCCACGCGGTCCGGCTGCTCGAAGGAGTTGGTCGCCTGCGGATCGGGGCCGAGCACCCGCTCGATCCGCATCGCGCGCGACTCGAATGGATCGGCGAAGCGAATGGCAGCGTCGACCGCGTCGCTCGGTGAGCGGTTGATGACGCTCAGCGTGAGCCCGTCGCCGTCCTGATCGCGCATCGCGGTCGCGTCGAGCAGCGGGAACGGCCCCAGGTCGCCGACCCGGTGCGGCCAGCCACCGGCGACCTCGACGTCGACGTGCTCGTGCGTGTCGCAGTCGACGTGGACGTCGAGCGCGACCGGCCGCAGGTGGTCGGCGAACAGCCGCAGCGGGTGGAAGATCGTCTGCAGGAACAGCCCGTCGGGCGAGGTGACGATCGGCGCGATGACGTTGACGAGCTGCGCCAGGTTGGCCATCCGCACCACGCGGGAGTGGCGCACGAACGCATGCAGATAGGTGGCGACGGCGAGCGCGTCGGCGAGCGTGTAGCGCTCCTCCAACCCCGCCTCGCGCTCGCGGAACCAGACGTTCCACTCGTCGTACGCGACGTGGATCGGATGGGCGATCCGCTTGCGGTAGCGGGTGTCGGCGATGAGCGCCGCGACGCGGCGCAGCGCGCGCTCGGCCTGATGCGGGCTGAGCACGTCGGTCCAGTAGTCGTCGGAGCCCGTGTAAATGTGGATGCTGTGCCAGCGCACCTGGTCGGCGAGGCCCTCGACGACGACCCGGTCCCAGTCCGACAGGCCGTTCTCGCCGCAGGCGACGAGCTCGATCTCGGGGTCGGTCCAGCTCATCACCTTCGCGAACTCCCGGGCCTGCTTGACGTAGTCGCCGGCCGACAGCGCCCCGATCTGCCAGGGCCCGTACATCTCGTTGCCCAGGCCCCAGTAGCGGACCCCATACGGGTGCTCGCGGCCGTTGGCGCGACGGCGCGCCACCCACTCGGTGTCGGCGCTGCCGTTGCAGTACTCGACCCACGCCTGGGCCTCGTCCATCGAGCCCGAGCCCATGTTCGCGCACAGGTAGGGCTCGGTGCCGACGACCTCGCAGAAGCGCAGGAACTCGTCGGTGCCGAAGCGGTTGGGCTCCTCGGAGTGCCAGGCGAGCTCCAGCCGCCGCGGCCGCGCGTCCTGGGGCCCGATCCCGTCGGTCCAGTGGTAGCCCGAGACGAAGTTGCCGCCCGGCCAGCGCAGGACCGGTGGCCGCAGCGCCTTGACCGCCTCGATCACGTCGGTCCGGAACCCGTTCTCGTCGGCGAGCGGCGAGCCCTCGTCGTAGATGCCGCCGTAGATGCAGCGGCCGAGATGCTCGGCGAACCCGGACAGGATCCGGCGGTCGACGGAGCCCAGGCGGCGGTCGAGGTCGAGTTTGATCGTCGCGGTCATGGTGAGTCCTCTTGCTCGTTGTCACAGCCACACGATTCGCGCCGGACGAGCGTCACCGGCAGCAGCGTCGAGCGCGTGGGCGCCGGCTCGCCGTCGACGAGCGCGACGAGCTGGGCCATCGCGATCCGGCCGGTGTCCTCGAACGGGACGCGCACCGTCGTCAGCGAGGGCACGGTGTAGCGCGCGGGCGGCGCGTCGTCGCAGCCGACGACCGCGACGTCGCCGGGGACGCGGCGGCCGCGCTCGTGCAGGGCGCGCACCGCGCCGATCGCCATGTAGTCGTTGTGGACGAACAGCGCTGTCACGTCGGGAAGGCGCTCCAGGAGCCGCAGCGTCGCCGTGTAGCCGCCGCCGATCGTCCAGTCGCCCTCCTGCACGCGCTCCTCGCCCGTGTCCAGCCCGGCGTCCTCGAGCGCCCGCACCGAGCCGGCCATGCGCGCGACCGTGACGTGGCGCCCGGAGGTGCCGGTCACCACGCCGATGGCGCGGTGGCCGTGCTCGACGCAGATGCGCGACCGCGAGCACCCCGGTCCGGACGTGGTCTGAGCCGATCAGCGGCACCCGCAACCCGGAGATGTGGTGCAGGCTGACCACCGGGAGCCGGTCGCGCAGCCGCGCGCCGAGCTCCGCGTCGCCCTCGGCCTGCGGCGCTGCCATCAGGATCCCGTCGACGCGCCGCTCGCTCAGCACCTCCACACAGCGGGAGACGTCGGACCCGGCGGCGTCGACGTTGGCCACGACGGTCGCCCAGCCGAGCCGGCGCGCCTCGTTCTCGGCGGCGACGACGAAGCGGCCGAGCACGTGGTCGCTCGGATCGGCGGCGATGACCCCGAGCGTCTTCGTGCCCTGGGTGACGAGGCCGCGGGCCAGCGCGTTGGGGACGTAGCCGACCTCCTCGGCCGCCCGCTGGATCCGCTCGAGCGTCGCCGGCGCCACCGATCCCCCGCCATTGAGCACCTTGCTCACCGTCTGATGCTGACCCCGCCCGGCTCGCCACGTCCTTGATCGACGCGTACCGGCGTCCGCCGTCCGCGCTGCCCGAACCTGGCTGTGTGGGTGCCATCACCATCGACCTCTCCCGTGGTCCTCGGTGCTGCTCATTCCCTGCCGACGAGTGGCGCCGGCGCGCTCTCTCCCGCCGTCTAGGCGAACGTTCGCCTACTGCATTCCTACCGCGTTCCGACCACCCCTGTCAAGGGCGGATCGTCGCAACTGTTCGCTCGCCCACGCGCCGTCGTCGGGGCAGCCCCGCGATTTGGCGCGGCAATCCCCGCCGACTGCCAGGCAGCGCCGTGACGGACCTTGGCCGGCGCGGCGTAAGCCGGGTGGCGCCCAACCGCACCGCTCGCGACATCGGCGCCTACGACACCGGCGGCGCCTGATCACGGCCGAGCACCCGCGCGACCGCCGGGCGGTCATCCTCAGCAATACGTCAACGAGCACATCCAT
>CAVPBY010000093.1:0-33896 GCA_963702225.1 uncultured Solirubrobacteraceae bacterium | reverse complement strand
GTTATGTCCTGTTCCTTGGTTTCATTACGTATTGCTGGTTCACAGCGCGTCCAGGTCCCCGGCTCGGAGCGCACGCTCCATCCCGGCCACGTGCGCGTCGGCGACGTCGACCGGACCCGGGAACGTGGACGTGACGGTGTATCTCTCGCATCGGGTGGCGCCCGACTGGATCAACGAGGAGGCGCGACGGCCGCCCTCGTCACGCAAGCGGATCTCCCGGGAGGAGTGGGGCCAGGCACACGGCGCGCGCGCCGACGACGTCAACGCGATCTGCCGCTTCGCCGAAGACCACGGCCTCGTGGTCGGCCGCACCGACGAGGGCCGCCGGCAGGTGAAGCTGATGGGCGCGGCGGGCTCGGTCGCCGACGCGTTTGAGGCGCAACTTGACGGGATGTACGCGCCGTCGCAGGCGGCCCGTACTACCGCGCGCGGAGCGGGCCGCTGACCGTCCCGGCCGAGTCGGCGGCGTGGTCACGGGCGTGTTCGGGATCGACGACCGGCCCAGGCCCGGCCGCATCTCCGCTTCGCAACCAGGCGAAGGCGCGGCTCCTACACGCCGGCGGAGGTCGCCAAGGCGTACGCGTTCCCGACCGGCTGTCGACGGCAGCGGCGAGACCGTCGGCATCATCGAGCTCGGCGGCGGCTTCAGCGACCGCCGACCTCGCCACGTACTTCACGCGGTCTCGGCCTCGCGGCGCCGTCGGTCACCGCGGTCGGCGTCGACGGCGGCTCCAACAGCCCGGGCACCGACACCAACGCGGACGGCGAGGTGATGCTCGACATCGAGGTGGTCGGCGCGGTCGCGCCCGCTGCCGCGATCGTCGTCTACTTCGCGCCCAACACCGACCAGGGCTTCATCGACGCGCTCTCGACGCGGTGCACGACACCGCGCACAAGCCGTCGGTGGTCTCGATCAGCTGGGGCAGCCCGAGGACGCTGGACCGCCCAGGCGCGGACGCCAGATGGAGCAGATCCTGACCGAGGCGGCGGCGCTCGGCGTGACGGTGACGGTCGCAGCCGGCGACAACGGCTCGGCCGACAGCGTCTCCGACGGCCAGCAGCATGTCGACTTCCCGGCGTCGGCGCCGCACGCGCTGGCCTGTGGCGGCACCACGCCTGCACGCCTCCGGCGCGACGATCTCCAGCGAGACGGTCTGGAACGACGCCAGCGACGGCGCGACCGGCGGCGGCGTCAGCCGACAGTTCCCGCTGCCCAGCTACCAGGCGTCGGCCAAGGTTCCCGGCAACGTCGACTCGCGGCGCGCCGGGCGCGGCGTGCCCGACGTCTGCGGCGACGCCGATCCGGCGACCGGCTACACGATCCGGGTCGACGGCGCCGAGGAGACGATCGGCGGCACCAGCGCGGTCGCGCCGCTGTGGGCGGCGCTGATCGCGCGGCTCAACCAGGAGCTCGGCGCGCCGCTGGGGTTCGTGCAGCCGCGTCTGTACGCGCTGCTGGGCAGCCCGGCATTCCACGACATCACGCAGGGCAACAACGGCTCCTACACGCGCCGGTCCGGGGTGGGACGCGTGCACCGGGCTGGGCTCTCCCGACGGGACCGCGCTGGCCAGCGCGCTGGCGGGGTCGTCGGGCTAGGCGTCGCGCGCCCGCCCGGGCGCCCACGCGCGCGCCCTCACGCGCTCGGCCCCACAGCTTGGCGCGCAGCCCCGACGCCCGGCCGACCGGGCGCTCGCACCGCCGCGCGGATCGTCTCCTCGCTGCCGACCACGGTCAGCTGCGAGCTGCGCGCGGGTCGCCGCCGTGTAGAGCAGCTCGCGGGTGAGGATCCGCGAGCCGGGCTCGGGCAGCAGCACCGCGGCGGCGTCGAACTGCGAGCCCTGGCTCTTGTGGATCGTCATCGCGTAGACGGTCTCGACCGCGCCGAGCCGGCTGGGGCTGAACTCGACGAGCTCGCCGCCGCGCTCGAACACGGCCAGCACCCGGTCGCTCGCCGCGGCGCACGATGACGCCGGTGTCGCCGTTGTACGAGCCCGAGCTCGTAGTCGTTCTCGGTCACGAGCAGCGGGCGGCCCGACGTACCAGCGCTCGCCGGCAGCGAGCCCGGCGACGGCGGCCGCGAGCCAGCCCTCGATCCGCGCCGTCCAGCTCGCGACGCCGTAGGGCCCGCGGCGATGCGCGCACAGGATCCGGAAGTGCCGCAGCGCGCGCAGCGCGTCGCGCGGCCGCGCCCGCGCGCGCGCGGCCGACAGCAGCGCGCCGCGCCCGGCGAGCGCGCTCGCGGCCCGGCTCGAGCGCGGCGACTCCGGTCGCCGGCGTCGGCGTCGATCCAGCTGCACGTCCTCGGGCGCCGGCGCGCAGCAGCTCGATCGTCGCGTCGCCGTCGCCGCGGCGGATCGCCGTCGCCAGCGGGGCGATCCCGCCGCCGAAGCGGTGGACGCGCTCGAGCACCACGATCCCGGCGCGCGACGCCGCCCGGCGGCGCGACGGCCCGGTCGACGCGCCGCCCCGCGTCGCGATCGGCTCGCCGGCCGCCGAGCCGTCCGGCCGCCGGCCGACGATGTCGCCGAGCACCGCGCCGGCCTCGATCGACGCCAGCTGGCCGGGGTCACCGACGAGCACCAGCCGCGCGTCGGCGCGCAGCGCCTCGATCAGCCGCGCCATCAGCGACAGCGACACCATCGAGGTCTCGTCGATGATCACGACGTCGTGGGGCAATCGGCGGTGGGCGTCGTGGCGGAAGCGGCTGTTGCTGCCCGGCCGCCAGCCGAGCAGCCGGTGGATCGTGGTCGCCCGCAGCTCGAGCAGCGCGTCGCGCAGCGCGCTCGGTCGACGTCCAGCGTCGCCGCCTCGGCGTGGACGGCCTCCTGCAGCCGCGCCGCGGCCTTGCCGGTCGGCGCCGCCAGCGCGACCAGCGGCGCCGGGCGCCCGGCGGCGAACGCCTGCTCGCACAGCAGCGCGACGATCCGCGCCACGGTCGTCGTCTTGCCGGTTCCGGGGCCGCCGGCGACCACGGCGCAGCGGCGGCGCACCGCGGCGGCGGCCGCGCGCCTGGCGGCCGTCGGGCTCGGCCGCGAACAGCCGCGCGATCCCGTCCGCCAGCACGGCCGGGTCGACGCCGCCGGCGGTCCGCGTCGACCATCGTCGGCAGCGCGCCGGCGACCGCGCTCCTCGGCCCAGTAGCGGTCGAGGTACAGCCAGCGTGCCGCGCAGCCGCAGCGGGCGGACCGCCCGTCGCCCGCGCCCTCGCCGCGACGAGCGGCGAGCGCGCGACCGCCGCCACCCACGGTCGGGCGCGGGCCAGGCAAGCGCCGCCAGGTCGACCGGCTCCTCGGCGTCGACCGCGGCGGTCTCGCGGATCGTCGCCAGATCGACGAGCACGTGACCGAGCCGCGGCCCGCGGACCGCGAGCGCGACCGCGAGCAGCACCGTCTCGTCGCGCTCGCCGGCGAGCGCGCCGAGCCGCCGCGCGACGTGGACGTCGGCCGCCGACAGCACCCCGGCGTGGTTGAACTCGCGCAGCGGCCCGGAGGCGGCGGCGCGAGCCGCGGCGTCGAACAGGTCGCGCCCGGCCGCGCGCGCGGTCGCGGACCGGATCCGCGCTCACGCGCCCCGCACCCCGCCGTCGAGGACGTCGCTCAGCGCCGCGACCAGCCCGGCGGCGGGCGCCAGGCGAACACGCCGCGGGACACGCCGTCCAGGACCGCCGCGGCGCCCGTCATCCCGCGCACGAACAGGTAGGCGACGCCGGCGAGCTGGCGCGTCGGGGTCATAGCCCGGCACCCGCCAGCGCAGGAAGCGGTGCAGGGCGACGATGTAGAGCAGCGCCTGCAGCGCGTAGTGGTGGCGGTGCATCTCGGCGAGCAGCGCCTGGGGCCGGTAGTGGAACGCGGTCAGCGGCTCGCCGGGCTCGCCCAGCCAGTTGGTCTTGTAGTCGAGCGACCGCGTAACGGGCGACTTCCCTCGCCGCCGCGAGCCGGCACGCACGAGGTCGAGCCAGCCGGTCAGGTAGCCGCGCACGCTGCGGCGCAGGAACGGGTCCTGCAGGCGCTCGGCGTAGCCGCGCAGCGGGTCGCGCGGGTGGCAGAACTCCCGCAGCACGTCCGCGATCCGGTCGACGGTCACCCAGCCCGCGGGCGCGTCGCCGCCGGCGAGCGGCAGCTCGAACCCGAGCTCGTCGAGCCGGTCCGCGCGCGCGACGTCACGGAGCGCGATCGCCGCCGGCGACGGCCCGAGCGGCGTCGCGATCATCGCCGGAAGGCCCTCGGCCACGAGCGCCGGATCGCCGATCTCGACCGCGCGGCGCGCGCGCACCTCGCCGATCCGCCGGCGAGCTCGCCGCGCAGATCGGCGGCGTCGAAGTCGGTCGCCTCCATCACGCTGTGCACGAACGTGCCGACCTCGGCGCCGACCGGCATCTCGCCGAGCAGCGCCGGCAGCGACAGCTCCGGCGCGGCGGCGTCGCGCTGAGCCGGGCGTCGGCTCCTCGGCGTCGGGCTCGTCGCTCGACCAGCGGCTCCTCGGGCTCGGTAGCCGACGTACGCCTCGTGGCTGGCGGCGGTGATGTCGGTGTAGGACGTCCGTCGCCAGCGCAGGTCGAGCGAGCGCTCGAACGCGCGAGACCGCGAGCTCCGCCGCGCCGCCGGTCGCCGGCTGAAGCGCGCCCGCGGATCGGCCGCGGCGCGCTCGACCGCGATCGCGTCGGGCGCAGTGCGCGCCAGCTCGCCGAAGCGCTGCAGCGCCGTGAGCTCGTCGGGCGTGCGCGTCGCCTGGGCGCGACGTCGCCCGTGTCCTCGCGCGCGAACAGCAGCCGTCCCAGCGGCGAGTAGCGGCTGTCGTACGACCCGGCCCACCAGACGATCGCCTGGTGCCGCGCCCGGGTGAGCGCGACATAGGCGAGCCGCAGCTCCTCGCCGCGCTCCTCCAGCAGCTGCTGGCGGGCATGGGCGGCGCGGTCGGCGCCCTGCGGCGAGACGTCGAGCGTCGCAGCGTCGCCGCCCGCGGGGGTCGTGGAAGAGAACCGGCTGCCGCTCGTCGGGATCCGCCGCGGATCTCCCACAGGAAGGGGACGTAGACGATCGGGAACTCGAGTCCCTTGGAGCGGTGGATCGTGAGCACCTGCACCGCCTCCTCGTCGGAGTCCAGTCGCCGGCGCGCTCCTCCTCGCCGCTCTCCTCGCTCGGTGTCCGGCGTGCGCAGCCACGCCGCGAGCGCCGTGGGGCCGAGCTGCTCGGCGGTGGTCGCGGCGTGCAGCAGCTGGCCGATGTGGCGCATGTCGGTGAGCCGCCGCTCGCCGTCGGAGCGGGCGAGCACGCGCGCGGGCACGTCCTCGCCGGCGGTGATCGTCTCGACGAGCGAGGCGACGCCGCGGGTGCGCAGGATCCGCGCCCAGTCGTGCAGTCGCAGGTGCAACCGCCTCCGAGTCCAGGCCGTCCTCGCTGTCCCGGGCGCCGGCCAGCCGCTCCGCCGACCAGCCGATGAAGTCGGTGAGCGCCGCGGCGTGCGCTCGCGCGACCGAGGCGGGGCGCTCGAGCGCCTCGATCAGCGCCAGCCACTGGACCGCGGCCTCGGTGTCGAACACGCTGCCGGCGCCGGCCATGACCGCGGGCACGCCGGCGCGGTCGAGCGCGTCCCGCACGAGCTCGGCCTGCCAGTTGGTGCGCACGAGCACGGCGAGATCGGCGGGGGCGACCGGGGCGCCGGCGACGCGCGCATCGGAGCCCAGCAGCCGCGCGACGTCGCCCGCGACGTCCTCGGCGACGAACCGCTGGGCGTGGCTCTTCTGCGCATAGCCGGCGGGGTGAGCTCGAGGTCCTCGCGCATCGCGACCCGCAGCCGTAGCGGCGCCGGGTGGGGCGCGCCGGTCAGGCGCGTCGCCTCGTGGCCGGGTGCGGCCCGGACGCGCCGGTAGACGATCTCCTGATGGCCGAGCTGGGCACCGGCGAACAGCGCGTCGTGTGCGTCGATCAGGCCCTGATCCGAGCGCCAGTTGACCGGCAGCGTCGCCTGGTCGTCGGCGGTGGCGATCGCGTCGAGGTAGGCGTACACGTCGGCTCCCCGGAACGCGTAGATCGCCTGCTTGGGATCGGCGATCAGGACGAGCGCCGTCGTCTGCGCGGGGTCGGCGCCGAACGCGTCGCGGAGGATCTGCCACTGGGCGGGGTCGGTGTCCTGGAACTCGTCGACGAGCACCACTCCGAAGCGGGCCCGCAGCAGCGTGCGGGCCGCCTCGCCGCCGCCGCCGCGCAGCGCGTCGCGCAGGCGGCCGACGAGGTCGTCGAAGCTCATCACCGAGGCCCGGCGCTTGCGCAGCTCGAACTCCTGGCGGGCCTTGAGCGCGAGCCGCACCCGCTCGTCGGGCGTCTCGCCCCGGGCGCCGTGGATCTCGGCCGAGAACGCGTCGATCGCGGTGCGGGCGATCAACCCCGCCTGGGCGTGGCTGAGCGACGGGGTCTCGTCGCCGCGGTACCTGCGGACGTAGAGGTCGTCGAGACATCGGCGGACAGCGCGGACAGGTCCTCGGAGAACGTGACGTCCGGCTCGAGGTCGCCGGCGATCCCGAGGCTCGACAGAACCTCCTGGCAGAAGCCGTGGGTGGTGAGGATCGTCGCGGCGTCGAACCCGGCGATCGCGCGGGCCAGCCGCGCCCGGGCGCGCTCGGCGTCGCCGGAGGCGAGCAGCGCGACGACCTCGTCCTCGCCGGCGGGCAGGCCGGCGACGGCCGCCGACAGGCCGCGGTGGACCTCGATCAGCCGCTCACGCACCCGCTCGCGCAGCTCGCCGGTCGCCATCCGGGTGAACGTGACGAGCAGCATCTCGTCCAGGCCGATCCCCTCGGCGACGTAGCGCGCGGCGAGCGTCGCGATCGTGTACGTCTTGCCGGTCCCGGCGCTCGCCTCGAGCACCGTGACCCCGCGCGGCAGCGGCCCGCGGACGTCGAACTCACGCGGCGCGATCACCGGCTCTCGGACTCCTCACGCGCCAGCAGACCATCCCACAGCCGACGCGCGAGCCGCCCGAAGCGGGTGCTCCTCCTCGCGCCAGCCCGCGCCCGCCTCCTGCGGGCGCGGCGGCTGCTCGAGCAGCGCGGCGAACGGGACGGCGCCGCCGAGCACGAGCCGGTGCACGGGCTCGGAGTCCTCGCGTTCGAAGCGCCAGTCCGACGTCCACTCGCGCGAGGCCGGTTGCCCGGCGTCGCGTCCCTCCGAGGCGGCCTCGGCCCAGGCGGCCGACGTCTTCGGGAAGATCGGCAGCGGCTCGCGCATCCCGCGGTCGTAGAGCTCGACGATCGGCGCGAGCTCGGCGAGCGCGATCCGCCGCGCGCTCGTCGGGCTCGTCGGCGAGCGGCGGGATCCAGCAGGTGCGCACGTCCGAGCCGCGCGTCGCGCGCCCGATCGTCGTGGCCGAGAACGGCTCCTGCGGATGCGCGGCGCTCAGCGCGAGCAGCCGGACCCACGCCGCGATCCGGTGGCGAGGGGAGACGCGCGAGTAGCTGGTGCGCATCAGCACCGTGGCGCGCACGCCTGAGATCGTGCCGCTCAGCACCCTGCTCGAGCCGAGCGGGATCTGCACGTCGATCGGGTCGCGGTCCGGTTGGCCGGAGCGGATCTTCTCGGCCTGGGTGGCGATCGCGATCACCGCCTCGCGCACCGCGTCGATGACGCGGTCGCCGAGCGCGTCGGGCGGGAGCGTGCCGCGCGCCTTCTCGGCCCGGGCGGCGGCGCGCAGCGAGCTGCCGCGCAGCAGCGCCTGCAGCAGCCGCTCGGCGACCGCCCAGGTGGTGAGCGGATCGAGCTCGATCGGCAGCGCGTCGTCGACCTCGTCCTCCGCGGAGGCGAGCGAGATCCCGAGCCGGCGCCGCAGGAACGCCCGCACCGGCCGCTCGGCGAAGGACACGAGGTCGTCGAGGTCGATCACCGGCTCGGGCAGCGGCGCGAGCGCGTCGGGCAGGAACGGCGGCGTGGCGATGCGCGGGCCGCTGAGCGCCCGCGCGCCGCCGAGCGCGACCTCGTCGAAGCTCCAGGGGACACGGTCGCGCCCGCCCAGCGCCCCCGGATCGAAGTTGCGCGGGTCGAACGGCTGCAGCGGATGGTGGACGCACACGCGCTCGCTCGCCTGCACGGGCGCGCTCTCGGGGCAGCGCACGGTCGCGTCGATCGCGTCGAGCAGCTCGCCGACCGGCACCGCGGGCGGGCGCACCGAGTTGGTGCGCTCGTCGTTGCCCGTGTAGGTGACGATCAGCCGCTCGGTCGCCGCCATCAGCGCGTCGAGCAGCAGCTGGCGGTCCTCGCTGCGCGGGTCGCGCTCGCCGACCCGCGGCTCGTGCAGCATCAGGTCGTCTCCGTCGCGCGGGGCCTTGCGCGGGAACGCCCCGTCGTCGAGCCCGAGCAGGCAGACGATGCGGTGGGGGACCGACCGCATCGGCATCAGCGTGCAGACCGTGAGGTGTCCGGTGCGGAAGTTCGCGCGGGTCGGCCGCCCCTGCAACCGCGCGGCGAAGTGCGCGCGCGCCTCCGTCGGCGACAGCGCCGGGGTCGCGCGCTCGGCCTCGCCGGCCATCTCGGTGAGGATCCGGTCGAGCTCGGCGCGCTGCCAGCGGTCTCGGTTGGAGGTCGCGGTGAGCGCGTCGGCGGCGGCGCCGATCGCCTCGGCCCAATCGGCGAGCGGCCGGCTCTGCGCGAAGGCGTCCAGTGCGCTCGTCAGCCGCGAGATGAGCTCGGCGAAGCGGCCTGCGAGGTCGATCGAGCGACTGTCGACGTCGTCGAGCGGCAGCACCTGCTCGAACAGGCGGTCCTCGTCCTCGGTCATCGTCACCCCGAGCAGCACGCGGTCCAGGCCGGCGCTCCAGGTGCCGGCGCTCACCGCGGTCAGCTCGTAGGGCGCGCGGTGGGCGGCGTCGATCCCCCAGCGGATGCCCGCCTGCCCGATCCAGTCCTGCAGCCGGGCGAAGTCGTCATCGTCGAGCGCGAAGCGCCGGCGCAGCGGGCCGCGGTCGGCGAGGTCGAGCACCTGGGAGGCGGTCAGCCGCTGCCCGGCGAGCGCCATCAGCTCCGCGATCACGCCGAGGATCTGATTGGTCTGGGTGAGCGAGCGGTCGGCGAGGCGGACCCGCAGGTCGGTCACCTCCTCGCCGCGCTCGGCGCCCGCCTCGACGGCGGCGCCGAACGTCGCCTGGATGAGCGGCGCGAACGTCTCGATGTCGGGGCACATCACGATCACGTCGCGCGGCTCGAGCGTCACGTCGGAGGCGAGCGCGTGCAGGATCGCGTCGCGCAGCACCTCGACCTGGCGCGCGCGGCCGTGGCAGGAGTGCACGACGACGCTCTGATCGGCGGGCGTGAGCACCGCGCGGTCGTCGGCCGCGCCCTCCAGCGGGATGCCGGGCGACAGGTGGTCGGCGTGTACGTCCGCCTGCAGGCGAGCGAGCAGCGTCCCGGGCTCGGCGGCGTCGACGGGGTGGGAGTCATCGCGCGTGTGCGCGGGATCGGCGGCCTCGGCGAGCACGAGCTGCATCTCCCGCGCGTCGCGGCCCCACGAGGAGAGCAGCTCGTTGCGGGCGAGATCGCCGGTGCGGTCCCGGGATCGTCGCAGGGCCCGGGGGCGGGTATCGGGGCGGGCGGCGACCGCCTCCCACAGCGCGGGGGAGGGGTGCATCAGCAGCAGATGGATGTCGCGCGCCGCGCCCAGCGCGACGATCACGCGCAGGTGCCCCTGTGGCAGCCGGGTGAGGCCGAACAGCGACAGGCGGCCGGGCAGCGCGAGGCGGTCGGGCTGCTCGACGATCAGCGCGCACGCCCGGTCACGGCGCTCGGCGGGTCCGGGCACCGAGATCCGCGCCGCGGCCTCTCGCCACAGCTGCGCCTGCCAGGCGGTCGCGGGCGGAAGTCCCTCGCCGGTCCCGTCGACGTCGCGGCCCTGCGCCCAGGCGGCGAGCATCTCCGGGCGGTGCAGGGCGTAGCGGTCGAACAGCGACGCGAGCTGGCGGACGATCGACAGCCGGCGATCACGGCGCAGCGGGGCGGCGACGGCGACGGCGACGGGGCCCGGGCCGCGATCGGGCCCGGCGGCGGTGGCCGCGGATCCGCCGAGGTAGGCGGCGAGCGGCGCGAGCCAGTGATCGTCGAGATGGGCGTCGACGACCTCGAGCAGCGTCCAGGTGAGCCGCTCGGGCAGCCAGGGGTCGGTGTCGGGCTCGATGCCCGAGGCGGTGGCGACCGCGTCGGAGAGCAGCCGGTGCGGGGTGGGGAACAGGACGTTCGCGCACACGCCGTCCCCGCGGCCCGGGGTGGCGCCGAGCACCGACGACATCGTCTGGGCGAGCCAGCGCTCCATGCCGCGCGTCGGCACGGCCACGAGATCGGGCGTGAACGGATCCTCCGGCGGGGCCGAGAGCAGCTCGGCGAGCGTCCCGGCGAGGACGTCGGCGCGGGCGGCGCGATGCAGGTGCAGCACGACACGGGAGGCTAATGCTCCGGTGCGCGCCGCCGCGGCCCGCGGACCGGGTGGCGGGCGGCCGGATGTGACGATTCAGTGTCACCTCGCTTGCATCCGTCCGGATCTTCGGTTACATTCACCCGCAAGGAGTTACTCGTGGCGAATCCCGTCGACATCCACCTCAAGGCGACCGACCGCAGCGCGGACGGGTTCGCCCCCGCGTGCGCGACCGGTGCGCTCTCGTTCACGGGAGCGAATGCGATCGTGGCCCATCGCGGTGGGATGACGGCCGACGAGACCCGTGCCCTCGTGGCGAGGTATGTGCGCTGAGCGCAGACGCGCATACCGACTCGCGACGAGGGCGACCCGAGAGGGTCGCCTTTTTTGTGCCCACACACGACCTTTGCAATCCAACTGATCGGAGGATGACGATGTTCCGGAGCTTGACGAACCACTGACGGTGCCGTGCCCCGCCGCCAGGCGGGGCACGCCCGTCACACACACATACGCGTCACCTCGCGTGACGTGACATCTCACCCGAAGTGACACATCCGAGAGGGCGGCGCAGGCCCCTGCGCTCACTCGCGGGCGGTCACGTCGGGCAACATCCATTGACATGTCCCAGGAGAGCTCATGCAATTTGCACGGTATGAGTTCGTGATCCCGCGCGACCACGAACGATGTCCCACCGCCCGCCGGCCTCGGCCGCGGACGGACCACCCGGAGCGCACCGCCCGCCCTGTGCGGCGGCCGGTGCTGCGGCGGATCTGGCGGCGGCGCGAGGCGCGACCGCTGGCGATCCACGAGTACCTGGAGCTGGAGTTCACCGTCGAGAGCCGGCGGTAGCTCCAGCCCCCGGGGCCGGGCCACCCGGGCCCGGCCCCGCCGCCCACGACCACCACGACCGCGCCAGCGGGCGCACAGGCGGATGACGATCACCACCTTCGGCCCCGTCGACGCGCGGAGCCTTCACCAGGGCGCCTATCGTCTGAGCCATCGCCGCGCTGTCGTCGCCCAGCACCGATCGCTTCGCCGCCGAGGAGGCGCTTCTCACCGAGGTGCTGCACGAGGTGATCGCGCTCAGCGACGGGCCCGAGGCGGTCGCGCTGCTGCAGGAGGCGATCGAGCTCGGCCGCGCGGCGCGGGCGGGCGACGCGGCCGCCGCCGACGGGCTGTCGGCGCTGATCGCCGGCCTTGACGGCGCGCGCACCGAGGTGCTCGTGCGGGCGCTCACGCGCTGGTTCCAGCTCATCAACCTGGCCGAGGACTCCGAGCGGGTGCGCCGGCTCGCCGACCGGGACGCGCGCGCGGCCGACGATCCCGGCTATGCGCGCGAGGGGTCGTTGCGCGAGGCGATCGCGGCGATGGCCGACGCCGGCGTGCGGGAGGACGAGGCCGCGGAGCTCGTGCGGCACGCGCGGCTGCAGCTGGTGATGACCGCCCACCCGACCGAGGCCCGCCGGCGCACGACGATCGACAAGCTCGCGCGCGTGTTCGGCGTGCTGCGCGAGCTCGACCGCTCGGGTCGCCCGACGCCCGAGGCCCAGGCCGACGGCTGCCGCCGGCTGCTGGCCACCGTCCAGGAGCTGTGGGGCTCCGACGACATCCGCGCCGCCGAGCGCACCGTGCTCGACGAGGTCCGCGCCGGGCTGATCCACTTCGCCTCCACGCTCTCCGACGCCGTCCCGCGGATCTACCGCGACCTGCAGGAGGCGCTCGCCGAGCGCTACCCCGATGTCGACCGGATCGAGGTGGGGCCGGTGCTGCTGTTCGGGTCCTGGATCGGGGGCGACCGCGACGGCAACCCGTTCGTCACCCCCCAGATGACGGTGCGCTCGCTCGAGCTCATGCGCGACCAGTGCCTGCGGCTCTACGACACGCATCTGGAGCAGCTCGCGGGCCGGCTGTCGCTGTCGCAGCGCCTCACCGGCCCGGCGACGGCGCTCGAGCCGATCCTCGCCGCGGGCGAGCGCGACTTCCCCGAGCTCGCACGGACGCTCGCGGTCGTCAACCCCGAGGAGCCCTACCGGCGCGCGCTCAGCTTCGTGCGCGAGCGCGTGCGGGCGACGCGCGAGCCGGGAGAGGCGCGGAGCCGGGCTACCGCGAGCCCGAGGAGCTGCTCGCCGACCTGCGGCTGATCGACCGCGCCCTGCGCGACGGGCCGGGCGCGCTCACCGCCGCCGCCGACCTGGCGGACTTCGTCCGCCGCGTCGAGGTGTTCGGCTTTCACTACGCGCGACTGGACATCCGCGAGCACGCGCGGCGTCCACCGCGACGCGCTGCGGGAGATCTTCGCGGAGCTGGGGGTGTGCGACTACGGCTCGCTCTCCGAGTCGCAGCGGCTCGCCCGCCTCACCGCCCAGATCGCCGACCACCGCCCGCTCGTCCCGACCGACATCGACGGCTTCAGCGAGGCGACGCGCGAGACGATCACGACGTTCCGCACGCTGCGCAAGGCGCTGCGCGGCCGCCATCGCGGCGCCGTGCGCACGTACATCGTGTCCGGCACCGAAGGACCGGCCGACCTGCTCGAGGTGCTGCTGCTCGCCAAGGAGGCGTCGCTGGCGAGGGCCGGGGGAGAGGGTGCGCGCTGCGGATCGTGCCGCTGTTCGAGGCCGGGCAGACGCTCACCGGTGCGCCTGAGACGATGCGGGCGCTGATGGACACCGGCGTCTATCGCACGGCGCTGCGGGCGGTCGGCAACGAGCAGGAGGTGATGATCGGCTACTCGGACTCCAACAAGGACGTCGGCTATCTCGCCTCGGCGTGGCTCGCCTACCAGGCGCAGGTGCGGATCGTCGAGGTGCTGCGCGAGCACGGCGTCGGCTGGCTGTTCTTCCACGGCCGCGGCGGCGCCGTCGGCCGCGGCGGCGGGCCGACGAACGGCGCGATCCTCGCGCTGCCGCCCGACACGGTCGGCGCGCGGCTGAAGATGACCGAGCAGGGCGAGGTGCTCACCGCGAAGTACGCGGTGCCCGAGATCGCCCACCGCGAGCTGGAGCTGGCGACCTCGGCGACGCTCGCCACCGGCCGGGCGCGGCCGCACGTGCGATCGGCCGACTTCGAGGCGCTGCTCGCCGAGATGGCCGCCGACTCCGAGGCCGTCTACCGCCGCGCCGTCCACGACGACCCCGACTTCGTGCGCTTCTTCGAGGGCGTCACCCCGGTCACCGAGATCGCGCGGCTGCGGCTCGGCTCCCGGCCGGCCAAGCGCAGCTCGGCGGCGGGATCGGCGACCTCCGCGCGATCCCGTGGGTGTTCTCGTGGACGCAGTCGCGGATCATCCTGCCGGCGTGGCTCGGCCTCGGCACGGCGCTGCGCAACGCCCGTCAGCGCCACGGCCTCGAGGTGCTGCGCCAGATGGCGCGCGAGTGGCCGTTCTTCACGAGCGTGCTCTCCAATGCCGAGATGGGCTGCGCGAAGGCCGACCTGGGGATCGCCGAGCGCTACGTCGCGCTCTGGGATCACCCGGCCCGCGACCGGATCTGGCCCGCGCTGCGCGAGGAGTTCGAGCTCACCGTCTCCGAGCTGGTGGCGATCGGCGGCGGCGACCGGCTGCTCGACTCCGAGCCGGTGCTGCAGGCGTCGATCGACCGGCGCAACCCGGCGGTCGACCCGCTCTCGTTCATCCAGGTCGAGCTGATGCGGCGGCTGCGCGAGCGCGACGAGGGCGCGGCCGAGGACGGGAGCGGTCGAGCTGCACCGGATCAGCCAGCTGACGATCAACGGGATCGCCTCGGGTTTGCGCAACACCGGCTGACCCGTCGGAAACCGGGCCGGGCGTCGCGTGTACGTTGGGGTGATGGCGATCGCCCCGGATCTGTGCGGTGCCGCGCTCGACGGCCGCTACGAGCTGCAGGAACTGATCGGCGAGGGCGCGTTCGGCCGCGTCTACCGCGGGCGCGACCGGCGCCTGGAGCGGGCGGTGGCGATCAAGGTGGTCAAGCCGTGGTGGGCCGAGGACCCCGAGTGGGTCGCCGTGTTCGAGCGCGAGGCGCGGCTGCTGGCGCGCGTCAACCACCCCGGGATCGTCCAGATCCACGACGTCGGCCACTGCGTCGACGGGCTCTACTACGTCTCCGAGCTCGTCCACGGGGAGGACCTCGCGGCACGGCTGCGGCGCGCCGACGGCGCCGGCCTGGACGCTGACGAGGCGCGCTCGCTCGCGCTTGGCCTGTGCGCGGCGCTCGGGGGCGCCCATGCCGAGGGGATCGTCCATCGCGACGTCAAGCCGGCCAACGTGCTGATCGCCGGTGGCGGGCCGGGGGTGCCGCGGTCGCCCGAGCCCGCGTCAGCACTCGTCAAGGTCGCGGACTTCGGCGTGGCGCGGCTGGCGGAGTCGACCGAGGACGGCGCCTCGCTGATCGTCGGCACCCCGCGCTACATGGCGCCCGAGCAGGCCGACGGCGGCCGGGTCACGCCCGCCACCGATGTCTACGCGATCGGCGCGATCCTCTACGAGATGCTCGCCGGCCGGCCGCCGTTCGACGGCAGGACGGCGGTCGAGCTGGCGGTGCGCCACCGCGACGATCCGGTTGCGCCGCTGCCCGCGCACGTCGACTCCGAGCTCGAGCGCGTCGTGCTCACGGCGCTCGCCAAGCGCTCGGCCGACCGCTACCCGGATGCGGGCGCGATGGGGGAGGCGCTCGAGCGCTGCGACGACGTGGGGAGCTTTATTGACCGCCAGGGTCAACAACCTTCCCCGCGGCGCGGCGGCAAGCCTCGCCACGGGCACGCGGGGAGCCTTTGTCCGCCTGAGGGCGACAAACCTTCCCCGCGGCGCGGCGGCAAGCCTCGCCACGGGCACGCGGGGAGCCTTTGTCCGCCTGAGGGCGACAAACCTTCCCCGCACGGCGCCGAGACCACGGCCTCCGACGACCACACGCGCCGGGCGCCGCGCCGGGCGCCGCGCGTCGTCGTCAACCCCTCGGCTCGGCGGCGCTCGGCCGCGCTGCTCGCGCTCGCCGGCGTGCTGCTCGGCGGGCTGGTCGCGGCCGCGCTGCTCATCGGCGCGGGCCGCGGCGCGCCCGCCCGCGCCGCCCGCGCGGGCGCCCCGGTCGAGGTACCGCTCGTCGTCGGCGAGAGCGTGAGCACGGCCCGGCGGCGGCTGCGCACGCTGCACCTGCGCGCCCGCGCCCGCACGGCGCCCGCGCCCGGGGTCCGGCCGGGCACGGTGACGCGCCAGTCGCCGGCCGGCGGTCGCACGCTCAGGGCCCGTGGGACGGTCGCGCTGTCGGTCGCGGAGGTCCCGCGCTGGCGCACGCTGACGACGTTCGGCGGCCGCAGCTCGGTCGCGTTCCGGATCCGCGGCGCGCGCTGGCGGGTGCTCGTGAGCGCCTCGGGGACGAGCCACTGCACGCTGCTCGTGTTCTGCCACTCCGCTCAGCTGCGGGTGCTCCGCGGCGCGACCGGCGACTCGGGGGTGCGGACGATCTCGCTCTCGGACGAGGTCGAGGCGCCGACGGTGCTCACCAGCGGCCCCGGCGTCTACCGGATCGCCGTCGAGCCCGCGTCGGGCGACACCCGCTGGTCGATCCGCGTGCAGGACGACTACTAGGCAGCGCGCGGGCGGCTACCGGTTTCCGTGCGCGGCGAGCGCTTCGGCGATCGCCGCCGCGAACGCGTCGACATCGTCCTCGGTCGTGTCCCAGGCGCACATCCAGCGGACCTCGTCGCGGGACTCGTCCCAGACGTGGAACGGGAAGCGCTCCTGCAACGGCGCGATCGCGGGGCGCGGGAGCAGGGCGAACACCGCGTTGGCCTGCACCGCCTGGGTGACCTCCATCCCATCGATGGCGGCGACGGCGGCGCCGAGGCGGGCGGCCATCGCGTTGGCGTGGCTCGCGGTGCGCCGCCACAGCTCGTCGGCGAGGTAGGCGTCGAACTGGGCCGACAGGTAGCGCATCTTGGAGGCGAGCTGGAGCGTCTGCTTGCGCAGGAACGGGAGCGTGGCGCCGTGATCGGCGGCCTCGCCGCGCACGATCACGGCCTCGCCGAGCAGCAGGCCGTTCTTCGTGCCGCCGAGCGACAGCAGGTCGGCACCGGTGGCCGCCTCGCCGAGCGAGCAGCGCAGCGCGGCGGCCGCGTTGGCCAGCCGGGCGCCGTCGACGTGGACGAGCAGGTCGTGGCCATGGGCGAAGTCGGCGAGCGCGCGCAGCTCGCCGGGGGTGTAGACGGTGCCGAGCTCGGTGGACTGGGTGATCGACAGCACCCGGGGCTGGACCGCGTGCTCGTCGCCGATCCGCTCGATGCGGGGCGCCACCAGCTCGGGCGTGAGCTTGCCGTCGGGCGTCGGGACGGCGAGGAGCTTGACGCCCGCGACCGCCTCCGGCGCGCCGCCCTCGTCGACGTTGAGATGCGCCGCGGCGCCGCAGATCGCCGCCTCCCATGGACGGCAGGCGGCCCGCAGGCAGAGCACGTTGGCGGCCGAGCCGTTGAACACGAGCACCGCCGTCGAGCCCGCCCCGAACTCGCGCTGCAGCGCCGCGTGGACCCGCTCGGTGAGCGGGTCGTGGCCGTAGCTCTCGGCATGGCCCTCGTTCTCGCGCGCGAGCGCGGCGAGCACCTCCGGGTGGACGGAGGCCGCGTTGTCCGAGGCGAAGCCGCGAGCGGGCACTCGGCGAGCCTAGTAGGCGCCGGAGGCGGGCGCGGCCGCCGGAACTAGGGTGTGTGCCGAGATGACCACGTATGACGCGATCCCCCCGGTCGCGCGGCGGGCCGGTGAGGTCCGCTCGCTGCACGGGGTCGACCGGCGCGACCCCTACGCCTGGCTTCGCGACACGTCGGCCGCCGAGACGCTCGACCACCTGCGCGCCGAGCGCGCCTACTACGACGCCGCGACCGCCGCGCTGCGGCCGCTCGCCGACGAGCTGACCGCGGAGTTCGTCGCTTGGCTGCCGCGCGAGGACACGTCGGCGCCGTGGACGGACGGCGCGCACGGGTACTTCGAGCACCGCCCGGACGGGGCCGAGTTCACGCGCCTGATGCGGGTGGCGCGCGGCGAGCCC
Source organism: uncultured Solirubrobacteraceae bacterium (assembly GCA_963702225.1). GTDB lineage: Bacteria > Actinomycetota > Thermoleophilia > Solirubrobacterales > Solirubrobacteraceae > Palsa-465. The sequence goes on along the minus strand of CAVPBY010000093.1, from coordinate 16,496 downwards.
GCCGACCCCGCCCGCGCCGAGGTCGTGATCGACCCCGCGCAGCTCGACGAGGGCGCGGGCTACGTACAGCTCGGGGTCCGGCTGGTGAGCCCGGACGAGCGGACGCTCGCCTACTCGGTCGACCTCACCGGCGAGGAGTCCTTCGAGCTGCGCTTCCGCGATCTGGCGAGCGGCCGCGACCTCGACGACCGCGTCCGGGGCACCCACTACGCCGGCGCCTGGAGCGCCGACGCGCGCACCTTCTTCTACCTCGGGCACGACGCCGCGTGGCGGCCGCACCAGCTGTGGCGCCACACGCTCGGCACGTCGGCCGCGGACGACGTGCTCGTGCTCGAGGAGCCCGACGAGCAGTTCTCGCTCGACGTGTGGCTCACCCGGTCTCGCGCCGTGATCGTCGTGCACCTGTCCAGCCGCGACACGTCGGAGGCGTGGCTGATCGACGCCGAGCGCCCGTTGCAGCCGCCGCGGCTCGTCGAGCGCCGGCGCCCCGGGATCGAGTACGACGTCGAGCACGCCCGCGACGACGACGGCGACCTGGCGCTGATCGTCACCAACGACGGCGCGCGGGAGTTCCGCGTGCTCGCCGCCCCGCTGGCGACGCCGGACCGCGCTCACTGGACCGAGCTCGTCCCCGGCAGCGACGCGGAGCGGATCTACCGCGTCGACGCGTTCGCCGGCCACGTCGTCACCACCTACCGTCGCGACGGCACGCTCCGGCTGCGATCCGGCGCGCTCGGCGCGCGGGGGGCGGGGCTGGGCGCGCCGGTCGAGATCGCGCCGTGCGGCGACGGCGCGACGATCGCGCTGTCGGTCAACGCCGAGTTCGACGCGAGCGAGGCGCTGGTCAGCGAGGAGTCGGCGACGCGGCCGCGCCGCTGGGACGCTGTCGACCTCACCACCGGCGCGCGCCGGCTCGTACGCGAGACCGTGATCGACGGCTACGACCCGACGCGCTACGTGACCGAACGCCGCACGTTCCCCGCGCCGGACGGGACCGCGATCCCGGCGACGATCATCCGCCGGAGCGACACGGCGCTGGACGGCGGCGCGCCCGCTCTGATCGACGGCTACGGCTCCTACGAGATCGTCGAGGACCCCTCCTTCGACGAGACGCTGCCGAGCCTGCTCGACCGCGGCGTCGTCTACGTCGCGGCGCACGTGCGCGGCGGCGGCGAGGGTGGCCGGCGCTGGTGGCTGGACGGCCGCCTGGAGCGCAAGCAGAACACGTTCTCGGACCTGATCGCGGTCGCCGAGGGGGTCGGCGGGCTCGTCGACGCGGCGCGGATCGCCACCCGCGGCGCGTCGGCGGGCGGCCTGCTGCAGGGCGTGCTGCTGTCACAGCGCCCGGACCTGTGGCGGGCGATGATCGCGGGAGTTCCGTTCGTCGACGTGGTGACGACGATGCTCGACGAGACGCTGCCGCTCACCGCGGCCGAGCGCGACGAGTGGGGCGACCCCCGCCGGGCCGCGGACTTCGGCTGGATGCTCGCCTACTCGCCCTACGACAACCTGCCGCCGGCCGGCGGCAGGCCCGACCTGCTCGTCACCGGGGCGCTGCACGACCCGCGGGTGGGCGTGCACGAGCCGGCCAAGTGGGTGCAGGCGCTGCGCCACTCCGACCCGGAATGGGCGCCGCGCTGCCTGTTCCGCTGTGAGGTCGAGGAGGGCTCGCACTCCGGGCCCGCCGGGCGGATCGCGTCGCTGCGCCAGGCGGCGGAGCTGCGCGCCTGGCTGCTGGACCGCCTCGGCGTCGCCTGACCGGCGCGGGCCTCGCGACCCGGGCCGGCGGCGCGTCAGGCCGCGGGCTCGGCGATCGGCGCGCCCGCGGCGACCTTCGCCCGCTGGCGCTCGGGGGAGATGCGCACGACGTTCCAGGCCAGGCCGACCCGCTGCAGCGCGAGGATCAGCGATGCCCGAGAGGTCGATCTCGTACCAGCGCAGGCCGTGGAAGGCCGAGCGCGGGAACGCGTGGTGGTTGTGGTGCCAGGACTCGCCGAGCGACAGCACCGCCAGCCAGCCGACGTTCGTCGACTGGTCCTCGATGTCGAAGCGCCGGCGCCCGAAGAAGTGGCAGATCGAGTTGACCGACCACGTCACGTGGTGGACGAGGAAGATCCGCACCAGCCCGCCCCAGACGTAGCCCCGTATCGCGCCGCCGAGCGTGAAGCCGTTCAGGCAGAACCCGGCGAGCCGTGGGGATCAGCAAGCGAGACGAGCACGAGCCACGGGAACGGCGGCCGATGCGGCGCATCGCCGGATCCTCGTAGAGCTCGGCGGCGAATCTGCTTCCAGTCGGCCTGGCCCTGGGTCTCCAGCAGCCAGCCTGCGTGCGCGTACACAGCCCGCGCAGCCCGCGCCGTGGCCGACATGGGGGCTATGCGGGTCCCCCTCCCGATCGGTGTGGGCGTGGTGCTTGCGATGGTCGGCGACCCAGTCCATCACCGATCCCTGCACCGCAAGCGACCCGAGCACGGCGAAGTCCGCTCCAGCCACGGATACGTCTGCGAACGCCCGGTGGGTGAGCAGCCGGTGGAAGCCGACCGTGATCCCGATCGCGGTGACCATGTACATCGAGGCGAGGATCGCCGAGGTCGGCGACGTTCACCGCGCGGTTCCACAGCAGCACGATCGCGACGATCACGCCCGCGAGGGCACGACCCCGCCGAGCAGGTTGGCGATGCGTTCGGTTCGGGTCATGAGATCAGGGTCTCATAGATCCGCACCAATTTCTTGTCGGTCTCCACGGTCCTCAGACTCGATATTCATGCCTGACGCACAAGTTCAGGGCGCGCGGGCCGGGATCGCCCCGCGCCGCTCCCGTCAAGGAGGGTCGGTCAGACGCCGAATTCGGTTGCCACGGGACCCGTCCGCCCCTAAGATCACGCGGTCACCTCCAGGATGGCCGACGGCGGCGGTCCGGTGCAGCGCGGAGCGCTCGACCGGTGAGCCGCTCGCAGGGGTACGAAAGGGGTATCGATGACCGAAGCGGAATCCAGCGCCGGGTGGACGCCCGTCGCCGCGGCAGCGCCACAGGCCGCACCACCGGCGATCTGGGCCGACGCGGCCGGGACCGATCTGATCGAGAGCGTGACTCGACTGGATCGCGCGATCAAGGAGCGTCGCGAGAGCGATCAGAGGTTTGTCAACTGGTGGCTGTACGTGCTGCTGCTGTCGTGGGTCACATTCGGCATCTACGGGCTGTTCCTCTACTTCAAGCGCATCAACCGGATCGACGCCTTCAGCCGGCGCAAGCACGCGTACTACGGCGCGCTGCTGGAGTGGACGCGCCGGCACGCGGCCGGGCAGGGCCGCCGGTCCGACATCGACGGCGAGCTGGAGGACCTCGCGTCGGCGCTGACGTTCGCATACGACCGTGAGCTGCGCCCGATCCGGGCCGGCCGGTCGTTCCTGTTGACGATTCTCACCCTCGGCTTCTACGGGCTCGTGGTCCTGTACCGGGAGAACCGCTACTGGTGGGACGCCCAGGTGGTCGAGCGGGACTTCGACGATCGCCTGTCGCAGATCTGGATGACGCTCGGGGTCGTCCGCTACCCGTTCACCTACAACGTCGATCAGTCCAAGCGGCGTAGCTACCCGCTGTATCTGGCCGCCTCGATCCTCACCATCGGCATCTGGGGCTCCGTGTGGGACTACAAGATCCACACCGATCCCGACAAGCTGTTCGGCGAATTCCACTCGATCGAGGACAGCATCCTGCAGACGGTCCGCGCCCACTGATTGGCGGCCCCTACCGGCGGGTACATTGCCTGGTATGAGCTCTCGTGAGAGTCTGCGCGCCTCCGATTCGGACCGCGAGCGGGCGGTCACGGTCCTGCATGACGCGGCCACGGAGGGGCGGCTGACGCCGACGAGCTCGACGAGCGAGTGGCGCGGGCGTTCTCCGCGACGACCTACGGCGAGCTCGACCGCCTGGTCGAGGATCTGCCGGTGCCCGTGCGCACGGCCGCGCCGGCTCGGACCCGGCCGGCCCGCGCGGGCTGGTGGCCGCGCCTGGGCGCGTGCCTGATCGACGGGCTGCTGGTGAGCCTGGTCGCGGGGCTGCTGTCCGCCGCCCTGCACGGGGTCGGCGGCGGGCTCGCCGTGCTCGTGTCGGCGATCTACTTCACGGTCCTGGAGGGCGGCGAACGGGGCGCGGGTGCCGGCAAGATGGCGCTCGGCCTGCGCGTCGTGGACACTCGGACCGGCGGGCCGATCGGCTACCCCCGGGCGTTCGTTCGCTGGGTGACGCGGATCGTCTCCGCGATGGCGTTCTTCATCGGTTACCTCTGGATGCTCGTGGACTCCGAGCGGCAGTGCTGGCACGACAAGCTGGCCGGCGACGTCGTCGTGCGCACGGACGGGCGGCAGGAGCTCGAGCCGAACCGCCGGCTCGTCTGAGTCCGAGTCAGGGCCACGAGCCGCGGGCCTCCCGAGTGGCGAGGCGCCCGAGCCGCGAGCCGCCGTCGGCCGCGCTGCCCGCCCGCCCGCCGTCAGCCGCGCTGCTGGTCCAGCGCGCCGGCGATCGTGTCCGCGATCGTGCGCAGGTCGTTCTCGTCGACCACGAACGGCGGCGAGATCTGCACGACGTTGCCACCGAGGATCCGCACGAGCACGCCGGCGTCGATGCAGTCGCGCGTCAGCCGCTCGCCGTCGACGTCGGGCACGCACTTGATGCCCGCGAGGAGCCCGACGCCGCCGCGGACCTCGCTGACGAGCGGGTGCGCGGCCAGAGGCTCGGTGGCGCGCACGAGCTCGGGCGACAGCCTGGCGACGCGCGCGACGAGCTGCTCTGACTCCAGCATGTCGAGGTTGGCCTGGGCGACGGCGCAGGCGGTCGCGTGGCCGGAGTAGGTGACGCCGTGGCGGAACACCGGCGCGCCGGGATCGTCGGAGTAGAACGGCTCCCACACGCGCGGCCCGATCAGCACGCCGCCGAGCGGCGCGTAGCCCGAGGTGATGCCCTTGGCCATGATCACCATGTCGGGATGCAGGCCGAACAGTTCGGTGGCGAACATCTCGCCGGTGCGGCCGAAACCGGTGATCACCTCGTCGATCACGAGCAGCACGTCGTACTCGCGGCAGATCTGCTCCATCCGCTCCAGGTAGCCCTCGGCGGGCACGATCACGCCGCCGGTCCCGATGATCGGCTCGGCGAACACGGCCGCGACGCGGTCGGGTCCGAGCCGCAGGATCTCCGCCTCGAGCGCGTCCGCGTCGTTGGCGGGGACGCGGGCGGTCTCGGGGATGAGCGACTCCGAGCCATAGCCCTCGCGCATGATGTCGATGCCGAGGATCGAGGTTCCGAACCCGTGCAGTCCGTGGTAGGCGTGCTCGCGGCTGATCACGATCCGCTTGTTGGCCTCGCCGCGGACCTGCCAGTAGCGGCGGGCGAGCTTGGCCGCGGTGTCGATCGCGTCCGAGCCGCCGCTCACCCAGAACACGCGCGCGTCCTCGATCGGGCTCATCGCGCACACGCGGTCGGCGAGCGCGAGCGCCTGGTCGTTGGCGATGCGGCCGAACGTGTGGTACGTCTCGAGCCGCCGCATCTGCGCGGCGGCGGCCTCCGCGAGCTCCGCCCGACCGTGGCCGATATTGGCGTGCCACAGCCCCGCGGTCGCGTCGAGCAGCGCGTGGCCCTCGTCGGTGACGATCGTCGCGCCGTCGCCCGAGACGATCACGAGCCGGTCGCCGAGCACGTGTCCCATCTGGCCCTGCGGGTTCCAGAGGCTGGCTCCGGCGGTCTGCGGGACGGTGCTCATCGCTGCCTCCGAACGCTCGTATTCACGGTCCGCCGAACGCTAGTGCACGCGCCCCGGCCACGTCGTCCAACCCGCGCGGGCCGGTCTGTCAGCCGCGGCGCAGGTGCCGGGCGGGTTCGCCCGCCGGTGCGGAGCGGTGCGACGGGCGCATCGTCGCCCGCGCGTCCTCGGTGCGCACGAGCGTCCACGCGGCGACCGCTCCGAGCAGCGCGATCGCCGCGTCGGCGGCGAAGGCGGCGCGGAAGCCGTCGACCGGGGCGCCGCCGACGGCGGCGACGATCGTGGTGAGGATCGCCACCGTCGCGGCGATCGAGGCCTGGCGCTGCGTGTTGTAGATCGCCGAGGCGTGGGTCGTGTCGGCCTTGGAGATGTGGGTGAACATCGCGGCCTGGACGGCCATCATGTTCGCGCCGTTGCACAGGCCCGCGCCGAACATCGCCAGGCGCACCCACCACAGGCTCGTCGTCCCGTCGACCAGCACCAGCGAGGCGAAGATCGCCGCCATCGCGGTCCCGGCGCTGCCGGCGAGCACGCGGGGGCCGAACCGCGGATAGAGGCGCCCGATCGTCTGCGCGGAGACGGCGACGCCGAGCACCTCCACGAACGTGGTCAGCCCGGACTGCAGCGGGGAGCGATGACCGGCGACCTGCAGGAAGATCGGCGTGAGATAGAGGCCGCCCAAAAACGCGCCGAGCGCGAGCCCGACGACGACGTTGGTGGCGCGGAACAGGCGGTCGGAGAGCAGCGTCAGGCGCAGGAGCGGATCGGCGTCGCGCAGCGAGCATCGCGTGAACACGGCGAGCGCCGCGATGCCGCCGAGCCCGGTCGCGAGGATCGTCGGCGAGCCCCATCCGAGCGCCGTGCCCTCGCTGAGCGCGTACATGACCGCCGACAGTCCGACGCCCGAGAGGACGAGCCCGCGCACGTCGAGCCGTCCGGAGCGCTCGGGCCGGTCGTCGGCGAGGAACAGCTGGGAGAAGACGATCATCGCCGCCCCGACCGGGAGGTTGACGAAGAACACCCAGCGCCAGGAGACGTACTGGGTGAACACGCCGCCGAGCACCGGGGCCAGGCCGGGACCGATCAGGACCGGCACGATCAGGGTGCGGGCGACGACCGCGCGGCGCTCGGGCGGGAATGTGCGGTAGAGCATCGCGACCCCCATCGGCGTGAGCATCCCGCCGCCGACTCCCTGCAGCGCGCGGGCGGCGATCAGCTCGCCGAGGTTCTGGGCCAGGCCGCACAGCGCCGAGGCGATCGTGAACACCGAGAGCGCGATCAGGAACGTCCGCTTGTTGCCGATCCGGTCGCCCAGCCAGCCGCTCGCCGGGATGACGACCGCGAGCGTGAGCAGGTAGGCGATCACCGTCCACTGCACGCTCGTGAGCGGGGCGCCGAAGTCGCGGCCGAGCGTCGGCAGCGCGACGTTGACGATGTGCATGTCCATGCCGGCCATGAACATCGACACCACGTAGGCGAGCGCGACGGCCGTCGTCTGGCGCAGCGGTCCGCGCGCCGGCGCCGGGATCCGAACACGCGTGCCGCCTGGCTGCTGCGGCGACGTCGGGGCGGAGGGGGGTGGCACGGGTCATTCGATTGTGCGACGGCGCGAGCGGTTGCGCGGTCAGAGCGCTGACCGTCAGCCGCGCAGCAGCCGCAGCACGCCGCGCAGGTCGGCGAGCGCGGTCGAGACGATGTCGACGCGCGAGTCGCTGTCGTCGACCCAGTCGACCGCGACCTCGTGGATCCGCATCCCCCGGCGCTGGGCGGCGACCAGCAACTCGGTGTCGAAGAACCATCCCTCGATCGGCGACGTCCGGCAGCAGCTCTCGCGCGGCGTCCGCGCGCAACGCCTTGAAGCCGCACTGCGCGTCGGAGAAGCGGGCGCCGAGCGCGAGGCGGAGCAGGAGGTTGTAGGCGCGGGATATGAGCTCGCGCTTGGTGCCGCGGGTGACGCGCGGCATCCGCCCGCGCCCGGCCAGGCGGGTGCCGATCGCGACCTCGCTGTGCCCGGAGGCGAGGCCGGCCAGCAGCGGCGGCAGTGCCCGCAGGTCGGTCGAGAGGTCGACGTCCATGTAGGCGACGATCTCGGCGTCGGAGGCCAGCCACGCCGCGCGCAGCGCGCGGCCCCGCCCCTTCTCGCCGAGGCGCACGGCGATCACGCACTCGAGCGACGCCGCCAGCCGCCGGGCGAGCGCCAGCGTCGCGTCGGTCGAGCCGTTGTCGGCGATCACGATCCGCCACTCGTACGCGGGCCCGGCCGACAGGAACGCGTGCAGCCGGCGCACCGACCGCTCGAGCGCCGCCTGCTCGTTGTAGACCGGGATGACGATGTCGACGCGCGGTAGGCGGGCGGTCCCCGCGGCGGGGACCGGCCCGGTGCGGTGGGGGCGGGAGGCGAGGCTTGTCATGGCCCTCAGGGTCGCCGCCACGGCCAAGACGACGGTAGGAGGGCGCTAAGACCGACGTGTGAACACGCAGCGCTCGGGCGCGACCCCGCAGGCCGACAGCAGCGCGGGTACCGGCGCGTGGTCGACCGGCGCCTCGCTGCCGCAGTGGTAGCGCCGCTCCGAGTCCGCGATGCCCGGCTTGACGTAGACGATGACCCCGTCGCCGGCGGCGAGGCGTCGGTCGTCACCGGAGAGGCGCGCCGGGCCGCCGCGGACGCGGCGATGTTCGCCGGCTCGACACTGTTCGGAGTGTGCGGCGCGGGCAGCGTGCTCGAGCGCTACGGGTTCGACCGGCACTGGCGCAACGCGCGCACGCTCTCGCTGCACAACCCGCTCGACTTCAAGTCCGCGCACGCCGGCGACTTCCTGCTCAACGACCGGCTTCCGCCCGTCGACTCCTACAACTGACCACGGGGACAGAGAGCCATGTCTGATGTCGGACTGATGTTCGTCGGCGCCGTGCTGTTCATCAACGGCCTGCTGTTCCTCGGCCGGATCGACGCGCGCGGCGCCGCCGTGTTCAACCTGTTCGTGGGGGCGCTGCAGACCGCGGTGCCGTTCTACCTGATCGCGACCGCCACCTCGGCGAACGCCGTCCTGCTCGACGCCGGGATCTTCCTGTTCGGGTTCACGTACCTGTACGTCGGGATCACGAACCTCGCGGGTCTGTCGGGGGTGGGACTCGGGTGGTACTCGGCGTGGGTGGCGGTGCTCGCGGCCGCGTTCGGGATCACCGAGTTCACGCGCTTCCACGCCCCGACGACGGGCCTGCTGTGGCTGCAGTGGTCGGTGCTGTGGGCGATGTTCTGGCTCGTGCTGGCGCTCGGCCGCGACCGGCTCACGCAGCTCGCCGGCTGGATGACCCTGATCATGTCGTTCACGACGTGCACGGTGCCGGGCTACCTGCTGCTGCTCGGCTCCTGGTCGGCGGTCCGCACGTGGATGGTGCTCGTGGCGATCGCGGCCACCGCCGCCGCGCTCGTCGCGCCCGGCGTGCGCGCGCTGCGCCCCGCCGAGCGCGAGGAGGTCGCGCCGCTGCACGCGGGCGTCCCGGCCGCGTGAGCGGGCCGGCGGGCTCGCTCCGCGTGAGTGGGCCGGCGGGCCGCGTGACCGGGCGTCCTGGCCGCGTGACCGGGCTGGCCGGGGCGCGCGGACGCTGGGGGTCGGCGACCACGACTGATCGAGAGAATGCAGCGGCCGGCGCCGGACGGCGCCGGCCGGCGATCGGGCTGATCGATCCTCTGGCGCGGAACTTGAACGCGCCGGCGCGCCGGCACGAATCGGAACAGCGAACGCGCTCTGGGCGAGCTGTTCCGATCGCTGCCACCCCTCGGCACGAATCGGAACAGCACGTCGAGGCCGCCCGCTTGATGTGCCGGAAAGCGCCATCGTCCGGCCCGCGCCGCCGGGCGGAGATGGGCGCATGATGTCGGCTGCGATACCGTGCCGGGCGGTTTGACCCAGAGGCTTCGCACGCTGGCCGGTCCGTTCTTCGTGTTCGCCGGAGCCATGCACTTCATCGCAGCCCGGCCCTACCGGGCGATCGTGCCGCGCTGGATCCCCGCCCACGAGGCGATGGTCGCGGCCAGCGGCGTGGCGGAGATCGCCGGCGGCGCCGGTTTGATCACGCCGCACGCCGAAACCCGCCGCTGGGCCGGCCGGTGGCTGGCGGCGACGCTGGTGGCGATCCTTCCCGCAAACATCGAGATGGCGCTCCATCCCGGAGCGGTACCCGAAGGTTCCCGGCGGACGGGCGGCGCTGTGGGCGCGGCTGCCGCTGCAGGCCGTATTCATCGCGTGGGTGCTCGGCGCCGCGCACGAGAAGGAGACAGCTCCATGATCGGACAGCGCGTGCGCCGGCGGGAAGACCCTCGCTTCATCACCGGGCGCGGCCAGTACGTCGATGACCTGCGCCTGAAGGGCGCGCTGCACGTGAGCTTCGTGCGCTCGGAGTGGGCGCACGCCCGGATCGAGTCGATCGACACCTCGGCGCTCGACGGGCTCGACGGGATCCGGGTCTTCACCGCCGCCGACCTTGATCTGGGCCGCTGGTCCTTCCCGGCGTTCGCCGGTCGCATGGAGCGCCCCTACCTCGCCGAGGGCAAGGCCCGCTTCGTCGGCGAGATCCTCGCCGCCGTGCTCGCTGAGGATCGCGCCGCCGCGGCCGACGCGGCCGAGCAGGTCTGGGCCGAGCTCGATCCGCTCCCGGTCGTCACCGACTCGCGGGAGGCGATCAAGGACGAGGTGCTGCTCCACGAGGAGGCGGGCACCAACGTCGCCCTGGCCGACGGTCCCGAGCAGCCGAGCGCAGACCTGTTCGCCGGCTGCGAGGTCGTCGCCACCGGCGAGTTCCAGAGCCAGCGCGTCCACGTCGCCCCGATCGAGCCGCGCGCGACCGCCGCCTCCTGGGAGGACGGCAAGCTCACCTTCTGGCTCTCCACCCAGACGCCGCACCAGGACAAGGAGGCGCTCGCGGCGGCGCTCGGCGTCGAGCAGGCGCAGTGCGGGTGCTCGCCCCGGACGTCGGCGGCGGCTTCGGCGGCAAGGGGCTCGGTGTCGAGGACGTTCTCGTCGCCTGGCTGGCGCGCCACACCGGGCGGCCGGTGCGCTGGACCGAGACGCGCTCCGAGCACATGGTCGGCGATGGCCACGGGCGCGCGCAGCGGATCGGGTTCAGATCGGCGGCGGCCGCGACGGCACGTTCAAGGCGCTGCAGCTGCGCTGCTGCAGGACTCCGGCGCCTACCCGGGCATCGGCGCGATCCTGCCGACCTCACCAGGCTGATGGCGAGCGGCGTCTACGACATCCCGAAGATCGAGGTGCGATGTCGAATCGGTCGTCACGAACACCGACGCCGACCGCCGCGCTGCGGGGTGCCGGGCGCCCGGAGGCGACGCAGGTGATCGAGCGCGCGATCGACGTTTCGCCGCCGAGGTCGGCCTGGACCCCGCCGACGTGCGCGCCGGAACTTCATCGACGCCGACCGTTCCCGTTCACCACCCGTCGGGCGCGACCTACGACATCGGCGACTACGGGCGGGCGCTCGACACGCGCGCTCGAGACCGCCGGGTACGACGAGCTGCGCGCGAGCAGGCCCGCCGGCGCGAGGCCGGGCGGACGCCAGCTCGGGCATCGGGCTCTCGCACTACGTCGAGATCACGAACGGCGTCGGGGGGAGCGAGTACGGGGCGGTCGAGATCGCACCGAGGACGGTTCGATCGTCCGGACCGGTTCGTTCTCGCACGGCCAGGGCCACGAGACGACGTTCGCGCAGATCGCGGCCGACGCAGTGGGGGTCCCGTCGAGCGGATCACCGTCGTCAAGGGCGACACCGACCGGTCGCCCGCGGCACCGGCACTTACGGCTCCAAGTCGACCCAGATCGGCGGCGCGGCGGCCCGGCCAGGCGGCCGGGAGCTGGTCGAGCAGGCCAAGCCAGCTCGCAGCCGAGCAGCTGGAGGCCGACCGCGCGGACATGGTGCTCGACCTGGCGCCGGGCAGTTCCACGTCGCCGGCGCGCCGAGCCCGTCGCTGGCTGGGCCGACTCTCGCATCGGCTGGCGGCGGCGGGCGCGGCTCGGCGAGCTGCCGGGCGAGACCGACTTCTCGCCGGCCGGCGCCGACGTTCCCGTTCGGCGCCCACCTCGCCGTCGTCGAGGTCGACCCGAGACCGGCACGGTGACGCTCGAGCGGGTGATCGCAGTCGACGACGCCGGCACGATCATCAACCCGATGATCGCCGACGGCCAGATCCACGGCGGGGTCGCCGCCGGGATCGCGCAGGCGCTGTTCGAGGAGTTTGCGTTCGACGAGGACGGCAACCCGCATGACGCCAACTTCGTCGACTACTGCATCCCGGGCGCGGAGTTTCCGAGTTCGAGCACGTCTCGCATGGAGACGCCGACGCCGGTCAACCCGCTGGGCGCGAAGGGAATCGGCGAGTCCGGCACGATCGGCTCGACGCCGGCGGCGCTAAACGCGGTGATCGACGCGCTCTCCACCTCGGCGTGCGCATATCGACATGCCCGCCACGGCGAGCGGGTCTGGCGGGCGATCCAGGCGGCGCGGGGCAGGCGTAGGGAGCTGCATGCACCAGCCGCAGCGGAGAAGGAGCGAGTCGGGACCGCCCGCGACGCGATGAGCACGGTCCCGGCCTGCCCGAGCTCCAGCCGCTCGTCCCGCGGCCGGGCGACGTGCGCGCGTTCACCCACGTGCGCCGGGCCGGCGTCGGCGACGTCGGGCCGTCCGGGCGGCTGCGCCTGGACTCGATCGCGCGCTGGGTCCAGGACGTGGCGTGGCTGGACGTGGAGGACGCCGGGCTGCGCGAGCTGGCGGTGTGGCTGGTGCGCCGCACCCGGATCCGGGTGTCGCGCTTCCCGCGCCTGGACGCCGACTACGCGCTCACCACCTACGTCACCGGCCTCGGGCGGATGTGGGCCGAGCGGCGCACCGACATCATCCTCAGCGGGGAGTCCGAGCCCGCGGTCGAGGTCTCGTGCATCTGGGTCCACATCGACCCCGAGCGGATGCTGCCGACCCCGATCCACCAGATCGAGATCGACACCTGGTGCGGCCCGAGCACCCGCCCGGTCAAGGCGCGGCTCGGGCATCCGGCGCCGCCCGCCGACGCCGGCGAGCGCCGCTGGACGTTCCGCGAGGCGGAGATGGACATCGCGCTGCACGTCAACAACGCCGCGTACTTCACCCCGTTCGACGAGGAGCTGCTGCTCGCCGGGCCGGCGGCCGACGAGTCGGCGTCGGTGACATCGAGATCGAGTACCGCACGCCGGCGCAGGCGGGGGAGAAGCGGGTGCTGCACAGCGGGCCGATGCGCTGGATCGTCGGTCCGGCCGCCGGCGGCGGTCCCGGCGAGGTGCACGCCTCGGCGGCGCTCGGGCGCTGGCCGGGGTGATCGCGGGCTGCGACGCCCTGCCTACGATGCGGTGATGAGCACGACACGAGCAGTCGGCAATCCCCGAGCCCGGCGGCCCCGAGGTCCTCCGGGTCATCGATCGTCCCGTCCGCGAGCCGGCGGCAGGCGAGGTCCGCATCCGCGTCCGCTTCGCCGCGGTCAACCCGACCGACGTCGGCACCCGGACGCGCGGCAGCACCGACGTCCCGCCGCCGTGGACGCCCGGGATGGACGCTGCCGGCACCGTCGAGTCAGTCGGGGAGGGCGTCGACCGAGCTCGCGGTCGGCCAGGAGGTGATGGCGGCCACCAGCCCGCGGCGCGCCCGACGGCGGCGCCCAGGCCGAGCTGATCGTCGTTCCCGCCGCCTCGGCGGTCCCGCTCCCCGACGGCGTCTCGCCGCAGGCCGCGGCGACGCTGCCGATGAACGGGCTCACCGCGCATCCTCGGCCTCGACATGCTCGGCCTTCTCCGCCGGCGAGACGCTGGCGGTGAGCGGCGGCGCGGGGCTGCTCGCCTCCTACGTGATCCCGTTCGCCAAGCGAGCGCGGGCTTCACGGTGATCGCCGACGCCCGGCCCGACGAGGACGAGCTGGTGCGCGGCTACGGCGCCGACGTCGTGGTCGAGCGCTCCGAGGACTTCGGCGCGGCGGTGCGAGCGGTCGAGCCCGACGGGGTCGCCGCCGTCTTCGACACGGCCTTGCTGAACGAGCGCGCGCTCGGCGCGATCCGCGATGGCGGCGGGTTGGCCGTCGTGCGCGGCTGGGACGGTCCGGCCGAGCGCGGGATCACCGTGCACCAGGTGTTCGTGTTCTAGGTGCTGGAGCGCACCGACTGGCTGCGCACGCTCGCGGCGATGGCGAGCGACGGGCGGATCACGCTGCGCCCGCTGGAGACGTTCCCGCCCGAGCGCGTCGCCGAGGCCCAGCAGCGGATGGACGCGGGCGGCCTGCGCGGCCGGCTGCTGATCGCGTTCTGAGTCCCGCGGGACGACGCCGCCGCCCCGCTCAGACGGTGACGACGACCTTGCCGACGACGTCGCCCGCGAGCAGCTGCGCGAACCCCGTCGCGGGCGTCGGCGAGCGCATGCGTGGCGTGGACCTGGGGGCGGATCTCGTGCTCCACGCAGAACCGCACGAGCCGCTCCAGCTCCTCGCGGGTCCCCATCGTCGAGCCGATCACGGACAGCTGCAGGAAGAACACCCGCGTCAGCTCGGCCGGCGGGCGCGTCGCCCGAGGTCGCCCCGGAGATGACGAGCGTGCCGCCGGGCTTCAGCGAGCGGACCGAGTGGCCCCAGGTCGCCTCGCCGACGGTCTCCATCACCGCGTCGACCCGCTCGGGCAGCCGCGCGCCGGTCTCGAACGCCTGGTCGGCGCCGAGCGAGAGCGCCTGCGCGCGCTTGTCCTCCGAGCGGCTGGTCACCCACATCCGCACCCCGGCGGCGGCGCCCAGCACGGTCAGCGCGGTCGCCACGCCGCCGCCCGCGCCCTGGACGAGCACGGTCATCCCCGGGACGACGCCACCGCGCGTGAACAGCATCCGGTAGGCGGTCAGCCAGGCCGTCGGCAGGCAGGCGGCGTGCTCGAAGGACAGCTCCGGCGGCTTGGGGATGAGGTTGCGCACGGGCACCGCGACCCGCTCGGCGAACGTCCCCTGGATAGCGCTCGGAGAGCAGCGAGCGGCGGGGGTCCAGCGTCTCGTCGCCGCGCCAGTCGTCGCTGGAGATGACCGCGTGGACGACGACCTCGTTGCCGTCCTCGTCGATGCCGGCGGCGTCGCAGCCGAGGATCATCGGCAGCGCCTTCTCCGACAGGCCGACGCCGCGCAGCGACCACAGGTCGTGGTGGTTGAGCGCGGCGGCCCTGACCGTGACGGTCGTCCAGCCCCGCGCGCCTCGGGCTCGGGGCGCTCGCCGACGACGAGGCCGCTCAGCGGGTCCTCGCGGGAGATCGCGGAGGCGTAGGCGGCGAGCACCGGCAAACCTACCGCGCTCGGCGGCCGAGGCGACCGTCCCGGCGCCTGACAGGATGGGCCATGGCCCGTGTCGTCGCCAAGGCGAGCCTCCCGCTGCCGCCGCCCCCGACCGGGTGCTCGAGTTCCTGCGCGACTACCGCGAGAGCCGGCCGCGGATCCTCACCGACAACTGGAGTGCCTACCGCGTCGAGCAGGGCGGTCGGGGCGAGGGACCGTCTACGCCTACCACTTCACCGCGGGCGGTCGCGAGCGCGACTACCGGCTGCACGTCGCCGAGCGGGCGGGCCGCCTGGAGGAGCAGGACCAGGGCTCGACGTTCGTCTCCACCTGGTCGGTCGAGCCCGGCGCCGCGGGCAGCGTGGTCACGATCGAGTCCTCGTGGCAGGGCGCGGGCGGGATCGGTGGGTTCTTCGAGCGCATCTTCGCCCCGAGGGGGCTGCACCGGATCTACACGCAGGTGCTTGCCGCGCTCGAGGTCGAGCTCGGCGCCTGAGGCGGGCCGGCCGGCGGCCGCATCGGCGTACTACCCTGACCGGCGTCCGCCGGCACTCGGAGCAGTGGGGCCTGTCCGAGCGCGTTCCTCCCGCATGACAGACCCGCGCCCGACACAGACCTCGCTGCCCGCCCGCGCCGGGGGGGGTGGCCGCTAGCCGGCGCGGCTTCCTGGCTCTCGCGGGCGGCACGAGTGCCTCGCTCGCTCTCAGCGGCTGCAGCGGCATCTTCGGATCCCGGACGGTCACCGAGGTGACGAAGGAGATCGCCCCCGCGTCCTTCCACTCCGAGCCGCATCTGCGCCCCCGGTGGTGCAGGTCACGCGGCGGCCGGGCGACCCCGGCGATGAGCGGTTCGTGATCACCGAGGCGCACGGCCGCGGCCAGCAGGGCCCGATGATCATGGACCGCGCCGGGCGGCTGCGCTGGTTTCTCCCGGTCTCCGACCACGGCGACCCGCACGCCGGGTGATGAACGTGCGGGTCCAGCGCTACCGCGGCCGGCGGGTGATCACCTTCTGGCTGCCGGCTGGTCGCCAACCACGGCGCCGGCCACTACGAGATCTACGACGAGCGCTACCGCAAGGT
The DNA here is from genome assembly GCA_963702225.1 of uncultured Solirubrobacteraceae bacterium. Classification (GTDB taxonomy): domain Bacteria; phylum Actinomycetota; class Thermoleophilia; order Solirubrobacterales; family Solirubrobacteraceae; genus Palsa-465. The sequence goes on along the minus strand of CAVPBY010000093.1, from coordinate 326 downwards.
CGCCGAGGTCCACGCCGCCGGCGGGTTGAAGGGCGACCTGCACGAGTTCCTGATCACGCCCCAGGACACGGCTCTGTTCACCACCTTCGGGGTCGCGGGCGGGGAGATCCCCGCGGGCGCGGTGGTCTGCGGCGCGGCCCGTACTGGTACTGCTGCTGCCAGGAGGTCGACATCGCCTCTGGGCGGCTGCTGCTGGAGTGGCGCAGCGACCCGGAGGTTGCGTTCTCGGGGTCTCACCACGGCCTGCCCACCGCCGGCGCACGCCCTGGGACTACTTCCACATGAACTCGATCACCGTCGACCCGGCGACAGCAACCTGATCATCT
>CAVPBY010000092.1:0-31952 GCA_963702225.1 uncultured Solirubrobacteraceae bacterium | reverse complement strand
CCAGCCGCAACCTGTGGCAGGTCTACAAGGTCGCCCGCTCGACCGGCGAGACGATCTGGCGCCTGGGGGGCGAGGGCTCGGACTTCGAGCTCGAGCCACGCGCGAAGTTCGCCTGGCAGCACCACGTCACCGCCCACCACCACGGCATCTACACGATCTTCGACAACGAGGCCGGGCCGCCCCGCGAGGCCTCCCAGTCCCGGGCGCTCGTCGTCCGGGTCGACGAGGAGCGCCGGACGGTCCGCTTCGTACGCGAGTACCACCACGTCCCGCCGGTGCTCGCCCCGGCGCTCGGCTCGATGCAGGCGCTCGACGACGGCGGAGTGTTCGTCGGCTGGGGCAAGCCGAGCTGGTTCACCGAGTGGGACCGCGACGGCGCGGTCGTGCTCGACGCCCACCTCGCCGACGGCGTCTCCTACCGGGCCTTCCAGCAGCCATGGCGCGGCGTCCCCGACGCGCCCCCCAACTTCGTCGTGCGCCGGACCGGGAGGCGTGCGGTCCTGTACGTGAGCTGGAACGGCGCGACCGTCCACCGGCGCTGGCGAGTGCTCGGCGGAGGCAGCAGCGGCACGCTGTCGGAGCTCGCGATCGCCGACGTCGGCGGGTTCGAGACCGTGATCGCGCTCGATCACGTGCCGACCTGGGTCAAGCTGGAGGCGGTCGGGTCACGCGGCGACGTCGTCGGGCACAGCGACGTCGTCCGCCTGGCCTGACCGCGGCCGTCTGGCCCGCCGCGACGGCGCGTGCTCAGCCGGACGCGCCGCCGGCGGTGACCCTCGCCACGCGTGAGCTCGCGAGCGTCCTGCCGGACGCGTCGACCGCCTGGACCTCGACGTAGCGCGGGCGCCTGTGGGTCTGCATGTTCGTCTGGAACGCCGTGTCGCGGTCGAGCGCGATCCAGCGCAGCTTCGTGGCTGAGTCGCCGCCGAGGATCCGCCAGCGGTGGACCGTGTCAGCTCCGTTCCAGCTCGCCGACACGGTCACCTGCCCATTGACGACGCGGCCCGCGACGGCCGGCCGGGACGCCGGCGTGCCGACCCACGCCTGCCGGAAGACGCGGTAGGACGCGTTCGCGCCCGCGAACCTCGCGTTGTAGACGACCGCGCCCTTGGCGCTGAACTCGGTCGCCAGGTCGGGCGCCTGCCCCCAGCCCAGCAGCGTGTTGCCGTCGGACAGCCGCTGCAGCGACCCCTCCGCGGGGGCCTTGAGCGAATCGTAGGTCTGCTCGGTGTCGACCCAGGCGGTGTGCCTGGCCGGGTTGAGGGTGAGCGTCAGCCCGCGCGACTCGGACTCCCGGAACGGGGCCCCGGCGTCATCGAAGACGGTGAGCCGGCCGTCGGGCTGCAGGCGGGCGTCATGCTGGTACCAGAAGCGCGCCTTGTGCTGCAGCTTGAACGTCGAGAACTTGCCGCCGACGATCCAGTGCGGCGCGCCGGTCGACCCGTCGACGTCGTAGACCGCGCTCGTGTTGCGCGCGGAGATGAGCACGCTGCCGTCGGACAGCGGCTGGATCGCGTTGATGTGGAAGTAGTCCCACGGCACGCCCGCCTTGGCGACCCGCGAGTAGCTGGCGCCGAGCGGGACGTGGTCGAGGCTGTTCCACTGGTAGAGCACGAGCCCGGTCTTGAGGTCGATCTCCTGGGCGACGCAGTTGAGCACGATCTCCTTCTTGAGCCCGTGCTTGACGCGCGACGCGTCCCACACGACGGGCTGGTAGGCGGTCACCCACGCGTCGTCGCCGGAGATGAGAAACTCGTGCAGGTCGGCGCTGAGCCCGTTACCGGCCTTCACCGTCGCCAGGTGCTTGTAGGAGCTCGACTCGATCTCGTCCTGGCCCACCCCCGTGCCCGACGTCGTCACCGTGCCCTGCCACCAGGTGAGCGCGGGCTGTCCGTCGTAGCGCTGGGACTGCACGTCCATCGCGAACTGGCCATGCGGCACCGGCTCGAAGTAGATGAGCTTGCCGGCCGAGCTGGTGATCTCGGCGCCGTTCTGGTCGGGGCCGAGCTGCGGACCGAAGAACAGGTAGCCGGGCGCGGTCCCCTTCTCGTTGCGCGTCACCTTGATCACCGGCGGGTGGATCGACGGATCGGTGCTGTAGTTCCAGGTGGCGCCGCTGGCGCCCGCCTCGGGCCGCAGCTTGCGCATCGTCACCGCGCCGGGCGTGACGACCTCGAAGTGCCAGGTCCCGCCGCCGGCGCCGGCGACGTCCAGGCCCGTCGTGACCGTCACGGTCTCGCCGACCTTGAACGGCTTGGCCGGGATGAAGCTGCCCCCGGCACCGTCGGAATCGGCCTCGACCCTGCCGGTGTGGGGACCGGTCTTCGAGCCCGTCACCGTGATCGTCCCGAACCCGCTCGTCGGCACGCCGCGAATCGTGATCTGGGTGGTCGGGGTCGCCACCCGGTCGCCGGGGCTCGGGAACACCGAGACCGTCGCCGCGCGGGCGGCGGCGGGCGCGAGCAGGACGAGCGCCGGCAGCAGCGCGGTGGCGAGCGCCAGCGCGATCGCGTGGCGCGGACGGTGGCGTGTGATCGGGGGCGTCATTCGCAAGGACCTCGTGTCGGCATTCATGCGCCAGCGGGCCCCACGCGTGCGCGGTCCCGCGAGTCTCTCTCTGCAACAGCTCTGATGCAACGATGATGCGGTCCGGCGCGGATGGACTGACGCGGACCTGACACGGCGCGGGGGCGCCCGTCGGCCGGGGGCGACCGTCGGCCCGCGCCGCCCTTCAGTCCCGGGGCGCCGGCGGTCCGGCGGCCCGCCCGGCGGCGGCGCACTTGTGGTTGGTCATCACCCGTGGGAGCTGGTCGGGCGCGAGCGCCTGAACCGGGAGCGGCGCGAGCTCCTCGGGCCGCGCCGAGAGCCCGCGCAGGATGATCGCCAGGTAGCGGCGCCACATCTCGGGGTCGACGTCGCGCGTGGCGTCGAGCACGGAGCCGATCATGATCTGGAGCATCGCCAGGTCGGTCGGCCCGACGTCCTCGCGCATCGCGCCGCTCTCCTGCGCGCCGCGCACGAGCTGCGCGGACAGCGGCAGCAGCTCGTCGCGCAGGCGCCCGACCCGGGCGATGCCCTCCGGCGTGGCGGTGACGAGCTCCTTGAGCCCCAGGTCGCGGGCATGGGCCTCGAACTGACCGTCGAGGAACGTGATCAGCCCATGCCACGGATCGGGATCGGCGACGGCCGCCCGCATCCGGTGGGTGATCTCCTCAAAGCTCTCCTCGAACAGGCTCTCGATCAGCACCGACTTGTCGGGGAAGCGGCGATAGACGGTGCCGACCCCGACCTCGGCGTGGTGGGCGATGTCGTTGAGCGTCACGCCGAGCCCGCGCTGCGCGAACAGCTCACGGGCGGCGTCGAGGATGCGCCGGCGGTTGCGCTCGGCGTCCTTGCGCAGCGGCTTGTCGGGGGATGGAGCGGTGCCGGTGGTCATGGTGAGGACCATCACGGTAGCAAAAAGTGGATTGACAGCATCCACTTTCGTGCTAGGTTGCCGATACAGAAAGCGGATACCCGGCATCCACTCGGATATCCGCCATCCATTTCTTGACCGACCGAGGACCATTCATGCCAGACATCAACCCCCACCACGAGCGCCGCTGGGCGATCCTCGCGATTCTCGGCCTGGCGCAGCTGATGGTCGTGCTCGACGCGACGATCGTCAACATCGCCCTGCCGTCCGCCCAGCGGGCGCTGCACTTCTCCAACGACAACCGCCAGTGGATCGTCACCGCGTACTCGCTCGCGTTCGGCTCGCTGCTGCTGCTCGGCGGCAAGCTCTCCGACCTGTTCGGCCGCAAGTGGACGTTCATCGGCGGCATGGTCGGGTTCGCGCTCGCCTCCGCGGTCGGCGGCGCGGCCCAGTCGTTCATCATGCTCGCCGCCGCCCGCGCCTTCCAGGGCGCGTTCGGCGCGATCCTCGCCCCGGCGGCGCTGTCGCTGCTCACCACGACGTTCACCCGGACCGACGAGCGAAACAAGGCGTTCGGCGTGTTCGGGGCGATCGCCGGCAGCGGCGCCTCGATCGGCCTGCTGCTCGGCGGCGTGCTCACCCAGACCCTCAACTGGCGCTTCTCGATGTACGTCAACGACGTGATCGCGGTGTTCGCGCTGTTCGGCGCGGTCGCGCTGCTGCACAACGTCCCCAACCCCGACAAGCCCAAGCTCGACCTCGCGGGGACGATCGCCGTCTCGCTCGGCCTGTTCGCGGTCGTGTTCGGCTTCAACCGTGCCCAGATCGACGGCTGGACCGCCGCTGTGACGCTGATCTCGCTCGCGGCCGGCGTCGTGCTGCTGATCGGCTTCGCCGTGCTCGAGACCCGCATCGCCCACCCGCTGATGCCGATGCGCGTCGTGGCCAACCGCAACCGGGCCGCGTCGTTCTTGGGGATGCTGCTTCCCGCCGCCGCGATGTTCGGCGTGTTCCTGTTCCTCACCTACTACCTGCAGGACGACCGCGGCTACTCGCCGATCAAGAGCGGCCTCGCGTTCCTGCCGATGACCGCGATCATCATGGTCACCGCGGTCACCGTCTCGACCGTGCTGCTCGCCAGGGTCGGCCCCAAGCTACTCGTCACCACCGGCATGATCCTGGCGGCGATCGGCATGGCGCTGTTCACCCGGATCGGCGTCCACACGACCTTCGTGTGGCCGATCCTGCCCGGCGAGCTGGTGATGGGCATGGGCCTCGGCTTCATCTTCGCGACCGCGATGAACAGCTCGACGATCGGTGTCGAGCCCTCGGACGCGGGCGTCGCCTCGGCGCTCGTGAACGCCTGCCAGCAGGTCGGCGGCGCGCTCGGCACGGCGCTGCTGTCGACGATCGCGGCGAGCGCCGCGGCCGGCTTCGCGGCCACCCACATCGCCTCCGCGGGCGCGTCCATCGCCCACAACCCCGCCGCCCAGCACCTGCTGGCCGAGCGGGCCGCGATCCACGGCTACTCGGTCGCCTTCTGGGTCTCGGCGCTGATCTTCGTCGTCGGCGCCGGCCTGAGCGCGGTGCTCTACGAGCGTGGCGTGAAGGTCACCGCGGAGTCGATGGGCGGCGAGCCCGTCCTCGCCCACTGAACGCCCGCCGCCGCGGGGGGTACCGGGACTGCCGGCCCCCCCGGCCCGCGACTTGGAGCGTGTTCGGGTCGTATGTCGACCAAAAGGCGCTCCAAGTCGACGTGGCGGTCGGCTCGGTCATTCCGAGGAGCGCTGTCGGGAAGGACGGATTCAGTCCCAACGCCCGATCGGGTACTCGATGTTCGCCTGGGCGGCCGCGATCCGGGCGATCGGCACCCGGTAGGGGGAGCAGGAGATGTAGTCCAGCCCCGCGCGGTGGAAGAACTCGATCGACTCGGGGTCGCCGCCGTGTTCGCCGCAGATGCCGAGCTTCAGTCCCGGGTGGGCCTCGCGGCCGACCCAGGCGCCGAGGCGGACCAGCCAGCCGACGCCGGGCTTGTCGATCGTCTCGAACGGCGAGCGGTCGATGATCTTGCGCTCGAGGTAGGCGGGGACGAACTTGGACTCGACGTCGTCGCGGGAGAAGCCGAGCGCGGTCTGGGTGAGGTCGTTGGTGCCGAAGCTGAAGAAGTCGGCGAACCGGGCGATGCGGTCGGCGACGAAGCAGGCGCGCGGCAGCTCGATCATCGTGCCGACGGTGTAGTCGGAGCCGACGTTCAGCCCCTCCTCGTCGCCGATGCGCACGACCAGTTCGCGCATGATCTCGATCTCCTGCTCGTAGTCGACGAGCGGGATCATGATCTCCAGATGGGGTGCCTCGCCGGTGGCCGCGGTGGCCCGGGCGGCGCGCATCAGCGCGTGGACCTGCATCTCGTAGATCTCGGGGTACATGATCCCCAGCCGGCAGCCCCGCGTGCCGAGCATCGGATTCTCCTCGGCGATCTCGTGGACGCGGTCGAGCATCCGCTCCAGGTCGCCGAGGTCGTCGGACTCCTCGATCCGCGCGCGCTCGACCTGCGCGGCGAGCTCCTCTCCGTTGGGCAGGAACTCGTGCAGCGGCGGGTCGAGCAGCCGGACGGTGATCGGCAGCCCGGCCATCGCCTCGAAGATCCCCTCGAAGTCCTGCTGCTGGAGCGGCAGCAGGTCGGCGAGCGCCTGCCGGCGCGCGTCGGAGGTGCCGGCCATGATCATCGCGCGCATCTTCGGCTGGCGGTCGGCGGCCATGAACATGTGCTCGGTGCGGCACAGCCCGATGCCGAGCGCGCCGAGCTCACGCGCGCGGGTGGCGTCCTCGGGCGTGTCGGCGTTCGCGCGGACGCTCATCCGGCGGATCTCGTCGGCCCAGCCGAGCACCGTCTGGAAGTTGTCGTCGACGCGCGCGTCGACCAGCGGAACGTCATCGACGGTGACGCGGCCGGTGGTGCCGTCGATCGCGATCCGGTCGCCCTCGGACAGCTGGGTGCCGTCGACGGTCACCGTCCGCGCCTTGAGGTCGATCTGCAGCGCCTGGGCGCCGACGACCGCCGGGCGGCCCATCCCACGCGCGACCAGCGCGGCGTGTGAGGCCTTGCCGCCCTCGGAGGTGAGGATCCCCTTGGCGGCGTGGAACCCGGCGACGTCCTCGGCGTCGGTGAACGGACGCACCAGGATCACGTCGCGCCCGTCGCCGGCGGCGGCCACGGCGTCCTCGGCGCTGAACACGATCGTCCCCTTGGCCGCCCCCGGTGAGGCGTTGACGCCGCTGGCGAGCACCGTGAACTCCGCCTGGGGGTCGAACGTCGGGTGCAGCAGCGCGTCCAGCGAGCCGGGGTCGATCGTCATCAGCGCCTGTTCGCGCGTGAGCAGGCTCTCTGAGACCGCGTCGACGGCGAAGCGCACCGCCGCCTGCGCCGGGCGCTTGGCGTTGCGCGTCTGCAGCATGTACAGACGGCCCTCCTCGACGGTGAACTCGGTGTCCTGCATGTCCTGGTAGTGGGACTCGAGCGTGCCCAGGATCTCCATCAGCTGCGCGTGCACGTCGGGCAGCCACTCCTGCATCTCCCGGATGTCCCTGGGGGTGCGGACCCCCGAGACGACATCCTCGCCCTGGGCGTTGGGCAGAAAGTCGCCGCTCGGCTCAGGCTCGCCGGTCACCTCGTCGCGGCTGAAGGCGACGCCCGAGCCGCTCGTGTCGCCCTTGTTGCCGAACACCATCTGCTGGACGTTGACCGCGGTGCCCCAGTCGTCGGGGATGTGGTTCTGGCGGCGATAGGCGACCGCGCGCGCCCCCACCCACGAGTCGAACACCGCGCGGATCGCGAGGCGCAGCTGCTCCTGCGGATCCTGGGGGAACTCATCGCCGGTCTCGTCGCGGTAGATCCCGCGGAACGTGTCGGTCAGCTCCCTGAGCGCGTCGACGTCGAGCTCGGTGTCCTCCTGCACGCCGCGCGCCGACTTCGCCTCCGCGATCGCGTCCTCGAAGCGCTCGCCCGGGATCCCGCGCGACACGTTGCCGAACATCTGCACGAACCGCCGGTAGGAGTCCCAGGCGAAGCGCTCGTTGTCGGTCGACTCCGCCAGCCCCGCGACCGACTCGTCGTTCAGGCCCAGGTTCAGCACCGTGTCGAGCATCCCCGGCATCGACTCGCGCGCGCCCGAGCGCACCGATACCAGCAGCGGGTCGGCGCGGTCGCCCAGCGACTTGCCGGTGCGCTCCTCCAACCGCTCAAGCGCCTTGGCCACCTGCTCGGACATGCCCTCGGGCTCGGTCTGATCGGCCCGCATGTACTCCACGCACGCCTCCGTCGTGATCGTGAACCCCGACGGGACCCGATCGGCTCCGAGCACCCGGGTCATCTCAGCGACGTTCGCGCCCTTGCCGCCGAGCAGGTCGCGCATGTCCTTGGACCCGTCGGCGAAGTCGTAGACCCAGCGGGTCATAGGGCGGGCATCGTAGCCGCGATCGCATACGTCTGCTGGCGACAGAAGTCTGGCCGCGGACGGCGGCCGCGCTCAGGCGACGCCCGCGACGGCGGCGGCGCGCGGCGCGAGCCCGAGTGCGTCGGCGATCAGCTCGTAGGAACGCAGCCGGGCCGCGTGGTCGTGGGTGATCGTGACCACGATCACCTCGTCGGCGCGGTACTCGGCCGCTGCCTCCTCGATCCCGGCGCGCACCTTCTCCGGCGAGCCGACGATCGTGCGCCGCCCGCCGCGCCCCGACGGAGGAGTGGTCCGCGCCTCACGCGCAAGCCACGCGCCCGCCGTCTCCGGGGAGGGCACCGCGATCAGCTGCCCGCGGCGCAGCATGGTGAACGCCATCCGGCTCGAGGTGGCCAGGAACTCGGCCTCCTCGTCGCCGGGCGCGCACAGCACCCAGATCCCGATCGCCGTGTAGGGCGCCTGCAGATCCCGGACCGGCCGGAACCCCGACTGATATTCGTGGGCGATCGTCGCGCCCTGGCTGTTGATGAAGTCCGCGAACGCGTAGCGCAGCCCGAGCTCGGCCGCCCACTCGCCGCTCTGGGCCGAGGAGCCGAGCAGCCACGGCACGGGCAGCTCGGGACGGCCGGGCAGCGTCCGGGCGAGGTGACGGAACGGATGATCCTCGGGCAGGTCGTCCTCGAGGTAGGCCAGCAGCTCGGCGAGCTGCTGGGGGAAGTCGTCGGGCGCGGCCTGCCGGCGGTCACGCTGCAGCGCGAACATCGTCAGCTGGTCGGTGCCGGGCGCGCGGCCGAGCGCGAGGTCGATTCGCCCGGGGAACAGGCCGGCCAGCAGCGAGAACGACTCCGCGACCTTGAGCGGGCTGTAGTGGGGCAGCATCACCCCGCCCGAGCCGACCCGGATCCCAGCGGTCGCCGACGCGATCGGGCCGATCAGCGCCTCCGGCGAGGGGCCGGCGAGCATCGGCCCGCCGTGGTGCTCGGCGACCCAGTAGCGGTGGAAGCCGAGCCGATCGGCGAGCGTCGCCAGCTCGATCGTGTTGCGCAGCGCCTGCGCGCCCGTCGAGCCCTCGGAGATCGGCGACTGATCGAGGACCGAGACGAGCATGTCCCGGATGCTAGAAACCCGCACGGTGCCCGCTCTTGACCCGGTGCTCGCCACCCGCTACGTCACGCCGTTGCGCGAGGGCGGGTCGCTGCCGGGCCTGGTGGAGGGCGACGACGACGGTCTCTACGTCGCCAAGTTCCGCGGCGCCGGGCAGGGTCTGCGGGCGCTCGTCGCCGAGGTGCTCGTCGGCGAGCTGATCCGGCGGGCCGGGCTGCTCGTCCCGCGGCTGGTGCGGATCGAGATCGACCCGCGCCTCGGCGCCGCCGAGCCCGACCCCGAGATCCAGGAGCTGCTCGCCGCGAGCGCCGGCGAGAACCTCGGCGTCGACTTCCTGCCCGGCTCGCTGCCCTACACCGCCGCCGGCGCCTGGCAGCCCGATCCCGAGCTCGCCGCCGAGATCGTGTGGCTCGACGCGCTCACCACGAACGTCGACCGCACCGCGCGCAACCCCAACCTGCTGCTGTGGCACGAGCGGCTGTGGCTGATCGACCATGGCGCGGCGCTCTACCTCCAGCACGGCGGGCTGCGGGCCGAGCTCGCGCAGCGGCCGTTCCCGCTCGTCGCCGACCACGTGCTGCTGCGACGCGCCTCGTCGATCATCGAGGCGGGCGAGCGGCTGCGGGCGCGGCTCGCGCTCGACGAGGCGATCGCGCAGTCGCTGGCGCTCGTCCCGGAGGAGTGGTTCGACGGCGGGGACCCGCCGCCCGCGTACGAGGAGTACCTGTCCGCCCGCGCGGCGTGGGGCGGCTTCGAGCAGGAGGGGAGCATGCCCGGCGCGAGCTCGCGTAGCCCGTTCAGCTACCTCATCCTGCGCGTGGTCCCGAGCGTCGAGCGCGGCGAGCGGGTCAACGTCGGCGTCGTGCTGTTCTGTCGCCAGCGCGGCTTCCTGGGCGCGCGCGTGACCGTCGATCCCGAACGGCTGGCCGCGCTCGGCGTGACCGGGTTCGAACTCGACGGGCTCGCCGACCACCTCGCGGCGCTCGTGCGGGTCGCCGAGGGCGCGCCCGACTCGGGTCCGTCGCTGCGCTGGAACCGTCGGAGCGGTTCGGCTGGCTGGCGGCCCCGTCGAGCACGATCGTGCAGCCGTCGGCGGTCCACACCGGGCTCTGCGACGACCCCGAGGCGATGCTCGACTCGCTCCACGCGCGGCTCGTCGGCTGAGCTCGTGCCCCCAACGTCCGCGCGTGGGTCACAGGCGAGCAGGCGGCCGTCTCCACTGCGGGTCGCGCGCCGTCAGGGCGCGACGTCGCCCATGTGCGCCGGCCCGATCTGCTCCTCGACCGCCGCGCGGTGCGAGTCGAGAATCGCACCGCCCTTGTGACGCTGGATGAGCAGGTAATACGCGAGCCCGATGAGCGCCATTCCGCCGATGAACTCGTAGGCGCCGAAGCGGAAGTACCACTTCGTGCCATACACCGCGGCGCGCGGCCAGGCGATCTGGAAGGCGGTCAGCGTGCCGTAGACGACGGCGAAGATGTTCACCGGCAGGCCCCAGCGGCCGAGGTTGAAGTACGGACCGTGTTCGGGCCGCGGCCACTCACCGCGCAGGCGGCGGTAGAGCATCGAGCCGGTGACCGCCAAATAGGGCAGGTAGAACATGATGATCGCCACCGAGGTGAGCGTGAGGAACGCGGACTGGTTGGCGAGGTTGACGAGCAGAAGCAGGAGTGACAGGCCGCCGACCAGGATCGCCGGCACGATCGGCACCCGCCGCTTCCCGGACACCCGCGCGATCGAGTCGCCGAACGGCAGTCGCCCGTCCCGCGCCATCGAGAACAACATCCGGATGCACGCCGTGACCACGGCGAGCGTGCAGACCGTGATCGCGAGCGCCGAGTCGACCAGGAAGACGTTGCCGAGCGTATTGCCGAGCGCCTGCTTGACGATGTAGGGCAGCCCGAGCAGCCCGATGTTCTTGTCGTGGATGTTCTTGACCGACATCAGGGCGAACAGGATCAGGAGCGCGCCGATGAATGCGGCCGCCGCCAGCGCGCGGACGATCGCCATCGGCGCCCTGCGCCTCGGGTCGTTCGTCTCCTCGGCAAGCGTGCCGGCGGTGTCGAACCCGTACATCACGTATGCGCTCATGATCCCGGCGACGAGGAAGGCGCCGAAGTAGCCCCATTGGTGACCGACGCCCGTGCCCAGGGTGTGCCCGACGACGCTGACACCGCGGTGGAAGTGGAAGATGAGCAGGATGACGAGGATCGTGGAGCCGATCAGCTCAGCGATCACGCCGATGTTGTTGAGCATCGCCATCACCCGCACCCCGAGCAGGTTGATGATCGTCGCGAAGATCACGAGGATCGCGCCCAGGATGAGCGCATTCTTGGCGCCGTCGGGCGTCGAGTAGGTCCCGGCGTTCGCGGCGCTGCCGATGAACTGCAGCTTCGTGGAGACCTGCGGCAGCACGACCTGCCAGGCGACGGCGACCGCGGCCACGGTGACGATCGAGCCGATGATCAGGATCCAACCGGTCATCCACGACACCGCGTCGGAGCCGATCCGCTTGGACCACTGGTAGACCGAGCCGGCGAGCGGGAACTGGCCCGCCATCTCGGCAAAGCAGAGGGCGACGGCCATCTGGCCGGCGAACACCACGAACCACGACCACCACACCGCCGGTCCGCCGTTGTTGAATCCGAAGCCGAACAGCTCGAAGACGCCGGTGAGGATCGAGATGTAGCTGAATCCCGCGGCAAACGAGGAGAAGGAGCTCAGCGAGCGGTCGAGCTCCTGCCGGTAGCCGAAGCCGGCAAGCTCGTCGGAGTCGGCCGAGGAGGGGCCTTTGGGTGATTCGAGGGTGGCCATCCGCGGGCGTTATATATCAGTTGTCGAACGGTGTCAATCGATGGTGCGACCGCGCCCGGCGAGCAGCGTGACGGCCCGGAGACGCCCGCTCAGAGAACGGCGCGGATCGCGCGCTCGAACGCCTGAACGTGCTCGCAGAGCAGCCGGGCTGCCCGGTCGCCGTCGCCGTCGGCAATCGCCGTGAGCAGATCGCGATGCTCGCTGATGTGCGCGGACAGACCGGGCATGCGATCGACCGCGAGGTACCAGATGCGCAGCGACAGGTTGAAGTAACGGCTGCAGGTCTCCGCGAGGTACGGGTTGTCGGCGCAGCGGTAGATGAAGCGGTGCACGCGCGCGTCGAGATCCATCAGCGCGTCGTCGCTCCAGGACGGCGACTCGTGGTCGAGCTCCGCGCTCAGCGTCTCGAGCTCGTCGCGCCGCGCTGGGGTGAGTCGCTCGGCCGCGCGTCGAGCCGCGTGCGGCTCGACGATCGCACGCACGTCGCTGATCTGCGCGAGGTCGGTGATGTTGATGTCGCTGGCGAACGTTCCACGGCGTGGGAACACGGTCACAAGCCGTTCGAGCGCGAGCCGCTTGATCGCCTCACGTACCGGGGTGCGCCCCATGCCGAGCTCGTCGCCGACGCGATCCTCGTCGATCGGCTGTCCCGGCTTGATCTTCAGCGTGACGATCTGGTCGCGCAGTCCCTCGTAGGCCCGATCCGCGAGCAGCGCCGGGCCGGGGTCACGTTCCTTCATCGGTGAGGGGCGGGAGGATGCCATCGAGCGCGCTCGGTCAGCGGGTAATATATCTGCTGTCGGGGCAGTGGATTTCAGCCCGCCTGCGGTCGCTCATCGGAGGGATGTGCCACCCTCGCGGAGCGGTTGATCTTGCGCCCGCGGAAAGATATATTAGATGGATGCCAGGGAGGCCCGGCCGGTCCATCGGCCGGTCAGAGCGCGAACCCGAGGGAGGACCTGGGATGAGCTATGACGTCGTGGTCGTCGGTGGCGGCGCCGCTGGATCGATTCTCGGCGCGCGGCTGAGCGAAGACAGCTCGACGCGCGTGCTGGTGCTCGAAGCCGGGCGCAACGACTCGCTGTGGGATCTGTACATCCACATGCCCGCGGCGCTCTCGTTCCCGATCGGCAATCGCTTCTATGACTGGAAGTACGAGTCCGAGCCCGAGCCACAGATGAACGGCCGCCGGATATATCACGCGCGCGGAAAGGTGCTCGGCGGCTCGAGCTCGATCAACGGGATGATCTTCCAGCGCGGCAACCCGCTCGACTACGAGCGCTGGGGTGCCGATCCCGGGATGGACAGCTGGGACTACGCCCACTGCCTGCCCTACTTCAAGAAGCTCGAGACCTGCCTGGCCGGCGCCGACGAGTGGCGGGGTGCCGACGGACCGCAGAAGCTGGAGCGCGGGCCGGTGACCAACCCGCTGTGCGGCGCGTTCTTCAAGGCCGTCCAGCAGGCCGGATATCCGCTCACCGACGATGTGAACGGCTACCGGCAGGAGGGGTTCGCGGCCTTCGACCGCGCGATCTTCCGCGGCCACCGGCTGAGCGCGGCGCGCGCCTGGCTGCACCCGGCGATGAGTCGCCCCAATCTCGAGGTCCGCACCCGCGCGTTCGTCGAGCGGGTGGTGTTCGAGGGAACGCGCGCGGTCGGGGTCGAGGTCGTCACCACCGGACCCGGGGGCGCTCGCCCGCAGCGCGAGACGATCCGCGCGGGCGAGGTCATCCTCTGCGGCGGCTCGATCAACTCCCCGCAGCTGCTCCAGCTCTCCGGCGTCGGCAACGCGCACGAGCTGGAGAGCGTCGGCGTCAAGCCGGTGCACGACCTGCCCGGCGTCGGCGAGAACCTGCAGGACCACCTCGAGGTCTACATCCAGTACGGGTCCAAGCTGCCGGTGTCGGTCGCGCCCGCGATGAAGCTGCGCAACCGGCCGCTGGTGGGCCTGCAGTGGCTGCTCTTCCGCGAGGGGCCCGGTGCCACCAATCACTTCGAGTCCGGCGGCTTCATCCGTTCCAACGCCGAGGTCGCCTACCCGAACCTGATGTTCCACTTCCTGCCGATCGCGGTTCGGTACGACGGTTCGCGCGCCGAAGGGCCACGGCTACCAGGTGCACGTCGGGCCGATGTACTCTGACGCGCGAGGCTCGGTGAAGATCACCTCCACCGATCCGCGCCGGCACCCGGCGCTGCGGTTCAACTACCTCTCGACCGACCAGGACCGCCGCGAGTGGATCGAGGCGGTCAAGTGCGCGCGCAAGATCCTCAACCAGCAGGCGTTCGACCCCTACAACGACGGCGAGCTCTCACCCGGCCCCTCGGTCCAGAGCGACGAGGAGGTGCTCGGGTGGGTCGCCCGCGACGGCGAGACCGCGCTGCACCCGTCCTGTACCTGCAAGATGGGCACGGGCCCGGATGCGGTGCTCGACCCGGCGACGATGCGCGTCCACGGCCTCGACGGGCTGCGCGTGGTCGACGCCGCGGCGATGCCCTACGTGACCAACGGGAACATCTACGCCCCGGTGGCGATGCTCGCCGAGAAGGCGGCGGATCTGATCCGCGAGGTGACGCCGCTTCCGCCCTCCAGCGCGGAGTTCTACCGGCACGCCACGGGGACCGCTCAAGCGGAGACCGCGGGCTGACCGGCTGTCACACTAAGACTGTGAGATGACCGTGCTCTCCTCCTCAGATCCCCGTCTGGTGCCGTGCCCCGATCGCTCGGGATACACCGATCCCGGGGTGCTCGACCGCGAGCTCCGAGCGTTCTTCGCCAGGCGCTGGATGCTCGTCGGCCGCGGCTCCGAGATGCCCGAGCCGGGCGACTTCGTGACCGCCGACGTCGCCGGGGAGAGCGTGATCGTCGTCCGCCAGCTCGACGGCTCCGTCCGCGCGATGCTCAACGTCTGCCGCCACCGCGGCGCGCGGATCCTGCTCGAGGAGCGCGGATCGTGCCAGCGCATGATGCGCTGCCCGTATCACTCCTGGTCCTACGGCCTGGACGGCGCGCTGCTCGGGGCGCCGAACATGCGCGACTCGGTCGGGCCCGGACAGGCCCATCTCGGCCTCCAGCGGGTCTCGGTCGTCGAGGCCCACGGATCGCTCTGGGTGACGCTGGAGGGGGATCCGGGCGGGTTCGACGGGTCGGTCACCGGACAGCTGCGCGAGCGACTCGGCGACGACCACGCGCTCGCCCGCTGGGAGCTCGACCGTCTCGTGACCGGCCGCCAGATCCGCTACGACGTGGCCGCCAACTGGAAGCTGATCGTCGAGAACTTCATGGAGTGCTACCACTGCGCCTCGATCCACCCCGAGCTCGTCGCGGCGATCCCCGAGTTCCGCGGTGGCATCGCCTCCCAGGCGCTCGGAGTCGGCCACGGCTCGGCGCTGAGCGACGAGGCCGAGGGGTTCACCGTCGACGGCCGAGCCGGTCTGCCGACGTTTCCGGAACTGAGCGAGCTCCAGCAGCGCGCCTACTACGCGATCACGCTCTTCCCCAACTCGTTCGTCAACCTGTTCGACGATCACGTCGTGCTGCACCGCTTCACCCCCCTGGCCCCGGGTCGCACCGAGGTCGTCTGCGACTGGCTGTTCGCCCCCGAGGCCCTCGCCGACGGCCCCGACATCGCCCCCACCGTCGAGCTCTTCGACCGCGTCAACCAGCAGGACTTCGAGGCGTGCGAGCGCTGCCAGCTGGGCGCGACCAGCCGGGTGTACGCGCACGCCAACGTGCTCGTGCCCGCCGAGCATCATCTGCGGCGGCTGCACGACGAGCTGGCTGCCGCGCTGGGCGACTGAGCGCCTCGGGCCGCTCAGACTTTCGGGAGGCTCGCGCGGTAGCGCGTCGGGTCACCGGCCGTCAAGCGGCGCCCGCACGCTGGAGTCTCCGTCGGCGCCGGTTGCGCGCTTGTCTACCGTCGCCCCCCCGCCGTCCAGAGTCCCACCGGTGCGCTACCTCGCGAACCCCACGGCCAGCCTGTGCGAGTGCCCCTTCGACTCAGGAGCGGATGCGCTCGTTGTCGGGGTCGAACAGCGAGGTCGAGTCGGCGCTGCGCACCGTCACCGGGTAGCGGTCGCCGAGGTAGCGCACCGATAGCTCGGTGCCGACGACTGCCTGCTCGGGCGGCAGGTAGCCCATCAGCAGGTAGGCGCCGAGCGAGGGGCCGGAGCCCGCGCTCGTGACATACGAGGTGCGCCCCTTGGCGTCGACCAACGGCCGGCCGTCGGCTGCAAGGATCGGGACGTTCGCCGGCATGTAGCGCTTGACGCCGCTCGGGGAGGTGTGGTCTTCGACGGTCAGCGTGCACATGTGCGCGACCGGCTCGGACTCTCGCTGGGAGACGTGCGCCTCCTTGCCGACGAAGTCCTGGTCTTTGACCTTGCCCCACGCCATGCCGGCCTCGACGACGTCGTAGTCGCCGTCGAGCTCCGCTCCGTAGGCGCGGTAGCCCTTCTCAAGCCGGCCGGTCGTGTTGTAGACGCCGATGCCCGCGGGGACGATCCCGTGCGGCGCTCCCGCCTCCAGCAGCGCGTCCCACAGGTGGGTGCCGTGCTCAAACGGCGCGTACAGCTCCCAGCCGAGATCGCCGACGTAGGAGATGCGCGAGATCAGCACCGGCAGCGAGCCGACCTCGATCTCGCGGCAGCGACCGAACGCCAGCCCCTCATGGGAGATGTCGTCGGAGGTGAGCGTGCTCAGGATGTCCCGCGCGCGCGGTCCCCACAGACCGAGGGTCGTATACGCGTTCGTACGGTCGTGGATCTGAACCGAGCCGTCGTCCGGCAGGCGGTCGGCGAACCACTTGAAGTCCGCCATCCCGTGCGCGGCGCCGGTGACCACGCGGAACACGTCGTCGTCGAGGCGCATGATCGTCAGGTCCGCCTTGAATCCACCGCGAGGGCTGAGGATCGGGGTGTAGACGACACGCCCGATCGCGACATCCATCTGGCGCATCGCGATCCGCTGGACGGCGTCGAGGGCTCCCGGGCCGGTGACGTCGAAGATCGCGAACGCGGTGAGGTCGATGACCGCCGCACGATCGCGCATCGCCAGGTGCTCGGCGTTGATGATCGGTGACCACCAGCGCGCGTCCCATTCGGCCTGGCGCGAGGGGATCCTGTCGCCGTACTCCTCGAGCAGCGAGGCGTTGGACTCATACCAGTTGGGTCGCTCCCAGCCGCCGGTCTCGATGAACGACGCGCCGAGCGCCTGCTGGCGCGCGTGGAACGGAGCGAGACGATTGGGACGGTCGGACCCCCACTGCTCGGCGGGGTGGACGATCCCGTACATCTTGGGAAAGCCCTCGTTGGCCCGAGCGAGAACGTGCGCGCGCGTGCGCTCGTGGGGGTGGGCGCGCGCGATGTCGCAACCGTGGATGTCGATCTCGGCAGTCGCCGTGCACCATCAGCTCGGCGAGCGTCTTGCCGACCGCCGGCCCCTCCCGCACCCAGACCGCCGCCGCCGACCACAGGCCGCGGACCTCGGGCGTCTCGCCGAGCAGAGGCAGGCCGTCGAACGTGACCGAGAGCACGCCGTTGATCGCATAGTGCGGCTTGACGGACGGGTCCTCGAGGATCTCCGGCATCAGCCCGCGCGCCGCCTGCAGCTGTGGCGCGAAGTCCCCCTCGGTGAACGGCATCTCGGTCGGAGAGAGCTCGGCGTCCTTGAGCGAGGGAATCTCGTCGGATGTGAGCGCGATCGGCCGGTGGGCATAGGAGCCGATGTGCAGCCCCTCCCACTTCTGATGCTCGTACATGAAGTTGTCCATGTCGCGGATGATCGGCCATTCGATCTGCTGCTTGGCGCCCGCGAAGCGAGGCACCGGAGCGACCTCGATCATCTGGTGAATCATCGGCGTGAGCGGAATCTTGGCCCCCGCCATCCGGGCGATCCGCGGGCTCCACGCGCCACAGGCGATCACGACCCGATCGGCCTCGATCTCGCCACGCGAGGTCTGCACGGCGCGCACCCGGCCGTGCTCGACGTCGATCCCGAGCACCTCGGTGTCGTCCATCACGGTGAGGCCCGCCTCGACCGCGCGCTCGCGCATGATCGTCGCGGCGGGAATCGACTCCACGACCGACGCGGTCGGCGAGTAGAAGCCGCCGATCAGCTGCGACTCATCGAGGTAGGGCACGAGCTCCCTGATGCGCGCAGGGGAGATCATCTCCAACCGATCGACCCCGTAGGAGAGCCCCGAGTCGATCCGGCGCTCCAGCTCCTGCATCCTGGCCTCGGTGCGCGCGACCTCGATGCCGCCACACTGCATCCGCAGGCCGAGCGCCTCGTACTGACGCATCGACTCCGCGATCAGCTCGGCGAGCTGCTGGTTGTGGTCGACGGGAAAGATGAAGTTGGAGGCGTGGCCCGTCGAGCCACCGGGCCGAGGCAGTGGGCCCTTGTCGAGGAGCGTGATCTCGGTGACGCCGAGCCGGGTGAGGTGATACGCGAGGCAATTGCCGACGATGCCGGCGCCGATGATGACCACGCGCTGCGTGGAGGGGCTTCCGCTGGGCATACGGCTGATATATCAGAAGCCGCTCAGGTGTGTCAAAGCCACGGCTCTCACAGGAGGACTTCCCCCACCGGCCACTTCGACATCCGCCCCGACGGGCGATTTGTGCTAGCCGCACGCCACCGCTGACGCCGCGTGAGATGATCCGCCGGTGACCGAGACGACCGCGCGCCCGCCGGGCGCGACCTGGACCAACTGGGTCGGCAACCGCACCGCCTCACCCGCCCGTCTCGCCGCTCCGCGCGACGAGGAGGAGGTGGCGCGCCTGGTATCCGCCGCCGGCGAGGGCGGCCTCGGGGTGCGGGTGGCGGGCGCCGGTCACTCGTTCACACCAGTGGTGGAGACCGACGGGCTCCTGCTCGATCTCTCCGCGCTCACGGGCGTGGTCTGCGTCGACGCCGGCCGCCGCCGGGCACGAGCCCGTGCGGCCACCCTGATCCGCGACTTCTACACGCCGCTGTGGGATGAGGGGCTCGCGCTCATCAACCAGGGCGACATCGACACCCAGCAGATATCGGGCGCCGTGTCGACCGCGACGCACGGCTCCGGCACCCGGTTCACGAGCCTGTCGGGCGTCGTGCGCGCCGTGCGCCTCGTGACCGCCTCCGGCGAGGTGCGCGAGGTCGGTGAGCAGGAGCCCGAGCTGTTGCGCGCCGCACAGGTGTCGATCGGAATGCTCGGCGTGATCACCGAGCTCGAGCTTGAGGTCACGGCCGCCTACCGGCTGCGGCAGCGGGTCGACCTGTGGGCATGGGACGAGGTGCTCGAGCGCTGGGACGAGCTCCTCACCGAGCACCGTCACTTCGGCTTCTTCTGGCTGCCCACCGAGGAGTCCGGTGCGCTGTACAACCTCGACGGGCACGGTGAGCCGATGGCCGACCGGTGCTATGTGAAGATCTACGACGAGGCCTCGCCCGACGAGCCCGACGATCCGTCACCCGGCCGGCTCGTCGATCGCTGTTACCGGGTCTATCCGATGGAGTACGACCCGAACTTCCACGAGCTCGAGTACTTCGTCGCGCTCGAGCGTGGTCCGGCGGCGCTGGCCGCGATGCGCGAGCTGATGCTCAAGAGCCTGCCGGACTCCGTGTATCCGCTCGAGGTCCGCACCGTCGGCCCCGACGACGCGTACCTTTCTCCCAACTACCGCACCGCGACGACCGTCATCTCGGTCTCCGGGCAGCCCGGCACCGACTACTGGGATTACCTGCGGGACGTGGACCGCCTGCTCGGCCAGTTCGACGCGCGCGTGCACTGGGGCAAGCTGCATTTCCTCACCCCCGCGCAGCTGCGCGCGCGGTATCCCGAGGCCGAGCGGTTCATCGCGATCCGGCGCGAGCTCGATCCCGGCGGGATGTTCCTCAACGACCACCTGCGCCCGCTGTTCGCCTAGTTTCGGTGTCCGGGCCCGACGACGCGCCGCCGCCCCAGCAGCCCGGCCCCCCGACCCAGGTCTGACGGTCCTCTCGCGGGCATCGGCCGGCGCGCCGCTGCCCAGGGCGGGATCAGCGGTAGGTGCGCATCCCGGTCGTCAGGTGACCCTGCTCGTTGAACGACGCCAGCGTGGCGCCGGCCGAGCCGACGATGACGCGGGTGACACCGCAGTTGATCGTCACCCGGTTCAGACGTGGGAAGGTGATCGGATCGACGCCGATCAGCGACACCGCGAGCGCGCCGATCACCCCGCCCGAGCTCACGATCATGGTCGTCCCGGGGCCGGCGCCGGCGGCCCCCTGCAGGGCGGCGCCGACGCGCGCGTTGAACGCGGGCCAGGTCTCGGCGGTCGGGGAGTCGGGCCCGGCGGTGATCCACCGCTCGAGCGCGCGCTCGAGCACCCGCTGGAACTCGCGCGGGGAGTCCATCGGCACGTCGGGGTGCTCGAGCCGCTGGGCGGTGTCGGAGTGGTGGGCGAGCACCGAGTCGGCGTCGTACTCATTCCAGCGGTCATCGACCGTCGGCGACAGCCCGTACGCGTCGCCGAGCGCGTCGGCGGTGTCGCGCTGGCGGCGCAGCGAGCCGGTGATGACCCGGGCGGCCTCCACGCCGGCGGCCCTGAGCGCGCCGGCGGTCTGAAGCGACTGCTGGCGACCGACGGGGGAGAGCACGTCGTAGTCGGCGGAGCCGAACGACGCCTGACCGTGTCGGAGGATCACGAGCAGCGGCATCCGGGCAGCGTAGCGGCCCCGGCCCGGCGCTCGCCGGCGCGCTCGCGCCGGGCCGCGAGCGGTGGTACGGTGCGCCGGTCCATTGAGCACCGACGTGAGGGAGGGCGGTCCACGATGCCTGCATGCACGACGACCCGGCCGATTGCGGCCGCCACGTCCGCCAATCCCTCGCCCGCCATCCCGGCTTGATCTGAACCCCGGATCGCCGGGGCGGGCTCTCACTCGAGGAGCCCTTCCGGTGCCCGATGTCCCCAGCGACGCGCTCGTCCACTACGGCTGGACCGATCGCGTCCTCGCCCTGTTCACCAGCTGTGCCGATCCCGAATGCTCGCCGGCCCGCGTCACCCGCGTGGAGCGCTCGGGCTGCTTCGCCGTCTGCGACGACGGTGAGGAGCGCCTGCTGCGCGCCGAGCCGCTGCCCGCGGTCGGCGACTGGATCGCCGTCGCGGCCGGCGCCGTCCGCCAGGTACTGCCGCGCTGGTCGGCGCTCAGCCGCCTGCACGCGGATGGCACCGGGACGCAGACGCTCGCCGCCAACGTCGACCTCGTGCTCGTCACGACGCCCGCGGACCGCTCCAGCCCCGCGCGGGTCGAGCGCGAGGTGACGCTCGCGTGGGACAGCGGCGCGGCGCCGCTGGCCGTCGTCACCAAGCGCGACCTCGACTCCGGCGCGGTCGCGGACGGGCTCGCCGCGCGGCTGCCCGGGGTCGACGTGCTCTCGGTGAGCGTGGTGACCGGTGACGGCGTCGACGAGCTGCGGGGGCGGTTGGCGCCCGATCGCACCGCCGTGCTGCTCGGGCCGTCGGGCGCGGGCAAGTCGACGCTCGCCAACGCGCTGCTCGGCTCAGAGCTCCTGGCGACCGGCGCCGTGCGCGAGGGCGATCACCGCGGGCGCCACACGACCACCTCGCGCCAGCTCATGGCCGTCCCGGGGGGCGGCGTGCTGATCGACACCCCGGGTCTGCGGAGCCTGGGCCTGCCGCCCGGCCTGCAGGTCGGCGCGGGGTTCCCCGACATCGAGGCGCTCGCGGCGCGCTGCCGGTTCGCCGACTGCGCGCACGACGGCGAGCCGGGGTGCGCCGTCGAGGCGTCGCTCGCGACCGGCCAGCTCGCGTCCGAGCGGCTGCAGAGCTTCCGCAAGCTCACTCGCGAGGTGGCGTGGGAGCGGCGGCGCAACGACCCGGTCGCCGGCCGCGCCGAACGCCAGGTGTGGAAGGCCCGGGCCAAGCAGTACCGCGCCCGGGACCGGGCGCGGGCCAAGGGACGGCAGCGCTGAGACGGGCCGGACGGCGGCGCCGAGCGGGCCGGGGCTCTAGATGGCGAGCCCGGGGAACGTGTTGGCCGCGGCCTCGCCGGCCGCGTCCGACTCGCCGACGGTGCCGGTCTCGGCTCCCTCCTCGGCGCGGACGACGAGCACCGGGACCTCGCAGTGGCGCATTGCGTAGCGGCTGAGCGAGCGCAGCAGCGAGGCGGCGACGAAGCCGCGCCCGTGCGTGCCGAGCACGAGCAGGTCGTAGTGGCCGCGGCGCAGCTCGGCGGCGAGCGCGTCGCGGATCGGCTCCTCGGAGAGGATCTTGGTCACGGGCACGCAGTCGGGCACCCGGTCGACGGCGCGGCAGAGCACCTTCTGGGCCTCGGCACGCAGGTCGGCTCCGAGCGGCTCGACCGAAGCGGCGGTCATCGGCGTGGCCAGCCAGGTCGGCGGGCGCGCTATCGCGGTGAGGAGGGCCAGGCGGGAGTGCTGGCAATCGGCGAGGTCGATCGCCTGCGTGAGCGCCGCCTCCGCCTGTGGCGAGTCATCGACGCATACGAGGATGTTGCGAAACATTGACGATCACCTGAGATTTCATTGGCATGCCAAAGGTTAGCATGACAGTCGTTGCTATCGTCACGAGCGTGCGTTCGCTGGACGATCTCGGAGCAGGAATCGGGGTGGACTCCTTCCATCAGTCGTTCGATGCGCTGGCCCAGGCGATCCGCCGTGCTCGCGGTGCTCCGGCGCGCGACGCCGAGGACCTCAGTCTGTCGCAGTACGCGCTCGTGCGCGCGCTCGCCGATCGCTCCGACGTGCGGATCGGCGATCTCGCCGGGGAGGCGGCGATCGCCCCGTCGACGGCGACCCGGATCCTCGACACGCTTGAACGCCGCGCGCTCGTCCGGCGCTGCCGGGCTCCCGGCGACCGGCGCGTGGTGACGGTGACGCTCACCGATCGCGGCCGGTTCGCGCTCGAGCGCCGTGACTCCTGGCTGCGCGGGCGCCAGCAGGCGTTCTTCGCGACGCTGCCCGATGCCCAGCGCGCGCTCGCGCCCGACCTGCTGAGCCGGCTCGCGGTGCTCATCGACGAGCTCGCGGCGGGTCCGGCCGACGCCTGACCGGCTCGCGACGAGCAGCCCGAGGCCGCCGAGTCAACCCCCCGTCTGTCGGGTTCTCGCACCGGGTTGCTGGCTCGCGCGCGTCGCGGTGCGCAGGCTCTGTGCTCGTGGCCTCCCTACTCGACACGCGCACCGCGCACCGCGCATCGGCGCCGCGCCCGCGCCGGCTCGGCCGCGGTGCTGCCGCGACCGCCGTCGGCCGCAGCCTCCCGGCCCAGGTCGTCAGCTCCGCCGAGATCGAGGCGCGGCTCGGCCTGGCGCCCGACTGGATCTCCCGGCGCACCGGCATCCGGCAGCGCCGGATGGCCACCGCGGACGAGCGGCTGCAGACGCACGCCGCGGCCGCCGCGCGCGAGGCGCTGCAGCGCGCCGACGTCGCCGCCGCCGACGTCGACCTGGTGATCGTCGCGACCACGACCCCGGACGAGCTGATGCCCGCGGCCGCCCCGCTCGTCGCCCACGAGATCGGGGCCTTCGGCGCGGGCGCGTTCGACGTCGGCGCCGCCTGCAACGGCTTCATGTCGGCGCTCGCCGTCGGTGCCGCCCAGGTCGAGGCCGGCCGCGCGCGGACCGCGCTCGTGATCGGCGCCGACCTCATGTCGCGCGTGCTCGACCCCGCCGATCGCTCGACGTCCGCCGTGTTCGGCGACGGGGCGGGCGCGCTGCTGCTGGAGGCGATCGACGGTCCGAGCCGCCTGGGGCCGGTCGTGCTCGGGTCCGACGCCGAGGGCGCCCATCACATCGAGATCACGCGCGAGGACGGCTGCATCCGGATGCAGGGCCCCGAGACCTATCGCGAGGCGGTCGCGCACCTGTCGCTGGCCACCGAGCAGGCCGTCCACGACGCCGGCCTGTGTCTGGACGACGTCGACCTGTTCGTCTACCACCAGGCCAACGGCCGGATCCTCAGCGCGGTCGGCGAGCGGCTGGGGCTCGACCCCGCGCGGGTCGTCGACTGCATCGCCGAGTACGGCAACACGTCCGCGGCGACGCTGCCGCTGGCGCTCGACCACGCCGCCGCGCAGGGGCTCCTGCACGATGGCGACCGCGTGCTGCTCGGCGCCTTCGGCGCCGGCTTCACCTGGGGCGCCGGCGTGCTCGAGTGGGGCCTGGGTGAGCATCTCGGTGTCCGACTCGGCCGTGCGTGAAGCCGCGGGCCGGCGGGACACCCCCAGGTGGGGGGTCGCGCGAGGCGCCGGCTTGTCCCGAGCCCGCCCGCGCGTGACGATCGTCACGTGATCAGCCCGCTCGCGGACGTGGCCCGGTTCACCCCGCAGGACCCCGACGTCCTCGTCGCGGCCGGGTTCGCCTGCCCGATCTGCCTGCACGCTGACCACGTCACCCGAGAGGTCGCGCTCGAGGGTTACGATCCGTCGGTCTCATGCGAGTGCCCGACGTGCGATGCGAGTTGGCGGGTCTACCTCACGCCCGAGCAGGCGCTGCGGATCGGGCTGATGCTCGCGCACACCGGCTAGCGCCGGGACCCTTCCGCCTCCGGTGGCCATGAGCTCGCCGGCGGCGGGCGGCGACCGGGCCGGTCTGGGGATCGGCGCGCTCGACCTGTTCGTCGAGGTGCTCTCCCAGTCCGAGAAGCCGGGCGCGAGCGCCGACGGCTTCTACGACCGGCTGTGCGAGGCGATCTGCCGGCTGGCGTCGATGCGGCGCGCGGTCATCTTCCGCTACGACTCCGCCGACCGGCGGGTGCGGGCCGCGGGCGCGCACGGGATGTCGATCGTGCCGTTCGCCGACGCCCACGTGACCGTCGAGTCGGCGCCGATCGCGGCCGAGGCGCTGCGCACCGACTCGGTCGTGGAGGCGCTGGGCGACCTGCGCACCCAGACTCCCGCCGAGTTCGCGTCGATCGTCGCCGAGCCCGCGCGGCTCGTCTGCGCGCCGATGGCGGCGGGCGGCCGGATGATCGGCGTGATCCTCGCCGACCGGCTGCTGTCCGAGCCCGAGCTCACCGACGCCGACCGCAGCCTGCTGTGGACGCTCGGCAAGGCGGCGGCGCTCGCCTCGGTCGCGCGCTCGGTCTCGACCCAGGTCGAGCGCGCCTCCGCCCTGGAGCAGCGCATCGATCTCGCGCGTGAGATCCACGACGACGTGATCCAGCGGCTGTTCGGGGTGTCGATGGCGCTCGACGGCGAGGGCGACCTGCCGGCCGCCGCGCGCCTGCGCTGCGCGGCCGAGACCCAGACGGCGCTCGGCGACCTGCGCAGCGCGCTGCAGCGCCCGCTCGGCCGCGCGCCGCGGGCGACCGGGACGACGCTGCGCTCCGAGCTCGCGCGGCTGCAGCACGTCCACCCGGCCCTCGGCCTCGTGCTCGAGGCCGGGGACGGCGCCGCCGTCCCACCCGAGCTCGAACCGCTCGCCCAGTCGGTGCTCACCGAGGCGGTCCGCAACGCCGCCAAGCACGCGCGCCCGACGCGCGTCGCGGTGCGCATCGGACGCGACGATGGTGCGTTCTCGATGGAGGTCGTCAACGACGGCCTCGGCGGCGAGGCGCGCGGCCGGGTCGGGGCCGGGATGGGGCTGCGGCTCGCCGCGCTGGAGGCGCTCGGCGTCGGCGGCGTGATCGAGTTCGGCGAGCGCGGGGACGGGCGGGATCGGGTCTGGCAGCTCCGGCTGGTGGTGCCGGTGCCCGACGCGGCGGGGCGGGAGCACGCGTGACCGAGGCCGAGCGCTCGCCCGAGCGGATGCGCGTGCTCGTCGTCGACGACCACGACGTCGTCCACTGGGGGTTCCGGCTGATGCTCACCCAGCAGCCATGGGTCGAGCGCTGCGTGAGCGCGCACAGCGGGGCCGAGGCGCTCGTGCTCGCCGGCCGCTACCGGCCGCATGTCGCGCTCGTCGACCTGTTCATCGGCGAGGAGTCGGGCGCGGAGGTGTGCGAGCGGCTGCGCGACGAGCAGCCGGGCACACGCGTGCTGCTGTTCTCCGGGGCGGGCGAGATCTCCCCGCGCGCCGCCCGCGCCGCCGGCGCCTCCGGCTTCGCCTCCAAGGACTGGCCGGCCCGCCGGATCGCCTCGGCGGTGCGGATGGTCGGGATGGGCGGCACCGTGTTCTCGTCGCACCGCGGGGACGACGCGCCCGCCCGCCCGAGCGGCGCGATGGGCCTGTCCGACCGCGAGCGCGACGTGCTCATGCTGATGGCCGAGGGTCGGACCAACCCCGAGATCGGCGAGGCGCTGCACCTGTCGCGCCACACGGTCAAGGAGCACTCCAGCGCGGTCTATCGCAAGCTCGGCGTGCGCAACCGCACCGAGGCGGTGCAGCGCGCCCAGCGGCTCGGGCTGGTGAGCTAGTGGGCCTCCCGTAAACGTTGCACCCGAAATGGCGGCCCCGGATGACCGCCAGGCTGTGTCCTCGGACCTCGATGTGGCAGGGCCACACCTTCGGTCCTGCGTCCTTGCCTGACGCCCCCCGGACCTCGCCCTTTCAGGCACAACGTTCCCGGGAAACCCACTAGCGACGGGTGGCACGTGATCCGGCACGCCCTCGTCAGCCGTGCTCGTGCGGCCCGTCGTGCGCGGCGAGCTCGGCCGGGGAGACGGCGGCGATCGCGCACAGCGCGCAGACCGCGAGGCTGATCACCCCGACGATGTGCGCCCACGGGGCGTCGGCCGCGGTGAGGAACCCGAGGCCCGCCGAGCAGGCCGGCGATCGCGCCGCGGGCCGCGAGCCCCCGGCGCGAGGGGCCGAGCGCCTCGCCGACGCCCGCCCGCGGGCGGGCGGGGCCCGCCCGGTCCTGCTCGGCGACGTCGAAGTGACCGCCCAGGTGCAGCGCGAACAGGAACGCGAGCGAGGGGAAGAGCACGACCACACCGGCCGCGATCGCGAACAGCAGCGGCACGATCGTCTGGGTCGGCGCCGCCGCCTGCGCGAGCGTGAGCCCCGGCAGGAACACCGGGTTCTGGGCGAGCGCGAAGCCGACGATCAGCCCGGCGACGGCGATCGCCGCCGACGCGCGCGCGGCGCCGAAGCGGTGCCCGAGCACGAGCGCGAGCGTCCCGATGCCGCCGAGCGCCGACAGGATCGCGCCGACGAGCCCGGGGCCGGCGACGAGCCGGGTGTAGAAGCGATGCGCCTCGCCGTGGAGCACCGGCAGCAGGGCGATCGCGAGCGCCGCCGGCGAGCACCGCGGCGACGAGCGCGCGGGCTGCGGAACCGGGCCGCGAGCTCGTCCTCGTGCGCCCGGGCGGCGTCGGCGGCCAGGTACACCGCCGCCATGTACGCGCACAGCAGCACGACGAGCGCCCCGAGCAGGATCGAGAACAGCCCGGTCCAGCTCGCGGTGATCGACCCGGCGGCGTCGCCGGCGCGGCACCCGGCCGCAGCACGATCGCGCCGATGATCGTCCCCAGCGCGAACGGCGTGAGCACCGACGAGAGCGAGAACACCGTGTCGATCAGCGCCGACTCGCGCGCGCTGGCGCTGCCGGCGCGCAGCGCGTAGGCGGCGCCGCGGAACACGATCCCGACGCCGGCGATCAGCAGCGGCACCTCGAGCGTCGACGCGATCGCGCCGAACGCGCGCGGGTACGCGGTCCAGGTGACCGTCAGCACGAAGATCAGCCAGACGTGGTTGGCCTCCCAGACCGGCCCCATCGAGTGGTGGGCGTGCTCGCGGTTCTCCTCGGCGCGCCGCCGGGCCGCTCGTCGCGGCCGGGGACCAGCACCGATTCCAGCTGCCACAGCCCGGCGCCGAAGTCCGCGCCGCCGAGCACGACGTACAGCGCGAGGCCGATGAGCACGCAGATGATCGGAAGCTCGTACAGGTGCATCGCGCCGCTCCTCAGGCGCTCGCCGGGCCGGGATGGGCGACGGAGGGCGGGGCGGGCGGGACCGATTCCGCGAGCGGCGGCAGCTCCATCAGCGCGAGGCGGCGCAGGATCCAGATCGCGGCCGCGCCCACGATCAGGTAGGCGGCGACGAGCACCCCGTAGCTCACCGGCACGCTGCTGGCGGTGTCACCGCCTGGGTCGTCGTCATCACCTTGTAGACGACCCACGGCTGGCGGCCGACCTCGGTCGTCACCCAGCCGGCGATGAGCGCGACCACCGACAGCGGGCCCACGAGCGCCGCGGCGCGTAGAACGGCCGTTCGCTCGGCAGCGCGCGCCGTCGCCAGAGCACGAACAGGTAGACGACGGCGACGAGCGCCATCAGTGTGCCGATCCCGACCATCGCCTGGAACGACAGCCGGGTGATGTTGATCGGCGGCCGGTCGGCGGGCGGTACCGAGTCCAGGCCCTGGACGGGGTGATTCCAGGAATGGAACGCGAGCAGCGAGAGGAGGTGCGGGATCGCGATCCCGAACGAGATCTTGCCGTTGTGGTACCAGCCGAGCAGGTGCTCGGGCGCGCCCCGCGTCGTCTTGGCGAGGCCCTCGAGCGCGGCGAGCTTGATCGGCTGCTCGGTTGCCGACGTCGCGGGCGACCCAGTCGCCGATCATGACCTGCAGCGGCGAGGCGACCGCGGCGACGGTGAACGGCAGCGTGAACGCGGTGCGCTGGTAGCGGTCCCAGCGCCCCCGCAGGCGCTGGACGGCGTAGGGGGCGGCCATCAGGAAGCCGGTGACCATGAACCCGGCCACGTACATGTGGATCAGCTCGTTCCACAGAAAGCTGTTGCCGAACAGCGCGGCCAGCGGGTGCACGTCGACCGCGTGCCCACCGCGCAGGCGGAAGCCGGACGGGTGCTGCATCCAGGCGTTGACCGCGATCACCATCAGCGACCCGGTGAAGCCGGCGAGCACGATCGGCAGCACGCACAGGAAGTGCAGCCGCTGGGACAGGCGGTTCCAGCCGTAGACATAGATCCCGATGAAGATCGCCTCCAAGAAGAAGGAGAACCCCTCGATCGAGAACCCGAGACCGAACACACCGCCGAACGTCGACATGAACCCCGGCCACAGCATCCCCATCTCGAACGAGAGGATCGTGCCCGTGATCACGCCGATCGCGAACAGTGCGGCCATGATCCGGGTCCAGCGTCGCGCGATCGTCCGGTACAGCTCGTCGCCGGTGCGAAGGAAGCGCCACTCGAAGTAGGCGATCAGCGCCGGGAGCGCGATCCCGAAGCAGACGAGCGGGATGTGGACGGAGAACGAGAGCGACTGCAGCTGGCTTGCGTCACGCAGGTACGTGTTCTGGGCGACGATCGCGGCGAGGGGGCCCACAACCACAACGTACTGCCCCGCGGCCGTCGCGGCTACGCGTCAATCGGCGACGGCGACCCCAACCTCAGGTTATGGCCGGGCGGGCCCCCGGTGAGGACTCCCGCCAGGTAGTCGATGAGCTCCTGGACGGCCGGCGCCGGGATCGTGTCGGCGCGGGTGACGAGCGTGAAGTGCCGCACGAGCGACAGCTCGCGCACCCGCACCGCGACGAGCGGCGGTGCGGCGGCGATGGCGCGCCCGGACAGCAGCGCCGGCGCCGTCCCGGAGACCGCGGCGGTGATCGCGGTGGCGGTCGAGCCGACCTCGAGCAGCGGCCGCGCGGCCGCCAGGCCGCGCGCGCCGAGCTCGGAGTCGAGCAGCTGGCGCGTGTTGGAGCCCGGGTCGCGCATCACCATCGGCGTGGCGAGGAACTCCTCGAGCGCCACCGACCCCGAGCGCGCCCAGGGATGACCGGGGAGACGGCGACGAGCACCTCGTCCTCGCACAGGACGCGCACGACGAGCCCGGGCACGGCGCCGGCGTTGAGCGTCGCCGCGAGGCCGAGATCGGCGCGCCGCTCGCGCACCATGCCGAGCACCACCCGGGAGTTGGCGGCGACGAGCTCCAGCGCGTAGCCGTGCCCGAGCCGCTCCCGGTAGGCGGCCAGCGGCGCCGGCAGCAGGTACTCGGCGATCGTGTGGCTGGCGGCGAGCAGCACCGGCGCCTGCAGGTCGCGGAGGCCGTCGAGCAGCTGCTCGACCGACTCGGCGTGACCGAGCAGCGTCCGCGCCGCGGGGTAGAGCCGGTCGCCGGCGGCGGTCGGCTCCACGCCGCGGGGCGAGCGGCGCAGCAGCGCGGTCCCGGCGACCGTCTCCAGCTCGCGCATCCGCTTCGAGAGCGCGGGCTGAGAGACCCCGAGCGCCGCCGCGGCGCGGCCGAGGCTGCCGAGCTCGATCGCCAGGCAGAGGCCGCGCAGCTCGACGAGATCGACCGGGCGCAGGCGGGACGACATAACCGCAGGTTAGATGCAGCGGCGGCGCGCCGCCCACGCCCGGACGCGGGGCGCGATCAGGACGCGACGGCCCCGGCCGCTCGGATCACGCGGATGTCGCCGCTCGCGGTGATGGAGCGGATGATGACCGTCGGGTGGTCGCCGGGCTCGGGCGCGTCGGACAGCGGCACCTCGGAGGCGAGCCGGCCCGAGGCGGAGGTGGCGTCGAGGTCGACGGCCGAGCCGGGCTCGATGGCGAGCAGGACGTCGCCGGAGACGCTGCGGACCGACACGCTCCCCTCGCGCAGCGCGTCGATCTGCACGTCGCCCGACACCGACTTGACGGTGACCGAGCCGTCGACCGAGGCCGCGCGCAGGTCGCCCGAGACCCCGCTCAGGTCGACGTGGCCGCGCACCCGGGGCAGGTACACCGCGCCGCTGGCGGACTTGACGGTGACATCCCCGTCGACCTCGCCCCGCACCCACAGGTCCGCCGAGGCGGACTGCATCTCGATCTCGCCGAACGTCCCGTCGAGCGCCGCGTCGCTCGACGCGGTCTTGACGGCGACGGCGCTGTCGTGCGGCAGGCTCACGACCAGGTTGATCGAGTGGTCGGAGCGGGCGAGCAGGTCGAGCAGCGAGGTCCGCGGCTCGGAGACGACCAGCCGGTCGCCGACGAGGTCGACGCGCATGACGTCGACCAACTCGGCGGGCCCGTCGATCCTGACCGTCGACTCGGCCCCGTCGACCGTGGCGACCCTGATCGTCCCGGCCGTGACCGCGCAGTCGAGATGGACGGGCTCCGGGGTGGTGAAGCGCTCCTCGCGCATGGTCTGCTCCTCTCACGCGCGGCCGTAGCCGCTCAGTCGATGGCGGCCGGCGCCGCCGGCGGTGGATCGTTGGGGCTCGAGCGCCCGGGTGAGCATCTGCACGAGCCAGGTGTTGACCGAGACGCCGGCCGCGCTCGCCGCCTCCTCCAGCCGCGACTTCAGCCGCTCGGGGAGGCGTAGCGTGATCCGGGCGTCCGAGCCCTCGTCGGCCGGCTCGGCCGCCGCGGGCCGGGCGGGTGGGTCCTGTTCGATGTAGACGAGCTCCGGGTCGCCGCCCGCGATCCGGACCTCGACGCGGCCGTCCGGGAGCTGGCCGGAGAGCTCGAGCGCCGCCTCGGCGAGCGCCTGTTGCAGCCGGCGCCCGAGCGCCGACTCGAGTGCGATCGCGACGAGCTCGGCGGCGCGGACGGTCGACTCGTCGCCGACCGCCGCCACTCGCGCCAGGTCCTCGCGGATCGCCTGGGTGTAACCGTCGATGTGCATGGCGGCAGCATGACGTCACGGTGACGTCATGTCAAGTCAGTTTTGACGTCAACTGAGCGTCGCTATGTCTCCACCTCGCTGTGATCGCCTGACCACAGCGTGTGGAACGCGCCCTCGCGGTCGATTCGCCGGTAGGTGTGGGCGCCGAACAGGTCGCGCAGCCCCTGGATCAGCGACGCCGGTCCGCGCGCGCGGCGGTAGCCGTCGTAGTAGGCCAGCGAGGAGGAGAACGCGGGCGTGGGGATGCCGAGCTCCGCGGCGCGCGCGACGACGCGCCGCCACGGATCCTGCGCCTGCGCGAGCGCGTCGGCGAAGAACTCGGCGAGCATCAGGTTGCGCAGTCCGGGCTGCTCGTCGTAGGCCTCGCGGATCCGGTCCAGGAAGCGGGCGCGGATGATGCAGCCGCCGCGCCAGATCGTCGCCATCGCGCCGAGGTCGATCGTCCAGCCCTCGTCGTCGGCGGCGGCCGCGATCTGGGCGAAGCCCTGGGCGTAGGAGACGATCTTCGACGCGTACAGCGCGTGCTCGAGGTCGTGGGCGAGCTGCTCGTCACCGTTCGCGCCGCCGCGCGCGTCGGAGTCGGGGCCGCGCAGCACCGAGGCCGCGTGCACGCGCTCGTCCTTGAGCGAGGACAGCGCGCGGGCGAACCC
>CAVPBY010000091.1:0-96176 GCA_963702225.1 uncultured Solirubrobacteraceae bacterium | reverse complement strand
TAGAGGGCGAGACGTCCGTCGAGGGCGCGCTGGTGGATCGCATCAACGGGCTCGAGGGCGTGCGCGCGGACATCAGATGCTGCGAACCCGGATGGCAACGCCAAGGTCGAGCTGGCCAAGTACCGCTCGCCCGCATACGAGAGCAAGAACACGCCAGCGCCGCCCAACGCGCCGGGCATCCGCCACGTCCTCTTTGTCGTCGACGACATCAAGGCATCCCTCACCGTCCTGCAAGCGCATGACGGCGAGCTGGTCGGCGAGCTTGTCAACTACGAGAACAGCTACTGGCTCTGCTACGTGCGCGGGCCAGCCGGGATCACTGTCGAGCTGGCGGAGAAGATCAGCTGATGTTGTTTGGTCAAGAGCACGTCGTCCGGTACGTCGAAACCGACGGCCAAGAAGGCCACGACTGGCAGGGCACCACCGTGTTGCTGCTCACCACCACCGGACGCAACACAGGTGCCAAGCGGACCACGCCGCTGATCTACCAACGCCACGGAGACGACCACCTAGTCGTCGCCTCAAACGGCGGCGGCGACCCACCCGGCTGGTTTCTCAACCTCCAAAACGATCCGAATGTGGCCGTGCAAGTCAAGGCCGACACCCGCACCGTACGGGCGCGGATCGCCACGCCCGAGGAGAAGCTCAACCTCTGGCGCATCATGACCGCCACCGGGACGCCCTACGACGAGTTCCAGGCCAAGGCCGACCACGAGATCCCTGTGGTGATCCTCGAACCGCGCTAGGCCAAGTGGGCCCACACCACAAACGCCTCCGGCCCGGGACAAGCCGCACGGTCGACGGCCCCAGAACCGTGCCGTCAGCGGGCGGCTTGCGGGCGCCTCTCAGCATCGGTCGCCCACTCGCGCTAGCACCGCTGCCCGCTCGTACACGCACCGGTTGGTCAGCCCGCGAGAGTTGCGGGAACGGCTCCCCGCGTCCGGCCGTGACCCGGGCAAAGCACGGAAGTGAACTCCTGGCAGGTGTCGACGATACGGTGACACAGCAATCGCCGCTATGAGGACTCGCTCACGCGGGGATGTCTCGGTGGCCGGTCGGCTTGCGGCACCCGCCGAATGACGTACTCGTGAGTGCGGCTGTCGAGGACTCACCGGGTCGGCTCGCCGACGGCCAGCAGATTGCCTTCGCTGTCGCGGAAGAAGGCTCCGCGCTCGCCGCTTCCTTTGCTGGGGTAGTTGCCGGAGACGGTGACGATGTCCCCGTGAACGTCGAAGCGATCGACATCGACTCGCTCGAACTGAACTCCACGCGAGCGTAGGTCAACGACAACCTGCTCGATGTCTTCGATCTCGAAGCCAATCTGCGTGAAAGCGCCTGACGCTGCACCGGACGACGAAAAGAGATGGAACTCGGTCATCCCACAGACATAACGCAGTCCGTGATCGCGCTCCTCGACGGGCTCGAGTCCGAGCTGATCGCGGTAGAAGCGGCGCGCCCGCTCCAGGTCTTGGACCGGAATCTTGGTCACGACGTGTGCCGCATCGAGCGGACCAGCCATCTCTCACCTCCATTTTGTGAGCGGCGAGGGTATCGATCGCACCTTCCTCGGTCGCCATGAGCGAGCCCGCCCAACCCCGTGGCTCCGGTTCACCCTGATGACTTGAGGTCTCGCAGGGCCGCCGACGACCTGTCGAGGTCAGCGAGCGCCAGCAGAAGGCGATGGTCAAGCTCGCGCGCTGGTCGAACAACACCGAGGATGCCATCGTGCGGTCGCTGGTCGAGTAGCATTTGGCCGGTTACCATCGGCGCCATCGAGCGACCGCTGCGGCGAGATGAAGAACGTCCGCGACCGCCTGCCAACCTCAAGAACTTTCAGCCTGTAGAGCACCTGCTCGCGCTCGCGCAGCTCTCGACAGATGGCCACGCGGACGAACGCGACTGGGCGCTCGTGCTGCGCGCGAACCACCTGAGCCACTGCCGTCACGCTCGCCGCCGCCGCGCCGGCAGGTCGACGACCCGTCGCTCAGGACGAAGTAGCGAAGTTCAAGGCGCGACGCGAGCGGATACCACGGGTTGGTAGAACCCGCTCTCCTCAGGCATACGCCATGTGACGTCGCGGAAGCCGGCCGCGACCAGCGCCTCTGACAGGATGTCGCGTGACAGCGCCCGGTAGGTCGTGCGGCGCTCGCTGACCGTCCAGTCCTGCGCTCGGCTGTCCATGATGAAGTGGCGCACCGTGTAGAGCTCCTCAGCGCCCCATTCCCAGACCTGGAACACGATGCGCTCCCCGGAGTCCGTGACGAACCGACGCGGCAGGTCGCCCGACGGGCGTTCGCGCAACACCGTGTCGTAGTCGCGA
The DNA here is from genome assembly GCA_963702225.1 of uncultured Solirubrobacteraceae bacterium. Classification (GTDB taxonomy): domain Bacteria; phylum Actinomycetota; class Thermoleophilia; order Solirubrobacterales; family Solirubrobacteraceae; genus Palsa-465. The sequence continues at coordinate 93,856 of CAVPBY010000091.1, read as the reverse complement.
ATGGACGCCAGCAGCGCCCCGCCGGGACACAGGACTCGACGCAACGAGCCGCAGGCCGCCTGCAGGTCGCCGTCGTCGAGCAGGTGTGGGAGCGCGTTGTCGAACGACAGCACTGCGGCGAATTCCCCAGCGCCGGGAACATCGAGCGTACGGAGGTCCGCCACGGCGGTCGTGATGGAAAGGCCGCGCGTCGCGGCCTCCCGCGCGCACCGCTGCACCGAAGCCGGGCTGATGTCGGTCGCCGTCATGTTGAACCCGGAACCGGCCAAGCCGAGGGCCTGAGTGCCGATGCCGCACGACGCGTCAAGCACGGCGCCAGACGTCAAACCGTGACCGCGCAACAGACCGGTGATAACGCGCGCCTGTCGAGCAATCGACGCGTCCCAGTTGGCGAAGATGAGGTGGTAATCGTCCGCCATCTCGTCGTAGAAGTCAGCCGGGCTCGCGTCGGGTGCCATGGACTCACCATAGGGCCGTGTTCGGCGCCGGGCAGGGTCTTCTTGTCCCGGCCATGACAACCCAAGTCCCCCGCACCCCGATGCGGCCGCTGTTGCCGGGACCGCGGACTCGAAGCGCACGCATCCCTGGTCGTAGCGGCGCTGGGATCGCGGCGCGCAGGTTGAGCCGTCTGACGTGTTCGCAATGGCGAAGCGCAGGCGCAACGGCGTGCTCGCCATCCATCGACGCACGCGCGCGCCTACGGAGGTCGCTGTGAAGCATCGCTTGTATCCCCCCGGTGCGGTGGAGAACGGGTAGCCGAACAGCCAACCCTGTCCGGGGTCGAGGGTGGGGTGATGACGCGCCACCGCTAGAAGCCTTGGCTTTGCAGCCCGCTCCTGGCTTGCTTTGCGAGCGTGCTCGGACAGACACAGTCGTGCTCGGCTTGGACAGCCACCCAGCTGCTGCGAGACAATTCGAGGGTGTTCGTCGTGCTCTTCCATTCGATGTTCGGGCTTCGTCCGGTCGAACTCGCCGCGGCCGAGCGGTTGCGGGCGACGGGCTGTCAGGTGATGGTCCCTGACTTGTTCGCCGGTGCGACGGTGCCCGGTGACGTCGATGCCGGGTTCGCCCTGATGGACCAAGTGGGGTGGGGCACGATCGTAGACCGGGCCCGTCGTGGCTTGGCCGGCGTGCCCAGTGACGCGGTGCTCGGTGGCTTCTCGATGGGCGTCGGAGTGATCGGAGAGCTTTGGCCGGAGCGAGCCGATGCGGCGGCGGTCTTCTGCTTGCACGCGCCGACCAGCGTGCCGGACGGTGTGCCGACGGGCACCCCCGTGCAGCTGCATGTCGCCGCAGGCGACCGGTTCGCGCCCGCGGATCAGATCGCCGCGTTCCGAGACAGCGCCGTCACGACCGGGGCAGCGGCATCGGTGTATCGAGTACCGCGATGCCGGTCATTTCTTCACCGACGTCTCCTTGCCCGACTACAACGCGACCGCGAGCGCGCGCACCTGGACGCGCGTGCTGCGTCTGCTGAACGCGATGAGCTGACTGCCACCAACAACCGCTGGGCAACGGGTTGCCTGGCCGATGGCGAGCAAGTTGCCCTCGTGTCGTAGAAGCAGACGCCGCGCTTGCCGGTGCCCTTGCTGTGGTAATTGTTGGGAACGGTGACTCTCTGATCGATCACGGCCGAGGGCCGCCGTGTCGATGGTCTCGAACGGCGGCTCGCGGGAACGAAAGGTCGGCGACAACCCGGTCGAGATCGGTCACCTCGAAGCCAACTTGCGTCGACTCCCCCGACGAGGATCCAGTTGAGGCGAAGAGGTGGAACTCGGTGGATCCGCAGACCTAGCGCAGACCACCTCCTCGCTCCTCGATTGGTTCGAGACCCCAGCTGGTCGTGGTAGAAGCGGTGAGCCCGAGCGAGGACTGGGCGGGCAGTTTGGTCACAACGTGTGCGGTGCTCAAAGGACCAGTCATGGTGATCTCCGGGGTCGTGATTTCTCCAGCTTGAGACCCTGAGCAGCACCCAGGCGCATAGTTTCCAGTTGAGTACGTCTTCGTCTGGGACTCCGGGTCTCGCCGTGGCCAACTTGGCACCTCCTGCAGCCCGGCCGGCCAGCCGCCCGGCTACGGACTAGGCCTTGCATTCGTGTGTATACGCGGAGGCGGCGCTGCCGCCGTTTGAGGATTCTCCGGCGAGGTCGCCGCTGGGTGCACCCGGCGAGGCTTCGTGGTGGGCGATGACGGACTGGACCAGACGCTCAGTGGTGGGCGATGACGGACTGGACCAGACGCGCGGGGCCAAGGTCATAGACGCGCTCCCAGCGTACCGGGAGCAGATCGGCTTCGGCGAGCAGCCGCTCCACACGGTGTGGAGTTCGCGCTCGAGATCGGCCATTGAACGCGTTAGTGAGCGCCAGCCACCGCGCGCATAGGTCGACCAGCACGAATGGTGCGCCCGCCCTCAGCACACGAGCCGCCTCGAGCACGCCAGCGCCCTGATCGGCCCAGTGATCGAACGACATCGTGCTCACGACCAGATCAAAGGCCGCGTCAGGATGCGGGATGCGCTCAGCCGCTGCCTGGCCAAGCTGGATGCGGGGTCTCCGCCCGACCACTGCTCGGCCAGCGGCGATCATGCTTGGCGCCGGGTCGACGCCGAGCAAGTCAACCGCATTAGGGAGCCGGTCGGCAAGTAGTCGCAGAAGCGCTCCCGTGCCGCACCCCACGTCCAGAACGAGCCGCGCATCCGGCGCCGCTCGAATCGCGATCTCCGCTGAACGTGCGACGACTTGGCGATGCCACGCCGCCAGCCAACCGTGCTCATAGGACGCCCCGCGACGGTCAAACGCGGCCACGTCTCGATCAACGGTCACCTGGCATCATCTCTCCCCCGGAATGTGAGGCGCTGCACTTCTGGCGAAGTGCAGCGCGCGCTTGGGCCACCGCGCCGTGATCTGCACGGCGGTCATCATGTCGTAGTCGACGAGCGTACAGCCGCCGAGATGCTCCAGGGTGTCGCTGAGCGAAGGCGACGAGGACCGGCCGCGTCGGCGGCGACGCGCACCGTTCGCGTCAGCACCGAGTACCTCACGGACGGTCTGGCGCTTGTGGCGCTCGCGGTCCCGGAAGACGCGCTCAGCTTCGTACGCGTCCGAAATGCGCGGCATCATTTGGTTTCCGTAGTCAACCGTTAGCGTAATACCAAGCGCAGTACCTGCGAGCGGACGCGCGAGTCCACGATGCTCTCGTCCGCGATGCGGTGCCCGTGATCACAGCTGTGCGATCTGCGGCCCGACTCAAACCCTTACCGGAGGACCACCCGCAGCATGGGCTACCGAAATGCAGAGACGTCGACGGCAAGCGGCTCGAATTGCGGACACCCTCTGTCGGCGACTGCGCGGAAGGACGCCGACGCCATGCTGCGGCGTTGACGACCCCTCGCGCGGGTCGCCCCGGCCGAGACGTCGCTGAGACTCGTGCGACCAAGCGACGCGGTCCGCTGCGCTCATTTCGACCCAGGCGTCGTCTACCGCTTCGCCGTCGCCAGCATGGTGGGGGCCAAACGCGAGGAACTCCAGGTCATCGCCGCGAGCTTCGAAGGCGCGGGCCACCTCGGGGTCGACGCGAATAGCATCGAGTGGCCGAACATCGATCATCTCGTCGTCGAGCTTCATCTGTCCGGTCCCCCGGAGAATGACGTAGATCTCTTCCGCCGCTGAATGGCGGTGAACGAAAGGAGACCGTTTGCCGGCAAGCAGGCGAAAGTGAGTAACGCCAGTCTGCCGGGCGCCGAGCGGCGTTCTCGCCACCCGCGCCTGCCATCGGTCGGCAAAGCCTTCCGCGTGCGCTGCATCGTCCACATCGATCAGGTTGATCTGCGAGTAGCCATCGGGCATCTCCAGCCTCCGTTGATTGTTCTCCTTGGTGATCAAGCCTATTGTCAGCGGATCCGACCGACATATTCCTCGCACCAACCCCGACTCGTGCGGGCGGCTATGTGGCGACCTGGAGGAGGCGCTGCAGGACGGCGATATCCCCGTCGGCACGCGCGGAGCCGGCGGCGATCGCGGCCCCGCCGACCTGGCTGTGTTCCAATATCCAACGCCGGAAGGCAACCGGCCGACTGAGCTGGCCGCCCGCGCCCTCCTGACCAAGCAGGCGCTCAACCGGATCCTCCGCCACCTCGAGCACCAGGGCTACCTGCGACTGGAGCCGCTCGCGACGGACCACCGGGCACGGGTGATCAGACTCACCACGCGCGGACAAGACCTCCTGACGATCATCAAGCAACAGCACCCCGAGATCGAAAACGCGTGGTCCTCCCAGATCGGCAGACGCCGATTTGCAGCACTGCGACACGCCCTCATCGAGCTCACCGCCGAGCTCGGTCGCGGACCCGACGCTTGACTCCGACACGCTTCACGGACTCAGCGAGACCTTCTCGCGCTCACCCATCAGCGTGCCGCTTGCGCTCTCGTACAGCCGGCCGAGGAGTTCCAACCCTTTACCCGCCAAGAGGCGCGATCACCAGTCCAATCACCTTCATGAGCTTCAGGGGGTCGGAGGTTCCCGTCATAGAAGCTCAGGTTCCGTGAGCGGCCGGGACGTCGGTCGGGGGGCCTCAGCCGTCTTCTCGAACACCGCGACTTGCCTGACGCTCTCTGACGTGAAGGGCTCGCCGTCCCATCCCGCCCAGCGATCCCGGAGCCAGAACCCGTTCAGCCTGGCCATCAACGCGAGTTCAGATGGCCACGCGTAGCGGTACGGCGCTGAATGTCGAACGAGGCGGCCGTCCACCTCCGTCCAGTGGTGCGACCAAGCGACCTGTCCGACGGGTCGTCGAATGTCTCGATCCCGACGTGATCCTCGGTGAGGGTGAACACCCGGCCGAGGTCCCCGCTGCGGACGCTGCGGAACTGAGGGACGATGAAGCTCGACGACGAAACGGCCGCCCGGGTGAGGTGAGCCGCGGCGTTAGCGAACACCGCGACCTGCTCCTCCTGGGTGGTGACGTTCATGAGCGCATTGGCCACCAGGTAGACGAGCTTGAAGTCGCCCTCGACCTTGGTGGTCGTCATGTCGCCGATAATCACCGGCACCGCGTCCGCGCCGGCCTTGGAACCGAGCTGCTCTGCCATGTGAGGGGAGAGTTCGATCCCGTGTACCGCAACGCCTCGCGCACTCAACGCCAAGCCGACCCGGCCGGTGCCGATCCCGAACTCCAGGGCACGCCCGCCGTGCGCCAGCTCCACGAGCCGGTCAAGCATCGGATCAAGGACACGTCGGTCAGCCTCGAACGCGTAGATCGTGTCGTACGCCTCTGCGAACTCTTGGCCCCAGGCGACCGAACCCATCCTCACAGTCTGACGCGTCGACCGGCCTCCGATAACGAGCGCTCTCCTCCCAGGCGTCTCGTCGCCCGTCTGGTCCGTGCCGCTGCTCCGGACCCCAGGGTGCGATCGCTGCCGGAGCGCTGCCACGAGCCGCTTCGAGCGGCACGGTAAGTCGTGCGCTCGCTTGATCCGGCCGGCGGACGCTCGGAATCAGCGGCACGCTGGATCCCGCGACGGCTCCCGCTGACGCATGCTTTTTGCGGCGACGCCGGCGCATGCTTTCAACGGCCAGCGCTCCTACCGCACGCAGGATCCGGGCGCGTGCTTTTCCGAGCAAGGGATCGTCAGCGATCCCGCCAACGGGTGATCGCCTTCCCCGTCTGCGATCGCCGGTCAGGCAGGTGACTCGACCGGCATGACGCTCATTGGAACGGCCTGGAGCTCGGTGGCGCGCTTGAGGTAGTCGACGACCACTGCGTCGAGTTCTGCCTTGGTTTCGAGGCCGCGTTCGATGAGGTATGCGCGTCCGGCGGTGCCGTCTGGGCAGTCGGAGATTCGCACGACACCGTCCACGCGCTGGCCGATGATCACCCGCCGCTCGCCAGCAACCACGTAGGAGCCGAGCGTGGTGCGTTCGCCAACGACCGGGCGCGTCGTGCCCCGGGTAGTCCCGGGATCGGAATGGGGGCGTGGATCGTGGTCGTGTGCCCAGCGCGCGCTGACTGGCAACGTCGGGATATGAGCTGTTCCGGAATAGGGCGCCTGTCCGGCTTGGGCTTTGGGGGTGTTGTTCATGCGCCGGATGGGGCAGGCGACCGGCGAGCCGGAACCCGACCGGAGGGAGGGCGCGTCAGCGAGCCCGAAGGGCTTGAAGGCTCTGGCCGGCGGCTGCGACAGTGAGGGGCATGAGGAGAACACCCCCATGGCCTGGGTGGCGGTGGCGCGAGGGTCCGCGGCCTGGGTGAGGAGCGGCGCCCGGAGGGCGACGCGGATCAACCTGGCCGCGTGCGCCCGCTCGGCGACCCCCGGGTCAGATCGTGTCGAGGTCGCTGACGAGCTGTCGGACGCGCCGGGTGATCTCGTCGCGGGTGGCGCGGACTTCCTCGATCGGGCGGCCCTTGGGGTCGGGCAGCTGCCAGTCGAGGTAGCGCTTGCCGGGGATGTAGGGGCATTGGTCGCCGCAGCCCATGGTCACGACGACGTCGGCCTGCTCGGCGAGCTCGCGGGTGAGGAGCTTGGGCTGGCGGTCGGCGAGGTCGATGCCGATCTCCGCCATGGCCTTGACGACTTCGGAATGGATTCGCTTGGCGGGGGTGGTGCCGGCGGAGTCGGCGGTGTGACGCCCTGTCGCAGCACGTTCGAAGAGGGCTTGGCTGATCTGGGAGCGGCCGGCGTTGTGCAGGCAGACGAACAGGACGTGCGCCATCGTCCTCAGGCCTCGGCCGCCGGCGCCGGTCGCGCGGCGGCGCCTGGTGCCGGTTGGAGGCTGGTGAGGTGGCTGCGGGCCCAGAGGGAGACGTAGACCAGGCCGACGAGGACGGGGACCTCGATCAGCGGGCCGACGACGCCGGCCAGCGCTTGGCCGGAGGTCGCGCCGAACACGCCGATGGCCACGGCGATCGCGAGCTCGAAGTTGTTAGAGGCGGCGGTGAACGCGAGCGTGGCGGTCCGCTCATAGCCAAAGCCCGTGGCGATCCCCCAGGCGAAGCTGAGGCTGAACATGATCGCGAAGTAGGCCAGCAGCGGCAACGCGATCTGGATCACGTCGAGGGGGTGGTGGGTGATCTGGTGGCCTTGCAGCGCGAACAGCAGCACGATCGTGAACAACAGGCCATAGAGCGCGATCGGGCCGACGCGGGGCAGGAACCGCTGCTCATACCACTCAGCACCCCGGGCCTTGAGGCCGGTGCGGCGGGTGAGGTAGCCGGCGGCCAGCGGGATGCCGAGGAAGATCAGCACCGTGCGGGCGACCGGCCACAGGCCGATGCGGATCTGCTGGGAGCCCAGCCCCAGCCATTTGGGCAGCAGCGTGATGTAGAAGTAGCCGAGCAGGCTGTAGGCGAGGATCTGAAAGATCGAGTTGATCGCCACCAGCACGGCGGTCGCCTCCCGGTCGGCGCACGCGAGCTCTGACCAGATCAGCACCATCGCGATGCACCGCGCCAGCCCAACGATGATCAGCCCGGTGCGATAGGCGGGCTGGTCGGGCAACAGCAGCCAGGCGAGCGCGAACATGACCGCCGGTCCGATCAGCCAGTTGAGCACCAGCGAGGAGGCGAGCAGGCCGCGCTCGGCGCGCAGACGGCCGAGCTGCTCGTAGCGGACGCGGGCGAGCACGGGATACATCATCAACAGCAGCCCGATCGCGATCGGCAGCGAGGTGCCGGTCACCTGCACCGAGCTCAAGCCGTGCTCCAGGCGCGGGAAGATCGCGCCCAGGCCGAGTCCTGCGGCCATCGCGGCGAGGATCCACACCGGCAGGAAGCGGTCCAGCGTCGAGAGCTGGCGGATGACCGCCTCGCCCTCGCCCGCCTGATCGCGGTCGCGGGTGTCGAGCGTGTTCTGGGTCCCGGTGGTCACGGCAGGAGAGTATTGCATTGACAGCCATCGTTTGAATCGATATATGTATATCGATGACTGTTGATCTGGAATTGACCCCCAAGACCAAGCGGCCCGCCGGTGAGCGCTGTTGCGAGCCGGTGGTGTATCCCGATGTCGAGCGCGCCCAGGCGGTGCGGATGGCCCAGGTCGCCAAGGCGCTCGGTGACCCGGTCCGCCTGCAGCTCGTCGACGTGCTCACAAAGCACGCCGGGAAGGTGTGCGTGTGCGAGCTGGTGCCGCTGTTCGACCTCTCCCAGCCGACCGTCTCCCATCACTTGAAGGTGCTGCGCGAGGCCGGGATCGTCGGCTCAGAGCGCCAGGGACTGTGGGCTTATTACTTCGTGATCCCCGACGCGCTGAAGGAGCTGTCGGCATGGCTGAGTTGACCGACACCTGCTGCACCCCCACCGTGCAGGCGAGCTGCTGCGAGCCGGCGGAGAAGGCGAGCTGCTGCGCGCCAGATCACCCCGCGGGCTGCGGCTGCGCCGCGGGCAACGCCGGATCGACGGCCGGGCCTGGCGCGGTGGCGGCGGCCGAGCAGGTCCGCGAGAGCGTCCGCGAGAAGTACGCCGCGGCGGCGAGAGCCGCCGCGAACGGCTCAGCATGTTGCATCCCCGCCGACGAGCACGACGTATTCGGCGCCTCGCTATACGCCGACAGCGGTGAGCAGGATGCGCCGGAGCTCGCGGTGAGCGCGTCGCTTGGCTGCGGGGTCCCGACTGCTGTGGCCGACCTGCACGAAGGCGAGGTCGTGCTCGATCTCGGCTCCGGCGCGGGCACCGATGTGCTGATCTCCGCACGCCGTGTCGGACCGAGCGGCCGGGCGATCGGGATCGACATGACCGATGAGATGCTCGAGCTCGCCCGCCGCAACGCCACCGAGGCCGGCGTCAGCAACGCCGAGTTTCGCAAGGGCTATCTCGAGCAGCTCCCGCTGGAGGATGCGAGCGTTGACGTGGTGATCTCCAACTGCGTGATCAACCTATCTGCCGATAAGCCCAGGGTCATCGCGGAGGCCGCCCGGGTGCTCAAACCCGGCGGACGGCTTGCCGTCTCTGACGTGATCGCCGACCCCGACATGGACGACGCCACCCGCGCGGACATGGCCGCCTGGACGGGCTGCATCGCCGGCGCGCTGACCGAGCAGCAGTTCCGTGGCGCCCTGGCGTCGGCCGGTTTGCAGGATGTCGAGATCCGTGAGACCCACCGCGTCCACCAGAACGCCACCGCCGCGATCATCCGCGCACGAAAGGCACCACGATGAACCCGTCCCTGCTTCTGCTGCTCGCCCTCGACCGCCAGCGCGAGTTCTTGCGCCAAGCCCGCGAGGCCTGTTGCACCCGCCTGCGGCCACGGCAACGGCAATGGCCCAACCTTCGCCTGCGCCGGCGGAGTGTCGCGCCGGCGTCGTGCTGCTGCTGCGCCTAAGCGGCGTCGCGTCGGCTCATCCCCGCGGCCGGATGGCGGTGTAGTCGGGGTAGGTGCCGCCGGCCATCCGGACCCAGGCGGCCGCGCGGGATTGGTGGATCCCGATCCGCTCGGCCAGGATCGGCGCGGGCAGCCGTGCGGCGAGCGCGGCGCAGCAGCGCGAGCCGCTCTTCATCGCTGAGCGCGGGTCGGGCCGAGAATCGATAATCCCACGCGACCTCGAGTGGACCGGCCACTCCGGCGCGTGCCACCCATTGCACGAAGAACCGGACGCGTCGTCGGGTCATCGCGCCGCCCGCGACCCAACCGTCGAGGAGATCCTGGCGCAGATCGGTGAGTTCGAGCTGGCGGTCGTGCAGCCAGACGACAAGCTTGACGGCTTCGGTCACCTGCGACTTGGCGTACTTCAGCGAGGCAGGACTGCGCCGCGGGCCGCGGGCGAGCTTGTGGGCGACCTGCCAGGTCGCGTAGACGCGCACATGCGCGCGATCCACGCCCTCGGTGATCTTGAGGATCTCCTGGCATGCCAGAGCGAGAACTGGGCGCTGATCTCGTCGCGTGGCTCGAGCACGCCGCTGTCGACCAGCTTCGCGCGTGTAACGCGACCGCCTGAGGCGCCATCACCACCGCGTCGTCCAGCGCCTGGTGAGACAGCTCGATCTCGCCGGCCAGCAGCCGTTGGGTGATCTCAAAGCCGGGCGTGTAAAGCCAGCGCAGCATCGAGGCGGGGTTCTCGGCCGCAGCCAGCGAGCCCAAGAACGGCGCCAGCATCACGGCCGCTGCCGGCTCGGCGCCCTCTGCCAGCTCGGCGGGTCGTGTCGGTAGAAGTGGTGTAACGGCGGCGCGGTGGGGCTGAGGTTCCGACCACCGTGGCGTCCAAGCTCGTCGGTCTCTTCCAGGAGTCGATGAGAAGGAGCACCACGATGGCCGAAGGGCGAAGGATGACGGCTGCTGATGTCGTTGCGCGGGTGATGGCTGGCGAGCACGGTGATTTCGTGCGCGAGGCGGTCGCGTTGGTCGCGCGCGAGTTGATGGAGGCCGAGATCTCGGTCGAGGTTGGCGCCGAGCTCGGCGAGGTCTCGCCGAGGCGCGGGTGACGCATCGCAACGGCTATCGGCCGCGGGCGTGGGAGACCCGGGTCGGCGAGATCGAGCTGCTGATCCCGAGAAAGCGTCAGGGGCCGGCGTATTTCCCGAGCTTCCTTGAGCCGCGCCGGCGGTCGGAGCAGGCGATCGTCGCGGTCGTGATGGAGGCCTATGTGAACGGCGTCTCGACCCGGAAGGTCGACCGGCTCGTCGAGCAGCTCGGGATCGCGGGGATGACCAAGGACCGCGTCTCAGCGCTCTGCCGTGGCCTGGATGAGCAGGTCGAGCTGTTCCGCCAGCGGCCGCTGGAGGGCGCCTACCCGTATCTGTGGCTGGACGCCAAGCACGTCAAGGTCCGCGACCACGGCCGCGTCGTCTCCAAGGCGCTGGTCGTCGCCTATGCCGTGCACGAGTCCGGGGTGCGGGAGATCATCGGCCTGGATATCGGCGAGGTCGAGTCCGGGCAGCTTCTGGGTCGAGTTCCTGCGCTCGCTCAAGAAGCGCGGCCTGAACGGCGTCCAGCTCGCGGTCTCCGACCAGCACGAAGGTCTCAAGCACGCGATCGAGCGGGTCCTCGGCTGCCGCTGGCAGCGCTGCACCGTGCACTTCGTCCGCGACATGCTCGCGCACTGCCGCCGCGACCAGCGCGGCCTGGTCTCCGCCGCGCTCCGAGAGGTCTTCAACGCCGAGGACCGCGACCAGGCCCGCGACCGCGCGACCCACGTCATCGAGCCGCCTCGAGCCGCTCGCGCCGAAGGTCTGCCGGCTGCTCGAAGACGCCGAGGAAGACCTGATCGCGTTCTACGCGCTTCCCGCGCGAGCACTGGACCAAGCTGCGCTCCACCAACCCGCTCGAGCGCGTCAACAAAGAGATCGGCCGCCGCTCCGACGTCGTCGGCATCTTCCCCAACGACGCCTCAGCGATCCGCCTCGCCGGCGCGCTCCTGATCGAACAGAACGACGAATGGCTCGTCCAACGCCGCTACCTCTCCGTCGAATCGATGACCCTGATCCTCTCCGCTGCGAAGATCCGAGGAAGAACTCACTCGACCAACAACAGACACAGAGGAGGTGATCGATCTCAACGCGGCCTGAGCCGCCAACGCCCAACACCGACGAGCTCGGAGCGTTACACCACTACAAACGACTTGACTGCTATTCGGTTGCGCAGCCGGCAGGCCGCGCACAGGCCGCCGCTCAACCGCGCGGTGGTTGTGCACAGTCGACACTGTCCGCTGTTGCATCCGCGCCTGTAGTCGCAGCTGGCACAGATGACGCCGCCGTCAACGCGTCGGATAGCGGGCCGCAGCTCACCGCAGTCCAGGCATCGCCTGGCGCGCAGGCGGCGGGTACACGTGGGACACAGCGGCTCAGACCCGTGGGCGTGAAGGCACGGGCGCTCTTGGCCGCAGTCAGTGCAGATCGCCGACGGGAGCCGGTAGCAGCACTTGCCGATCGCCGGTGAGTCAGCGGTCGCCGCGCGGACGATCCGCGCCGTCTTGCCGCAGACTCCGCAGCTCCTTGCCGCCGTCCGGGGCGCGCAGCTTGTGCAGATGTCCGGTCGGCCGTCGCGGGCGCGGATACGAATCTCACGGACCCGGCCGCACACTCCGCACCGGCGTCGCCCACCCCGCCGGCCCACCGTCGCTCACGCCCCACGCGTCGGACGCTGAAGGCGCGCGGGCTTGGGTTTGAGGTCTTTGCGGATCTGGCCGCCGACGGCTGGCTCTTGTTTGATCGGCGCGGCAACATCGCTGCGCCGCACCAGCTCCCCAGGCTCGCAGCCCAGGATGTCGCAGAGCACCATCAGCAGCCGCAGGTTCAGCCGCTCTGGTCGGCCGGTGACCAGCCGCCACACCTGCGAGTCCGAGAGCCGAATCCCGTGCTCGCGTAGCCGCGGAGTCAACTCGGTGGCCTTGAACATGCCGTGCTCGGCCATCAGCACCCGCAGCCGCCACTGGTAATCGACCGCCATCACCCACCACCGCCGATGCGGGCCAGCTGGTCGTCGATCGCGCCGCGGACGAGCCGGTCTTTGAAGTCGTCGCTGACCGACATATAGATCGCGGTGGTGGCCGCATGGCTGTGACCGACTTGATCTTGGATGAACTTTGCTGCCCATCCCAGTTCGGTCAGATGGGTCACATAGCTGTGGCGTAGACAGTGCGGGGTCAGCATCGCATCCAGTCCGGCTTCTGCGCGAATCTCGGCGAACCGCTCGTTGACGTACGGGATCGAGACTCGTGTGCCTCGCTCGGTCACGAACAGCGCTGGATGTCCAGCGACGCGAGCTCGGCTCGGCGCAGCCCCCAGCCGAACTTGATCTTGAACATCGCGTCATCACGCCACGCCTGCAACACGCCCTTCCGCCCCCGGGCCCGGCAGCCCTCAATCCGAGCTTCGCAGGCAGCGAAGAACGCCTCGAGCTCCTCCACGGTCAGAGGCCGTCGCCGCGGGTCGCCCTCGAACTCGTCCAGGTGCGCCACCAGGTTTCGCTCGCCAAACAGCTCGCCGGGCGCCCGGTCAAACTCGCGCTCGCAGATCGCCGTCCACGGATACCGCCGGTCGCACACGTACTCCGAGAACATCTTCAACCGCCACTGGTAAGCGCGCAGCGTCGACCGCGCCAGCCGCTCTGGCCGGCTGAGCAGATCCTCGAAGTACTCATCAGCATGGGACGCACGCCACTGCCACGGCCAACAGCCCACGTGCTCGGCAAACCGCCGCACCCCAGTCTCGTTGGCACGCATCGTCTTCGGCTTCAACTACCGCGCCGTCTGCTGGCTGAGCCAGGCTTGCCAGCATCGCCTCGAACACCGCCGCCTCCAGGTGCAACGGGCGCACCCCGGCCCCGAACACGCGCGCCAGCGCACCCTCGACGTCGGCCGCCGTGTACACGCCGTGGGGGCTCAACAGGCTCTGCATCACCCGCAAGTAGATCGCATGCATTGCAAGGCTGCCCATGCAGGCGACCTCGTCATCCCGCACGTTGCGAGCAATTCCGATACGTCGTGAGCCAGCGTCGACCGCCCCTCACTGCCAAGATCTCCGCACGCAGCGACGAAGTGAGCTTGCATCTACTGCGACCACCGACAGTTCCTGCCGTAGCCGTGGATCTCCTCATCGGCGCGGATGCGTGCGGCGGCGTCGTGCGGTCCGGTCTGGATGGCGTCGGCGATCGCCTTGCGCTCGCGGTACTGATCGGCGCAGCTGTCAGGCCGCGTGCACTTGAGGCGGTGGATCTCCCGCGAGGCCTCCGCAGTGGTGTGCGGGTGGGTGAAGCTCTGGCCGCGCTCGGTGGCGAGTGCCTTGAGGTAGGAGAGTTGCTTGGCGGTGGCGGGCATCCGGGGCTCCTTGTGGGGCGCGGACATGCCCCGTCCTCGGCCGCGCCGGGAAAGCGACTGTCAAAAGCGATTGGTAATGAACCTGGCCGTACCCGGGCCCCTGGGCGAGGGGCCTCCAATCGCTTGACCGGCGCGAGCGGAGCGGCCAGGCTGCGGAGGCTGTCCCTCCCCGCCACAACGGTGTTCTGATGACTGTTCGCTCCCGTTGGGGCAGGGGAGCTCTTCCTATCGAAGCGTTAGGAGCGCGCGGTGGGCCTACCGGTAGGGGCCATAGCAGCGGCCGCCGTCGGCGTGGCGGATGAGGTGCAGGTCGCGGATGACCGCCTGCGGCGCCTGATCGCACTGGAGGCCCTGGTCGGAGATGACCGTCACGATCCGCCAGCGATGCGCGCGATGAAACAGGTCCATCCCTGCTGCACGTCGATCGCCTCGACCGCCGCCCACGGGCCGTGGGAGCTGACCTCGACTGACAGCAGCCGCACATGCTGGCCGGGGCGGCTGAGAACGCGCTTGATTGCCCGCTGGGTCGCGTGGGAGGCAGGGTGCTCGGCGAGCGCGAGGGCCGTGATCGCCGCCGCGATCACTCCCACCGCCCAGCCTTTGACGCGCATGGCGTGACGATAACCGAGGCCGGGCTCGCCGGTCACGGTGTCGCGGCGGCCGTCGTGTCGGTCTGCAGGTCGAGTAGCCGTAGCCGATCGACCAGACGTGTGCAGAAGCCCGTCGGCGCCGGCGGCGCGCAGCTTGGCGCGCAGCCGGTGCGCATGGGTGTCGAGCGTGCGTGTCCACGACGGCGACCTCGGCGCGGCGCTGCACACGCCGGCTCTCGCGCCTGTGAGTGATCGCGTTAGCAGCGCGCTCGAGACCGCGTGAGGCGATCGGGCCGCGATGACGCGAGACCTGCTGATTTGCGGCCCCGATCGACTGATGGCGAGACCCGGACTCGAACCGGGGACACCACGATTTTCAGTCGTGTGCTCTACCAACTGAGCTATCTCGCCGAGGCGGGCGATGGTAGCGCCTGGGTGGGGTCGCAAGGGCGGCCGTGGCGCCCGCCACGCACCGGTCCGCGGGCTTGAAGGAGCCGGCGGACGGCGCGCCTGAGGCGCTCACGCGCGGGGTCCTTTCCGCTACCGTGGCCGCCATGACCGGGGAGCCGCACAACGGTGCCGCGATCACCGTGCGGGGACTGGTCAAGTCCTTCGGCGAGGTGCGCGCGCTCGGCGGCGTCGACCTCGACGTGGCCACCGGGACCGTGCTCGGGCTGCTCGGCCCCAACGGCGCCGGCAAGACGACGCTCGTGCGCGTGCTGACGACCCTGCTCACCCCGATGGCGGCACGGCCACCGTCGTCGGCCTCGACGTGGTGCACGACGCCGGCAAGCTGCGCACCGGATCGGGCTGGCCGGTCAGTACGCCGCGGTCGACGAGAACCTGACCGGGCTGGAGAACCTGACGATGGTCGGGCGCCTGTACGGCCGCACGCGCCGCGAGGCGAGGGTCGCGCGGCCGCGAGCTGCTGCAGCGCTTCGACCTCGACCGACGCGGGCGGCCGGGCCGCAAGACGTACTCGGGCGGGATGCGGCGACGGCTCGACCTGGCGGCGGCGCTCGTCGCCAAGCCGTCGGTGCTGTTCCTCGACGAGCCCACCACCGGCCTTGACCCGCGCTCCCGGATCGGGCTGTGGGAGACGATCGAGACGCTGGTGGCCGAGGGCACGACCGTGCTGCTCACCACCCAGAATCTCGACGAGGCCGACCGGCTGGCCGACAGGATCGTGGTCATCGACCACGGCCGGGTGATCGCCGAGGGGACCTCGGACGAGCTCAAGGGCCGCGTCGGGGGCGAGCGCGTCGAGGTCGCGTTGGAGGACGGGGCAGGCCGAGGCGGCCTCGGTCGCACTGTCGCCGATGTCCGAGGACGAGCCGAGCAGGTACGACTCGATCGTGTGCGTCACGGTGGCAACGCGGAGGGGGGCGATCGTCGAGGCGGTGCGACGGTTGAGCGACGCCGGGGTGGGGGTCGCCGACATCAACGTCCGCCGCCCGACGCTCGACGACGTGTTCCTCACGCTCACCGGCCACGTCGCCGAGGGGGACGCGGACGGATCCGACGAGGAGGACGAGCCGTGAGACGGCTGGTCACCGACACGCTCATCATCGCCGAGCGCAACCTGGTGCGGCTGCCGCGCGCGCCCGATCTGCTGCTCGCGTTCACAGTGCAGCCGATCATGTTCGTGCTGCTCTTCCGCTACGTGTTCGGCGGCGCGATCGCGACCGGCGGGCTGCCCTACGTCGAGTTCCTGATCCCGGGGATCATCGTGCAGAACATCGCGTTCGGTGGCTTCGTCACCGCGCTCGGGCTCAACGAGGACGTGCACAAGGGACTGATCGACCGGTTCCGCTCGCTGCCGATGGCACGGCCCGCGGTGCTCGCCGGGCGAACGCTCGCCGACGTCGTGACCAACCTGCTGTCGGTCCTGGTGCTGGTCGGGACGGGCGCGATCATCGGCTTCTCGTTCAACGCGCCGTGCTGCACGTGCTCGGCGGCTTCCTGCTGCTGCTGTTGATCGGCTACGCGTTCTCGTGGGTGTTCGCGTTCGTCGGACTGATCGTCTCCAGCCCCGAGTCGGCCAACTCGGTCGGGTTCATCGCGATCTTCCCGCTCACCTTCGTCTCCTCGGCGTTCGTCCCGCCGACGACGATGCCCGAGCCGCTGAAGTGGTTCGCCCACGTCAACCCGTTCACGATCATGGTCGATGCGATGCGATCCCTGTGGCTCGGCACGCCGGCGGGCAACTACGTGTGGGGAGCGGTCGTGTGGTCGCTGATCATCATGGGGCTGTTCGCGCCGCTGGCGGTGTCTCGCTACCGCCGGACCGCCGGCCACTGAGCGCCGGCCGGCGGTCGTTCAGGCGCGCTGGTCAGAGCGCGATGTGCTGACCGGAGAGGGCAACCGGTCACGGGTCTGGCGGACCGGCATGTCGGCGGGAAAGGCGATGCTGAGCTCGAACATGCGGCGGTTGGCGTTGCTCAGCTCGCGACGGACGCGACCGACGCGGGAGGCGGTGCGGGTGATGCGGGTGGTGAGGCTCATCGCTTTGCTCCTTGGTGAAGGGGGTTTCGACGTCCTGCACTGAGTAAGGTACGTCTCGCTCGGCCCAGATGGAAGATCCACTTTTGTAGTGGAAACCTGGGCCATGTTGGCGGCCGGCCTGTCGTCGCAGCGTTTGGGCCCACGCGACACGGCGTTCGCTGCAGTGTCGATCGGTCCCCTCGCCGAGCGTCGGCGCAGATGGTCGAAAACTGTTCCCCCGGGCAGTTCTTGACCAACCGGGGCGGCGCGGGGCCGGTTCGGCAACGCTACGCCGGGCGAGCCCGACCGCGCGCGACGAGACGAGGCCGGACGTCAGTGGGTCTGAGTGACCTTCGACAGGCCGCGCGGCCGGTCGGGGTCGACCCCCCGGCGCAGCGCGAGCGTGAGCGCGAGCCGCTGCAGCGGCAGGATCTCCAGGATCGGATGCAGGTGCTCGGGGATCCCGTCGGTCGCCACGCCAAGCGTCGCGCCCGGGCCATCCGGGGCGCCCGCGCCCGCCGGCACGCCCGGGCCATCCGGCGCCCCCGAGCCATCCATTGCCCCCGAGCCGCCCGGGCCATCCGGCGCCCCCACCTGCAGCACCGGCGTCCCGAGCGCGGCCAGTTGCTCCAGCACGGGCGCCATCGCCTCGCCGTCGCGGCCCGGGGAGACGACCGCGATCGTCGGGACGGCCGCGTCGATCATCGCCATCGGCCCGTGCAGCAGGTCGGCGCCGGAGAACGCCTGGGCGCTCACGTAGCTCGTCTCCATCAGCTTCAGCGCCGCCTCGAGCGCGGTCGGGTAGGAGTAGCCGCGGCCGGTGACGACGATCCGCTCGGCGGTGCAGACGTCCGCCGCGGCGGCGAGCCGGTCATCGTCGGCGAGCTGCAGCGTGCGCGCGGCCGCGTCGGGCAGCCCGGCGGCCTCCCGAGCGGCGCGGTCACCGGTGTCGGCCAGCAGCAGCGCCAGCGTGAGCAGCTCGGCGGTGTAGCTCTTGGTGGCCGCCACCGCGCGCTCGGCCCCGGCGGCGACGTCGACCGACAGCTCGGCGGCGGTGGCGAGCGGCGAGTCGGGCGCGTTGGTGACCGCGAGCGTGAGCGCTCCCCGCCCCCGAGCGATCGCGAGCGAATCCACCAGATCAGGCGAGCGGCCCGACTGGCTGACGGCGACGAACAGCACATCCCGAAGCGCCGGGGTCGCCCCGTGGACGGTGTACGCGGAGGGCGAGACGAGCCCGGCGGGGAGCCCGAGCCGTACCTCGACGAGGTACTTGGCGTACAGCGCCGCGTGATCGCCGGTGCCGCGGGCGGCAATCAGCACGAACCGCGGGCGCGCCGCGGCGACCCGCTCGCGGACCGCGTCGACCGCGGCGGTGTCGGCGAGCAGGCGCGACAGCACGGCCGGCTGCTCGGCGATCTCGGCCGCCATCAGCGTTCCGGGGGAATCGGTCACGGCGCCGCTCACGAGGAGATTGGACTATACCAATCGCGGAACGCGGCGGCCGCCACCGCGGAGCCGCCACCGGACCGGTCCTCCCCGCCCGCGCCTGTGCCGCCGCCGTCACCCGCGCCGCCGCCCGCACCGCCGCCCGCGCCGCGGCGCGCGCCGTCACCCGCGCCGCCGCCCGCGCCGCGGCGCGCGCCGTCACCCGCGCCCTCACCCGCGCCGGCGCCGAGCACGTGGCGCCAGCCGAGCACCGCCGCACCGAGCATCCCGGCGCGCGCCCCGAGCGGGGAGCAGCGCACCTCCGGGACCGCGTCGCGCCAGGCCAGCCGGGACCCGACCTGCGCCCGGACCGGGTCGACGAGCGCGGAGCCGGCCTCGCTCAGGCCCCCGGAGATCACGACCAGCTCGAGGTCGAGCAGCGCGGCGGCGCCGGAGACAGCGATCGCCATCGACTCGCAGGCCTCCTCCCAGGCCCGCGCGGCCGCCGGGTCGCTCGCGCGCCGCTCGGCGACGTCCTGCGCCGACGTCCCGGGCTCGCCGCCCAGCGCCTCGTAGCGGCGGGCGATCGCCGCGGCCGACGCATACCGCTCCAGGCAGCCGCGCTGGCCGCAGCGGCACACCTCGCCGTGCGGCCACACCGGGACGTGCCCGAACTCCCCGGCCACCCCGTGCGCGCCCGCGATCACCGCCCCGCCCGAGCAGACCGCGGCCGCGATCCCGGTGCCGCACACGACGATCAGGTGGTCGCCGCTCTCGCGGGCCGCGCCGACCGTGCGCTCGGCGACGCCCGCGGCGCGGACGTCGTGCTCGAGTACCGTCGGCAGGCCGGTGAGCGCGGCCAGCCGCTCACGCACGGTGACGTCGCGCAGGCCGAGGTTGCCGGCGAATACGATTGCCCCGGCGTCGACGTCGACGACCCCCGGGACGACCGCGGAGACGACCCGCACCGCCTCGCCGGAGCGCGTGAGCTCCACCACGACCGCCTCGAGCGCCGCGATCACCGCATCCGGCCCCTCCGACGCGGGCGTCGGGCGCACGAGCTCGCGCAGCAGCTGGCCGCGGCGGTCGACGATCGCGCCCTTGATCGCGGTGCCGCCCAGGTCGACGGCGATCACCGCGCCGTCGGTCGCTCCCACGTCCGCCACGTGCCGGTTCGTACTTGATCGAGCCGGCGGTGAGCCCGCTCACGACCCGGCCCTCGATCACCGCGAACAGCACGATCACCGGGATCGTGGCGATCACCGCGCCGGCGAATAGGTGACCCCAGTCGATCGAGTACTCGCCGATGTAGTTGTTGATCGCGACCGTGAGCGGCTGGTGGTTCGACGCCTGCCCGAGCGACAGGGTGAGGGCGACGATGAACTCGTTCCAGGCGGCGATGAACGTGAAGATGAGCGCGGTGACGATCCCGGGCGCGGCGAGCGGCAGCGTCACCCGCGCGAGCGCCCCGAGCCGGCTGGAGCCGTCGATCATCGAGGCCTCCTCCAGCTCGGCGCGGGATCGAGGAGAAGTAGGCGTTGAGGATCCACACCGAGAAGGCGAGGTTGAAGCCGCCGTTGACCAGGATCAGCGAGAGCGTGGGCGGCAGACTGAAGTTGGAGAACTCGCGCTGGATCCCGACGAGCATCGCCGCCGGCTGGAACATCTGGGTGGCGAGCACGAGCAGCAGGAACAGCGAGCGGCCGCGGAAGCGGTGGCGCGCCGAGTAGTACGCGGCGGGCACCGACACGAACAGCACGAGCACGGTCGCGCCGCCGGCGATGACGAGGCTCTCCACGAGGTTGCCACCGAAGCCGGTCGGAAGATCGTGGTGAAGTTGCGGAACGTGAAGTGGGTCGGGAGCAGGTTGGCGGCGAGCAGCTGGCGGTTGGGCCGCAGCGCGGTGATCACCATCTCCAGGTACGGCAGCAGGAACAGCACCGCGATCCCGTAGGCGAGCACGCTGAGCACGAACGTGCGGCGCGTGAGCGGACGCCGGGTAGGCCGCCGCGCGGCCGCTGGCGCCTCGCCGGCGGGCTCGGCGAGCGGGACGGTCTCGGTGCTCGACAGCGCTCAACTCACCGCCTCCTTCCAGCGGGTCACCCTCAGGAACACGAGCACGATCACGATCACGAGCGCGAAGTTGGCGACCGACATGGCGGCCGCCTCGCCGATGAACGACTGCTTGAGGATGAACATGAACGTCGTCGTCGTGCTCGTCTCATAGCCCGGTCCGCCGCGGGTCATCTCCCAGATGATCGGGAACGAGTTGAACACGTTGATGACGTTGATCGTGGTGGCGACGAGGATCGCCGGCCGCAGCAGCGGCAGCGTGATCGTGCGGTAGACGTAGCCGCGGCCGGCGCCGTCGACGCGCGCCGCCTCATACACCTGGCCGGGGATCGTCTGCAGCCCCGACAGCAGCGCGTAGGTGGTGAACGGCAGCGACACGAAGATCGCGACGATCATCATCCACACCAGCGCCCAGCCGGGTCGTCCGAGCCAGTCGGCCTGGTTGGAGCCGAACTTGTGCACGATGCCGAGCGCGTGCAGGATGATGTTGATCGCCCCGACGTTCGGGTCCAGCGCCCAGCGGAAGATGAGCGCGGTCATCAGCACCGAGGCCGCCCACGGCGCGATCAGCGCGGTGCGAGCGAGGCGGCGCAGCGGGAAGTGCTGGTGGAACAGCTGCGCGAGTCCGAGCGACAGCAGCAGCGTCACCACGACGACGACCACCACCCAGATCACCGTCCGCTCGACCACCCCCGCGAGCGCCGGCTCGTGCCACAGCTTGCTGTAGTTGCTGCCCGCCGGCGCCGCCGACGACGAAGCCGTCGGCGGCGATGTTCTGCAGCGAGCTGCGGACCAGGACGACGACCGGCCACAGCACGACGACGGCGATCAACGCGACGGCAGGGCCGACCCACACGAGGGGGCGCACGTGAGCCGGCCCTGATTCCGCCATCGAGTCCCCCTCCCGCATCCCCTGCCCGTCTGCCTTCTGCGCGGTGCTCTGCAGCGCGCCGAGCACGCTCGACGGGCTGCCGGTGACCGCGGTCCCGATCTGGTTCTGGACCTGGGTCTTGATCTGCGCCCAGGCGGTGTCCGACGGGTACTGGATCGACCCCGGCAGCGCCTTGATGAACGAGCCGAAGCTTGCTCGCTCGACAGCTGGTTGGCGGCCGCGGTCGTCGCCGGCAGCAGGTCGTACTCGTGGTCGAACTGCAGCTGGTACTTGGTCTGGTAGGCGAAGTCCAGGAACTTCTTGATCTGGGCCCCGTGACCGCCGGTCTTGAACGCGGCGACGTTGTCGCACACGCCGAGCGTCTTGGCTGAGCGGACCGCTCTTGCCCGCGCATCGGCGACCGACGCCCAGTCGCTGCCTTCAGGACGCCGGCCTGCTGGATGATCGGGACGAGCGCGGGCGAGCCGTTGATCATCCCGATCTTGCCCTGGGCGAACTGCTGCCACAGCGGCGTGCGGTTCTGCGTGCCCGGATGGGGCTCGGTGTCGCCGGCCGAGACCAGGCCCTTGAGGAACGTGAACGCCGAGATGTTCTGCGGGCTGTTGATCGTGTACTTGCCCGCGGCGGTCTGGTATCCGCCACCGTCGCCGAGGAACCACAGCAGCGACTCCGCCTGCGCCTCCTCGGGGCCGAGCGGCAGGCCGAAGCCGATCTTGCCCATCGACTTGATCTTGGCCGCGTCGGCCTTCACGTCGGCCCAGGTCCTCGGCGCGCTGTGGATCCCTGCCTTGGCGAAGATCTGCTTGTTGTAGAACAGCGTGCGGGTGCTCGTCGTGAACGGCATGCCGTACTGGGTCCCGTTGTAGGTGCCCTGCTTCTTGAACACCGGCAACAGCTCGCCGGGTTCGACAGCACCTGGCTGGCGGGGTACAGCAACCCCTGCTGGGCGTAGGCGGAGAAGTAGTCACCCTCGGTGATGTCCGGATAGTTGTGGTTCTGCACCAGCGTCTGGATCTGACTGTCGAAGTTGGTCCAGGGCACGACGGTGACCTTCACCGAGATCGTCGGGTTGGCCTTGTGGAAGGCGCTGGCGATCGCGCCCCAGTACTTGCTGCTGGTGTTGCTCGGGCCGGTCCCGTAGTCGGCCGCGACGAGCTTGAGCGTCACGCTCCCACCACCGCCGCCCGAGCCCGAGCTGCCGCTCGAGCCGCTGCCCGAGTGGTGACTCGAGCTGCCGCAGGCGGCGAGCCCAAGGCCCACCGCGAGTGCGGTCGCCATGCCGAACAGGCGTCTTCTCATCCCAGTTCTCCTCTCCTCGACGACACGAAGTTGTGTGCAATTACACAGTACCGCTTGTGTCATTTGTTGTCTAGACCAATTTTGACGTCATTGCGCCTGATTCCTCGGGAAGCCACCGCCCGGCGGCCATCACGCGACGTACTCCGAGCTCGTCGTCGAGCACGCACGAGGTCCGCTCGGCGCCCCGGCGCGATCGACCCGAGCCGATCCTCGAGACCGAGCACCCGGGCCGGGTTGGTGGCCGCGGCGGCCGCCGCCGCCTCGATCGCGAGGCCGCTGTCGCGCACCGCGCGGCGCAGGGCCTCGTCCATCGTGAGCGTGCTGCCCGCCAGCGAGCGCGTGACCGCGAGCCGGGCCTCGCCGTCCTGCACGTGCACCTCCTGGCCGCCGAGGTCGAACGTCCCGTCGCCGACCCCGGTCGCGTCGATCGCATCGGTGATGAGCACCGGGCAGTCGATCAGCCGGCAGACGAGCCCGATCACCGCCGGATGCACGTGCCGGCCGTCGTTGATCAGCTCGCACGGGATCCCGGCCTCGAGCGCGGCCCCGACGAGGCCCGGGGTGCGGTGATGCAACGGCCCCATGCCGTTGAACAGGTGCGTGGCATGCGACGCCCCCGCCGCGATCGCGGCCTTCGTCTGCTCGTAGTCGGCGTCGGAGTGCCCGATCGCGGCGATGATCCCTCGCTCGCGCAGCCGTCGCACCAGCGCGAGCGCGCCCTCGAAGCTCAGGGGCGAGCGTCATCATCCGCAGCGCGCCCTCGCCGGCCGCGACCAGCCGCTCGAGGATCTCGACGTCGGGCGCGATCATGTGGGCGGCGTTCTGGGCGCCGCGGCGGTGCGGCGAGAGGAACGGGCCCTCGAGGTGGGACCCGAGCACGCACCCGCGCATCGTCGGCCCGCGCCGCGAAAGCTCCGCCGCCCAGCCGGCCTGGGCGATGGCTGTCGACGGGCGCGGTGACGAGCGAGACGAGCGTCGACGTCGTCCCGCGGCCCCGGTGGTAGGCGACCGCCGCGTCCATCGCCTCCAGCGAGGACGCCGTGCTGTGCCCGCCGCCGCCGTGCACGTGAAGGTCGATGTAGCCCGGCAGCAGCCACGCGCCCTCGAGGTCGATCACCGGAAGGCCGGGGGCGGGGCGGCGGTCCGCGATCTCGACGATCGTGTCGCCGGCGATCTGGACCCAGGCGTCGCAAGCACGCCGCCGGGCGTCACCACCCTGGCGCCCGAGAGCAGCGCGACCGTGCCGTCGGAGAGCGCGGAGTCGCCGCATCTACAGGCTCGTCCCGAGCCGCGTCACGAGGGTCACCCGGTCGCCGCGGAACCACGTGCGGCCGAGCTCGACGACGGTGCCGGCGGCGTCGAAGTTGCGGCGGCTGACCACGAGCATCGGCGTGCCGACGTCGACGCGGAGCGGCCCCGCCTCACGCGGCGTCGCCGGCGCCGTCTCGATCGTCTCCTCGGCCGTCGCCAGGTACGTCGCGTAGTGGTCGGCGAGGGTCTGGATGCAGCGATCCGCGGGTCCGGATGAGCCGCGTGAGGCCGGGAAACCGCGCCGCCGGAAGCCAGGACGTCTCGACCGCGATCGGCCAGTCGTCGGCGAGCCGCAGGCGGTCGAGCGATACACCGCCGCGCGGGGCCGCAGCTCCAGGCGCTCGGCGAGCTCGACGCTCGCGGGCGCGCGCGTGGCCGCGAGCACCTCCGCGGACGGGGTGAAGCCGCTCGCCTTCACCTGCTCGGTGAAGCTCGCCAGGTACAGCGGCCAGGTGATCTTCGGCTCGGCGACGTAGGTCCCGGACCCTGGCGGCGGACGAGACGGCCCTCGACGACGGCTCCGAGAGCGCCTGGCGCACGGTGGTGCGGGAGGTCTGCATCGAGTCGGCGAGCTCCGCTCGGTCGGGACCGCGGATCCGGGCTGCAGCGAGCCGATGAAGTCGAGCAGGTGGCGCTTGACCGCGTAGTACTTCGGCTCGGCCGGCGTCCGGTCCTCGGTTGTCGTCATCGCGCCGGGATCGGGTCGGCGGCCTCGACCCGTCGACCGGACTGCTGATCGAACAGGTGCGCGTCGGCGCCGTCGATGGTGACCGCGACGCGGTCGCCGATCCGCGGCGCCGCGCGGCCGCTGCCGCGCACGACCCACGCGCGCTCCCCGGGGGCGTCGCCGTCGACAGTTCCGTACACGTAGGCGTCGGCGCCCAGTTCCTCGACGAGCGTCACGGTCAGCGCGAGCGCGCCCGCCGTGCCGGCGTCGGCGACCTGGGCGGACTCGGGCCGGACGCCGACGACGAGCTCCTCGGTCCCGGCCGCGCGGGCGCGGGCGAGTGCGGCGTCGGGGACCGTGAGCAGCGTCTCACCGAGGCGCAGGCCCTCGGCGGTGAGCCGGGCGCGGCGCAGGTTCATCGCGGGGGAGCCGATGAAGCCGGCCACGAACACGTTCGCCGGCCGCTCGTAGAGCACCCGCGGCGTGTCGACCTGCTGCAGCCGGGCGTCCTTGAGCACCGCGACGCGGTGGCCCATCGTCATCGCCTCGACCTGGTCGTGGGTGACGTAGATCGTCGTCGTGCCCAGCCGCGATTGGAGCCCGGCGATGTTCGCCCGCGTCTCCACCCGCAGCTTGGCGTCGAGGTTGGACAGCGGCTCGTCCATCAGGAACGCCTTCGGCTCCCGCACGATCGCGCGGCCCATCGCGACCCGCTGGCGTTGGCCGCCCGAGAGCGCGCTCGGCTTGCGGTCGAGGTAGGGTTCGATCTCGAGCAGCTTCGCCGCCTCGCGCACCTTGGCCGCCCGCTCGGAGGACCCCATGCCGCGCAGCTTCAGCCCGTACTCCATGTTGCCGGCCACGGTCAGGTGCGGGTACAGCGCGTAGTTCTGGAACACCATCGCGATGTCGCGATCCTTCGGCGCCCGCCGCGAGACATCGGCCCCGTCGATCCGGATCTCGCCCGAGCTCACCGTCTCCAGCCCGGCGAGCATCCGCAGGGCGGTCGACTTGCCCGAGCCCGACGGGCCGACGAGCACCATGAACTCGCCGTCCTGCACGTCAAGGCTGAGCGCATCGACGGCGGGCGCGGTCGCGCCCTCGTACACGCACGTCGCGTCGATGTAGCTGATGCTCGCCATCGTCCCTTGATTCCCGTACCCTCTCCTCGGCCGGCCCGCGAGGTGGCCGCATCGCGTCAGGTGGTCTAGACCACTTGTCGGCGACACCGTAGCGCACGGCCGCGCGCGGCGTCAAGCGAGCGCGGCTCAGGAGAACGGGTGCACGGTCACGCCCCGCACGACGCGGTTGACCTGGCCTCCGGGGAACGGGTCGTCGGGGGTGCGCCCGAGCGCGAGCGAGAGCTGGAAGGCGATCAGCTGCGCGCAGACCGCGGCCGGCAGCGCCAGCCCGGCGTCGTCGACGCCGGCGAGCCCCGGCAGCCGCCACGCCGCCGCACGCCGCGGCGGCCGGCCGCCGCGGTCACCGCCGCAGGCGTTGCCGCCGGGGCCGGGACCGCCGCCGGCGCCGATCGTGACCAACCGGCCGGGACCGACCGCGTCGCCCAGCTCGGAGACGATGTCCTCGTCATACCGTCGCGTGTAGGGGTCGGTCGACTCGAAGACGACGACGAGCGTGCGCTCGTCGAGCACCGACTTGGGCCCGTGCCGGAAGCCGAGCGCCGAGTCCGAGAGCGCGATGACCCCGCCCGCCGTCAGCTCCAGCGCCTTGAGCGCCGACTCGGCGGCGAGCCCCTGGAGCGCGCCGCTGCCGAGGTAGACCAGCCGCGAGCATCCCGTGGCCGCCAGCGCGCGGGCGTCCTCGAGGTGGGTGTGGAGGACGTGCTCGGCCGCCGCCGCGAGCGGCTCGACCTCGACCGGCGCGCCGTCGAGCGCGAGCCGGACCGCGAGCATCATCCCCGTGAAGCTCGACGTCATCGCGAACCCCCGGTCGTTGGCGATCGCGGGCAGCAGCAGCACCCGGGAGCGGGTCCGCCCGGAGTGCTCGTGCGCGAGCGCGCCGTCGCGGTTGCACGTCACCACCAGGTGAAAGCACTCCGACAGACGGCCCTCGGCCAGCCGGGTGGCGGCCACGCTCTCGGGGCTTTCGCCCGACCGCGCGAGCGAGACGAGCAGGGTCGGCACGTCCTCGGCGAGGTGCTCGCGGGGCGCGGCGACGATGTCGGTGCTCGCCACCGCATCGACGCGTCGCGCCAGCCGCCCGGACAGCAGGGGCGCGAGCACCCGCCCGGCGAACGCCGAGCTGCCCGCGCCGGTGAGCACCATGCGCAGCTCCGGCCGGCGCAGCAGATCGGCCACGAACCGGTCGTCCGCGGCAGCCCGATCGCGGGCGATCGCGCGCCACACGTCGGGCTGCTGGGCGATCTCGCGCGCGGTGTCCGCGCCGTTGCGAGCCGCGAGCTCGTCGGACTCGTATCCGAGCAGCGTGGTCATCGCGGTGCGGGTCGGTGGGCGGGCGACGTGTCCCGGGCCGGCCGCCCGGCCGACCCGGGAGACCGGGTCACTGCTGAACCGTCATCGCGAAGATGTGGATGTCGGCGTCGCTGGGGAGCGTCACCGTCGCCACGGTCTTGCTCGGGTCGATTCCGACCGAGTTGTAGAACACGTCGTAGTCGGTCCCCTGGTCGGCGGGCCCGGTCGGGGTGTCGCGGTAGCGGCTGATGATCGCCGGCGAGGCCCCGTACGTGTTGGTCGCCGCACAGCACCAGTTCGGGAACCCGAGGGTGGCCGTCGTCGTGCTCCCGTCGGTGTAGGTGACGGTCACCGGGGCGCTCGAGAAACCGGCCTCCGAGCCGAGGAACGCCACCTTGCTGCCCGAGCCCGACAGGTCGATCGCCTGCCCCTCGCTCTGCACGTTGTCCTGGGTCCCCACCCCGGCCGTCGGCCAGCTGAAGGTCGCGCCGTTGCTGGTGACGCTCACCCCGGGGCTGACGCCCACGGCGGCCAGCGCCTGCGCGGAGTAGCTGTCGCCGCTGCCGTCGAAGTCACCCACCGTCGGGTTCGAGTCGTCGACGACCGCGACGTTGTTGAACGCCGAGGCGAGGCTCGGATAGGGGATGTTGGTGATCACGCTCAGCTCCCCGGTCGCGGTCGCGTGCCGGCCCGCGGACACGTAGTCGGCCGTGGCGGTGAGCGTGTTCGCCGTCAATCCGGGAGGCGGCGAGGGCGCGACCACGCTGAACCGGGCGGTGGCCGCGGCGCCTGCGGCGATGTGCCCGAACGACCGGGTCGCGGGCGACACGGTCCAGCCCGACGGGACGGTGAGGCCGATCGTTCCCTGCTCGATCGGCGTGCGCCCGTCGTTGGTGACGACCGTGGTGACCGGGCTCGGCTTGCCCGGGATGATCGCCGAGTGGATGAAGGAGACGGCGGCCGCCGACGGCAGCCCGGCCGGCCCGCCGGGGTGCACCCGGTAGATGACGGTCCCGTGCGCCGGCACGCTCGCGGCGATCGCGCCCGCGGTCTCCGTGCTCTGGCCGGTGACGAGGTTCGTCAGCTCATACGCGGCGGCCTTCGGCAGGCCGGCGGCGGCGGCGCTGGTCTTGATCGTCTGCGCCTGATCGCCCTTGTTGAACAGCACCACCGAGGCGTCGCCACCCGACAGCGGCTTGGTGAGGACGTTGTAGCCGGGGCCCGACTTGACGACGTGGCCCTGGACGCCGAGCGGGTCCTGGTCGACGGCGATGATCGCCTTGTTGGAGAGGATCTGCAGCGCGGCCGGCGACAGGTTGGTCACGTCGGTGCTGATGTTCAGCGGGGCGGCCATCTCCGCCCACAGCGTCATCTGCGACTGCATCTCGTCCGTCGTCAGGCCGGAGTCGCCGACGATCAGGAAGTCGGGATCGTTCCAGTGGCCCGGCCCCGCGAACCGTCCGAGCCCGACGTTGTAGGCGTAGTTGGTGAGGATCCCCTGCCACTTCTGCGCGCCCGTCTCCTGCCCGAGCGGGATGTCGTCGCCCTCGCGCCACAGGTTGGAGTCCTTGCTCACGGACCTGATGACGTTGAACCACTGCGAGGTCCCCTGGAAGTACGCCGGCGCCGACGCCGAGAAGACGATCGGGCGCCCGGTGCCCCGCAGCGCCGCGCTGAACGCCGCGTAGGCCTTCTCGTAGGTCTGCGCCGCGCTCTGCCCGGCGACGCTCGGCACGTTGCAGCCGTCGAGCTTGACGTAGTCGACCCCCCAGCTGGCGAACTGCTCGGCGTCCTGGGTGTAGTGGCCCCAGCTGCCGGGGTAGCCGCCGCAGGTCTGCGTGCCGGCGTCCTCGTAGATGCCGAACTTCAGCCCCATCGCGTGCAGCTGGCGGCCGATGTACGCCATCCCGTTCGGGAACGTCGTCGGGTCGGCCTGCAGGTTGCCGTTCGCATCCCGCGTCATCGCGGGCCAGCAGTCGTCGATCGTGACCGTGTCGTAGCCACGGGCGGCCAGGCCGGTCGAGACGAGCGCGCGCGCCTGCGCCAGGATCGTGTTCTGGTCGACGTTGCACTGGAAGTACGACCAGTCGTTGTAGCCCATCGGTGGGGTGAGAGCGAGCCCGTTGTAGGAGCCGCCGGCGCCGGACGAGCGCGGGGCCGCGGCGCTCGAGCTCGCGGCGACGCTCGCCAGCATGACAAGGACCAGCGCAAGCGCCGCGGCGACCCGCCTGACTGCTCTGAGGTGTGACATCGCAGACTCTCCCGTCCGTCGATCCGATGAGTGATCCCGCCTGAACGGCTGCGCAGTCTTGCGTAAGTTGAGGGCGATGTCAACATAATCACGCAGATCCATCATCGGATCGTTCGTTCGTCGTGCAGAACGTGCATACTTGTGTCGGTTTTATGCAGGAATCTCGCAACCGACCGGACGACGGTGATGAGGATGAGGGCGGCGCGCCCGCGCGGATGAGCCTCGGCCCAGCGCTGGAGCGCGCTGCTCGAGTCCCTGGCGGTGTCGGGCCGGCTGTCGGTCGAGGCTGCGTCCAAGCGCTTCGGGGTGTCGGAGGCGACGATCAGGCGCGACTTCGACGAGCTCGCGCGCCAGCAGCTGCTCGGTGCGGACCTGGGGCGGCGCGATGGTCAACCGGACCGCCTACGAGCTGCCGCTGCGCTACAAGGCGTCCAGTCACGCCGACGCCAAGCAGCGGATCGCGGCCGCGGCGGCGGCGCTCGTCCACCCCGGCGCGACGGTCGCCCTCAACGGCGGCACGACCACGACCGAGGTGGCGCGCGCACTGGCGACCCGCGCCGACCTGCAGGGCGGCCACGGCGACCCGAGCATCACCGTCGTGACCAACGCGGTGAACATCGCCAACGAGCTCGCGGTCCGGCCCCAGCTCAAGCTCGTCGTCACCGGCGGGGTCGCGAGAGCGCAGCCCTATGAGCTCAGCGGCCCGCTCGCGCTGCCGTTGCTCGACGCGCTGTCGCTGGACGTCGCGTTTCTCGGCGTCGACGGCCTCGACCTTTGGGATGGGCGCCAGCACCCACAACGAGAACGAGGCCGGCGTCAACCACCTGATGGCCGAGCGGGCCGGGCAGGTGGTCGTCGTCGCCGACGGCTCCAAGCTCGGCGTCCAGGCCTTCGCGCGGATCTGCACGATTGAGGAGCTCGACGCGCTCGTCACCGAGCGCGACGCCGCCCCCGAGCTCGTCTCCCAGCTCGGCGAGCGAGGCGTCCGTGTGACGGCCGTCGAGGGCCGCGGCGGCGGGCCCGGCGGCGCGCCGGCGGGTCTGCGGGCCGGTGGGGGCTCAGGCCGCGGCCAGCGACGGGGAGACGCCCGGAGACATCCGCCGCAGCAGCTCCAGCGCGCC
This sequence comes from uncultured Solirubrobacteraceae bacterium, assembly GCA_963702225.1. Classification (GTDB taxonomy): domain Bacteria; phylum Actinomycetota; class Thermoleophilia; order Solirubrobacterales; family Solirubrobacteraceae; genus Palsa-465. Next base: position 63,574 of record CAVPBY010000091.1, on the reverse strand, counting down.
GCGCTTGTGCAGCGGCTCGTTGAGGTTGCCGCACTTGGGCGACTGCACGCACGACGGGCAGCCCCCCGGCAGGACACTCCCCGATCAGCCGCCGGGCGTCGGCGACCAGGCGGTCGAAGCGTCATAGCCGCGGCGGGTGATGCCGACCCCGCCGGGGTGGCCGTCGTAGATGAAGATCGTCGGCCCGCCGGTCTGGGGATGGGCGTTCGTCGACAGGCCGCCGATGTCCCAGCGGTCGCACATCGCGATCAGCGGCAGCACCGCGATCTGCCCGTGCTCGAGCGCGTGCAGCGAGCCGAGCAGCGTCGCGGGAAGCGCTCGGCGGCCGGCTCGGCGGCGATCAGCTCATCGAGCTCGTACCAGAGGGCGCGCGTGGTGAACTCGGTCGTCGGCAGGTCGAGCGCCTCGAAGTCGATCACCTCGGAGTCCTGCAGCCGCCGGCGCTGGTAGCCGAGCACCGTCTCGGAGTAGACGACCGACCCGTAGGAGAGCCGCACGCCGTGGGTGACGCGCTGCTCGGCAGCCGCTCGATCGCGATCATCGACTCGCGCTTGGTCTGGGTGTAGTAGTCGCCGCTGAACGGCTCGAGCATCGCGCGGCGGGCGCGAGGTCGAGCTCGGCGACCAGGTAGGAGCGCCCGAGATGCAGGTAGATCGCGCCCTCGTGGACGGTCGCGAACGCGCGGGAGGCCTCGATCGTCCCCAGCACCTCGCCGGAGCCGTCGAACAGGATGAACGAGTCGGGGCTCGCCGAGCGCAGGCCGACGCGCGCTGCCGGGTAGTCGTCGGCACGGCGGGCACGAAGCCGGTGACCCGCTCGCGCAGCAGGCCGTGCTCGGCCAGCTCGGCGGCGAGCCGCGCCAGGGCCGAAGTACTCCTCGTCCTGTCGGAGAGCGGTGCCTCGTGGGCGGCGCACAGCAGGTGCTCGGCGAGGATCTCCGGGCTCTCGGGATCGAGGATCGCGGCCTCGACGGGCTTGCGCAGGAACTCGGCGGGGTGACGGCAGAAGAACTGGTCGAGCGCGTCCTCGCCGGCGACATAGACGGCCAGCCCGCGTCCGCGGCGCCCGGCCCGGCCCCACATCTGCCGCAGGCTTGCGACGGTGCCGGGGAAGGTCACGCACACCGCGGCGTCGAGCTCCCCGATGTCGATCCCCAGCTCCAGCGCGTTGGTCGAGACGACCCCGAGCAGCTCGCCGGTGGTCAGCTTGCGCTCGATCTCGTGGCGCTGGGCGGGGTGTAGCCCGCGCGGTAGGGCTCGATCCGCTCGGCGAGCTCGGCCGGGAGCCGGTCGCGACTGTGGCGGAGGATCAGCTCCACGCCCTTACGCGACTTCATGAAGCAGATCGTGCGCGCGCCCTTCCGATGAGCCCCGAGAACACCTCGGCGGCCTCGTACAGCGCCGAGGCCCGCACGCCGAGCTTCTCGTCGAGCAGCGGCGGGTTCCACATCGCGATCCGGCGGTCGGCGCGCGGCGCCCCGTCGGCGTCGATCAGCGCGAACTCGGTGAGCCCGGTGAGCGTCTGCGCGAGGTCGACGGGGTTGGCGATCGTCGCGCTCGCCAGCAGGAAGCGCGGTGCGGTGCCGTGGATCGCCGCCGCCCGGCGGAGGCGGCGCAGCACGTTGGCGACGTGCGAGCCGAACACGCCGCGATAGACGTGCGCCTCGTCGACGACGACGACCGCGAGGTTCGAGAACAGGTCCCCCCAGGCGTCGTGGTGGGGCAGGATCCCGATGTGGAGCATGTCGGGGTTGGTGATGACGAGGTTGCTGCGCTTGCGGATCTGCGAGCGCTCCTGGCGCGGGGTGTCGCCGTCGTAGATCGCGGGCCGCAGCTCCTTGGCCAGGCCGAAGCGGTGAGCGCACGGGCCTGGTCCTGGGCGAGCGCCTTGGTCGGATAGAGGTACAGCGCGCGGGCTTTGCGATCGCCGGTGAGCACCTCGAGCGTCGGCAGCTGGAAGCACAGCGACTTGCCCGAGGCGGTGCCGGTGGTGACGATCGTGGGCCGCGAATGCGCTGTGCAGCGCCTCGGCCTGGTGGGAGTAGAGGCGGTCGATGGACGCGTTGGCGAGCGCGCGGGTGACCGTCGGGTTCAGCTCGGGCGGGATCGCGGCGAAGCGCCCTGCTCGCCCCGGCTGGACGTCGTCATGGACGAGCCGTTCATCCTGCGCGCCGGTGGCGAGCAGCTCGTCCCACGGCTCTGCGGTGGTGGCGCGACCCATCTGGGGTGAGTATGGCGAGCCGCCCAGGAGTGCCCCGCGCCGCCTCGGGGGCAAGGGCGGCGCGGGGCGTTGGCGGGCGTCCTACCCGGCCGGTTGCACGCTGACTGGGTTGAGTGGGTTGCCGGGCGCGATCGTCGAGCAGTCGCTCGGCGCCGCGACCCCGGCGAAGCGGCCGGCCAGCCACGCGAGCGCCGCGGCGCTCCACACCGGCTCGGTCGTCTCGTGGGTGAGCGGGGTCTCGGTGTAGTCGACGGGGTCTCCGGACGCGCATGCCTCCCGCGCGTAGCTGCGCACGTCGCCGGCGATCATCACGCCGTCGCCGGGGCCGATCCCGAGCTGGCTGTTGTTCGGTGCCGTCCAGCTCGCCCTGGTCCCCCTGGGCGATCTGCAGCGGCACCGTCGGCAGGGCGTCGTGGCCGAGGATGAGCTTGTTGGCGACCTTGACGAACACCGGGACCGTCTCGGGCTGCGGGTACTGCGGCTTGGCGATCTGCGACCAGGTGATGCCGGGGTAATCGCTCTCGGCGTTGTTGATCGAGGTCGCCTTGAGGGTGTTCGCCACCTGCCGCCCGTACGGCGTGAGGTAGGGGGTGATGTCGATGTGGTAGGCGCGGGTGATGCCGACGAGCGCCATCGGCATGACGCCGGCCCAGGTGCTCGAGCCCTCGACGTAGTGGAGGTTGTGATCGGGCTCGATCAGGATGCCGCCCATCGTCGCCCCGACGAGCAGCCGGTTGACGTCGGACGCGTAGCCCGGCGCCATCTGCGCCGCCCAGCCGGTCGCAATCGCGCCGCCGGAGTAGCCCATCAGCGCCACCGGCGTGGTCGAGGAGAGGCCGTCGAGCGGCGAGGCGAGCGCGGCCCGGATCCCGTCGAGGGTGAGCATCCCGTACTCGGGGCCGGCGGCGAAGTCGGCCTGCTCGCCCTCGGTGTCGGCGACGCTCACGGTGTCGCCCGACAGCAGCAGCGCCGACAGGTCGCCGGTCTCGATCGTGGTCAGCTCCCGTCCCTGGTCGTAGGGCGCACCCGAGAACGAGTACGACGGATCATCCGCGGTCGTCGTCGAGTCGTAGAACGAGTTGTAGGCGACGAGGTGCGGGGTGGCGCTCGGCGCGGGTGGCAGCAGCACCGAGGTGACGTTGACCGTCGGCATGCCGAGCGCGGTCGTCGAGCGATACAGCAGCTGGTTGACGGTGACCGGCAGCGAGATCCCGGCGACGTGCCAGCTGATCGTGCGGCTCTTCAGCACCGTGCCGGGCGCGATGCTCTTCAGCGGAGTAGCGCCGCTGTAGCGGTAGAACGGGTCCTTGGCAGGCGGCGGGAGCCCGGTGGCGGCGCGCGCCTGGGTGGCAAAGGCGGTCTGGGTGGCCAGGGTGGCGAGCGCCAGCAGGGCGATGGCCGCCACGAGGGCGCGCCGCATCGTGCGGCCGCTGTGGGGGGTCTCGACAGTCACGGCTCTCCTTCCGGGGGACGTCGGACAGCGATGTGTCTGATTGGTATGGCAGCGTACCGTGTGGCCGTGAGCGGTTCAAGTGAGCGGTCGGTGGTAGCGTCGCGCGCCGCTGATGCTCCGCTGCCTGTACGTCGATCTGGACGGGACGCTGCTCGGCCCGGATGCGTCGTTGGTGGCCGGGGCGGACGGCCGCTTCTCGCTGCTCGGCGTGCGCGCGCTGGAGGCGTGCGCGCGGGCCGGCGCCGAGGTCGTCATCTACTCGGGTCGCAAGCAGTCGAGCGTGTGGGAGGCCGCGCGGCTGATCGGCTCCCGCGCGTTCATCTTCGAGCTCGGCTGCGGGCTCGTCGTCGACGGCGCGCTCGAGTGGCTCACCGACGGGCTCGAGCCCTCGGCTTCGGAGGGATCGATCTTCGAGCAGATCGAGGCGTCGGGGGCGGTGTCGCTGCTGCTCGAGCGCTTCGCCGGGTCGCTCGAGCCGCACACGCCGTGGTCGGCGACGCGGGACGTCTCGCACCTGTTCCGGGGGTCGGTCTCGTTGGACGAGGTCGCTGCGGTGTTGGCGTCGGCGGGGTTGGGCGATCGGTTCCGGCTGCTCGACAACGGCGTCATCCCCGAGGCGCGGACGCTCGGGCTGATGCCGGACCTGGACGTCGTGCGCGCCTACCACCTGGTTCCGGCGGGCGCCTCCAAGGGCCGGGCGGTCGCGCGGCACATGCAGGGCCGGGGGTATGCGGCGAGCGAGTGCATCGCCTGCGGGGACTCGCGCGAGGACCTGTCGGCGGCGGGCGTCGTGGGCACGTTCTGGCTCGTGGCCAACGCGCTGGAACGCGACCCGGGGCTCGCGTCGGAGGTCGGCGGGCGCCCCGGGGTGCGGGTCTGCTCGGAGGGGTTCGGGGCGGGCGTGTACGAGGCGGTGGTGACGACGCTGGCCGAGGGGAGGTAGGCGGCTTCGCGGGAATGCGCGGGGAGCGTTTTCGGTCGTGAGGACCGGGAACCTGCCCCCGCAGTGATGGTCAGTTGTCCGCGGGCGGCCGCCGGCGTGTGAACCGGGCGAGCAGTCGCGAGGCGAGGCCGGGGCGAACCTGCGGCCGCCACCGGGCCGGTGGCGGCACGGTCGCGCGCACGACCTCGACCCACCGCTCGAGCGGCAGCTCGCCGGCGATCAGCCGCGCGAGCGCGCTCGTCACCGGCGCCTCGACCCCGGCCCGGTGCAGCGTCGAGGCGAGCAGCGGCACCCCGTCGAGCGCCTCGACGGCCTGCTCGACCCGACCGGGGATCTCCGTGGCGGGGACGCCCTCGGCGAGCAGCTCGCCGGCGCGGCGGTTGCGTGAGCTCGGGGCGAGCGCGGTCGCGACCAGGTCGCCGGTCCCGGCCAGGCCGATCAGCGACTCGGGACGCGCGCCGAGCCGCTCGGCGTAGCGCCAGACCTCGGCGAAGATGTGCCCGGCCGCGGCGCCGGCCGCGTTCAGTCCCTGGGCCTCGGTCGCGCCCGAGGCGAGCGCCGCCGCGTTCTTGGCCGCCCCGGCGAGCTCGACCCCGATCGGGTCGTTGGACTGCTCGCACACCACCCCCGCGCGGATGAACACCCCGGAGAGCGCGCTGGCGAGCGACTCCTCCGCGGAGGCCGCGACGAGCCCGGCGCCCGCCGACACCATCTCCTGGGCGTGGGCGGGGCCGCCGATGCACGCGGTCCGCCGCGGCCCGACGTGCCTGCCGATGACCGTCGTCGGCGATTCCCCATCGGGCGGGACGAGGCCCTTGGCGAGCGAGACCACCGCGGCCCTGGCGCCCATCCCCGATCGCTCGAGGTTCCCGACCACCCCGTTGATCGCGGTCGACGGCACGCCGAGGAAGACGTAGTCCGCGCGCGCGACCGCGCCCTGGCCGACGTGCTCGATCCGCAGCTCGCGGGGCAACTCGACGCCGGGAAGGTAGGTCCGGTTCTCCCGATGCTCGGCGAGCACGGCCGCCTGCTCCGCGGTGCGCGCCTGCAGCGTCGTCCGCAGCCCACCGCGCGCCAGCAGGACCGCGACGGCGGTGCCGAACGAGCCGGCACCGATGACGACGGCCCGGCGGGAGCCGGGCGCCGGCATGGAGATCGAGAGTCTGGGGACGGGTGGCATCGGGGTGGTCGATGGAAGGGTGCTGCGGTGAGCGGGCGGTCAGAGCGCGGTCGTGGCCGGGGGGTGGGCGGGGTGGGCGGGGTCCGGTGGCCGGGGCGGTCGGCGGCCGGGGCGGGTCCGGTGGCCGGGGCGGGTCCGGCGGCCGGGGCGGGTCCGGCGGCCGGGGCGGGTCCGGCGGGCGGGACGGGTCCGGCGGCCGGCGGTCCGGCGGCCGGGGCGGGTCCGGCGGGCGGGACGGGTCCGGCGGCCGGGGCGGGTCCGGCGGCCGGTCCGGGCCCGGGCCGGCGGCTCGGGTGGACTGATCGAGACTGGTCAGCCTAGGGGGCGTCAGGCCGCACCGCGGCGCCGTCAGGCCACACCTCGGCGCCGTCCGGCGGCCATCGTGGCCTCGTCCTCGTGCTCGATCGCATCGGCGAGCGCACCCGCGACCTCGGCGAAGTCACCGAAGGCGTCGGCGACGTCCGCCGCGCTCGACCCGGTGATCGCGCCGTTCAGGCCGGCGACCGCCGCGTCGAACCGCGCCCAGATCTCCTCCGGGCCGCGCCGTCCGGTACCGGGCCGCAACTCGTAGGGGGGCGCCGCCGACTCGGCGCCGGGGACCGGGCGCCACAACAGGCCCGCGGCGTGCGCGTGCTCCCAGGCGACGTTCTCGGCCGACGCCGCCGACGCCAGGTCGCGCAGCCGCTGCGCGAAGCCCGCGTCCGGCGGCGCCATGACGTGCGCACGCATCGCGGCCGCCCAGCCGTCGCCCGCCTGCCGGACGCGGCGCATCGTCTGGGCGCGCTCGCGGTCGAGGTCGTCGTCGAAGCTCACGGTCGTGGTGACGGCTCGCGGGGGGCCGGGTCGCGGGACGATAGGTCGCCGGATGACGGGTCGGTGTCGGCGCCCCCGACCGAGCCGCCGCCCCAGAAATCGTCCGCAGTCGGATCGCCCGCGGGCCTCGGCGGCGTCCCGCTGTAGCTCTGCTCGAGGATGCGATCGAAATCCGAGCGCTTGATCCGCACCCGGCGACCGACCCGCAACGCGGGCAGCGTCCCGGCGTCGATCCAGTTGCGGACCGTCTGCTGGTTGAGCTTCAGCGTCGCCGCCACCTCGGCAACCGTCAGGTACGTCTCTTCGGTTTCGTGAGCAGCCACAGCGTCCTTGTTCTCTAATTGAGACAAACTGGAACCAATTCAAGAGTTATACTACCTGCCCCGGAGGTTGCGGCAGGTGGCCTCCAGACTGGAAAGGCTCTGCAAATCCGTGAGAACGGATAATCGGGACACCATGGACGGGACTGGCGGGGACGGAGCCGAAAACGTCGTACGGCTGCCCCGCGACTGGGTGGGCCCGCCCGAGGAGCTCGTCCCGATGGGGTCTCGCGCACGCGCGCGTGAGGCCGAGGAGCCGACCGGCGCCGATACGGCCCAGGCCGCGGACGACTTCTGGGGCGGCGGGGGCGGAGCGATTCAGAGCGCGATCCAGCCCTCGACCCGACTGGCGGAGCCGCCGGCGAGCCATCCGGCGTCGGCCGAGCCCCCGCGGCGCCGCGTGCGGACGCGTGGCCGTCGGCTGCGGCTGCGCCCGCGAGCGGTCGTGATCGCGCTCGCCGTCTGCTGCGTCGCCGGGATCGCGGCGCTCGGCTTCGCCGAGGACGGCGGCCGCCCGGCAGCGGCGGGTCGTGGGATGCACATGGTCGTCGCCGCCGGCGGGTCGAGTGACGTCCGCCAGCTCGGACCGACCGCAGGCGACCTACCGCTCACGGCGTCGGATCGCCCGGCGCATGTCCCTCGGGTCGACCGGCGGAACATCGGGTCGCACCCCCGGGCGACAGCGCGAGCGAAGGCACTGCGCGCGCGGGCCAGGCACCGGCGCCTCGCGCGCGGGGATGCCACTCGCGACCGCCGCCACCATCAGCCGCGAACCCACCACCCCGTCGTGACGTCGAGCAGCTCAGGCACGGAGGCGACCGCGCCAACCGCGACAGCCACCTCTCCGTCACCGGCGCCGACGACGACCACTCCGTCCGCAACCTCAGCCTCAAGCGCAGGTTCAGGCTCATCGACCACCCACACGACCTCAACCCACACCCACGCCTTCGGCCCCGGCGGAGTTCTCGGCGCGGGACACCAGGGCTAGCGCCAGAGAGGACCAACCCGTGACCCGCATCCTCAGCTTCCTGAAACACAACGCGATCGCGCTCGCTGCCCTGTTCGTCGCCCTCGGCGGCACGAGCTACGCCGCCATGGCCATCCCCAGGAACTCCGTCGGCGCCCACCAGCTACGCCGCGGCGCCGTGACGTCGACCAAGATCCACTCGGGCGCCATCACCCCTGGCAAGCTGGCGAGCAAGTCGTTCGGTGGGCGGATCTTCGCCGTCACGGAGATGGCGACCAACGGGGCTGTGATGGCCTCGGATCCCAAGGGGGTGAAGGTCGACTCAGTGGACCGCCGGCAGTGGCGGGATCGTCACGTACCCGCATCGCTTCCCGAAGGGTTGCTGGCCGGTGGCTGCGCCGGCGGAGCCAGACAATCCCAGTCTCGGGGAGACCACCCAACATCGGTGCCGGCAGCGCCGGCCTCAACGCTGTGCAGATCGCCGAGGATGGGCCGGTGCAGCTCACTCTCTGATCGTCTGCCTCCGCTGATGACCGTTTGGCGACACCGCGTGACGCTGTCGTCCAGGTTGACACGCGTCCTCGCGGTTGTCGTTCTACTGGTCCTGGGCCTCATCAGCGTGATGCCGGCACACGCCGACGAGGCCGTCAATGCGGACTGCGGGATATATGCCAACGGCATCTTCGCGCCGACTCCAGCCACCTCCCTACCGACCCAGCAGAACTGTGGGAGCGCGGGAGGTCAGCCTAACGATCTCCACCATCGGGACATCGACCGGCGGCGCTCGCGCCTACTGGTCCGCGAACGCGCCAGCAGGGCTGCTGATCGACGAAGCGACGATCGAGGCGATGGTTGATAACGGGATCAACCAGTCGGGCTCGGGCTATGGCGGAGGCCTCTTCTGGGGCCCGGGCAACAGCGACGGGACCCCGGTCTACGCAACCCAGGGTGCATCGGCAACCGTCGGGGTTGCGCAAGGGACGGCAGGGTTTCCGTCGAGCAGCTTTGGCTTTCAGATCGTGTGCGGCAATCCGCACACGTGCAGCGCGTCGGCCTATTTCGACGTGTACCACGCTTTCCTGTCCGTCGAGGAGACTCCAGGCCATGGCTCACCGGCGGCGGGTTCTGGACCCAGCCGGGCTGGGTGCGTGGAACCTGGCCGATCAGCGCCGCGGGCGACTCCCCTCGGGCGTCTGCTCGTGCGCGGCATCGATCAGCGGCGACCCGGTATCGGCATCCGCTCGTATGGGGCGAACCAGACGTCTGGCATCAGTGCGCCAGTGGCGGGCTTCGTCGACGCTGAACACGGCGCTACGCAGCCAACGGCGCCGACACCCTCAGCATCTCCGAGGCCGACGCCGCGGGATTGTCAACGGCGCGCGCGAGACCGTCAAGGTCGATAACCAGGCGCCGACTGTCTCCCTGGCGGTCCCGGCGACGGCACTATCGACCGCCGGGACGCAATACGTGACCGTGAACGTCAGCACCGGGCCGAGCGGCGCCTACGGTGCGGACTGCTCGATCGACGGCGGTCCCCAGACCTTCTATGCGGGCGCCGCCTCCCAGGTGCCGGTGAGCGGGATCGGGGAGCACACGGTCACCTGCACCGGTCTGAACAACGCGCATCAGCTCCGAACGGCCAGCGAGCCAGCTCGCGTGCCGCGAGCTTCACCATCGACATCCAACAGCCGACGGTCGGAGGCGATCACGTTCTCCAAGCTGGCGACGCGCTCAAGTGCCGGACGGTCGTCAAGCGGGTGCAGGGTGCTCGGGAAGCCGCATACGATCACGCTGCACGGGCACAAGGTCCAGGTGCGCCGGTATCGCACCGTCAAGCGCCAGGTCCGGCGATGCAAGGCAAGGACGGTCAAGCGGCGGGTGCGGGTCGAGCTCAAGCGCCACGGCAAGGTGGTCCGCCGGCATGGCAAGGTCGTGCGAGTACAGGCGGACGGTGCGAGTCGTGCTGCTGCCCCACCGCATCCATCAAGACGATTCGCCACGTCCAGCACGGGCACCGCACGACGGTGTCCGGGCGTCCTGTTGCTCTCGGATGGAACGCCGCTCGCGGATCAGACGGTCACGGTCTTGGCGCGCGCCGAACAACGCCGACGCGCGTTCGCGCCGATCTCCACCGCGGTCACGAGCGCGAACGGATTTGGATGGCGAAGGTCCCGCGCGGCCCGTCGCGCCTGATCGAGGCCGTGTACGGCGGCACGTCGACGACGGCCGCGACGACCTCGACGCTCGTCGGCTGATCGTCCCTGCGAGGCTCCGCATCCTCAGCCACACGTCGCGCGTGGCGTGGGGCCACACCGCGACGTTCCATGGCCGGGTGTACGGCGGCTACATCCCGCGGGGTGGGATCAACATCAGGCTCCGGTACGGGTATCGCCGCCAGAGCATCACGTACGGGGTCAAGACGCACGTCGGTCCCAGGGGGCGGTTCAGGACGAGGTTCACGTTCGGGCCGGGCGACCCGCGCGACCACATCCGGTTCCACTTCCAGTTCGCGACCCTGCCCGGCGGCAACTACCCCTTCCACACCGCCAAGAGCAACGCCGTCTCGGTCGCCGTCGGCGGCCATCCCCGGCCACGCCATCACCACCGCCATCGCAGGCGCCGCCGGCGCCGCTGACCGCAGGCGCGCACGCTGGGCAGCTAACGGAACCATCGGCGCCGTTAGATGCCCAGCACTCGGTCCGGGGGCCTGAGATCCGCGAGGAGGGGGTGAAAACGGGTACGTCGGACGCTCTTTAAGAGGAGAGCGCGATGCGGACCCCTCCCCCACTCGATGAACGGCTCGACGCCCAGCGCGGACCCGGTACTCTTGGTCAGAGATGGTCGGCGACATCTTCCAGCCCACGCACCTGCTGTTCGTGCTCGTGGTCGCGCTGCTCGTGCTCGGTCCCAAGCGGCTGCCCGAGGTGGGCCGCACGCTCGGATCGGGGATCCGGGACTTCCGGCAGGCGCTCAGTGGCGAATCGCACGACTCCGGGTCGCGAGCTGAGTCCGAGCAGGTCAGCAGCGCGGCCACCGACTGGCCCGAGGAGGCCGTCGGGCCCACATCCTTCGACGAGCCCGTCATCGACGTACCCGCTGAGCCCGCGCACACGGCGACCGGCGACGCGGAGACCGCGGCCGGCGACAGTTACGCCGACGACGCGCGCCACACGGCCGAGACCGGCCACACGGACGCGGCCACCCACACGGACCCGGCCGGCCACACCGACACGGCGGAGCCCCACACCACCCCGGCCCCCGGGGTCGGCGCGACCCCCGAGGAGGAGCTCGCCTTCTCCGAGCACGAGCTCGGCCGGCAGGCCGCCGACAGCGACGGCTCATCCGAGTCGCAGACCCCCTCGCGCGACTGACCCCACCGGCGCGCACGACGCGTCCCCTCATGATGGGCCGGCCGTGACCCTCGCGGATGTGGTCGCGCTCGCTCGCACGGTCGGTCTCGATGCGCCGGGACTCGCCGACCGCCTGGAGCAGGACGACCCGGGGGCGGCGCTCGCACTCGAGCTCGGCGCCGGCAGCTCGCTGCTGCCGCAGGACCCGGCGCCGCTCATCGCCCAAGCGCAACGGCAGATCGAGAGCTGGGAGCGACGCGGGCACCACTGCCTCGGCGTTCGTGACCCGGACTATCCCGGCGCGCTGCACACCGTTCACGACCGGCCCGCGCTGCTGTGGATCGCCGGCGACGTCGCGCTCGCCGGTCGCCCCCGGGCGATCGCCGTCGTCGGCACCCGTCGTCCGAGCGAGGAGGGCCGGTCCCGCGCGGCGGCGATCGCGGCCGATCTGGCCGGGGCGGGTTTCGTCGTGCTGTCCGGCCTCGCCGGCGGGATCGACACCGCCGCCCACCGCGGGGCGCTCGCCGCGGGCGGCCGGACGGTCGCGGTGATCGGGACCGGCCTGGAGGGCGCCTACCCGCCGGAGAACGCAGCGCTGCAGGCCAAGCTCGCGCGCGACCATGCCATCGTCTCGCCGTTCTGGCCCGACGACGGGCCCTCGCCCGAGCGGTTTCGGCGCCGCAACGCGGTCATGTCGGGGCTCGGGCTCGGAACGGTGATCGTCGAGGCGTCAGTCCGCAGCGGCACCCGTGTCCAGGCGCGGCTGGCGCTCGCCCACGGACGCCCGGTGTTCCTGCGACGGGGTCTGCTCGCCCAGCCCTGGGCCGTCGAGCTCGCACAGCGACCCGGCGTCCACGTCATCGACACCGCCGGCGACGTGCTGGAGATCGTCCGACCCACCCTCGACCACGGGCCAATGACCGACGATCACCCGGCCGGCGGCCCAGACCGACGGAGCACGTGAGCCGATGGCGACCGTCTTTGAGCTCTCCGACCCGTACGCCAACTTCCTGCTCGCCCCCCGCGCGGGCGACGGTGTGTGCCGGCGGTGCTTCAACCTCACCGACGGCTACGACCTGTGCTTCGCCTGCCAGCACGGCGGCAACAGCATCGACGTGGTCGCGCCGATCTCCTACAGCGTCGCGGGCGAGCAGTTGCACCACGCGCTCGCGGGGTACAAGCGTGTGTCCGCGGACTGGGCGCAGGCGCTGACCCGCCAGATCGCCGCCGTGCTGTGGCGTCATCTCGCGCTGCACGAGCAGTGCCTGGCCCGAGCCGCCGGGGTCGAGCGGTTCACGCAGGTCACGGTCGTCCCATCCGGGACCGCGAGCCGGCAGCTACCTCATCCGCTCGAGGAGATCGTCGCCCGGCTCGTCGAGCCCACCCGCGAGCGCTACACGCCGTTGCTGCGCCGCACCGCCCATCCGGTCCCGCTGCACAGCTTCAGCGTCGACCGGTTCGTCGCGGTCGCCGGGCTCAGCGGCGAGCCGGTTCTGCTCATCGATGACACGTGGACGACCGGGGCGAGCGCACAGAGCGCGGCGGCGACGCTCAAGAAGGCCGGATCCGGCCCGATCGCGGCCGTCGTGGTCGGCCGCCACCTCAACCGCGGCTGGGGCGAGAACGATCGTCGCCTGCGGGCGCTTCCCACCCCGTTCGACTGGAGCCGTTGCGTCTGCTGCGCCGCCGGTGCCGATCCGGACGAGCCGAAGCAGAACTCAGCGCCACCAGGCGTCGAGCACGCGACGCCAGTTCTCCCAGGCGATCGCTGAGACCTCCCGCTCGCCGAACCCCGCGTCGCGCAGCGCGGCGAGCACACGCGGGACGCCCGCCATGTCGAGACCGGTCGGCACGGTCGTGCCGTCGAAGTCCGATCCGAGCGCGACGTGCTCGACACCGATCCGCTCGGCGACATGGGCGGCATGGCGCGCGATCAGCTCGAGCGGAGTGTCCGCCACCTCGTCCAGGTCCGGGCGCAGGAAGCGGACCCCGTAGACGATCCCCACGAGCCCGTTCGAGGCTCCGACCGCGTCGATCTGCGCGTCGGTGAGGTTGCGCGGCGAGGCGCCGAGCGCGTGGGCGGCGGTGTGACTGGAGACGAGCGGACCGACGTCGGCGCGCGCGACGTCCCAGAAGCCGGCCTCGTTGAGATGCGCGAGGTCGACCATGATCCCGAGCTCGGCGCAACGGCGCACGAGCGCCTGGCCGGCATCGGTGAGGCCGGGACCGGTGTCGGGGGACGCGGGCGCGGTGAACGGCACGCCGTGCCCGAACACGTTTGGCCGGCTCCACACCGGCCCGAGCGATCGGAGCCCCGCGGCGTGCCACAGGTCGAGCGCCTCCAGCCCCCGATCGATCGCCTCGGCCCCCTCGATGTGGAGGATCGCCGCCGGCGGCCCGACGTCGTCACGTGCCGCGTCGAGATCGGCGATCGAGCGCACGACGCGGAGCTCGCCGGCCCGCTCCAGCGCGAACAGCCGGCCGGCCGCGCGGCTGGCGGCACCGGCCGCGAACTCGAACGAGATCGGCGGGACGAGGTCGACGCGCTGGCCGCCGCGGGCGTCGGGCTGCGGCGGGTAGCCGTTGGGACCGGGCTCGGGCCACTCCTCCGGCGCTGCCCAGACCGCGAAGAGCGCGGCGCGGACGCCGCCCTCGCGCATCCGGGGAACATCGACGTGGCCCGTCTCCCGGCGGACGGCGAGCGCATCGCGCCATTCAGCGGTCAGCGCGTCGTTGTGGCCGTCGAGCACCGGGGTCGTCATCTCCGTGCACGGTAACGTCGCGTCGCGCCGGGCGAAGCTACACCTGCGTAGCCCGGCGGGCGAGAAGCGATAGTCTGCCGGGACCGCATGCCCCCGCGACGCTCCGACGGATCGCCCAGGACCCGGCCGCGCCGGCGCTATGCGCCGCGGATGGCGCCGTCCGAACGGCGCGAGCAGGTGATCGACGCCGCCCTTCAGGTGATCGTCGAGCAGGGGTATGCGGGCGTCTCGATCGAGGCGATCGCGCGCACCGCGGGCGTCACCCGGCCGGTGATCTACGACCACTTCCCCAACCTCGGCGGTCTGCTGCAGGCGCTGATCGAGCGCGAGGAGCGGATCGCGCTCGCCCAGCTCGCCGAGGCCGTCCCGGGCCCCGAGCTCGCCGCCTCCGCGGACCCGGTCGCACTCCTCGGGTCGGGGGTGCGCCGATTCCTGGAGGCCGTCCGGAGCCGGCCGCCGACGTGGCGGATCATCCTGCTCCCTCTCGACGGCACGCCCGCGATCGTGCGGGAGCACGTCGCGACGAACCGGGCCCGCATCCTCGAGCGGCTGCGGCTGCTCGTCGAGTGGGGGATCGGCGAGGACGCTGAGGCGGTCGACGTCGAGCTCGCCGCCGGGTCGATCCTGGCGCTCGCCGAGGAGGCCGGTCGCCGCGTACTCACCGATCCCGAGCGGTTCCCGCCGGAGCGCTACGAGGCGTTCGTGCTCGCGATCGTCGGCCGGCTGGCCGGCAGGTCCTGAGCCGACCGCTCGGCCCGACCACCCCGGCCAGACCGCCGCCCCCAACGGCCGCCGCGCCGCCAAGCGGCTCCTTTAACCGCGACGAGGACCCGTCGGGTCCTCGTCGCCGGTCATCACGATCCACATCCACGGCCGGGTAGGGACGCGTCCGCGACGCCGTCTTACGCTCTCCAGAACCCGGCGGCCTGAGCGAAGTTGCGCCCCGGCGAGGAAACTTCGCCGGGGTCGCCGCCAGCCCGCGCGCCCCGATCCCCCGCCCTCGCCGACGATCTGTCCGGCGCCGGACTGACGTTGGTACGCGGGCTTGGCATACTGAGCGTCCCCCTCGGGGGCGTAGCTCAGTTGGTTAGAGCGCCGGCCTGTCACGCCGGAGGTCGCGGGTTCGAGTCCCGTCGCTCCCGTTTCAATTCTCCCTGGTAATCGTCGGTTTCTGCGATCCGGTCGAGAGGCTCGCCTCGAGCGGTCAACGGTTCCGGTCAACGGTGCGCCCACGTTTCGAGGGCGTTGAGGATCCGTCTCCGGCGTGTGTGGCCGGAGGTTGCGCCCCTTCGGCGGAGGGCCCAACGTCCCAATTGCGATGGGTGTGGCGCCCGAGGCCAGCGCTGAGAACGACGACTTCGCAAGCGCCCGCTCCGGACTTCACCGGCGGCGAAGCGCACATCATTCTCGGCTCGCGCTGATCAACACCCTGCTGGAGGCCAGCGCCAGATCGCCCCCGAACACCTGACCGCCGCGCTCGCGCTCTGGAGCCACACCAACCGCTCCGCCTGCTTGGCCCTCGCGCAGCCATCGGCGACCCGCGCGCAGAGCACATCCACGCCGCGCTCTCTCGAACGCCCTCCGGGCTCCACCCGCCGCACCTAGATCCGTGATCTCCGCCAGCGCAACCGCTCCCGCCGAAGACATCGAAACAACCGCACCAGACCCCCTCCCGCCGCCGGCCGCGCCACCAGCAACGCACCCTCACCGGCGGCCGACTCGCTGAACTCTGAACCGCCGCCGCCCCCCGGCACCCAGCGCCTGAACCACCAGTCAAGTCGGCTGAGGTGGTGTAACGCTTCCAGCTCGTCGGCGTGGGGTTGGCGTCTCAGGCCGCGTTGAGGGCGATGGTCTCCTTGAGATCTTGATCTTGTGTGAGTGAGTTCTCCGGGACGGAGGTCCCGTCGAGGATCGGGGTCATCGACTCGGCCGAGAGATAGCGACGCTGCACCAACCACTCATCGTTCTGCTCGGCGAGCAGCGCGCCGGCCAGGCGGATCGCCGCGGCGTCGTTGGGGAAGATCCCGACAACGTCAGAGCGGCGGCCGATCTCTTTGTTGACGCGCTCCAGCGGGTTGGTGGACCGCAGCTTGGTCCAGTGCTCGCGCGGCAGCAGATAGAAAGCGGTGAGGTCTTCTTCGGCCTCCTCGAACAGCACGCACACTTTCGGAGCGACGGGCGCCAGTCGCTCGAGCACATGTCCGGCCCGCTCCCTCGCGTCGGCGGCGTCCTGGGCGTTGAAGACCTCACGTAACGCGGCGGAGACCAGTCCGCGCTGGTCACGGCGACAGTGCGCGAGCATGTCCCGGACGAAGTGCACGGTGCAGCGCTGCCAGGCGCAGCCCAGCACGCGGGCGATCGCGTGCTTGAGACCCTCGTGCTGATCGCTAATCGCCAGGCGCATCCCGGAGAGGCCGCGCTTCTTCAAACCGCGGAGGAACTCGACCCAGAAGCTGCCGGTCTCGACCTCGCCGATGTCGATGCCGATCACCTCCCGCACCCCGGTCTCATGCACCGCATACGCGACGACAAGGGCCTTGGAGACGACGCGGCCGTGGTCGCGCACCTTGACGTGCTTGGCATCCAGCCACAGATACGGATAGGCGCCCTCCAACGGCCGGTGGCGGAACGCGTCGACCTGCTCATCCAAGCCACGGCAGATCGCCGAGACGCGGTCCTTGGTCATCCCCTCGATCCCGAGCTGCTCAACCAGCCGATCGACCTTCCGGGTCGAGACCCCGTTGACATACGCCTCCATCACCACCGCCGTGATCGCCTGCTCCGACCGCCGCCTGGGCTCCAAGAACGACGGGAAATAGCTGCCCGACCGCGTCCTGGGGATCATCAGCTCGATCTCCCCAACCCGCGTCTCCCACGGCCGCGGGCGATACCCATTGCGATACGTCACCCGGCTCTCCGAAGCGACCTCACCCAAGCCGGCGCCGACCTGACCGGAGACCTCGGCCTCCATCAGCTCACGACAGACCAGCTCCACCGCCTCGCGGACGAAATCCTCCAATCGCCCATCACGGACCTGCCCGACGACATCAGCAACCGTCATCCTCTGACCTTCGACCATCGTGGTGCTCCTTCTCATCGATCTGCGCGAACAGACCGACGAGCTTGGACGCCACGGTGGTCGGAACCACCCGGGCGCTCGTTACACCACTTCTACCGGCACGACCGAACCACCACAAGCCACGCGCGAGTGGACCGCATCGCTCGCCCCACTCCGGTCGCGCCACGACAACCTCTCGCGAGCCACAGCCACCCGAGGTGGCGAGCGATCAGAGCGGAAGCGAAGCGGTCTCACACGCGCGACGCACACCACGCGCTCCCCGGCCCGTGCCCCTCCTTCATTGCAAGTCGTTCGTCGACCCACCCGTTCGTCGTTCCGTCGTTCACCGCCCAAGATCACCATCCTCGACGACGCCGCCATCACCCGCCAGGGTGTCCGTCAACACCTTGCCAGCCCCTCCGCCATCGACATCGCGACCATGCCGGCGAACTCCACCCGGCGTACCCAGAGCCGCGAGAGCCAGCGCCGTCAGCGGCACTGGATGCGATCACCAGATCGGCGGGGAGTGTCCGAGGATCTGTGTAGGCATGAACGAAAGAGACGTTCATGCCTTCAACCCAAGAGATTTCTGATGTGTGTGCGAGGGGTTTTGAACCGGAGGGAGCCGGCGGCGAGCCCTTGGGCGAGCCGCCGGCGACCCCGCCGAGAACTCGTAGGCGCTCGAAGCCCAGCGGCGACGTAGTCGATGACGCCGTCGAGCGCGCGAGACTGCGAGCGATGGTCAAGCGTCCCGACGGTGAGCGGATCAGCGACGAGGTGATCGACCAGCTGTTGGCGGGCGCTTCGACCGAGCAGGAGATCGCCGGGCCCGGCGGGCTGTTGGCGCAGCTCACGAAGCGGCTGGTGGAGCGCGCGATGGAGGTCGAGATGACCGACCACCTCGGCTATGAGCCCCACCAGGAGCCGCCCGGCGGTGCCGGGAACACGCGCAACGGGTCGACGTCGAAGCGGTTGATCACCGAACACGGCGAGGTCCCGATCGACACGCCCCGTGATCGCGATGGGAGCTTTGAGCCGAAGATCGTCAAGAAGCGCCAGCGGCGCTTTGAGGGGTTTGACGACAAGATCCTCGCGCTCTATATTCCGCGTGGCCTGTCGACGCGGGATATCGAGGCGCATCTTGAGGAGATCTACGGGGTGAAGGTCGGCCGTGACCTGATCAGCCGGGTGACCGACGCGGTGATGGACGACGCCCGCGCGTGGCAGCAGCGGCCGCTGGAGGACGTCTACCCGGTCGTGTTCCTCGACGCGCTGGTGCTGAAGATCCGCGAGGGCGGCAGCGTGCAGCGTCGCGCGTGCTACCTGGCGATCGGGATCACCTGGATGGCGCCCGCGACGTGCTCGGGCATGTGGTTTCAGGAAACGGAGGGCGCGAAGTTCTGGATGCAAGTCCTCTCCGAGCTGCGCCACCGCGGCGTCAGAGACATCCTGATCTGCTGTGTGGACGGCCTGAAAGGGTTTCCCCGAGGCGATCGAGGCGGTGTTTCCCCAGCACGACGGTGCAGACGTGCATCGTGCACCTGATCCGCCACAGCCTGAAATACGTGCCCCGCCGCGAGCGCGACGTCGCCAAGGACCTCAAACCGATCTACACCGCCGTCGACGCCGACGCGGCCCACCGCGAGCTCGAGCGCTTCGACGAGAAGTGGGGCGCGCGGTTCCCGGTGATCACCCAGGCGTGGCTGGAGCGCTGGGAGTACGTCACCCCGTTCCTGGCGTTCCCGCCCGAGGTCCGCCGCGTCATCTACACCACGGATGAAAATGTCAAGTCACGGCGGTCTCGCGATGCTTGTGGGTCGGCTGGTTGGCCCGCCAGTCGGCGACCTGTTGTCGGTATGCGTGTTCGGCCTGTTCGGCGAGCGCGAGCTCTCGCTGGCGGACGTCTTTGAGCGAGTAGTTGGCCGCGGTGCCTTTGCGGCCGCGGCGGGCGGGCATGCCGGCGCGCAGCTCGAGGGCGCGGCAGCTTCTTCTCGGTTAGCGACTGGCGGGCGAACGCGTAGTCCTCGCCGCGTTCGATCATCGTCCAGCACAGGCACACGAGCTTGCGGGCGGTCGCGACGATCGCGATCTGGATTCCGCGGCGCGCTCGGACGCGTTGATAGAACGCGCGCAGCGGCCCGGGGATCTTCGAGGCGGCGAACGCGGCCTCGACCAGCATTCCTCGTGCGTGCGCGCGGCCGTTCTTGGTGATCCGCCCGTGCGAGGCGGCCTTGCCGCCGGATTGCTTCACGCGCGGGTTCAGCCCGAGGTATGAGACGAGCTGCTCCGGGGTGCGGAACCGCCGGAAGTCCCCGACCGCGGCCACGAGCGAGAGCGCGACGGTGGCGTCGATACCGGGGATCGTCATCAACCGCCGGACCTCTGCTCGCTCCAGGGCGATCCGGCCGAGGTGCGCGTCGATGATCCGCAGTTCCTGGCCATGGAAGTCCAGCTGGCGCAGCAGTGCCTGGACGGCGTGCTCCTCATCGGCGGGCAGCGCCTGGTTGGCTAGCCAGCAGCGGCCCTTGACCCCGAACATGTCGCTGAACGGGCAGCGTGCCACCAGGTTGCGATGCAGGATCGCCTGGACCTGATTCTTCAGCCGCGTGCGTTGGCGGACCAGTTGGGTGCGCCGCGCGACCTGCCGGCGCAGCGCCTGAGTGTGCCTCGTCGGCGACCCACACCGACGGCAGATAGTCCGCCGCTAAAAGCTCGGCCAACACCGCGGCATCGACCTTGTCGGTCTTGACCTTGGCCTCCGCGATCGCGCGGGTCTTCATCGGGTTAGACACGATCACCCGCGCCACGTGCGGTTCGATCGCGCGGACGATCGCGTGCGTGTTGCACGTCGCCTCGATCGCGACCTCGTCCTCGGGGCCGAGCCCCTCGGCGAAGATCCTCAGCGTCTCGTCACACAGCGCGATCTGCCCAGCCTGGCGGACCAGGCCGTCCTCCCAGATTGCGACCTGCGCGAACTCCCGGTGCACATCCAGACCGATGCATCTGCGTCCCACACTCCACCTCCATCGACTTCCGGGTTGACGATGACCGGGAGCTGGCGGGCGAACGACACCTACGGATCCGCGCTCAAAGCGCAACCGGGCAAGTCGCAGGGGCGGCCAAGTACTAACCCGCGCTCGAGGCGCAACGTATAAGAACGGCCTGCCCAACCGCGTTCGCTCCCAGATGCCCCGCGGCCCGGACGGTCGCACCGTACTCACCAACCCGGACGACGAACACAGCCCGGAGCCGGTCAAAGGCCGCAGCAGCATCTGGCGGCTTTCATACCGGATACAAATGCGATCGAGGCCCTGAACCGCCAGCTACGCAAAGCGATCAAGACCAAGGGCAGCTTCCCCAGCGAGGACGCCGCCCGCAAGCTGATCTACCTCGCCATCCACAACGCCGTACCGGCGTGGACCCGAACCAGGAACTGGACGATGGCGCTGCTGGCGTTCAAGATCCACTTCGGCGACCGCGTCCCGGACGCAAGTTGACACCCACCACTTGACACCCTCAACCCACAGGTTTAGACTTCAGACAAGCTCAGCCGCCTACACAGATTTCCTGACGCCCTCGGCCTGCCGCACATCATCGAGACCATCCCGTCTGGTGCGGCCGCGCGGGCTCTCCGTGAGCACCCCCGCGCTCGCAGGGGCAGTCGTGCCGCTTGGGTTGGCGTCGATCGGACCAAAGTGGCTCGCCTCATGCGAAAAGAGTCGTGATCGCGGACCAAGGCGCAGTCCGTCACGATCCACCGTTGTCTCGGGGTTCACGGCGCCACCGACTGAGAGCCTCGTCGCCATAACGGCCGCCGTAACCACTGATACGTTCGACGGCTATACGGATCGTCACGTAGGGCTTTCGACTGAACGGGTAGCCGTCAGGATGCCCGTAGCGGCGTGCCAGGCGATCTTGGATGCCGGGCTCAGGAGCTAGGATCTGGGCGGCTCCGGCAAGCCGAACATAGGCGGGGACACCCGGGTACTCTGGCGTTTCGGGGTCGATTATGATGAGCACGACGCGCGGGCTGCGCTGGAGATTCTTGGTCTTGACCGCGTCCCGACCGGCGAACAGCACGGCGTCGATGCCTCGACGCTCAAACCAGATCACGCTGGCTTGTGGTTGGCCTTTAGGGCCGCTGGTCGACATGTGGGCCCACACCGGCCGGTCGAGCAGGTCCAGGACCGCAGTGGGAAACGCCGGCACGGGCCGTGAAGGCTTCAGGTCGTCAGGCTTCATCTCTACCCCTTTTGGCTGGATGTCGAAGCTGTCATCTGGCGGGAGGGCAGCTGGCTCGCTGACCAGGCGGCGGTCGTCGGGCGTAAGACAGTCACGCCGTTGCACCGACGGAGGATTGCCAGATCGTCTCGCTGACGCCGCTCGTGATGCCGCAATCGATCAGCACCGCCTGTCCGGAGATGACGGGGCAATCGTCGGCCGCGAGGAAGTGCACCAGCGCCGCCACGTGGTCCGCGTCGATGATGCGTCCAAGCGTCGAGGACGCGCTCAGCACCCGGGCCTCCTGCTCACCGTCCGGGAAATCTCGCAACATAGGTGTGTCGACGGTGGTCGGGCACACGCAGTTGACACGGATGCCCTTCGGACCGAGTTCGATTGCGGCGATCTTGGTGAGCCCGACGACGGCGAACTTCGATGCTGCGTACGAGCCGTATCCGGGGAGACCGAGCACGCCCGCCAGCGACGACGTGTTGACGATCGCTCCTCCGTTCGTCATGTGCGGCGCGCTGAAGCGGATCCCGTTCAGCACACCGCCAGCGTTCACATTCATGTGGGCTCTGAAGTGCTCCAGCGTGGTATCGATAATGCTCGTGTTCGCAAGCGCGATGCCTGCATTGTTCACAACGATGTCGATCCGACCGCGTTGTTCCGCGGCGGCATCCATCGCCTCTCTCACCTGGTCGCAGTCGGAGACGTCGCAGCCTATAAAGCGACCCGCCACTTGCCGAGCGGCCGCCTCGCCTGCCTCGCGCTGGATATCCAAGAGCACGACGTGCGCGCCGGCCGTGGTCAATCGCTTCGCGACCGCGAGGCCGATGCCTGACGCTGCTCCGGTGACCACCGCCGTCTTGTCGCCTAGCTCGAGCATCCCAGTCAAGCGGCGGCCTGGCGCGCCAGGGCCGACAGGTTGTCCTGGGGCTCCGGTTCTTGCTCGCCTCGGAGTTGCGCGACAATGGTCGCGGCGTCGTAGGAGAACGTTTCGTACTCAACCATCGTGCACTCGGGGTTGCAGCGGTATATCGCGATGCCGCGGTAGCTGATGCGCCGCCCGGTCGGCTCCACCCCCATCCAAGTGGCCCGGTGGGTACCTCGGATGCGGAGGTACATCACCGCAACCAGACCCTCCTCAAAGATCTCGATCGGCTCGACGTGCAGGTCGGGAAGAGCGTTGAAAAACACTTCGCAGTACTCGGCGAGTGCGCCGCGACCGCGTGCTACCTCGGCGCAGGCGGTGTCCTCTAGGATGCAGTCCTCTGTGAAGAGGTTGCAGACGTCGGGGATCGAGCCTGGACCCTTCTCGGCGATGACTCGAAACTCTTGAAGCATGGGGTCGCGCGGACGGGGCATCATCACATCCTTTCCTCTCGGAATGCATTTATTGAACGGTCTCGGTCAGACGCTCTTAAGCGCGTCGGCGAAGGCGTCGCCGGCGACGAGGCGCCGCGAGCGCTCAAAGTACTCCCGAGACCAGGCTCCGTAGTCGTACAGGTCGTGCTTGACCGGCGCAGCAATGACCGCCCAGATCGCGTCACGCATCGCGGAGATGAGCGCCAGCAGTCTGGCTCGCGCTCGATCCGATTCGCGCAGCACGTCGAAGTAGCTGGTGAGCAGCACGTCCTCCTCCTCCGCGATCAGCTCACCGTTAGCGAACAGCATGCCGAGATCGAAGTACGGGTTGCCCATGCCAGCGTACTCGAAGTCCAACAGCCACAGCCGCCCACACGCTTCGATGAAATTCTGCAGCTGCAGGTCGTTGTGGCACAACTTCGCCGTCAGCTCGAGCGCTGCGAACACGGCGTCGACTCGGTCGGCCGCCGCCATGAGCTCGTCGAAGTCAGCCGGGAGGGCGAGATGCTCCCGTCGTGCGATATCGACCCAGCAGCGGAGCTCCTCGAACACCGAGTACGACCCGGCAATCTCGCCGGCGTCGTGCAGACGGCGCAGAGACTCGCCCATCTGCTGGAGGATCCCCGGCTCCCGCATCAGCTGGGCGTCGACCACCCGCCCCGCGATGAAGCGCGTGGCGCAGTGCCCGCACGGAAGCGCTGCCAAGAGCTCAGGCGCCACGCCAGCAGCCGCGGCGAGGCGATGGCCCTGCTCTCCGCGGATTCGATCTATGCGAAAGCGCTCGACGTCCGATTCGGCGATGCGAAGGACCACCTGCCCCTCATTGCACTCGAGCAACACGTTCTGGTTGCTGCCGCCGCCGGAAAGGACCCTCGCGCTCGTGACGTCCTCGAGACCCATCTCTTCCAACGCCCGAGTCGCCGCTTCGCGCAGTGCGCTGCCGATCGCGGCGTCGAACTGGATCGTGCTCGCGGTCACTCCGTCACCGCCTTCACGCCTTCGGCAACGCGGAGCGCGGGCAGGATGGCCGAGTGACCGCCGTCAACGGTCACCATCGTACCGGTGATGTAACTCGCGCCCGGGCCGGCGAGGAAACCGACCACACTTGCGATCTCAGCCGGCTCGCCGAAGCGCCCGAGCATGCTGCACTCGAGCCATTCGCCAGCGAGCGGCGCTAGGTACTCCTCGCTCATCGGCGTTCGCACCCACCCCGGCTCGACGCCGACCACCCGCACGCCATGCTTACCGAGGTCGTACGCCATCGACCTCGTCAACGCCGCCAGCGCCCCCTTGGCGACGTTATACGGGCTCATGGTCGGCTCTGCCAGCAGAGCGTTGACCGATGAGACGTTGACGATGACACCGCAGCGGCGATCTCGCATGATCCGCGCCGCTGCCTGACCGGTATTGATCAAGCCACGAAGATTCACTCCGAGCAGGTCATCCCACACCTTTGCGGGAACGTCCGGGAAGTCCACGGCGGGCGGTAGGATGCCGTGCGCGTTGACCAGGACGTCGACGGTGCCGAAGCGCTGGACCACCTCATGGATCGCTCGCGCGACGGCGGTGGCGTCGCTCACATCCGCCGGCACAAACGCGCAGTCATGCGCCACTCTCTCCGCGGCACGCTCGAGCGCCGGCTGGGTCCTGGCGATCAGCAGCACCTGCGCGCCTTGTGACGCAAGCTCCGCCGCGCAGGCGTACCCGATGCCCTGCGAGCCGCCGGTGACGACCGCCACCTTTCCTTGCAGCAGCCCAAGGGTCATCTCATCCTCTCTTCTGTCGCGTTGGCGGCCACGTCTCCTCCGGCGGGCGGCGAGCCACCGGCGGCTCAATGGCCTCGGTGATATATCCGAGCATCTCCGCCGTATCGAAGTATGCAAAGCCGCCGCTTCCGTCCGAGCCGAAGCCGATTCCGGTCTGCAGCAGGGTGAAACCGCTCGCGGTCATCGCCTCGATCGCGGATCCGAGGTCTGGGACGAAGTAGCCGAGATGATGAGGTCCATAGCCACGCGCGTCGATCCATTCTTGGTAGATGCTCGGTCCGGCCAACGGCTCGACCAGCTCCACCTGCGGTGCTGTCGAGTTCAGTGCGATCCGCATCGCGAAGCTACCGGGCGCGCCGCGCAGGGTCAGCTCGCGGACGGTCCCGGGGCCGTAGGTCCATATCCGCCATGAATCGACCCGTCCGTGTGACGCAACGCAATCCCTCAGCGAGGGCACGAGCACGCCGATCTGATCCGGACGTGTCCCCGCTCCGAGAACCAGCGGCACCTCGACTGGCGTGGCGCCACTCATGCCACGCGGTCAACAGCCGGGATGAAAGCCTGCTCGACGTCAGGCAGTCCGGTGAGCCACCGCTCCGCTGGTTCGAAGTGGCCTGTTTCAGGCCCACCGACCATGATCGGCGTCACCGAGACCTGTCCGGCGAGCACCGCGTGGAAGTCAGTGCCGGCAACGTTCTCGAAGGCCGGCTCGGGATCTTCGGGGGTACCCCATGGCCTCACCACGAATGTGTCGTGGTCGATGCGCTCGAGCGGGACGCCGCGAGCGATGTATCTACGGCCCAGTCGCGTGATCGCAGGTTCTGGCGACGCGAGGCGCGCCGGCAGGTTGACGTTGAGCATCACCCGTTCGGGCACTGCGGCGCCCACCACCCAACGGACGAGCGAGACGGCGTACGGGGCAAGGTCGAAAGCGTGCTCCGCGACGTTGATGAACGGGACACCACCATCCTCTCCCTGTTGAGAGAACGCAATCGCGCGGACGCCGAGCGCCGCCGCCTCTGCCGCTGCGGACACGGTCCCCGAGTAGGCGACGTCATCGCCGAGGTTGATCCCCTCGTTGATCCCGGACACCACGACGTCGAGCGGCGATCCGAGTTCGGCCAGCACACCGATGCGCGCACAGTCAGCCGGAGTGCCCGAGCACGCGTACGCGACCGCGCCATCGTGTGAGAGCTCCTGCCGTAGCGTGATTGCTCCTCGACAGGTGGCGGCGTGAGAGATCGCGCTGCGATTCCGGTCCGGGGCGATCACGGTGACCGAACATCCGCCAGCTACGAGCGCGGCGCGCATCACGTTGATGCCGTCGCTGGAGATGCCGTCGTCGTTCGTCAGCAGGATGTGCGGCGCGAGGCTCATGCGCGAGTTCCTGCTGCGAGCGAGGCTCGCTCGGGAAGCAGGTCGGCCGCGGCCGACAATGACGTGGCCTCGCCCGTAACCGCCCATTCGGCCGCCAGGCGCCCAACGGCTGGTGAGGAGGTCAACCCGACTCCGCCCAGGCCTCCGGCCGCGATCACCCGCGGCTCGCGCGTGTACGGCCCGACCTGGAACCTTCCGTCCGGGCTGATCGGATACAGCCCGGCCCAGCCGGCTTGGAGCCTGAGATCCCAGAGTGGCAGACGTTCCGACAGCTGCTCGGCGAGCAGCTCGACGTAGTCGAGGTCGACCGCGGTCGACGCCGAGTCCGGATCAACGAGTTCGTCGGCATCGACGACGCCGTGGCTGTGAAGGCCGGTGAGGATCGTGCTCGGCGTCTCCTGGCGGAAATAGAGAGCGAGCCCGCCGCCGCTGCCGGGCATGTATGTGTTGACGGCTGGGACTGGGGTGGCGAATGGCGCAGGCAGATGGGCGATGCACACCTTGTGGCGTTGATTGGCGATCGGCATCCGCAGGCCTGCGAGTGCAGCGACCTCATCTGCCCACGCGCCGGCCGCGTTCACCAAAACGTCGCAATCGAGAGCGCCGCCGCTGGTGTGGACGGTGATCGCGCGAGCCCGCATGTCCACCCCCACGACCCTTGTCCGTGGCCTCAGCTCGACGCCGAGCTCGGTCGCCCACTCAAGATAGGTCTGGCAGAGAAGGTGGCCGTCAAGGTGTCCGTCGCTTGGCCCGTACAATCCCCCGACAAAGTCATCGACGACCATTCCCGGTACGAGCTGAGCGAGCTCATCGCGGTCGATCACGCGGGTATCGGCGATGCCGAGCTCGCGCTGACGCTCCAACGTCTGAGCAAAGCGCTTTAGATCGTCGTCGGTCCTAGCGATGCGCACGTAGCCGTTCCGTACCAACGGCAGCCCGCGGGACGTCAGGGTCTCGAGGAACGAAACGCTGTGGGCTCTGAGCTCGAGCTCGAGCGCGTTCGGCGTCTGGCGGTTAAAGATCCCGGCCGATCGCCCCGACGAGCCTGACGCCGGGTAGTCGCGTTCGACGACGATCACGCTGCGAGCGCCGAGCCGCGCAGCGTGAAGCGCGGTGCTGAGCCCCGCGGCACCCGCTCCGACAATGACGATGCGAGGGCCAGCGCTCATCGTACCTCGGCGATCGAGATCGCGATGTGCTTCGCCTCGGTGTGGTCGAGAAGGCACTCCGTGCCCAGGTCGCGGCCGACTCCGGACTCCTTCATCCCTCCATAAGGCATCTCCCCGATCGTCTTGCCGTGATCGTTGATCCACACCGTCCCAAATTGCAGCGCCTTCGCCACACGCATGGCTCGGTCGATGTCGGCTGTCCAAACCGAGGACGCCAAGCCGTACCGGACGTCGTTTGCGGCGCCGATGACCTCTGCCTCAGTTTCGAATGGTGTGACCGTGACGACTGGGCCGAAGACCTCGTTCTGCACGATCTCGTCGCGCTGCCGCGCCCCGGCGATGATCGTCGGCTCGTAGAAGAACCCGGACCGGTCGATCCGGCGCCCACCCGTCACGATCTGGACATGGTCAGTCTGGACTGCGCGATCCACGAACCCGGCCACGCGGTCGCGCTGGCGTGCGGAAATTAGCGGCCCCATGAACGCACCCGGGACCCACTGGTCGTCGACCCGGATGCCCTCTGCCACCTCTTTCAACACGGCAAGCAACTCCTGCTCGCGCCCTGCGGAGACATAGACTCGGCATGCGGCGTGGCAGTCCTGGCCGGTGTTACGGAAGGCCGCGATCGGCATCGCGGCTGCGAATCGCTCGAAGTCCGCGTCGTCGAACAGGATCACGGGAGCCTTGCCCCCCAGCTCGAGGTGGACGCGCTTGAGCTGCCGGCTGGCGGCTTCCATTACGGTCTTGCCGGTGGCGACGTCGCCCGTCAGCGAGACGAGCCCGACATCGGGGTGCCGCACGAGAGCTTCACCGGTGCCGCGTCCACGCCCGGGGATCACGTTCAGCACGCCCGGCGGAAGGATCTCCGCGGCCAGCACGCCGAGCTCAAGTCCCGAGAGCGGCGCCTCCGGCGACGGCTTGAGCACCACCGTGTTGCCGACCGCCAGCGCCGGTCCCAGCTTCCAGCTGTACAAGCCGAACGGGTAGTTCCAAGGCGCGATCGCACCAACTACACCGATCGGCTCCCGCCGAATCATGCAGGTGAGATCGTCACGGTAGTCACCGCTCACGGTCGCCTGCATGGTGCGCGCGGCTCCCGCGAACAGCCGCCACTTGTCGACCGCGCTGTCGACCTCTGCGCCCGCATGGTCCAGAGGCTTGCCCACGTTGAGCGCCTCGAGTGTCGCGAACCGCTCCCGCCGCTCTTCGATCACTTGAGCCAAACGCAGCAACAACCGTGAGCGTTCGCGGGGCGCCATCGCTGCCCACGCTGGGAACGCGCGCTTGGCTGATGCCACCGCGCGATTCACCCCGTCACTGCCCACATCATCGACCGTCGCGATGGGTTCGGCACGAGCGGGATCGAGCACCGTGATCGGCTCACCCTCGCTCATGTTGACCGCCGCGCCGTCGATGACGGCGCTCGTGACAGTGATGTCAGTGATGGCCGTTGCCATGGATCCTCTCCTCGTGCTACGCCAGCAACGCCAGCGGCTGTTCCAAGTTGTGAGCTACGCGCGATAGGAATTCCGCAGCGGCCGCTCCGTACACGATGCGATGGTCACACGAGAGCCTCAGACGGCAGACCCGGACGTCGACGATCGTGCCGTTTCGGCGCGCGAGCTGGTCGCGGATCGCGCCAACGCCCAGGATCGCTGTCTGGGGCTGGTTGATAATCGAGCTGATCGCGAGCACCCCGTACATCCCCAGGTTCGAAACTGTGAAGGTACCTCCGGCCAGCTCGGACGGAAGTAATTGGCCCGAACGGGCGCTCAGAGCCAGCCGACGTGTTTGGGACGCGATCTCCGAAAGCCGCAGCCGGTCGGCCCCCAGCACCACCGGCACCAGGAGGCTCTCCGGCGCGGCGACTGCCACCCCGATGTTGACCTGATCCTGGAGACAGATCGTCTCGCCTTCGAAGGCGGCGTTGAGGTACGGGAAGTCCCGCAGGGCGAGCGCACTGGCCTTGATGATCATGTCGTTGAAAGACGGCTTTTGAATCTCCAGGGAGCCCAATCCACGTCGAAGCTCGGCGGCGGCATCAAAATCGACGTCAATCTCCACGTCGAAATGCGGGATTGACCGCACCGAGTCGAGCATGCGTTGTCCGATCAGCCGCTGAATGCGATTAAGCGCGACAGGTTCCCCCGCCAAAACCGGTGGGCGGTTGGCTGGCTCGTGCGGCGAGTCCGACTTTGCGCTGGCGTCGTTGCCGATGGCGCCCAACGCTGTCATGGCCAGTTCAACGTCAGCCCTATTGATCCGCCCGCCGGGTCCGGTCCCCGAAAGCGATCCGATCGGGACCCGGTGACGTTCCGCTAGCCGCCGGGCTACCGGCGAAATCTTGGGTGTCTGGGTCGATGCCGTGCCACGCGAGCCTGCTTGAGGTGCGAGCGCCGCTGACTCGACGGCCGGATCGCGGCAGTCAGCGCTGGTCCTTCTGCAATTGTCACCTCATCTGCGACTGTTTCCTCGGCGGGAATCTCGGCGCCTATCCAGGCAATCCTCGCCCCAACCGCGACGCAGGCTCCTGCCTCCTCGAAGACATGGATCGGCCCACTCGCCTCTGCTCATAACCCACCGTCGCTTTGTCAGTCTCGATCTCGATGATCGGGTCGCCCTCGGCAACGACGTCGCCGTCAGCTACC
The DNA here is from genome assembly GCA_963702225.1 of uncultured Solirubrobacteraceae bacterium. Classification (GTDB taxonomy): domain Bacteria; phylum Actinomycetota; class Thermoleophilia; order Solirubrobacterales; family Solirubrobacteraceae; genus Palsa-465. The sequence goes on along the minus strand of CAVPBY010000091.1, from coordinate 33,959 downwards.
AGCCACTGTGCCAGCACGCCGTCCACCATCGTGTCCGATAGGCGCGGCATCGTGATCCAGGCATCCAACGATCCCCTCAAGTGACCGCGAGACGCGATCTCACTCGGGCCACAATCGCCTCGGCTCCAGGCAGCCACGCATCCTCGAGCGGCGGGCTGAACGGGACCGGAGTATCTGGCGCGCACAGGATCGACGCGTCGTCCAACAAATGCAGGCCCTCTGCCGCGACTTGACCGAGGAGCCCAGCGGCCCATCCGCCCGGGAGTGGCCCTTCCTCGACACAAAGAATCCGGCTGGTCTTCTCGACCGATCGCAGAACAGTGGCCACATCCAACGGTCGCAGCGACCGCAGATCGACGATCTCGGCGCTAATTCCTTCGGCACAGAGAACATCCGCCGCCTCGAGCGCGTCGTGCACGCCCTTCATGATCGAAACAACCGTCAGGTCATCCCCCTCTCGGACGACCGACGCCGCCCCCAAGGGCACCACCGTGCCATCAGGATCATCGCCCTTGACGGTGAACAGTCGCTTGTGCTCCAAGAACACGACAGGCTCGTCGTCCTGGATCGAGGCACGAATGAGCGCGTAGGCATCGGCAGGAAACGCCGGCGCGACGACCTTCAGACCCGAGACGTTATCAAGCCAAGTGCCAGGATTCTGGGAGTGAATCGCTCCGAAGCGCCCGCCCGCGCCGACCGCAGTCCGAACCGTGAGCGGCACGTGAACCCGATCGTTGGACAGAAAGCGCCACTTGGCCGCCTGGTTGATCAGCGAGTCCATGGCAAGCGCCATGAAGTCGCCGAACATAATCTCGAGAACCGGTCGGCGGCCAGTGAGCGCGCAGCCGAACGCGGCGCTCGTCATCGCCAGCTCGCTGATCGGCGTGTCGATCACACGGCCAGGGCCGAACTGCTCGAGCAACCCCTGCGTGGTCTTGAACACACCGCCCGCCGTCGCGATGTCCTCGCCGAAGAGAAAGACGCGCTCGTCAGCGGTCAGCTCGTCGGCAAGGCCGGCGATGATCGCGGCGCGGAAATCGATCATGCTGTGCCCCAGGCGTCGGGGATCGGCATTGGACTCGCCAAGGCGGACTCGAACACGCGCTCTAGCCGCTCGTTGACCACCTGCTCAGCGGCATCGATATCGGCGTCGGTGAAGCCGTACTCTCCGGCCAGCGCTCGCCTCGAAACCTTCAGCGGGTCTCGCTCCAACCACAGATCCAGCTCACCCTCCGGCCGGTAGCTGGCAGGATCCGTGCGCGAGTGCCCGACGAATCGATACGTACGACACTCGATGAACTGCGGACCGTTGCCACTGCGCGCCTGCTCCACCGCCACCGAGCATGCCTCATACACCGCGCGCATGTCCATTCCATCGATGCGCTGACTCGAGATGCCGAAAACCTCGGCGCGCGAGGCGAGGTCGTCCGCTCGCGCGGTGACGCTGCCGATCGGCGTGTACTCCATGTAGCCGTTGTTCTCGAGCACGAGCACAAGCGGAAGCTCGTACACCTTGGCGAAATTCAGGCACTCGAAGAAGTAGCCGTGGTTGGTGGCGCCGTCGCCGAAGTCCGCGACTGCGACACGTCCGCTCCCCTTCAGCCCAAGCGCCGCGCCGGTGCCAGCGCCGATGCTCCCGCCGATGATCGCAAACGACCCGATGTGGTTCCGACTCGGATCGAACAGGTTCAGTGAACCCGCTCGACCGCCGCATAGGCCATCGGCACGGCCCAGCAGCTCGGCGGCAACGGCGACCTCGTCCGACCCGCGGGCCAGTAGATGGCCATGTCCGCGGTAGGTGGCTGATAGCACGTCATCGCCTCGCAAGGCATGCGCGAGACCAACGCAAACGGCTTCCTGGCCGTTGCACAGATGGGTTGTTCCCGGCACCTCACCCCGCATGAACAATCGCTGAATGTGCTCCTCAAAGCGCCGGATGGCGAACATCTCGGCGTGCGCGCTCAGCCATGCGTCGGCAGTCTCGAGCGAATCGGAGCGATGCGCCTGAGTGTCGATCGGACTCATGACTCCCTTCCGTTGTTGTTGGCTTCAGAGTGACGGACGAGCGCACGATCAAAGGCCGCGATCACATTGTCCACATCGCGTTCCTCATGGGCGGTCGAGAGAAAGAACAGCCCACGTGGGGCGACGTGCACGCCGTCGGCGAGCACACGCTCACACAACTCGGCGATCGGCGAAACCTCGGCAGCATAAACGTCCGCGTAGGCGCGCGTCGGCGTCCGCGGATTCCACAGGAGCTGGACGACGGACCCGATCTGGTTGACATGAAATGGCACACGACGGGCCTCGGCGACCCGCCGCAAGCCCTCCGCTAGTCGTTCGCCGAGATGCGCGAGATGTGAGTAGACGACACTCTTGTTCTCCTCTAGGTACTCGAGCGTCGCCTGCGCGGCCGCCACGCACATCGGGGTGGCGTTGTAGGTCCCACCATGTACCACAGGCCCATCGATCGCCGAGCGCATAGCTCTCTCGGTACCGCATACGAGGGCGAGGGGGAACCCCGATGCCACGCCCTTGGCATAGGTCGCGAGGTCCGGGACGACACCGAGAATCTCCTGAGCGCCGCCGAGCGCCAGCCGGAAGCCGGACACCACCTCGTCGAACACCAGCATCGCGCCATGGGCGTCACAGAGGGCGCGCACACCCTCCAGATAGCCGGCGTCAGGCCAGAACGTCCCCAGGTTGAAGGGAACCGGCTCCATCATTACTGCCGCGACGTCCTCACCGTACTTGGCGAGCACTGACGACAGCGCCTCCAGATCGTTCCACGGGCATACCAACACCTCAGGCGGGGCAGGCTGCCCCGCGATGTTATGCCGAACCGGAATCAATCCCTGTGAGGCATCTCCCGCTGGGACGCCAGGACTGTTGACGAACAGCGGGTCGCTCCATCCGTGGTAGTGACCGTCGAACTTGATCACCAGCCGGCGCCCGGTAGTCGCCCGCGCGACACGCAGCGCGGCCTGTAGCGCCTCGCTGCCGGTGTTCGCGAACAAGACCATCTCCGCACACGGAACGAGTCTGACCACGCGCTCGGCAAGCTCTGCCTCGCCTACGTGCTGGCCACCGAACTGAACCCCACGGTCGAGCTGGGCCCGGACACGGTCGAGCACCGGAGCCGGGGAGTGCCCCAGAAGCAGGGGACCGAGTGCCATCACACAGTCGACGTAGCGATTGCCGTCCACATCGATGAGGTAAGGCCCGTAGCCGGACTCGAACGCGACCGGCACCGCCCGAACACGTCCCCGGGAGGCCATGCCGCGCGGGATCACCCTCCGTGCACGATCCATGTAGGCGTTCGACCCAGGCACGTGCGCAACGGATTCCTGCGGGGGCAGCACGGCCAGTCCCACGGGGGCCGCCGCCTCTCGGGCAGGCGAGGACGATGGGATAGGCGAGGAGCTCGACATAGTGGAGCCGGACCCTAACGAGCGTTCGGGTTGCTGTCAAGTTGAGCTGTGCCGACCATGCGGCCGGTGGTTGACTGTTCAGCCGCATGTCCTCCGAGAGCCGCATGGGGTGCGGTCAATCCCGACGAGGAGCCTGGCCTCGGTCCTCGGCAGTTGCGCGTTCGGTCGGCGGAAGCCGTGGCGAACGCCTGTTTGATCGCGTTCGATCTCGCGACTGCTCGTCCAGGGGCGTCGGCCGGTTCGTCGCCTCGGGAATACCGGGGCCGTAGACTCGCGATCGAAGTCGTTCATCCGTTCAAAAGGCCGCCGCGCCGGGGCCGGCGGGAACGCACAATCAACACGCCGTCGCCGGGGCGCACCAGCTGAGGACCGTTGACTTCCGCGCCTCACGGGAGGGAGGGCTCGTCCGGCACAACTTCCTCACCAACCCCGGAGCGAAACTGCGTCGGGCGCGACCAAGGAGCCGGCCTCGCCAGTACTCGCCCCTCGCCAGTAGTGGTCATGGACTAAGCTTGTCCGGTCAGGGTCGATTGAGCCTGCCTCAACGAGTCACGAATCCAAACCGATGCAGCAGATCAGCGATTACGTCGCCTCTAGCAGCTCAGTCGACGCCGGACGGGCGCTCGCACGGTTCGTCATGACGGCCCGTGCGTCACCAGGCGACGGGCACGCCTCGCCGACTCGGGCCCGAATTGTTACCGTCGCCATCCGGCTGTTCGCACAGCGCGGCTACGCGAGAACTTCGATGCGAGACATCGCCGCCGAGTGTCAGATCAAGGCCGCGAGCATCTATGAGTACTTCAACGGGAAGGACGCGCTTCTTCACGAGGCGATGCTCGAGCTCCTCTCGAGGTTCCACAATCACATTCTGGAAGGACTCGACGTCGATGCCGCCCCTGAGCAGCAGCTGCGCCACGTCGTCTACCAACATGTGTCCTGGCAGCTGCGATTCGCTGACATTGCCGCCGCATGGGACATCATTGCTGACACTCAACGCATCTCGAACCTGCTGGCCAACGAACTCGGCGATGAAATCCACGAGCACCGGACGCCTTATCGCGACCTCGTGACCGCTCTGGTCGCAGGTGCTCAACCCGGTCCACGCGCTCGCCTCCGGGCGGGGGTCGTTCTCTCCCTTTGCGATCGGGTGGCACACTGGGGCGCCGACTACATCGACGAGCAAGAGTTCCTGCGCGAGCAGGCGTGGGCCCTAGCACGAGCGGTCATCGTCGCCCCGCTTACCGCCTGATAGCGCCGACCGACGGCGGGAGCCGCTCAGCGTCCGCAGCCAGCCCACCGGGGTCTCGATCCCCCCGGCGAACCGGACGCGCACCAGCTCCCCGGTCATCACGTCGATCGCCGCTGCGTGCGCCGACCGGGCGTGGACATCGAACCCGACATAGGTCATCGTTCCGGGCATGGCCGGACCTCCTCAACTCATCTTGGGGTCAGCCGGAGCCACTCTCCGGCCAGGCAAATCCCCGCGAGGAGCGTCCGGCCGCTCAGCCCGGCAGGCAACCCGTGCAACCGGGCGCCCGCGCCATAGGGCCTTAGCCTGGAAGCACCGTTTCTCAGCGGGGAGTTGTCCGGGCCTGAGATTTAAATGACCTCCTGCGCAGGCAGAAAGCTGTCGATTCCGGCGACGGCGGGCCTGCAACAGGAGGTCACCCGCATGGTGAACGGTCTGTCGGACGCGACGCGCGTGGTCTTTGACGATGAGCGGGTGGTTGCCAACGCCGGGATGGTGCTGCCGGCGGTGCTGGCGGCGCGGCTGGGGATCGAGGGATTGGTCGATCAGGCCGTGGATCTCGGTGATCGGCCAGGGGCAGCGAACGCGGGCCGCAAGGTCATGACGTTGGTGTCCGCGATGGCACTGGGCGCGGACTGCATCGATGACCGTGACGTGCTGCGGTCGGGTCAGACCCGCGCGGTGCTCGGACACGCGGTGTCAGCGCCGTCGACGTTGGGGACGTTTCTGCGGGCGTTCACGTTCGGGCATGTCCGCCAGCTGGACCGTGTTCTGGCCCAGGCACTGGTGCGGGCGTGGAGCGCCGGTGCCGGCCCGGGCGAGGAGCGACTGGTGGTCGATGTCGACTCGTTCGTGGGGGAGGTCTATGGCTATGACAAGCAGGGCGCCGGCTACGGATACACCCACAAGCTCGGGTATCACCCGATCCTCGCGACCCGCTCAGGCACCGGCGAGGTGTTGCACATCCGCGCCCGCAAAGGCTCGGCCAACACCTCCCGCGGAGCGCTCAGATTCGTTGAGGAGCTCATTCCACGCGTGGCGCGCGCGGGCGCGACCGGCCCGAAGTTGTTGCGCGCGGATTCGGGGTTCTGGAACCGCAAGATCATGACCCGCCTGCAAGCCGCCGGCTGGACGTATTCGATCGGGATCCGTCAACACCCCAGATCAGAGCGGCGATCACGGCCATCCCCGAACAGGATTGGCAGACCCTGGAGGACTATCCCGAGCGCGGGCAGGCGCAGATCGCGCAGACGATGCACGGCCACCAACGACTGATCGTGCGTCGCACCCGTCTGGTCGGCGCACAGGCCGAGCTCTGGCCCGACTGGCGCCACCACGCGTTCTTGACCAACCGCACCGACCCGCTGGAACAAGTGGAGGCCGAGCACCGCGGTCACGCCGTCATCGAGCTCGCGATCCGCGACCTCAAAGACCAAGCGCTCGCGCACTTCCCGTCGGGCAAGTTCCTCGCCAACGCTGCGTGGACAGTGATCGCCGCGCTCGCGCACAACCTGTTGCGCTGGACCACCCTGATCGGCCTTCCCAACACGACCGTCCCGACGGCTCGCATCCTGCGACGGCGACTGCTGACCGTTCCCGGCCGGATCACCCGCACCGCCCGGACTGTGACCCTGCGCATGCCCGCGCGTTGGCCCTGGCAGACACAGTTCCTCACCGCGCTAAAGCGATTGCGCGCGGCGCCGGCGCTCACCTGACACACATCACCCACGCCACGACGATCATCGGCGCAACACCTCGGCGTTGGCCTGCGCTCACACCAGCCGTCCCGGCCTTCGACGGTGGGAAAGCCAGCCAACGTCGCAACAGATTGAAGACAGGATGCTAGGGCCCAGACCAGCGGAGGGCCGCGACGCCGGCGGAGAGGCCGACGCTCGGTCACCGGACTGTGCAAAGCGTCCGTCGTCGCGAAGGCCGAGCCCGTAGGGCGAGGCCTGAGTGGCGATGGACGCTTTAACTGGTTCGGCCGGACCCCGGCCAGATCGGTGCCGCGCGCTGCGTGGCACTCGGGGCGACGAGCCCGTCGGTCTTCTCGGCTCGCTCCTTGCCGACGTGGCCTTGTCAGGCGACGGCGAGCTCGGTGAACAGGTCGGCGGGCCGGCGCCAGCCGAGGGTCTTGCGTGGTCGCTCGTTGACCTCCGCCGCGACCCGCGCGATGTCCGCGGTCGTGTGGACGCTGAGCTCGGTGCCCTTGGGGAAGTAGTCGCGTAGCAGCCCGTTCATGTTCTCGTTGCTGCCGCGCTGCCACGGCGAGTGCGCGTCGCAGAAGAACACGCCGGTGCCGATCGAGGCGGTGATCTGCTGGTGCATCGCCAGTTCCTTGCCTTGATCCCAGGTCAACGTCCGTCTCATCCCCTCAGGCAGGCTCTCCAACGCCTGCGTGATCTGACCACGGACGCCGTCGCTCGTCGCGATCCCGTCCGGGAACGGCAGCAGGATCAGAAACCGGGTGGTGCGCTCCACCAGCGTTCCGATCGCCGACCGGTTCCCGGCGCCCATGATCAGATCGCCTTCCCAATGCCCGGCCTGGACACGATCCTCCGCCACAGCCGGCCGCTCGTCGATCATCCGCATCGCGGTCAGCCGCCCGCGCCGCTGCAACCCTCCGAGACGCCGCCGCCGGCGCCGCCGACGCGCTGGCCGGGTGAGAGCCACGGCCGCGTCATAGATCGCCTGTTAGATCGACTCCTTGCACAACCAGCGCAACGGCTGGCCTGCGAACAGCATCCGGAGTTCGTGCGCGACCTGCTCCGGGCTCCAGCGCTTTGCCAGCAGCCGTTGGACCGTCTCGGCCAGCACACCATCGCCGGCGATCCGCCGCGTGCGCGGCTTGGCAGCCCGCACCCTCGCGGCGTGCTCGGCGTGATGCGGCAGGTAGCGCCCGTCCGGATCGCTGTTGCGAGCGATCTCCCGGCTGATCGTCGACGGGGCGCGGCCGAGTTCCCCGGCGATCCCGCGGACCGTGATGCCCGCCGCCCGCAGGTCGGCGATCCGGATCCGTTCCTGCTCTGAGAGATACCGCGGGCTCCGTGGCTTTGATTCGGTGATCTTCACCGGCGGATAGATGACAAGCACCCCGGCGGAATTCCGGACCGGCCGGCCATACCGCCAGCGGTTCCCGGTCTTGCGGTTGATCCCAACCAGCCGACACGCCTCGCTGTTGTTCACGCCCTGGGCAATCAGCTGCAGATAGCGCTGCTGCTTCTCCGCCTGAACCCCGAGCGCTTCCGTCGTCTGTCCCGCATTGCAACCTCCAAAACCGCGTTGGTGTTGCAACGTCAGCTGGAATCCGCCCTCCGGATAATGCCCAGACGCGATAATTGCTCAGGAGCTTCGCTCGAGATCGCGACGGGCGGGCGCGGTGGACAGGCACCGCCCTCCGCGTGCAGTCGCTCTCACGGTTTCAGGCGCACGTGGCGGTGGGCCGGGCATTCGGAGGCGGAGAAGCGCCTCGACAATTTAACTGAGCCGACCAGTGACTCGAGGCGGTGGTCGTCATGTGTGCAGAGTGACCGTATCGGCCTCTTGGTCTGGTCCGTGGGAATGCTGATCTGGCTCATCGATTGCTCGGCCGATCCGGTGTCTGTGGACAAGGCCGTAGAAGACCATTCCCACCACAAGAGGACAGACTACAAGCCAGTAGCCGGCTCGAATATGGAGTTCCCAGACCGGATTCGTGGCGTCACGGGGCCACAGGAGGTCACCTGTAATGAAGGCACCGGCCACCAATGCGACAGCGTTAACCGGAATAGCCCAACGCCCGAGGGAAAATGGCGCGGGCGTGCGCGGCCAACCGCGAAAGCGGGCGTATAGCAATATCCCCAGCACGATGGTGTACACGAACCACATCGCCGCCGTAGCGGCGGTGATCAGAACCGAAATCTGCTGGGAAAAGATGAAGGGCAGCCCGGTGAGGACAGCGACCGTGATGATGGCGACGTAAGGGGCACCGTTCGCCTGCCGAGTGAGGCTCAGTTTACCCGAGAATGGCAGCTCGCTATCGAGCCATGCTGAACACCTGCCGGACCGCCGCCATGAAAAACACGTTCGCCCCCGAGAACACAACAAAGACGAGGAGCACGAGGAAGATCGTCGAGAATACATGCGGGAGAGCCGCGTTGATGATGTCCTGCATGGGAGCGGCACTCTTCGTGACGAACGTCGCCGGATTGCCCGGTATCGCCAGCAGAAAGCAGAGCAGGATCCAGGTCCCGACCGCGACAACCGCCGCTAGCCCCATGAGGATTCCCCGCGGCGCCTTCCTCGGGGCGTCGATCGTCTCCTCGGCGATCTGCCCGCCGTTCTCGAAACCATACTGCACCCACAACGCCATCAGGATCCCGCCGCCGAGGAAGCCAGCGATCCATTTGCTCGAAGTGGGTGCCGTTCCGGCGGTCTGAAGGAGTACCCCCGGTCCATGGTCCGCGCCGAAGATCAGGACGAGCGTGGCGATGATGAAGATCACGATGAGCTCCGCGATCACGGCGATCTCGGTGAACTTCCCGAGGATCCGGACGCCAGCGATATTGAAGCCCGCGGCCGTGAACAACGCCACGAGACTGATCACTACCTTGGTCGCCGTCGTATCGCTGAGATGGAACAACGGGATCGCCACGACAGGCAGGACGTAGTAGTAGGCGGTCAGTACGAAGATGATCGCAAAGGCGTAGGTCCATCCAACCCACCAGCCCACGCGGCGGCCGACGAGGTAGGTCGGCCACTTATACATGACGCCCGCATACGGATACTTGGAAGACAACTCCGCCCACATGAGACATACCGCCAGCAGCGCGAGGCTCACACCGATCCAGCCCCAGAAGAAGACGGGGCCGGACGCTCCGAGCGAAAACCCAAAGAGACTGAATATCCCTGCGGTGGCACCGACGCCAGCCCAGGTCATCGCCCAGTTAGCGAACCCCGACAATGTCCGTGTAAGGCTGCCGGTGACCGTGCTGCCACGCGAGGCGTCCTGAACCACGTTAGCCATACAGATCTCCTCCAATCCCTCGAATAGGGTAGGCAGCGACAATGTAGCCGAACGATCGTTAGGGTGTCAAGCGGTCCTATCCGACTCTGCCCAGCAAACCGTTCTGCACGCTAGAACCCCGGGATTGAGCCCACCCGAGCCACGGCGCTCCCGACCTGAGCACAGCACTAGCTGGCGGTCCGCGTAGCCGAGACCTCCAGCTCCCTAACGCGCGTCGGACGCGCGAGCCGCCGCTTCCCGCAGAACCGCGAGGTGAGCGCGTGGCGTGCTCTCGGCATTACGGCTCAAGGGACGCCGTTCGCGAGGCCTTCGTGCAGAGGTTGTCCGGAAGTTCGTAGAAGTTCGAGGCGGTCCTCCCGGCCCGTCCGCTCCTGTTGGGAGCGTTCGTGGTCGCCAAACCAAGTCCGTCAGGGACAGGAGGACCGCCATGAAGAAGGTATCCAGCCCGTAGGTCGTCACGACCTCGGAGGCGTCGGAGTTGCCGTTGCCGGCGGAGATTCAGGAGGCGCTGGGTGAGCTTGTCGGGGCAGCGAGGGAGGGGCTGCTCGCGTTGAGCGTCAGTCTTGGCCTGACGGTCGTGCATCAGTTGATGGAACGCGAGGTCGAGGAGGTCGTGGGCCCGAAGGGCAAGCACGATCCGGAGCGGACGGCGAAGCGTCACGGCCACGAGGATGGGTCGATGACCTTGGGCGGGCGGCGGGTGCCGATTGTCGAGGAGCTCCTCGCCGCCGCCGAGCAGTCCGATCGCGAAGAGGATGAGCGTCATGGCGGTGATCGTGGAGATGAGCCACCGGCGGGTCCGCGCTCTCGCGATGAGCGCCGCCAAGCCTTAGCCTGGAAGCACCGTTTCTCAGCGGGGAGTTGTCCGGGCCTGAGATTTAAATGACCTCCTGCGCAGGCAGAAAGCTGTCGATTCCGGCGACGGCGGGCCTGCAACAGGAGGTCACCCGCATGGTGAACGGTCTGTCGGACGCGACGCGCGTGGTCTTTGACGATGAGCGGGTGGTTGCCAACGCCGGGATGGTGCTGCCGGCGGTGCTGGCGGCGCGGCTGGGGATCGAGGGATTGGTCGATCAGGCCGTGGATCTCGGTGATCGGCCAGGGGCAGCGAACGCGGGCCGCAAGGTCATGACGTTGGTGTCCGCGATGGCACTGGGCGCGGACTGCATCGATGACCGTGACGTGCTGCGGTCGGGTCAGACCCGCGCGGTGCTCGGACACGCGGTGTCAGCGCCGTCGACGTTGGGGACGTTTCTGCGGGCGTTCACGTTCGGGCATGTCCGCCAGCTGGACCGTGTTCTGGCCCAGGCACTGGTGCGGGCGTGGAGCGCCGGTGCCGGCCCGGGCGAGGAGCGACTGGTGGTCGATGTCGACTCGTTCGTGGGGGAGGTCTATGGCTATGACAAGCAGGGCGCCGGCTACGGATACACCCACAAGCTCGGGTATCACCCGATCCTCGCGACCCGCTCAGGCACCGGCGAGGTGTTGCACATCCGCGCCCGCAAAGGCTCGGCCAACACCTCCCGCGGAGCGCTCAGATTCGTTGAGGAGCTCATTCCACGCGTGGCGCGCGCGGGCGCGACCGGCCCGAAGTTGTTGCGCGCGGATTCGGGGTTCTGGAACCGCAAGATCATGACCCGCCTGCAAGCCGCCGGCTGGACGTATTCGATCGGGATCCGTCAACAACCCCAGATCAGAGCGGCGATCACGGCCATCCCCGAACAGGATTGGCAGACCCTGGAGGACTATCCCGAGCGCGGGCAGGCGCAGATCGCGCAGACGATGCACGGCCACCAACGACTGATCGTGCGTCGCACCCGTCTGGTCGGCGCACAGGCCGAGCTCTGGCCCGACTGGCGCCACCACGCGTTCTTGACCAACCGCACCGACCCGCTGGAACAAGTGGAGGCCGAGCACCGCGGTCACGCCGTCATCGAGCTCGCGATCCGCGACCTCAAAGACCAAGCGCTCGCGCACTTCCCGTCGGGCAAGTTCCTCGCCAACGCTGCGTGGACAGTGATCGCCGCGCTCGCGCACAACCTGTTGCGCTGGACCACCCTGATCGGCCTTCCCAACACGACCGTCCCGACCGCTCGCATCCTGCGCCGCCGACTGCTCACCGTTCCCGGCCGGATCACCCGCACCGCCCGGACTGTGACCCTGCGCATGCCCGCGCGTTGGCCCTGGCAGACACAGTTCCTCACCGCGCTAAAGCGCTTGCGCGCGGCGCCGGCGCTCACCTGACACACATCACCCACGCCACGACGATCATCGGCGCAACACCTCGGCGTTGGCCTGCGCTCACACCAGCCGTCCCGGCCTTCGACGGCCTGGATTGGCCCCACCCCGAACGGATCAGACCGCGCCCGAAGCCCACCACCACGGCCGACCTCCCCAAACCCAGCCCCAACGCCGCGATCGGCACCAGCCACACCAACCTCAGGCCCGCAGCGGTTGCGGTAGGGACGGCCGTTGCCGGCCGCCCCCCGCACAGATCCCAGCGTGCGGGACTACCGCACTGGGCTCCTGCCTTGGGTGGTGGCGGCGAATCGCTGCTCGGGCCAGGGATGCAGAATCCGCGGTTGAGGTAGCCATCGGTCAGCGAGGCGCCGTATCCGCTCCCAGGTCAGCCGGTGTCGCTGGCTGCGACGCCGAAGCGACTTGAGCCAGTGCCGGACGACCCCTATAGCGGAAGGCGCTGAGCGCCTCGATGTTGTCGGGCACCGCGTAGTAGTTGTAGTGCCCTCGCAGGACGCTGGCAAGCCAGCGCCCCTGCTCTGGAATGGGCTGATGCATCCGCCGGCCGATCTCGCGTTTGACCGCGAGCAGCTTGGCGCGCACCCGTTTCGAGTCGGTGATCCGCTTGAGCTTGAACCGCCCCGACTTCCTCGTCGTCCCGCAGATGTGCGTGAACCCGAGGAACCGGAACGTCTCAGGCTTGCCGAGGCCACGCGCCTTGCGGTCTCGGGCGGCGTTGCGCCCGAACTCGATCAGCCGCGTCTTCTCAGCATTGCAGCTCCAGACCGAATCTCGCGAGCCTGTCGCGAAGCTCAGCCCAGAACCGCTCGGCGTCCTCCCGGTGCTCGAACCCCACCACGAAGTCATCGGCCCAGCGCACGATGATCACATCACCATGCGCGTGCCGAGTCCTCCACTGGTGAGCCCAGAGATCGAGGACGTAGTGCGCGTAGACGTTCGCGAGCAACGGAGAAGCCGATGCCCCTTGCGGAACGCCTTCCTCGAACGCCGTCCACGACCCGTTCTCGATGACCCCCGCGGCCAGCCATTTCTGGATCAGCCGCAGGACCCTCCTGATCCGCGATCCGGTGCTCCACGAACTTCACCAGCCATTGATGGTCGAGGCTGGAGAAGTAGTCGCTGAAATCAGCGTCGAGCACCCAGTTCACCTTCTTCCCCACGATCCCGGCCGCGAGCGCATCCAACGCGTGATGCGGGCTGCGCCCCGGCCGGAACCCGTAGGAGAACCCGAGGAAGTCCGTCTCGTAGATGGCGTTCAGCACCTCGACCAGCGCCCGCTGAAGGATCTTGTCCTCCAGCGCGGCGACCCCGAGCGGCCGCAGCCGCCCGTCCGGCTTCGGGATGTACACCCTCCGCGACGGTCTCGCCCGGTATGCGCCCCTGTGAACCCGCGCATGGAGATCCCGAAGGTTGTCCTCGAGATCCAGCCCGTAGTCCGCCCACGTGACCCCGTCCACCCCTGGCGCGGCCTTCGGCGAAAGCGCGAAGTACGCCGCCCGCAGGCGGTCGACGTCGACGTGGTGCAGGAGCGCGGTGAACCGCGCTTCCTTGTCCGTTGCTGCCACTCGGCGCACACGACCAAGCTCACTTCGCGCGCCTTGCCCGGCACTGCGTCCGGGGCGCGTTTCGCCGGTCGTGTTCCCCTTGGCTGGTCGCCTTCCCTCCACCGCCTCCGCCGCCCCGCCTTGGGCGTTGTTCGGCAGCTTCACCGGTACTACGCGACCATCCGACTTCTCACGATCGTCCATCACGGGATTACGGCCTCGGCCTTCCCCGCACGACCCGCCCCTCCATCACGACAGGCGGGTGACCGTGAGATCTCCCGGTTCTCAGCATGAAGAGATCACGCACATGCACGGGTTCTCCGACCCCGCGGGGCCCGCTGACGGCTCGCGAAAACGCCGCCAGCGGTGTTGCCTTCCGCTGATCCACAGCACGTCGGCACCCCGATAGTGCCCATTTCGAGGCTCAATACCCCGGCCTGCGCGCACCCCGCACCAACGCTTCGCTGCGCCCTCACGGGTCGCCAACGCATGACCGGGGCCACCGTGACTCGCTAGGTCTTCGATGTAGGACTCTTCCATTCCCTTCTTCATGCCGGTTGTCCGGCGCTTTCGTGGATCCAGGCTAAGACCGCCCCCACCGTGCTGGTCGACGAGACGAATGTGGCCGGTCTCTGTGAGACCTCCGAGGGAAGGGTCTCGCTCGACCATCAACATCTACTTCTGAACAGCAACCACGACGCCTGATTCCAGCAACCCGACTCCACCGAAACCGGGGCAGATCAAAGTCTCCGCGGAACCCGGTCCGGCTCGGAAGCTTGGGGATACTACAGCGCGGTAGAGCTACCTAAAGCGCGCGATTACGCGTACGCCCTTGTGATGATCTTTTCTTCGGGGTCTTGCGCTCGCGCCCGGTTTGCGTCACCTTCTCCGGCGCTTCGCTCCGTGATCCGGGCCAATGGACCCGCGGCGCGGGGGTTGCGGGCTTACTCGACAGACAGGTGGGCGACATGGGCGCAGGGGCAGGTCAAATCAGATGGTTGACGCGGATCGGGGCGCTGCTCGGCTTCGCGACCGGAGGGCCGCGGCGGGCGCGGATGTGGCTCGCGGGGTTGTGTGCGACGGTCGGGGCGTTCGCCGGGATGGCGGCGTTGATGGCCGGGACAGCGGCGGCGGCCGGTCCGGCGTTTAATCCGGCGACGCCGACGGCGTTCGTCGCGCAGGGCGCTCCGACGCAGCTGGAGGCGGCGGTGCAGTCAAACGGCCAGCTTGTGTTCCAGAACATCGGACCTCCGGGCCCAGTTCAGTACAACGGGATCGCCTATGACACCGTTGACAACTACATCTATGGGCTCGCTGACGGCTCCGGCGGTGGTATCACCGCTGGCGATGTCGTTCAGGTCGCCGCGGATGGGAGCGTCACCGACACCGGCGTCGCGACCGGAATTGTTGCTGGGGCCGCCGGCGGCTGGGATCCGGCTGATGGCGAGGTCTACTTCGTCAACAACGCCGGCAACATGGTGGTGTACAACCCGGCCACTAATGCGACGAGCACGCTAACGCTCAGCAGCCCGGCCAACATAGCCTTGGATGTGACCTATGCCGACGGGTATTTCTGGGGTACGAACGGGACGAGCACGGCGGCGGCGCCGCAGCTCGTGCGGATCGATCCGACGACGGGGACGGTGACGGACTTGAATGTCCCGTCGAGCCTGTTCCCCGGTACACCCAACATGACGATGGGTGCGGACTGGACCTACGGGAACGGGAACCTCGGGTTCTCGAACAACACGAGCGGCAACATCTACCAGATTTCGATCGCCAATCCGGGGGCGGCGAGCCCGACGTTCACGCTGGTTTCGTCCCAGCCCGGTCCGCCGAACGGCGGCAACGATGGCGCGGCGAACCCGGGGCTGCCGACCGATCTGGCGATGCACAAGACCGCGAGTTCGCAGGTGCCCGACGGCGGCCAGGTCACGTACACGTTGACGGTCTCCGACAACGGTCCGGGGAACTCCTCGGGGTACACGATCAGCGACACGCTGCCGGCGGGTCTGAGCAATCCGACGACGACGTCGACGGGTTGCAGCATCACCGCCGGGGTGTTGACGTGCGTGAGCGCCAACCCGCTGGCCGCGGGCGCGACATCGGCGCCGGTCACGGTCACGGGGACCGTTGCCAATCCGTTCGTGACGCCGATTACGAACACCGCGACGGTGACCGCGAACGAGCAGGACCCCAACCCGGGCAACAACAGCGACGGGGTGACGACCAATCCGTCGGCGGATCTGTCGATCGATAAGACGGCATCGACGCTGCCGGCGGTGCCGGGCGAGAACGAGACCTACACGTTGACGGCCAAGAACAACGGGCCGGACACGGCGGTCAACGCGGTGGTGTCTGATCCGCTGCCGTCCGGATTGTCGTTCGTGTCGGCCAGCGCGGGCTGCACGTTTGCGTCCGGGGCGGTGACCTGCCCGGTGGGGAACATGGCCCCGGGCGCGACCAAGACGTTTCAGGTGGTCACGAAGGTCGCGAGCTCAGACACCGATGCGTCGGTGACCAACACGGCGTCGGTCAGTTCGACGACGCCGGACTCGAATCCGACTAACAATTACAAGACGATCGTGGTGCCGCTCAATCCGCAGTCGAGCTGCAGATCACCAAGGCCGCCTCGGCGCCGCAGGTGACCGCGGGCGGGCAGGTGATGTACACGCTGGTGGTCTCGGACAAGGGGCCCAGCGACGCGACCGGCGTGAAGGTCTCTGACGCGCTGCCGGCCGGCCTGACGCTGGTCTCGGCCAAGCCCAGTCAGGGGTCGTGCTCGGGCACGTCGTGCGGTCTGGGAACGATCGTCAACGGCGGCCAGGCCCAGATCCTGATCACCGCCAACGTCACGTCCAGCGCGGCCGATCAGACGGTGACCAACTGCGCGAGCGTGTCGACAGTCGACCGTCGGAGAAGGGCGCGGCGTGCGCGCCGGTCGTGATCCCGCCGCTGCCGACGCCGCCTGCGCCCCCGCCGTCGCAGCCGGTGTCTGACCTGCAGATCGTCAAGCGCGTCAACCACGGCAAAGCGTATCCAGGCCAGACGCTGACCTACACGCTGAAGGTCACCAACCATGGTCCG
The DNA here is from genome assembly GCA_963702225.1 of uncultured Solirubrobacteraceae bacterium. Classification (GTDB taxonomy): domain Bacteria; phylum Actinomycetota; class Thermoleophilia; order Solirubrobacterales; family Solirubrobacteraceae; genus Palsa-465. Next base: position 17,384 of record CAVPBY010000091.1, on the reverse strand, counting down.
GACGCGGCGGCCAACGCCAAGATCACCGACACCGCCAGCCTGGGGCTGAAGGTGCTCAAGGCCAAGCCGAGTCAGGGGTCGTGCAAGGTCGGTCAGCCGATCACGTGCTCGCTGGGTACGCTGGGCAACGGCAAGACCGCGACGATCACGGTCACCGCCAAGGTGCTCAAGGTCGGGACGGAGAAGAACACCGCCTCGACCACCAGCAGCAGCAAGGACCCTAAGCCCAGCAACAACGTGGCCAGCGCGGCGACGAAGCTCAAGCCGGTGCTGCGCCTGCACAAGACCGCGTCGCCCAAGACGGTCAAGGCCGGGGGGACGATCACCTACCACATCAAGGTCACCAACCCGACCAGCGTTGCGATCAAGAACGTCAAGACCTGCGACGCGATCCCGCTCGGCCTGACGTTCCAGACCGCAACGCCCAAGGCCAAGCTGTCCAAGGGCAAGGAGTGCTGGACGATCAAGAGCCTGGGTGGCGGGAAGTCGCGGACGTTCACCGTCCACTCCCGGGCGCTGAAGGGCACCAGCGGCCGTAAGACCAACCACGCCACCGTGACCGCCAAGGGCGCCACCGGCGCCAAGGCCAAGAGCACAGTGCGGGTCAAGGCAGCTCCCAAGCCCAAGCGGCCGCCGGCGACCCCGGTCACCGGCTGAAGCCGACCAGCCGCGTCAAGCAGCAGACAGTGACGGGCGGCGGCCCATGCGGCCGCCGCCCACCACGACATCCCGTCATCCGCTGGCCACACATCACGCAATCGTGAGAGCGAGGATCCTGTGAGCTCGAAGCGTCCTGGCGATCCTGTCGGCGGACGCCGCGGCGTCGGTAGTCCGGCTCGCGACCGCACAGACGCCGCAGCGCGTCTGCAGGCCTTGACCAGCCGAGAGCTCGAGGTGCTCGCGCTGCTGTCGATGGGCGCGACGGGCAAGGCGATCGCCGATCAGCTCGCGATCAAACCCCCGACGGTCAAGCAGCGCCTCAAGAACGTCTATCTCAAGCTGGGCGCGGCAACCGCGTCCAAGCGACCCGCTGCTACCTGCTCGCCCAGCCCGAGCCACCGGCAGCGCGCCGCACCAAACGAGCGCGACCAGCCCGCTAGCCGGCAGCGATCTATGGGGCGCGTGGCAAGCAGCAGGGCTGCACGAACCGCGGTGGCATTGGTGCTCGCGGCCACGGCTGCGCTGGTCGCGGCGTCGAGCGCGGCCGCGGCTGCGCGGCCACGGTTCCCGGCGCTGGCCGGCGCAGCGATCGTCATGCATCCCGCCAAGGCGATCCCGGGGCCGTCTCGCACCCGGGGGGCGACGATGGCGGGGATCGTGCTCTCCGCCGAGGCGCGCTCCCGTCCCGGGGCGGGTCGCAAGGTCTGGCGTGTCGGGACGCAGACGAGCTGGTCCTCAGAGTCGCAGGTGCTGCTCGTGCTCGGGTCCGCGATCCACGATGGCCGCCAATGGCTGCGGGTGCTGTTGCCGATTCGCCCCGACCACACGACCGGCTGGATCCCCCGCAACAACGTCGTGCTGCTCCACACGCGCTACTGGGTCACCGTCGACAAGCACGCCCGCACGGTGACCGTCTACGGCGACGGGAGACAGCTGCACCGGTATCGCGCGGTGATCGGCAAGCCCGCGACCCCGACCCCCGACGGGCTCGCAGCGATTTGGGAGAAGGATCCCCAGCCTGACCCGACCGCGTTCCTGGGTCCGTGGGCGCTGCCGCTGACGGTCTTCTCCAACGTGCTGTTCAACTTCGGCGGTGGACCCGGGCGCGTCGCGATCCACGGCCGTGACGGCGCCAGCCTGCTGGACCCGATCGGCACCGCCGCCTCCCACGGCTGCATCCGCATCGACAACAGCCCGATCACCTGGATCGCGCACCACCTCCCCCAGGGCACCCCCGTCCAGATCACCCACTGACAGCCAGCGGTCCCAGCGCTACCAGACAGGCGACCAACACGCCGCAGTTCGCCGAACCGGCCTGCCAGTGGCATTAGCCCGCCCGAACCCTTGAGTTCTCCCGGAAATTTCCCCCACGCCGGCGCCGGTGGGCTCTGGGCCCGAAGTCGGCGAATGGGTGAGAGAAACGCAGCAGTTCCCCGACGCCTCCGGCCGGTCCCGGGATCAGCCCCGAGACCGATCAGCCCCCGAGGCGGATCCGCCGCGCGCGCGGTGGGCGTCGCTCGGCGCGCGACCGCTGGCGCTTGGCCCCGGTGTCAGCCGACCGGGCCAGTTCCGGCACGAACCGCGCCGCGTTGATCGTGCCGACCCCGGTGGCGAGGTCATATCCCCGGCGGGCGGCGTAGCCCTTGACGGTGGTGATCTTGCCCGACGCCGTGGGGAACGCGACGGTGTTGTTGCCGCGGGTGACATCGACGATCCCCGGCGCGTGGGAGCGCGCCAGCCGGTACAGCGCCGGGTTGATCTGCCCGAGCCGGCGCTTGTGCAGTCGCGTGCGGGAGTACTGGTCGGCGATCGCGACGATGCCGGCGAACTCCGGCGTGGCCTCGCTGGTGCCACCGGTCACCGGCCGCCAGCCCCCGGGCCCGATGCCCGGGTAGGTGGCGTACAGCATCACGCCGCCGCTGAGCGCCGCGCTCATCGAGATGTCCGGGACGCCGCGGCGGTCGCCGACGATCCCGCGCACCCCGTTCTGGTAGGACGGGCGGGAGAAGATCACCGAGACGCCGCCGTTGCTCGCCCACGGGTCCGGTGGTGGCGAGTCGTTGGTCAGCTTGGAGATCAGCGGGTTGTAGGTGTCGTTCCACACGGTGTCGGGAGACGTCCGCCGGCCGGCGGCGTTCAGATGCAGCTTGGTGCCGCCGACGGCGGTGACCAGCGGATCTGAGGCCGGCCACTCGACGACGCGATGGGCGTACAGTCCCCGCCTGGGCTTGGGACCGGTCACGCCATTGTCGTTGGAGGCCGCCAGCACGGTGACGTGATGGCGCTGGGCGTTGCGGTTGGCGTAGCGCAGCCGCTCGATGCGAGCGCGGCCGAAGTTCTGCTCGGGCAGGCTGAAGCTCTGGCTGATGACATCGCCAAGGTCATGCTCTGTGACGTAGTTCTCGGCCGCCATGTACGCCGAAAAGCCTCTGCCGACGCTCTCCTGCACCGGCGTCTCGACCAGCACGATGCTCGCGCCCGGGGCGATCGCGTGCGACCACTCCACGTCAAGCGTGGTCTCACCCGCCTTGTCGACCATGCCCGGGTTCTTGGGGTTAAACGGCGGGGTCGCACCGACCGGCTGCACGACGCGCAGCACCGGCGGGTTGCGCAGCCCGAACGCGTGGTCGAACACCCGCAGGTCATGGCCGATCGTCGGGGAGCCAAACGGGTCGACGATCACGATCGTGCTGCCCTTGCCGTTCAGACCCTTGCGGTACAGCGGCCGCAGACCGTAGGCGCGCTGCAGCTGCGGCGGCGTGTAGCAGGGCAGATGGAAGACCTGCAGGCAATGCGCCAGCGTCGGCGGCGGCGGCACCGGCTGGGCGTGACCGACGCGGGACGGCGCCTGCGCGCCGGCGCTGCCGCTCGCCAGCACGAGCGCCCCGACGGCGGCGAGCAAACATCCGCCGGCGGCGCGGGTCTTCCGTGCAGCACTCATCGAGAACCTCCCGGCAACGCTGTCGTCAGTGGGTCAAGACGTGCGCACCATATTTCAGAGCCGTCGGTCAAGCAACTCGACGGCGCGACGCCACGGCGCGGGCGGCGCGGCCTCGGCTCGACACCCCCCGATCGCGCGCCTAGTTGTAGTTCCTGAGCACGTTGTTCATCCGGGCCTCCTTGGAGGCTGGTGGTTCTCGAAGCCCCAGTCCCAAGGAGAACCCGGATGCGTTTGCACGCTAACGCGGCACTCAGTCTGAAAGCACGCGCCAGGATGGTCGATGCTGTGGCGCGGGATCGGTCGATCGCGCTGGCCGCCGAGGCGGCCGGTGTGAGCGAGCGAACCTGCGCCAAGTGGGTGTCGCGCTACCGCCAGGCCGGCCCTGCCGGTCTGCAGGACCGCTCCAGCGCCCCCCGGGCGGGTGCATGACCGCACCGACCCCCACTTGGTCAAGCTGCTGATGTCGTTGCGCCGGTTGCGCTTCACCGCCCCCGAGTTCGCTGACCTGCTCGGGATGCCGATCTCGACGATCTCCGGGATCCTCAAGCGTGAGGGGATGGGCCGTCTGGGACGCCTCGGCATGGAGCCTGCGCAGCGATATCAACGCGAGCGTCCCGGCGAGCTTGTCCACATCGACGTCAAGAAGCTCGGGCGCATCAGCGCGGCTGGCGCCGGGCATCGGGTGACCGGGCGTCTGTCCAGTCGCCGAGCAGCAACCAAGACCGACGCTGCCGGGGTGCGCCGCGGCACCGCTGGCTGGGACGCCGTGCACGTCGCGGTCGATGACGCGACCCGCCTGGCGTACGTTGAAGTCCTGCCCGAGGAGAAAGCCACCACCGCCGTCGCGTTCCTACGCCGCGCGATCGCGTTCTACGCCCGCCCCGGCATCACCGTCGAGCGAGTGATCATCGACAACGGCTCCCCCTATGTCTCGACCGTGCACGCGATCGCCTGCCACGCGTTCAGGATCCGACATCTCCGCACCCGCCCCTACCGCCCCCAGACCAACGGCAAAGCCGAACGCTTCATCCGCACCATGCTCGCCGGCTGGGCCTACGGCGCGATCTACGGCTCAACCGCAGAACGCACCGCTGCCCTTGACGGCTGGCAGCATCACGACAACCATCACCGCCCACACTCAGCCATCGGCCGAGAACCACCCATCACCCGCCTGAACAACCTGCTCGGGACTTACAGCCAGCGACCCAATTTTGGAACTCGCGATACGTACGAGTTCAGCCACCGTTTCGACGACATCCACGGCCGCTTTCGAACCCTGTACTGCGCCGAGCTGCCCGAGACCTGCCTGCGCGAGGTCCTCGCCGACTTCCGCCCAAACCTCGCCGCGCTGCTCCGCCACGTCGACCGCTACGGGCCTGAAGCCGCGCAGGACGTCACAGCGGAGCCGGTGACCGCACAATGGCGAAGCCAGCACGTCCTGGTCCCGGTCGCGCTGCGGCTCGACGGCCCGCTCGTGGATCTCACCGATGTGCCAACGCGCCAAGAGGTCGAGGATCGCCACCTCGACCTGTTGCTTGAGCACGATCTGCAGCACCTCGATCTGCACGAGATCACCACCAGCCGACGCCCTATCACCCAGACGATCGCCGGCGACCTGTTCGACCGGGGCGCCAGTGCCATCCGCTTCCCCTCTAGCCTGGACGGCAACGCTTGCGTGGCGCTGTTCGAAGACCGCGGTACCGCCATCCCGGTCGGAGATCCCATCGCGCTCACAGACCCGCCGCCCGAGGCGCTCACCAACGTCGTCGCGCCATGGCGGCTCCTGCTTGAGCCCGCACCTGCGACAGCGTCTGCGCGAGGATCGACTGGACGGCATTGACGTGGCTGTTCTGAGCGCGGAGGTACAGCGCGCTCGCCGGCCGCTCATCAGCTTGCCGCCGCCGGAGCGCGATTAGTAGTCGCGGACCCGGGAACCCCGAAGACCCCAACGAAGGTCGACGTCAGCCAACCCTCCTCCCCAGCCCACTCGGCAGCGACCACATCACGCTCACCGGCCGCTACCGCGTCCTCCTACCAGCACCACTTACACGATCGCAGCGCCTGCGCGCCCTCAACGCCTCCCGAAGACGCGGCAGGAGGGCGTCAGGGATGTTGGCCGTGGATGAGTAGCCGGCACGCAGGCAATGTTCGCGAGGTCGCCAAGTTGTCGAGCGTTTGGTTCGAGGCTCAAGCTGAGCTCGGTGGCTGCCGTCTGATGTCGTGATGAGCGCCGACAGCGGCCCCGACGATCTTGATTTCGGCGCGGCGGGGGCGAGCGCGCGTCGCGAGCACGCGCGGCGGCGAGCCAACCGCGAGCGGCGAACCCGGGAGAAGCACCCCGTTCGGGGATGCGATGATGATCAACGGTCGTGACCGGTCCGCGCTGGTCGACGGGTTGACGCGACAGGTGCAGCTGGTCGCCGCGGGGCTGGCCGGCTTCTCGCGCGGGGTACCGATCCACGCAGCGCTGTGCTTCGTGGACACCGAGCTTCCGATGCTGGGCACGTTGACCTTCAGGGGCGTACCGCTGCTGTACCCCCGAGGCCTGGCCAAGCGCATCAACGCCGCCGGCCCACTCTCACCCCAAGCCGTCGACGCCGTGCGGCGCACGCTCGCATCGGCGTTCCCATCCGCCTGAACCTCTCGCCCGGACTCCGGTCAAAGCTGACCCCAGCCCCAGGCCCGGGCGTGGCCCGGCAATCCGCGAGCTGAGCCGAGAGACGCCCGATCGTCGTGGGAACGGGTCGACCGACTTGCGCCACCAAGGCCGGCAGCGATGCCCAGTTAGCGGCCGCGTCCACGACGGCCACCAGCTCCCGACACTCCGCCACGGCGTTCCCGGCCTCCGGCTTTGCTCGACCGGAACCGGCCTCGCCAGACGCTCGTTCTGCGACGCATCGAGGCGCGCGGACAACTCGCGCTGGCCACTCCTGCGGCCACCCGGCGGTCGTGAGTTGTCACGCCCGCTCAGCGAGCGCTTCTCGCGCATCGCGATCATGCCGACGTTGACCTCGAGCTGGTAGCAGACGCCCTCGGCGAGGGATGGAGCCATCCGGCAGCCGGGGGCTGTCGCTCGTCGTCCAACTCAGCGTGTGATTGGGGCCAGCGACGCGTTCGGACCCCCGCGGGTGACGCGAGCGCCTCATTGCCAGGCGCGCTGCTCGACACCGGATCGCGCGTGCACCGGCGAGAATGCTGGCATGGATGAGGTGCATCAGCGGCTGGCCGATCGCTATGAGCTGGGCGAGGTGATCGGTCGCGGTGGGATGGGTACCGTCTACCGGGCCGTTGACTCGGTGCTGAGCCGGCCGGTGGCGATCAAGGTTCTGCCCGGACTGCTGGCTGATCATGACCCGACCAGCGTCGCGCGCTTCGAGCGCGAGGCGCGCGCGGCGGCGGCGCTCAATCATCCCGCGGTCGTGGCCGTCTATGACACCGGCGCCGATGCCACGTCGCGGTTTATCGTGATGGAGCTCATCGTCGGTCGCAGCCTGGAGGCGATCCTGCGCCAGGACGGCCCGCTCGATCCCGACCGGGCTGCGGCGATCGCTGCGCGGGTCGCGGACGCGTTGGCCGCGGCGCATGCCGCGGGGATCGTGCACCGCGATATCAAGCCCGCCAACGTGATGGTCGCCAGCGACGGGACGGTCAAGGTGCTGGATTTCGGGATCGCGCGAGCGATCGATGCCACCACCTTGACGCAGAACGCGATGGTGCTTGGCACCGCGGCGTACATGTCGCCTGAGCAGGCCTCCGGCCAGCCCGCCGATGAGCGCTCAGACATCTACTCACTCGGGTGTGTGCTCTACACGATGCTGGCCGGACACGCACCGTTCAGCGGTGATGGCGTCGCCGCGGTCTTGCACCAGCACGCCCACATCGCTCCGCGTCCACTGCGCGATGAGGGCAACCACGTGCCGCGCTCGGTTGAGGCGATCGTGTTGCAGATGCTCGAGAAGTCTCCTGACCAGCGGCCCCAGAGCGCCGCAGAGGTCCGCGACCGGCTCAGCACCCTGATCGCCGGTCCTCCGGTCACCGCGGCGACCACGCCGCTTGGCCAGATCACCGCCACCCGACCGCTCCCGTCCAGCGCGCCGCTGATCCGTCGCGGGGCAGGCCGGCGGTGGTTGGCGCTCGCCGGAACTCTCGCCGGAGTGATGGGCGTGGTGTTGGCGATCGCGCTGAGTTCCGGCGGCTCCCCGCACCCGACGGCCAGCGGACACCGGCACGCGAGCACCGCGAAGGAGACCGCCGCCAAGACGCGCTCGCACCAGACAACCCCGGCCACGACATCGACCACCACACGCAGTCTCACCACGACACAAGTGACTGGCGTCAAGCCCCGCACCGTTTCCCCGGTGGCTGGTGCCCTGACCGCGCTGGTCACCGGAGACGCGCAAGCCGGGACGATCGACCAGCAAGCCGCGCAGCAGATCAGCAATGGCCTCACCAACGTCCTGAACCCGTGGGACATCGGCAACGTCACCAACGCCCAGCAGCAGCTGGGGACGCTTTCACAACAGGTGACGATGCTCGAGCAGCAGGGGCACATCACCTCCCGCGCGGCACCCGCGATCAACGCCGCGATCACCAATCTCGGCACCACACTCGCGAGCACGACGCCGCCGACAACAGCACACGCTCATCCCCCAGCGCATCACACGCATCCCGGCCCGCGTCCAGCAAAGCCAGGCCACGACGGGCAACCCCCCGGACACGCCAAGCACCCCGGCCCCCACGGCCACTAACACTGCGGGCGATAGCCGGACCAGACCATCAGCAATGGCCAAATTCCCCAGATGGGCGTACCCCAGGATGAGCCAACGCGGCCGGCTGAAACACCTGCCTGCGCGGTATCAAACTGCCGATTGCTATCCGCCATCGGCTGCGCCGGGCTATCGAGAGGTCGTCGCGGCGATCCCTTTCACGCGATCGCGGCGAAGCATCCATCCGTGGCCGGCAAGCGCTCCGTCCCGAAGGGGCTCGCCAGCGGCTGCCGACGCGGCACGAATGCTCCGCCAGAATGCTGAGGGCAGGACGAAGGTCTGGCGAGGTCTAAGCCGGACTAAAGGCCTCTTTAGACTTGCTCAGTCCTGGGAACCGGGTCGGCGAGGACGACCGCGCGTGGGCCGCTCCTTGGGAGCAAACGGGTGGACCCGCCGCAGGTAGCCGGCAAACTGCGGCACGGTGAAGTCGAGCTGACCCAGCCGTGCTCGCGGGCGACGATATCCGCCTCGTTGAGCACGACCGTCTTCCCGACACCACGCAGTCCGTCCAGAACAAAGCTGCGCGCCGATTGACCAGCGCCAAGACGCGTGAACGCAGCTCGGAAGTCTTGGATCTCGCCGTCGCGCCCAACCAGACGGGGCGGGCGCGCCCCGGCGCCGGGCGTGTACGGGTTCTGGTGAGGATCCATGCGTCAACCTGATCTAAAAGACTTTTTGGATCATCTCAGACCCTCCGGCAGACACGCTCGCCACCGGAGCACTGGGCGAGCGCGCTTGGCCGCAAGGAGCGCCAGGCCGAGCCCGAGATGGCGAACGCCTTCGCCACCGGAATCTGCCCACGGTACGAGTTGCCGTCCGGCGCGATCGAAACCACGCTTGAACGGTGCAACGATCGCTTGCCCACCGACGACAGCAGGCCCTCTCAGACCGAGAAAAATCGGTGACCACCGCGATCATCAGATGCGCAGAAATGCCGGTTTTGCAGGATAGACCTCAGCCAGATCAGCGTTCTGTCACGCCGGAGGTCGCGGGTTCGAGTCCCGTCGCTCCCGTCAGTCTCCGCGAGTCGGATCGCGACAATCTGCGCCAAATCGTCATGTTTCAGCGCCAAGCGCTGATGACCTCCGGCCTCGGAAGCGAGCCGATCCGCGACAAGGCGCGGCGCCGCAAGCCACGGCGCGACGTAAACGGTCAACCAGGGCGCGCTGTGGAGGGCTCGAGTGGCCCGCCGTGGGCTGGGGGCATCGGACCCTCGGGCGTCCACGGAGCGACTTGGCAAACTCACCTCCGTCAGGTCCTGCGCCCGGGTCTCAGCACTCCGGCCGCTGGGAGTCGCCGGGGCTCGCCATGCACGATCCAGTCGGCGGCGAGCGCGCCGAGCGCGGGGGCGCTCTGCACGCCGGCTCCGCCCGCGCCGGCGACGGTGACGATGGTCTCGTCGGCCTCGGGACCGACGATCGGCAGCCCATCTGCCGTCATCGGATAGATGCCTGCCCAGACGCCCCCGAGGCCCGCCTCGCCCAGGCCTGGCATCCGATGGGAGAAGAGCTCCGCCACCTGCTCGATGAACTCCTGTAGGTCGCGACGGCCCCCGTCGTCCGGGTCGACCACGCTGTCCAGGACATCCTCGGTGTGCAGCCCGGCGATCAGCCGGTTCGCCGCCTCGTGGCGGAAGTACAGGCCGATGCTCCCGGAGGCGGGTATGTAATCCATGACAGACGGCATCAGGTAGTCCAGCTCGCGCCCCAGGCGGACGACCAGCGCTTGGTGGCGCTGAGGCAGGATCGGAACCGGCGTGCCCAGGATCTCGCCGACCTGACCGGCCCATCCCCCGGCCGCGTTGACGACGATGTCCGCTTCGTACGTCTCGCCGGAGGTGATCAGCCGGTGCCGACCGGCGTGCACCTCGTGCGCTTGCAGCCGGCTGCCGGCGATGACGCGAACGCCGCGTTCCCTGAGCCACTCGGCGAGAAGCATGCACAGCAGATGCCCGTCCAGGTAGCCGTCGCTGGGACCGAACAGGGCGCCGGCGAGGTCTGAGACCTCCATGGCCGGGATCCGGTGGCGCAGCCCCTGCCGATCGAGCACCGTGGCGTCGCGGACGCCGAGCTCGCGCTGGACGGCGACGCTGGCCGCGAACGCATCCATGTCGGCGTCGGAGTGCGCGGCGCGGAGGTAGCCGTTGCGCACGATGGGCAGGCGACGCTCACGCTCGAGACGGTCGAAGAAGCGCATCGATTGGACACGTAGCTCAATCGCGAGCGGATCGAGGTACTGGGTCTCGATGATCCCGACCGACAGGCCGGATGATCCCGCGGCCACATGGCGCCCGTCGATCACGGCAACCTCGCGCACCCCCGCTTCGGCGAGCGCGTGAGCCGTGCACAGGCCGAGTGCGCCCGCACCAATGATGACGACCGAACGGTGGCTCAAGGACTCAACATCGCAGCCGGCGGACGCGAACGCCAGTCCCGGCAGGGCCCGCGGCAACGAGTCTGGCCTTTCGGTACACAAACTTGCATACAGAGCCGCTGCGGCAGTATGGTTGCGCTTGCGAGACTGGGTCGGGCGTGTTCAGGGAGCGCCTGACCTCACTCGATCGGAGAGGGAGGGATTCATGTCTCACGAGCCCAGCCAGGACTTTGCCGCCACCGGGGGGTCGACCCCGGCGGACACACCGCTGCAGCCGCATCCGGACGAGCCCCAGCTCTCCCGCGGTCTGCGCCAGCGCCATGTCACCATGATCGGCTTCGGCGGAATCATCGGTGCCGGCCTGTTCGTTGGCAGCGGCGCGGTGATCCACCAGGCTGGACCGGCGGCCGTCGTCTCCTACCTGATCGCCGGGATCATCGTCATCCTGACGATGCGAATGCTCGGCGAGATGGCCGTGGCACGGCCGACGACGGGCTCATTCGTCGAGTACTCGCGGGCTGGGCTGGGCCATTGGGCCGGCTTCACCGCCGGTTGGCTGTACTGGTACTTCTGGGTGATCGTGCTCGCGGTCGAGGCGGTTGCGGGCGCGACGATCATCCAGAGCTGGCTGCCCGGCGTTCCGATCTGGGTCTCCTCGCTCGTCCTGATGTCGCTGTTGACCGCGACGAACCTGTACTCCGTCCGCTCCTACGGTGAGTTCGAGTTCTGGTTCGCGTCGATCAAGGTGGCCGCGGTGATCGCCTTCGCGATCGTGATGCTCTCCGCGCTGTTCGGCGTGATCGACCACACCGGAGCCTCGGCGACGAACCTCACGTCGCACGGCGGGTTCTTCTCAGAGGGTGGGATCGCCGTCCTCAGCGCGGTGTCGGCCGTGATGTTCGCGATCATCGGGGGCGAGATCGCCACCATCGCCGCGGCCGAGTCCGACCAGCCGTCGAAGGCGGTGGCGCGCACCACGCAGCTCCTCGCCGTGCGCATCTCGATCTTCTACATCGTCTCGGTCCTGCTGATCGTGATGGTCCTCCCGTGGAACTCCACGGTGGTCGGCACCTCACCGTTCTCGGCGGCGCTCGACCGGGTGGGCATCGCCGGGTCGGGCCAGATCATGAACGCGGTCGTCCTCACCGCCGTGCTGTCGTGCCTGAACTCGGGCATCTACATCGCGTCGCGGATGATGTTCGTGTTGTCGGCCAACGGCGATGCGCCCCAGGCCATGGAGAAGCTCAACTCGCGCGGCGTGCCGGTGCGGTCGATCCTCGCCGCCACTGCGTTCGGCTTCGGCTCGGTCATCGTGGAGGCGATCTCGCCCAACGGCGTGTTCCTCTTCCTGCTCAACACGTCCGGCGTCGTCGTGCTGCTGGTCTACGTGATGATCGCGGCGTCCCAGTTCGTGCTGCGCCGACGGCTGGAGGCGACCGATCCGGAGTCGCTGACTCTCAAGATGTGGCTCTTCCCCGGGCTGACGTTCGCCACGATGGCCGGAATGCTCGGGGTCCTGATCTCGATGGCGTTCATCGCCAGCGCCCGCTCTCAGCTGTACTGGAGCCTGGCGAGCGCGGGGGTGGTCCTGCTCGCGTACTGGGTGCGCGAGCGGGTGTACTCCCGCAAGCCGCGGCGCGGGGATGCGCGCGAGCGCGACGCTCTGGGCATCGCCGGCACGAGCTCGCGTTCATGAGCGGGGACCCGTTTGACCTCAGCGGCCGGGTGGCGGTCGTCACCGGCTCGGGGCGCGGCCTGGGCAGGGCGATGGCACGCGCGCTGGCCGCGCACGGGGCGGCAGTCGTCACGTGCTCGCGCACCGTTGCCGAGGCGCAGGCCGCCGCGGAGGAGATCACCTCAGCCGGCGGCCAGGCCGCGGCCACCGTCGTCGACGTCACCGACCGGGCGAGCTGTCAGGCGCTGGTGGACTTCGCACGGGAGCGGTACGGGGGCCTGCACGTGCTCGTCAACAACGCGGGCACGGATTTCATCCAGCCGGCCGTCAGCTATCGCGTCGAGGACTGGAACGAGATCCTCGACGTCAACCTCAGCGGCTACTTCCACTGCGCTCAGCTTGCCGCCCAGCACATGCTCGACAACGGCGGAGGATCGATCATCATGAACTCCTCGATCGCCTCGAGCGTCGGCGTGCACGGGCTGCTCGGCTACGGGGCGGCCAAGGGGGCCGTCAACCAGCTGGTGCGCACGATGGCGGTCGAGTGGGCCCAGTCGGGGGTGCGCGTCAACGCGATCGCGCCCGGTTACTTCGACAACATCATGTCGAACGCCGGCGAGGAACACGCCCGCAGCGACAAGCAACAGCAGGTGACCACGTTCACCCCGATGGGCCGGCGTGGCCGTCAGGATGAGCTCGGTGGCCCGGTCGTGTTCCTGGCCTCTGATGCATCCTCATACGTCACCGGCCACATCCTGTACGTCGACGGCGGCTACACGGCCATGTGACGATGGACTCCCCGGTTCTCGATTACATGCGAGAGCACGGCTTCAAGAAGCTGCAGCTCTGCAACGACACCGCGACGGGGCTGCGCGCGGTCATCGCGATCCACTCCACCGCGCTCGGTCCGGCGACCGGTGGGCTGCGAATGTGGACCTACACCTCGGAGTCCGAGGCCATCATGGACGCGCTGCGACTGGCCCGCGGGATGACGTACAAATACGCAGCCGCCGGTGTCAACCTGGGCGGCGGCAAGGCCGTCATCATCGGAGATCCGCGCACCGAGAAGAGCGAGGCTCTGATCGCGGGCGATGGGCCGCATGATCGACCAGCTCGGCGGTGAGTACATCACCGGCGAGGACGTCGGCACCACGCTCGAGGACATGGAGACGCTCTATGCCGAGACGATCACGTCGTGACGTTGCCCGAGCATTGCGGGGCGCCGGTGACATCTCCCCCGCCACGGCGCTCGGCTCGGTGCAGGCGATGCGGGCGTGCGCCGAGCGCGCCTGGGGCACTCCGGACCTCGCCGGCCGCCGGGTGGCGGTGCAGGGACTGGGGATGGTCGGAGCCAAGGCCGCACGGCTGCTGGTGGAGGCCGGCGCCGAGGTCTGCGTCTGCGATCTGGACCCGGAGCGGGTCTCCGCGGTGGTGGGCGAGCACGGCGTGCGCCCGGTGGAGCCCGATGCCATCTACGACCAGGACGTCGACGTGTTCGCGCCCTACGCACTCGGAGCGGTCATCAACGACGCCACGATGGGCCGGCTGAAGGCGAGCGTCGTGGCGGGGGCGGCGAACAACATCCTCGCCGAGGATCGACATGGCGACGAGTTGATGCGACGCGGGATCGTGTTCGCCGTCGACTACATAGCCGGAACTCGGGCGGGACGATCTACGACACCGACCGCTACCGCAAGGGGGGCTTTCAGCCCGACCGGGCGATGGCCAACGTGCGCCGCGTCTTCGAGCGCACGCGGGAGGTGTTCGCGATCGCCGACCGCGAGGGGATCGCGTATCACCGCGCCGCCGACCGACTGGCGGAGGAGCGCATCGCCGCACTGCGCCACGTGCGCGCCCTGGAGTGGCCCCGGACCGTCCACGGCTGATGGCCGCGTTACCGGATCGAGCCTCGGTGGTCGTGATCGGAGGAGGTGCGATCGGGGTCAGCATCGCCTTCCATCTCGCCGAGGCGGGCGTCGAGGACGTCGTGTTGCTGGAGCGCGGCGCACTGGGCTCAGGCTCGACGAGCCGCGCGGCCGGCGGCCTGCGGGCGCAGTTCTCCGACGCGCTCAACGTTCGCCTGGCGCAGCGCAGCCTCGATGCCTACACACGGTTCGCCGAGCGGCCGGGAGGCGACATCGACCTGCATGTCGACGGCTACCTGTACCTCCTGCATCGCGACAGGGACGTGGCGGAGTTCGAGGCGATGATCGCCCTCGGCGAGCGCCTCGGCGTGCCGGCCAGGTTCATCTCGCTCGCGGAGGCGACCGGCCTGTGCCCGGTGCTGCGCAGCGAGGGGCTGATCGCGGCCGTTCATGCGCCCACCGGGGCACGCGCCACCCCCGACGGCGTCGTGCAGGGCTACGCTGCGGGCGCTCGTGCCGCCGGGGCGACGCTGGTGACCAGCTGCGAGGTGTCGGCGATCGAGGTCGCGGACGCCGCTGATGGCCGCGGCACTCCCTCCGCCGAGATCCGCGCGGTCGTCACCGACCGCGGTGCGATCAGGGTCGACACGGTGGTGTGCGCGGCGGGCGCGTGGTCACGCGCATGCGGCGAGATGGTCGGGTTCGAGCTTCCCGTCGCGCCGGTGCGGACCGGCGTCGTCATCACCGAGCCCGTGCCGGGCATTCCCCCGGATATGCCGCTCACCGCCGACATCGGCAACCGCTACTACCTGCACCCCGAGGGCCCGGGCGTGCTGCTCGGCTACACCGAACCCTCCGAGCCGGTCGGGTTCGACCTGAACGCGACCGATTCCTGGGAGGGCGGCCTGCACGACGCGGTGACTCGCCGAACGCCCGCGCTCGCCGCCTGCGGAACCCGCGGCGGCTGGTCAGGCCTGCTGGAGGTCACCCCGGATCACACCGCCCTGATCGGCGAGGCGCCCAACCCGGCGCGCTTCCTCTACGCGACCGGCTTCTCCGGCCATGGTTTCATGCAGGCGCCGGCGGTGGGCGAGGTCGTCCGCGATCTCATGCTGGGAGCGGAGCCGTTCGTCGATGTGACGCCGCTGGCCGCCGAGCGCTTCGCCGGCAGCGGGGCGCGAGCCGAGCACGCGATCGTATGAGCGCGATGTCCTCAACCGCCGCGGATGCCGTTCGGATCCTCGACCCCCGACGGCCGCGTTCCCGAGGGATACGAGCCGGCACTGTCGGACGGGCAACTGACCTCCGCGCTGCGAGCGATGCTGCTGTCGCGGGCGTTCGACAGGCGCTGCGTCAGCCTGCAACGGCAGGGCCGGATGGGAACGTTCTCGCCGGTCGAGGGGTGAGGAGGCGGCGGTGATCGGCTCGGCGCTGGCCCTCGATCCGGCACGCGACTGGGTCGTGCCCCAGTACCGCGAGCTGCCGGCGATGCTGCACATGGGCTACGAGCTCACGGCTTCCTGCGCTACTTCATGGGCGATCCGGCCGGCAACCTGATGCCGGCGGGAGTCAACGTGCTGCCGTTTCAGATCTCACTGGCCGCGCAGCTGCCGCACGCGGTGGGACTGGCGTGGGGGATGCGCCACCAGGGCGCCGACGCGGTGGTGCTGTACGTACTTCGGCGACGGCGCGTCGTCGGAGGGCGACGCCCACGAGGCCATGAACCTCGCCGGGCTGCGGCGAGCTCCCCGTCGTGTTCCTGCTCAAGAACAACGGCTGGGCGATCTCCACACCCGGTCCGCGACCAGACGGCCGCCGCCAGCTTCGCCTCCCGCGCCGAGGGTACGGCTTCCCGGGCGTGCTCGTCGACGGTAACGACCTGTTCGCCGTCCACGACGCGTGCCGCGAGGCGGTGGCCCGGGCCCGGGCGGGGGAGGGCCCGACGCTGATCGAGGCGCGGACGTGGCGGCTGGGACCCCACAACACGGCCGACGACCCGACTCGCTACGTCGACCCTGAGGAGCTCGAGCGCCGCCGCGAGGATGACCCACTCGTGCGGCTGCGAAGGTTCCTGGCCGGGCGCGGCCTCGTCTCACGAGGCCGCGGAGCGCGCGATGGAGGATGAGATCTCCGCCCCAGATCGACGCCGCCGTAGCCGCCGCCGAGGGCGCGCCGTCTCCGGGGCCCGAAGCGCTGTTCGACCACGTCTACGCCGACCCGCCGGAGCGCGTGGTGCAGGCAGCGGGCCGCAGCACCACGCGCGGACAGGAGACCACCTGATGCCGGTCATGCGCATGGTCGACGCGATCCGCGACACGCTCGCCGCCGAGATGGCCCCGGGACGACCGGGTTGCTGCTGCTGGGACAGGACGTGGGGCGAAACGGCGGCGTGTTCCCGGGCGACCGCGGGACTGCGCGAGCGGTTCGGCGCCGACCGCGTGGTCGACATGCCGCTCGCCGAGGGCGTGATCGCCGGCGCCGCGGTCGGCTTGCCTGCAGCGGCCTCGTACCCGTTGCCGAGCTGCAGTTCCTCGGCTTCGGCAGCCAGGCCTTCCACCAGCTCGAAGGCCAGATGGCGCGGATGCGCTTTCGCTCGCAGGGCCGGTTCGAGATGCCGATCGTGATCCGCGCGCCGTTCGGCGGCAACGTGCGTACGCCGGAGATGCACTCCGACGCCCACGAGGCGAAGTACGCCAACTCCCCCGGGCTGAAGATCGACGATGCCGGCCACCGCCTATGACGGCCAAAGGACTGCTCACCCAGGCCATCCGCGACGCCGACCCGGTCCTCTTCTGCGAGCCGCTGCGCGGATACCGGCTTGATCCGAGTACGAGGTGCCGGAGGAGGACTACGCGGTCCCGTTCGGAGCAGGCGCGAATGGCCCGCGAGGGCCACCGAACATCGTCGCTCGTCGCATGGAGCGCGGCGGTCGTCGCTCGCCCAGCAGGCCGCCGACCTGGCCGCAGCAGGAGGGCTACTCGGTCGCCGTCCTGGACCTGCAGAACCCTGGTACCTCTGGACACCGACGGCCTCCGCGACGCGGTCGCCGGCTGTGGCCGCGCGCTCGTCGTCCATGAGGCGCCGGCGACGGCGGGCTTTGGCCA
>CAVPBY010000090.1:0-211262 GCA_963702225.1 uncultured Solirubrobacteraceae bacterium | reverse complement strand
TCGGGCCTGAAGATCGGCGCCACGTACGCGGTGAGCGGCGCGGTCATCGGCGAATGGACCGCCTCGGCCAACCAGGGCCTCGGCACCTATCTGCTGTCGGCCAACTCCTCGCTCAACGCACCCGCGGTGTTCGGCGCCACGATGCTGCTCACCGTGATCGGCGTCGCGTCGTTCCTGCTCGTCGGGGCGACCGAGCGGTTCGTGACGCCCTGGCGCAAGCGCGCGACTGCCCGCCGGCGGATCCGGTACTCCGGCGACGTGACGCCCGGCGCCGGTGACCACACCGCACCGCGATCCGACCAGAGGACCCACCAGACGATCTGACCCGTCGCCGCCGACCGCCGGCCGCTTCCCGCTTCGGCGGGCTCGGGCTCGGACCGGCGGTCCCATCCCAGACCCCATTCACAGCCGTTCACAGGAAAGGACCTCACCCAATGATGGACTCCAGGACGACCAGGCGCGGCCGCCAACGGACCGTGCTCACGGCAGCGGCGGCGGCGTCGCTCTCCCTCGCAGTCGCCGCCTGCGGCTCCTCCGGCTCGAAGAAGAGCTCGGGGGGCGGGACGACGGGCGGGGGCGGCTCGGTCACGACGTTGAAGCTCGCCTACGACTTCCCGACGATCGACTTCGAGGCGGTCCCGTTCGTCGTCGGTGAGAAGCATGGCTTCTACGCCAAGCAGCACCTCAAGGTGTCGCTCGTCCTGCCGCCCGACACCTCGACCACCGTCAAGATGGTCCGCGCGCGGGGAGGCCGACATCGGCTTCGATACGACCGCGGACGTCGCCTTCGCCCGGGCGGCGAACATCCCGATCACCTCGATCGGCAACTACTCGATGCAGAACAACTGGGGCCTGTTCACCAACCCCGGGCAGCCGGTCAGCGTCAATCAGATCAAGGGCAAGAGCATTGGCGTGTTCACCGATGCCTGGACGAAGTCGATGATGCCATTCGTCCTGAAGGCCGGGCATGTCACGGCCAGTCAGGTGAGGCAGATCATCTTCACCGCCAACGACCTGTCTCCGCTGCTTGCTCACAAGATCGACATCGCGACCAACACGAGCAACTATGCCCTGGCCGGGATCGAGTCCGGCAGCGGCAAGCACCCGGAGGTGGCGCTCGGGACGAAGTTCGGCGCTCCGAACGTCCCGATCTGGGACTACACGGCGATGTCGTCCTGGCTGCAGTCGCACGGCACCCAGGCCAAGGAGTTCCTGGCCGCGACCGCTCAGGCGACGGAGTGGGCGATCAAGCACCCGACCCAGGCCGTCGACGAGTTCATGGCCGCCTACCCCCACAACGGCGAGAACGCCAAGTACAACCAGATCGGCTGGAAGGCGACGATCCCGTTCCTGGAGAACCAGCAGGGTCATCTGCTCACCCAGACGAACACCGAGTGGACGCAGATCACCGGCGCGCTGAAGTCGGCCGGCCAGATCAGCACCACCTACCCGCCGTCGAAGTACTACACGAACGCCTACCTGCCGAAGTGAGCGGCGCGGAACTGCACACCCGCTCACCCGGGCGGTCCGCCGCGGAGGACGACCAGGCGCCGAGCCTGGTCGTCGTCGGCTCCTGCAACATGGATCTGATGGCGCGCACCCGGCGCCTGCCCCGCCCGGGCGAGACGATCATCGCGCAGGGATTCACGCAGCGCAGCGGCGGCAAGGGGTCCAACCAGGCCGTCGCGGCGGCCCGTCAGGGACTCTCGGTGTCGCTCGTCTCGGCGGTCGGCGACGACCCCTTCGGCTCCACGATCCTTCAGGGACTGGCGGGCGAGGGCGTCGAGGTGAGCCACGTCCGCACCGTGCCCGGGAGCTCGGGGATCGCCCTGATCGTCGTCGACGACCAGGGCGAGGACACGATCGTCGTCAGCCCCGGCGCCGGCGAGCGGGTGAGCGTCGACGGCTGCGACCTGAGCACGCCGGACGCGGTGCTGGCGCAGCTGGAGATCCCGCTCGACGTCGTCGCCGAGGCGGCGCTGCGGGCGTCGGGGATGTTCTGCCTCAACGCGTCCCCGTTCGTGGCGCTGCCGGACCGCCTGGTGCAGCGCTGCGACCTGATCATCGTCAACCAGACCGAGTACGAGCTCGGGCGCGACCAGCTCGACGGGGCCGGCCTCGTCTGCGTCACCCTGGGGGCGGCAGGCGCGAGGCTGATGGAGCGCGGCCGTGAGGTCGCCTCCTCCCCCAGCCCCGAGGTGGACGCCGTCGACACCGTCGGCGCCGGCGACGCGTTCGTCGGCGCGCTCGTCGCCGAGACCCTGCGGACCGACGACCCCGCGGCGGCGCTGCAGGTCGCCTGCCGCGCCGGCGCGCTGGCCACGACCCAGGTCGGCGCGCAGGCCTCCCTGCCCTACCGAGAGGAGTTGAGCACTGACGCGTACGCGTGTGGTGATCGACGCGGACCCCGGAGTGGATGACGCCGCCGCCATCCTGCTCGCCCTGGCCGACCCGGAGATCGAGGTCGTCGGCATCACCGCCGTCGACGGCAACGTGGGCCTGGACAAGACGGCCCGCAACGCGCTGCGTATCTGCGACCTCGCGGGCGTCGACGTCCCGGTGGCCGCGGGCGCCGAGCGGCCGCTCGTCCACGAGCAGCCGCGACACACCGACGAGACCTCGGTGCACGGCGACGACGGCCTCGGCCATAGCCTGCCCGGCGAGCCCGGCCGGGAACTGGTCGACGCCCACGCGGTCGACTTCATCGCCGCGCTCGCCGGCGAGGGGCCGCTGACGATCGCCGGCATCGGGCCGCTCACGAACCTCGCGCTCCTGCTCGCCCTCCACCCACAGGTGACCGAGAGCATCGAGCGCTTCGTGATCATGGGCGGCGCCCGGCTCGAGGGCAACTCCTCGGCCGCTGCCGAGTTCAACGTCTGGTACGACCCGGAGGCGGCCAGCCGCGTGTTCTCCAGCGGCGTGCCGATCACCCTGCTGCCGCTCGACATCACCCACCAGGCGGTGCTGACGGCGGCGGAGTTCGAGGAGCTGAGCGCCACCGGCGAGATCGGATCGACGCTCGCGAGCATGATCCGCTTCTACGAGGACAAGCACGTCCTCGACTACGGCGAGGGCTTCTCCCCGATGCACGACGTGCTCGCGACCCTCCAGCTCAGCCGCCCGGACGCGATGACGTACGTGAGCGGCCGGCTCACCGTCGACTGCAGCGATTCGATCAGCCGCGGCGCCACGCTGATCAACACGAGCCTCGATCCCGCGGTCGTCAAGAACGCCCAGGTCGGCGTCGACCTCGACCGCGAGGTGTTCGCCCGCACGCTCATCGACAGCGTCGCGGCGCTGCAGGCGCGCCGGGCCCGCGTGCGCGCCTGAGACACCGCAGGCGTTTATCTGCGGGTCCTGGAAGTGGAGACGGCGGGAATTGAACCCGCGTCCGCGGTCGCGTGGGTCAGGCGTCTACGAGCGTAGCCGGCGCTCTGATCTCATCCTCCGCTCGCCGTGCCGGCTGGGTTGCGGAGGACCAGCTCCTGTGATGTCCCCGGTGCGGTCGGAGCGGCCCGCACCGGGTGAAGCCTGCTGTGATTTCGCCCGGCGCCGCAGGCGGACGACCGAGCGACGTTCGCTACTCGGGCCTAGTGCTTAGGCGGCGAGAGCGAACTCGTGGGTGTGAACCTTGGAGTTCGCACTTATTTTGTTCCTGGGTGTTTTACGAGGCCTCCCAGGACCTCGGCTCGCAACCATCCCCGCGGATCCGACCACGTCGAAGCCTGTCGTCCCCGGGTATGATGCTGTCGATCAAGTATACGGCGGCCTTCGGAAGTCCGAGCGTTTTTCGCCCACGGGCCGCACCGGGCTCGGTCGCGTGGGCGAAACGCTCACGCCAGGCGGCCGGGCCGGCGACCCGGACGACCCCGGCGAACGGCTGCGAGAATGGGTGGCATGGCACAACCGCCCCAGACGCTTCCCGAGCCTGCGCGCGACCGGTTCGCCCCGGCGCCGGACCGGCGGCCCCGGCCGCGGCTTCGGCTTCGGCCCCCCGCCCGAGGACCCCGGGCCGGCCGACGACGGCCGCCGCGGCTCGTTCCTGCGCCGCCGGATCGCCCCGCTCGGCGCGGCGATCCTCGCCTTCCTGGCGAAGCTCAAGGCGATCCTGCTGTTCCTCGGGAAGTTCAAGCTGCTCGTCACCGCGGGCTCGATGGCCGTCTCGCTGGCCGCCTACGCGACGATCTGGGGCTGGACTTCGCGCTCGGCTTCGTCGTGCTGCTGCTCGTGCACGAGATGGGACACGTGATCGCGCTGCGGCGCGAGGGCATCCCCGCGCAGCGCGCCGATGTTCATTCCGTTCCTGGGCGCGGTGGTCAGCGCCGCGCTCGCTCGGCGACGACGCGCTCGCCGAGGCCCGCGTCGGCCTCGCCGGCCCGGTGCTCGGCTCGATCGGCGCCGGCCGCCTGCCTGCTGATCTGGCACGCTCACCGGCCACGACTACTGGCGCGCGCTCGGCTTCACCGGGCTGTTCCTCAACCTGTTCAACCTGCTGCCGGTCGTGCCGCTCGACGGCGGCCGCGCGATGGCGGCGATGTCCCCGTGGATGTGGTTCGCCGGGTTCGCCGCGACGGTCCCGCTCGCGATCATCTTCCCCAACCCGGTCATCATCCTGATCGCTGGTCTTCGCCGGCTTCGAGACCTACGAGCGCTGGCAGCAGCGCCGCTCCGGCGGCGCGGCCGCAGGCAGGCGTACTACCGGGTCAGCGCGCGGACCGCGCGCTCGTCGGCCGCGGTCTACCTGGGGCTCGTCGCGCTGC
Source organism: uncultured Solirubrobacteraceae bacterium (assembly GCA_963702225.1). Taxonomy (GTDB): domain Bacteria; phylum Actinomycetota; class Thermoleophilia; order Solirubrobacterales; family Solirubrobacteraceae; genus Palsa-465. Next base: position 206,502 of record CAVPBY010000090.1, on the reverse strand, counting down.
TGGTCTCGGCATGCACGCCACGCTGGCCTGGCGCGCACGCTCGAGCTAGCGCCCGCACGCGGCCCGGTCGACGTCAGTAGGCGACCGGCGGATCCGCTCCTGTACGACGGTGTCTCGTCGTAAGCGGCGCCGCGAGCCCACCATGAACGTGTACACAGACGCCAGCACGAGGCCGACGAGGCCGACGATGAACAGGACCAGGTCCGGCCGTCTGGATGTTGAAGCCCTTCACGTGCGCGGTGACCGCCCACTTCAGGATCGCGCCGACCGCGATCAGGAAGATGTGACCAATGTCATGGCCTGGTCTACCCAGGTTCCCGGCCGCCCGCACACGCCGGGCGGCCCGACGACTCAACCTCGCTCAGCGTCCGACCTCGCGCAACTCCCGCTGCACGTCGCGGGTCATGTCGCGCTTCTTGATCGCCTCGCGCTTGTCGTACAGGTCCTTGCCGCGCGCCAGCGCGATCTCGACCTTCGCCCGCGAGCGCGGCCCGGCGAAGTAGATCCGCGTCGGCACGAGCGTCAGCCCCCGCTCTTGGGTGCGGCCGATGAGCCGTTCGATCTCCCTCGCGGTGCAGCAGCAGCTTGCGCGGACGCTCGGGATCGTGGTTCTCGCGCGCGGCGGGCCGTAGGGCGCGATGTACAGCCCGACAGCCACACCTCGCCGTCGCGCACCGCCGCATAGGAGTCCTTCAGCTGGGCGCCGCCCTCGCGCAGCGACTTGACCTCGGTGCCGGTCAGCACGATCCCGCACTCGAAGCGCTCGAGCAGGTTGTAGCGGTAGGACGCCTGCCGGTTCGTGGCGACGTCGCCGGCGGACGCCTTTCGCTTTCGGCCCTTGGCCATCAGCTCAATCTCACCTCCCATCGGCCCGGGAGCAGGTCGACCCTGCCCCGCGGGCGCGTCGATCCTCCCGACACGGACCTCTCACGGTATCCCCCAGCCGGATCGTGCCGCCGCTCGCGCGTCCCGACGAGCATCGTCCCCTCGCTCGTTGAGCTCCCACCAGTCGCCGCGCATCAGGCGGACCGGGAGCATCCCCTCGAACTCGCCCCGTCGCCGAACGCGACAAACGCGCCGGCGCCGATCAGGCCGACGACCTCGCCGTCGAACGCCTCCTCGCGCCCGCGCCGCCCCGACAGCCGCCGCTCCAGCAAGAAGCAGGCGCGATGTCGTCGGCGTCGCGCTCGATCGACCATCGCCGCCCGCTCGCGCTGCGAGGTCCACGGCCCGGCCGCCGCGACCCAGGCGCCTTCGGCGGCGGCTCTGCCCGCGACGATCGACAGCAACGCCCGGTGGCAGATGAGGTCCGGGTAGCGGCGGATCGGCGAGGTGAAGTGGCAGTAGCGCGCTCGAGTGCGAGGCCGCGTGGCCGAGGTTGCGGTCGTCGTACTAGGCCTGCTTCAAAGACCGCAGCACGAGCTCGTCAACGCCCGCCGCCCGCGCCCGCCCTGCGCGCCACCCAGGCGGCGACGAGTGCGGAGGCCTCGCCGACATATCGGCCGCCTGCTGCGGCGTGATGTCGGTCCCCATCGCCACCGGCGGCGTCGGCACCCCGAGCGACGCGAGTTGCTCGATGAGCCGCTCCACCGCCGCCGCCTCCGGCCGCTCGTGCACGCGGTACAGCGCCGGCACGCCGCGCTGGCCCAGCATCCGCGCCACCTGCTCGTTGGCGGCGATCATCAGCTGCTCGATCAGCCGGTGGGACTCGGTCTGCGCGACCGGCTCGGCCGACGACCACGTCGCCCGCGCGGTCGAACACGAACTCCGGCTCGGCCGAGTCGAGCGACGAGCGCCGCGCGCGCGGCGCGCCGCGCTCGCCAGCGCGGCGGCCGCCGCGCGCGCGGCGGCGAGCGGCGCGCCCCACGGCCCGCCGCGCGCGTTCCGGCCGGCGAAGATGCGGTCGACCCGCTCGTAGTCGAGCCGCTCGTCGGAGCGGATCAGCGAGCGGTAATCGACGCCGACCGCACCCCGCGCGCCGCGACCGCCATTTCGACGGTGACCGTCGCCCGCACGTCGCCCGGGACAAGCGAGCAGGCGCCGCTGGAGAGCGCCTCGGGCAGCATCGGCTCGACCGCGCCCGGCACGTACACGGAGGTCGCCCGCCGGTAGGCCTCGCGGTCGAGCGAGCGAGCGGGGCGCACGTAGGCCGACGACGTCGGCGATGTGGACCCACACCCGCCAGCGCGCCGTCATCGTCGGCCTCGGCCGAGATCGCGTCGTCGAAGTCCCGCGCGCTCGCCGGATCGATCGTGAACGTCGCCAGCGAGCGGAGATCCCGGCGCCCGGCCGTCCGACACGGCGGCGTCGCCTCCGAGGCGGCCCCGCGCGCCTCACGCGCGACCGGCGCCATCGAACCCGCGCCGCAGCCCACGGTCGAGCATCAGCGCCTCGATCACGTCGCGCGCGACCTCGGGGCGGCCGAGGCCGCAGCGCGACCGTGGGGGTGCGGTCCGCCGCCGCTGCGCCTTGCGGCCACCGCCCCCCGGCTGCCCGACCAGCACGAGGTCGCCGGCGTCGTAGCGGCTGTCGCGGCTGACCACCGAGCGCGGCCCGGCGCCGAAGAACCCCTCGGCGACGAGGAACTTGCCGTGCCGGGCGAGCAGCGCGACCCGCGGTCGCCGCGCCCGCTCGGCGCCCGGAGGAGCGGCTCCCCGGCGCGGAGCGGCTCACTTGAGCTCGGAGACCGCGACGCGCTCGGCGACCGTGAGCTGGTGCGCGCCGTCGGTCGACGTGGACGTTGGGCCGCGGTGCCCGACGGCCCGCGCGTCACTCCCGCCGGCGCCGAGGTTCTCGCCGTCCGGGGTGAAGTACTCGCCGACGGTGAAGTCGAGCGCGCCGCCGTTGAGCAGCGGCTGGATCTCCTGGAAGACGCCCTTGCCGTAGGTGTGGGTACCGACGAGCGTCGCCCGGCCGCGCTGCTGCAGCGCCGCGCTCACGATCTCCGCCGAGGAGGCGGTACCGCGGTTGACGAGCACGACGAGCGGGATCGAGGCCGGGATCGCGTCGCCCTTGGCGAGGTAGACCTCGCGCGGGATCGAGCGTCCGTCGGTCGAGACGATCGTGCCGTCTGGATGAAGATCGACGCGGTCGCGACCGCCTGCTCGAGCAGTCCGCCGGGGTTGTCGCGCAGGTCGAGGATGAGCGCGCGCGCCCCCTCGTGGCAGCACGTTCTGCACCTGGGCGCGGACCTCGGCGCCGGCGTCCTGCGCGAACTGACTGAGATCGACGTAGCCGAGCTTGACCCCGTCGTGGTGCAGCAGCGCTGGAGGCGACCGGGACGTGGATGTTCGGCGCGCACACCTCACGGTCCGCGTCGTGCGCCGGCGGCGGACCGGCAGCGTCACCGTCGTACCGACCTTGCCCTTGATCAGGTCGACGGCGTACTCGCTGGGAGGGCCCGCGAACGAGTGACCGTCGGCGCCGACGATCGTGTCCCCGGCGGCGATCCCCGCCTTGGCGGCGGGCGTTCCGGGGTAGGCCTCGCCGACGAGCAGCCCGGCGGGAGTGGACGCCTGGATCCCCACGCCGATCCCGCCATCGATCCGTGGGTTGGTCGTGTTGTCCTGGAACGAGTGGTAGTTCGACGGGTCGTAGTAGTGCGAGTACGGGTCGCCCAGGCTCGCCACCGCCCCCGGCGAGGCCGTCGTTGACGAGCGTGGTGCGGCTGAGCTTGCGGTAGTAGTCCCGGGTGAGCAGCCCGTAGACCTGGTTCTCGAGCCGCTGGTCCCGGCTCTGGGTGACGAACGCCGAGCGCAGCGGGGCGGCAGCCAGCTCGGATGTCCGCCGAACCACAGGCCGACCACGAGCAGCAGCAGGCCGGCGGCGCCGAGCAGCAGCGTGCGCGCCGGCCGGCGCGGTGGCGGAGCCTGGACATCGTGGGTGAGAGGGTAGCTCCGCCCGGCCGGTCAGCCGGATCCGCGGCCACCGGCACAGCGCCCGGCGCGCGCCGGCTCCGACGGCGATCAGACGCGCAGGAAGCGGCGCAGCGACAACCCCGACCCGAGCGCGGACACGAGCACGCCGGCGCCGAGCAGGACCGCCCACGAGCGCGAGGAACGGAATCGTGTGCGGGGCGGCGATCAGCGTCCAGCTGTGCGCGAGCGGATCGAGCAGGGCACCTTCGCGGCACCGAGCACGACGAGCGCGAGCACCGCGCCCGCGGCGCCCACGATCACCCCCTCGATCACGAACGGCCAGCGGATGAACCAGTCGGTCGCCCCGACGAGCTTCATCACCTCGACCTCGCGCCGCCGCGAGTACAGCGACAGCCGGATCGTGTTCGCGATCAGCAGCACCGAGGCGATCACGAGCAGCACCACGAGCGCCGCGGCGGTGATCGTCACCAGGTTCGTCACCTTGCAGGATCTTGCGCGTGTCGGTCGTCTTGTTGGAGACGTTCGCGATCGAGGCGTCGAGCACCCCGGGCTTGCCGCCCGCGCCCTTGGGCGTGAGCGCGTTGTGGATGCCGAGCACGAACGCGGGGTCGGTCGCGGAGACCTCGAACGTGTCGGGCAGCGGATTGGACCCGAGCGCCTTGTACGCCGAGGGATCGGCCTTGGACTGCTGGCGGAACGCCTGCTGCTTGGAGATGAACTCGACCCGCTTGACGTGCGCCACCCCGAGGATCTCCTTGCGCACGCGCGCCTCGTCGGACCTGGTCGCGTTCGTCTTCATGTAGACGTTGACCTGGACGCGGTCGCGCACCGTGTTGGCGGCGCCGTTGGTCGCCTGCACGATCGGGATGAACACGCCGAGCACGAGCAGCGTCACGAGCACGGTCGCGAGCGCCGCGAACGACGGCGCCGGGCTGCGCCGCACCGCCCGCATCGCCTCGCGGAGGAAGAAGCCGACCCGCATCGTGTTCAGATCCCCGGCGGCCGGGTCGAGGGAGCGCGCAGCCGCTTGGCGAGGTCGCGCGTCGACTCGTCACGGGTGTAGCGGCCGGCGGCCTCGTCGCGCACCAGCTGGCCCTCATGGAGCTCGAGCACGCGCCGGCGCATCTTGTCGACCATCGCCTGGTCGTGGGTGGCCACGAGCACGGTCGAGCCGGTGCGGTTGATCCGGTAGAGCAGCCGCATGATGTCGATCGACGTCGCGGGGTCGAGGTTGCCCGTCGGCTCGTCGGCGAGCAGCAGCGGCGGGTGGTTGACGAACGCCCGCGCGATCGAGACGCGCTGCTGCTCCCCGCCCGACAGCTGGTGGGGCATGTTGTGCAGCTTGGTCGACAGGCCGGTGAGCCGCAGCACGTCCGGCACCTTGGCGCGGATCTCCCTGCGCGTGCCGCCGGTCACCTGCAGCGCATAGGCGACGTTGTCGTACACGGTCCGGTTGGGCAGCAGCTTGAAGTCCTGGAAGACCACGCCCACGTTGCGCCGGAAGTACGGGACTCGCCGGCGCCGGATCTCCGCCAGGTCGTGGCCGGCGACGCGGAGCGTGCCGTCGGTCGGCTCGAGCTCCTTGATGAGCAGGCGCATCAGCGTCGACTTGCCCGAGCCGGTCGAGCCCACGAGGAACACGAACTCGCCGCGGTCGATCGCGAACGTGACCCGGTCGAGTCCCCACATCCCCCTGGTAGAGCTTGGAGACGCCGCGGAACTCGATCACCGTGCGAGAGGTGACCGCACGCGGATCGGAGGGCGCGGGAGAGCGCGGAGCGGTGGGCGCTGAGCGCCGTGATGACGGCGTCGCGGGGGTCCGCGTGGAGCGCCGTGTCTGTCGTTCTGAGGCAGGCATGAGGTGGCCGGAGCGTAGCGACCCGATCTGTTCGCGCCGAGGGTTCACGACCGGGTGCAACGGGATTTGCACCAAGGTTGGCGCACGATGAACGGCGCGTTGAAACTCGATATACCCATTCGTCCACGGGCCGACACATGGTGTCGCCGGGACCGGTGGGCCGGGACCGCCTAACCTCTCGGCTCGATGTCCTCGGTGACCGTCTCGACCCTCCCCAACGGCCTGCGCCTGCACCGGATCGGCATCGAGGGGACCCGCTCGGTGACGATCCTGGTCGCGTTCGACGCCGGCGCGCGCACCGAGCATCCCGAGGAGAACGGGATGGCCCACTTCCTCGAGCACCTCGTGTTCAAGGGAGGCGAGACATTCCCGCGCTACCGGGACGTCAACGAGGCCGCCGAGCGGATCGGGGCGGTGCTCAACGCGTACACCAGCCACGACCTCGTCGCGTTTCACATCACCGCGCGCGCCGAGCGCGCGCTCGAGGCCGCCGACCTGCTCACCGACTTCACCGCGCGCCCGCGGCTGGACGGCGAGGAGCTCGACCGCGAGCGCGGCGTCGTCATCCAGGAGATCGCCCGCTACCTGGACCAGCCCCTCCTCGGTCGCCGAGCAGCTGATCGACCGCGCGGTGTTCGGCGAGCACCCGCTCGGCCGCACCGTGCTCGGTCCCGCCGAGCATCTGCGCGACGGGTTCACGCGCGAGGGCATCATCGCCTTCCGCGAGCGCCGCTGGGCACCGGAGTCCGGCAGCGCGTTCGTCGTCGGCAACCTCGGCTCGCTCGGCGACGACGGCGCGTTCGAGCGGCTGTTCGAGCGCTTCGCCGCGCGGCCGCTGCCCGGCCGCTTCGACGCCGCACCCGCGCAGGTGCCGCGCGTGCTCGTCTCCGAGCGCGACTCCAACCAGTCGCACCTGCGGATGTCCTACCGCCCCCGGGTCGACGTGAGCGACCCGCGCCAGCGCTCCGCGCTCGTCATCTACTCGACGCTGCTCGGCGGCTCGATGGGCTCGCGCCTGTTCGACGAGATCCGCGAGCAGCGCGGCCTCGCCTACTCGGTCAGCGCCTTCCCGCATGCGTACGCCGACGTCGGGTGCTGCAGCTGTCGGCGGGCCTTGACTCGGGCAAGTGCATCGAGGCCTACCGGCGGATGCGCGACATCGTCTCCGAGCTGCGCGACGACGGTCCGACCGAGTCCGAGGTCGAGCGGGCGCGCGCCTATGCCGCCGGCGCCCGCGCGATCGGCTTCGAGAACAGCGGCGCGGTCGCCCGCTACGCCGCGCAGCAGACGATCGTCTACGACGAGCCGGTCGATCCCGACGCCGCCATCGACCGGCTCGACGAGGTCACCTTCGACGAGGTCCGCGCGGTCGCCGCCGGCATCGCCGACGAGCTGTCGATCGCCTGCGTCGGACCGCACACGGTCGAGGAGCTCGAGGCGGCCTAGCCTCGCGAGGCCGCTCGCTTTCCCGTGCGACGCTGGCTCGCCGGCGGATTGGGGCTGGTCATCGCCGTCGCCGCCCTGCTGCTCGCCCTCGGCGGCACGCTCGACCGCACCAGCAGCCGCGACGCGACGCCGATCCCCGGCGGGCGGCCGGCGAGCACACGCCATCGCCCCGCGCCGACGACGCACCGCGCCAGGCCGGCCACGACCGCGACCACCCCACCTCCCCCACCCTCACCCCGGAAACCTCCCAGCCGCACGGCCGCGGTGAGACGACGCTCGTCCGCGCACTGAGGCGCGAGCTCCCGCCGCCGGGCGGGCGGGCGCAGTACGGCGCGCTCGTCTACGACATCAGCTCGGGCCAGGCGCTGTTCGCCGCGCACCCCACGGTCGCGCGCCCTCCCGCCTCGGTCGAGAAGATCTGGACGACGGTCGCCCTCATGGACCGCCTCGGGCCGGCCGCCCGGCTGCAGACGGTCGTGCTCGGGACCGGCCGCCAGCACGGCTCGGTCTGGCGCGGGAACCTCTACCTGCGAGGCGGCGGCGACCCGACGTTCGGCGACGCCGGGTTCAACGTCGTCTGGAACCACGGCGAGGGCGCGACCGCGACCCGGCTCGTCTCCGAGCTCCTGCGTCACGGGATCCGCCGCGTCACCGGCCACATCTACGCCGACGCGTCGCTGTTCGACGGCGAGCGGGGCGGCCTGCTCACCGGCCAGAAGCCCGACATCCCCGATCTCGGCGGGCAGCTGAGCGCGCTCACCTACGACCACGGCACGACGCTCAAGCACTACGACCCGGCGACGTTCACCGTGCACGAGCTGGCGCTCACGATGCGCTCCTCGCACATCCGCGTCACCGCCGGCACCCGCACCCGCCACACTCCCGACTCCGCCCAGCTGCTCGCGAGCGTCTCCTCGCCGACGATGCTGCAGATGACGAAGCTGATGGACGTGCCGTCCGACGACCTGTTCGCCGAGCTGTTCGCCAAGCAGCTCGGGGTGCTGTACGGCGGCGGCGGCTCGATCGGCGCCGGGGCGAAGGTGATCTCTGCGACGATCGCGTCACGCTACGAGCTGCACCCGGTGATCCTCGACGGCTCGGGCCTCGCCATCGGGGACCGCACCACGCCGCTGCAGATCGTCGAGCTGCTGCGCGACCTGTGGGGCTCGCCGGTCGGCACCGAGCTGTCGGACTCGCTGCCCGTCACCGGCGTGAGCGGCACCGTCGCCACGATCGGCGCCCGCACCCCCGCGCAGGGCCGCTGCCAGGCGAAGACCGGCTCGCTCACCGACGTGACGAACCTCGCCGGCTACTGTCGCACCCGAAGCGGCGAGAAGCTCGCGTTCGGGATCTTCATCGACGGCCCGCCGAACGGCACCGGCTTCACGCTGGAGAGCCGCATGGTGGGCGCGATCGCTCGTTATTGAAAATCGTGGCCAGGAAGTCGACAATCGCGGCCGTGGAGCTGTCCGCAGGGCTCAACCTCCGCGAGCTGCAGCGCTACCTGGGCCGGATCGGCGACCGCTGGCCGTTGCAGGTGGTGCTGCTCGGCGGCGCGCGCGTCGCCGGCATGCGCACCGGCGTCACCGTCCGCGGCGAGAGCCGTGGGCACGAGTTCGTCGTCATCCTCGTCTCCGAGGGGTTCGACGGGATGCCGTGGCTGGAGCGGGTGCACCAGGCGACCGCGCTGTGGGACGCCCTGGAGATGGGCTCCGGCGCCGACATCCACTGCTACACGCCGCCCGAGTATCTGCGCCGGCGCCAGACGACCCCCGCGGTGCGCGCCGCCGCCGAGCAGGGTCTGCTCCTGTACGCCGACTCCGAGCCGTTCACCGCCGCCTCCCACGACGGGTGAGCGGTCCGCTCGCCGACGGCCCCCGAAAAGGGTCTCCAGTTCGTGACGCGCGCTTCAGAACGACGCGAATGACGCCGATATCGTCGCCAGACCCTGATGACGCTCGAGGCTCTCATCGAACGTGACGGCGCCTCGTGCGTGTGGTGCGGGCGCGCCCCCTGGCGCACCGACCTCACCGCCGAGCACATCGTCCCCCGCGCGCGAGGGGGGCGCAGCTCGCCGGAGAACCTCACCGTCGCCTGCCGCTCCTGCAACAAGCGCCGCGGGACCCGGCCGGTCGTCTCCTACGTGCGCTGGCTGCTCGACGAGGGGGTCTGCCCGCGCAGCGACTCGCTGCTGGCCGGCCTCGGCCGCCTCGCCGCCTCCGACCGCCGCGATCTCGCCGACTACGGCAGCCGTCAGCTGGCGCTGCTGCAGCGCCTGCTCGAGGAGCAGCCGGGCCCGCCGCGGCGGCGCTGGACCGATCCGGCCTGACCGGCGCGCTCAGGCCGTCGCGGCGGCGCGCTCGGGGCCGGCCGGCGCCTCGAGCGAGCGGTCGGCGAGCACCCGCACGGTGGCGAACGTCGGATCGGCGGCGCCGTGCAGCCGCGCCCCGGCCGCGGTGAGGGTCCGCAGGTAGGTGACGACCTCGGCGGTGACGCGCTCGCCGGGCAGCAGCGTCGGCACGCCCGGCGGGTAGCCGGCGATCGACTCGCACGAGATCCGCCCGATCGCCTCGTCGACGGCGACCGCCTCGCCGCGGCCGAGGAACGCGTCGCGGATCGGCACCACCGCCTCGGACTCCGCCGGCGCCGGCGGGGTGACCATCTGCCCGCCCGTGCCCGGGCGTCCCACCAGCCGCACCACCTCGGCGAAATCGTGCGCGAAGCGCTCGAGCGGATCGACCGGCTGGCCGAGGCCGAGCACGAGCACGATCGTCGCGTGCGTGGCGAGCTCGATGTAGATGTCGTAGCCGGCGCGCAGCTCGGCCGCGAGCAGGTAGCCGGTGCAGCCGGTGCCGCGCACGTCGATCACGATCCGCAGCGGATCCCAGCCCGCGACGCCCGGGCGGCCGACCATGCCCTCGCCGACGATCGCCACGCCGGGGATCGCGTCGATCGCCTCACGGGCGCGGAACGACGCCGCGAGCGTCCGGTCCAGCAGCGCCTCGCCGTGCACCGCGAGCTGGCGGCGGGCGGAGTCCAGCGACGCGAGCAGCAGCGAGTTGGGACTCGTGGAGCGCACCAGCCGGATGCAGCGCGCGACCTCGTCGGGGTCGATGCGCCCGGTGTTCGCGACCAGGAGCATCGCCGACTGCGTCATCGAGCCGACGATCTTGTGCGTCGAGGCCAGCTCCGCGTCGGCGCCGAGGTGCAGCGGCGAGTCGGGCAGGCCCGGGTGAAAGCCGAAGTGCGAGCCCCAGGCGGTGTCGACGACGAGCGCCGCGCCGTGGCCGTGGACGACCTCGGCGCAGCCGGCGATGTCGGCCGCCATCCCGTAGTACGTCGGCGAGACGATGAACACGGCGCCGATCTGCGGCTCCCGCCGCAGCGCCTCGTCAAGCGCCTCCGGCGTGACGCCGTGGGCCATGCCGAGCTCGACGTCGTACTCGGGCGAGACGAAGCTCGCCATGCCGCCGCTCAGCACCAGGCCGTCGACGACCGACGCGTGCGAGTTGCGCTGCACGAGCACCCGGCGGCCGGGCGTGGCGAGCGCGAGCGTGAGCGCGTGGTTGCCCTGCGTGGCCCCGTTGGTGAGAAACCAGCAGCGGTCGGCGTCGTAGGCGGCAGCGGCGAGCGCCTCGGCCCGCTCGTACGGGGTCGGCTTGGGCCCGGTGTCGATCCCCTCGATGTCCTGACAGATGTCGAGCGCGAGCGCGCGCTCGCCGATCGCCGCCCGCAGGCCCGGATCGGCCCCGGGGCCGCCCTTGTGGCCGGGGACGTGGAAGCGCTGGGAGCCGCGGAAGCCGTAGGAGACGATCGCATCCAGGTAGGGCGCGGTCGGCATGGCGCGGGAGCGCGCCGGGCGCTCGCCCGCGGTGTCGAGCGGGTCGCTCGGCTCACGGGTGGTCTGGGCGTCGGTGTCGGTCATCGCCCGCTCAGGCTAGTGGACGCGTCCGGGGATGCGGGCCCGCCCGCTACCGGGCGGCCTTGAGCAGATACGCGCGCACGAAGCCGTCGAGATCGCCGTCCAGGACCCGGTTGGCGTCGCCCATCTCGAAGTCCGTGCGGTGGTCCTTGACCATCGTGTACGGGTGCAGCACGTAGGAGCGGATCTGGGAGCCGAAGTTGACGTCCTGCGCCTCCCCCCGCTCCTTGGCGATCTCCTCCAGGCGCTCGTGCTCCTGGCGCTCGGCGAGCTTGGAGCGCAGCATCGCCATCGCCTCGGCCTTGTTGGAGGACTGTGAGCGCTCGTTCTGGCACTGGACGACGATCCCGGTCGGCTTGTGGGTGATCCGCACCGCGGAGTCGGTCTTGTTGACGTGCTGGCCGCCCGCGCCGCTCGCGCGGTAGGTGTCGATCTGCAGGTCGTCGTCGTTGATCTCGACGTCGGCGGACTCCTCGACCACGGGCGAGGGCAGGACCTCCGCGAAGCTCGTCTGGCGCCGGTGCGCCGAGTCGAACGGGGACAGGCGGACGAGCCGGTGCACGCCCTTCTCCGCGCCGTACAGCCCGTACGCGTTCTCGCCCTTGACGCGGAACGTCGCCGACTTGATGCCCGCCTCCTCCCCCGGTGAGGCCTCCAGCAGCTCGACGTCGAAGCCGCGCTTCTCGGCCCAGCGCATCTCCATGCGCAGCACCATCTCCGCCCAGTCCTGGGCGTCGGTGCCGCCGGCGCCCGCATTGACGGTGACGAGCGCGTCCCCGGCGTCGTACTTGCCGCTGAACAGCCGCGCCTCCTCCAGCGCGTCCAGCCGCTCCTGCACCGAGCGGATCTGCTCCTCCAGCTCGGTCGCGATCTCCGGATCGTCCTCGGCGAGCTCGGCGAGCGGCTCGAGGTCGAGCGCGTCGGACTCGAGCGCGCGGAACCCGGTCAGCCTGCGCGTCGCCCGCGCGTGCTCGGCCGACACCTTCGCCGCGTGCTCCTGGTCGTCCCAGAACCCGGGCGCCCCCATCTCGGTCTCGAGCGCACCGACGCGCTCCGTCAGTTGAGCGGGGTCAAAGGTAATCCGACAGCAGCGTGAGCTGCCGGCGGATGGCTGCGAGGCGCTGTGAGAGCGGCTCTGTGGGTGCGGTCGACACGAGCGCAGACCCTAGCAATCCATCGAACACCCGACGGTTGGGCGCGCCGGGCGGTGGGTATAGCGCGTCCCTGATCGTCGCGGCAGCCCTTGCGGCTCCGCATCGAAGAGGGAGGCGTCCCCCGTCATGTTCCATCAGGTCCTGGATCCGCTCAGCTCGGTCGCGGCCGACACGCTCGTCGCGCTCGTCCCCGTCGCCGTGCTGCTCGTCCTGCTCGCCGTGTTCCGCCTGTCGGCCTGGCGCGCGGTCATCGCGGGCTCGATCGTCACCATCCTGCTCGGCTGGCTGGTGTGGAAGCTCCCGCTCGGCAAGGCGATGGCGTCCTACGGGCTGGGCGCCGCGACCGGGTTCTGGTCGATCGACTGGATCGTCTTCTGGGGCGTGATCATCTACAACACGCTCGTCGTCACCGGCGCCTTCGACGACCTCAAACGCTGGCTGGTCGCCCAGGCGACGGCCGACATCCGCGTGCAGACGCTGCTGATGGCGTGGGCGTTCGGCGCGCTGATGGAGGGGCTGGTCGGCTTCGGCTACCCGTGGGCGGTGGTGGCGCCGATCCTGATCGGGCTCGGCGTCGCCGACCTGGCGGCGATCCGCGTCGCGGCGCTCGCCAACAACGCCCCGGTCTCGTTCGGCGCCCTCGGCGCCCCGATCATCGGGCTGGCCGCGGTGACCGGGCTGCCGCTGATGTCGCTGTCGGCGTCGATCGGCAAGATCGTGGCGATCCTCGCCCTGTTCCCGCCGTGGCTGCTCATCTACCTCGTCAGCGGCCGCCGCGGCCTGCGGGACGGCTGGCCGCTCGCGGTCGTCGGCTCGCTGGGCTACATCGCCGGGCAGTTCCCCACCGCCGAATACCTCGACCCCTACCTCCCCGACGTGTTCGGGTCGCTCGTCTGCTTCGCCGCGCTGCTCGCGCTGCTGCGCGTCTGGCGGCCGCGGACGATCCTCGGGTTCGGCGGGCGAGAGCTCGACGAGGCCGAGATCGAGACGATGCTCGAGGGAAGCACGGCGTCCTCGACGCTGCGCGCCGCCGCCCGCGGGCTGGTTCCGTTCCTCATCCTGGTCGCGGTCGTCGTCGCCTGGACGGGGCCGTGGTCCCCGCTGCCCAAGTTCATCCCCGTCAAGCCCGCCATCACCGCGATCAGCTCGCTCAGCCACCAGCCGACGGCCGCCGACTTCAAGTGGGCGCCGTTCGTCGCCGGGACGGCGATCCTCGTCTCCTGGCTGATCATCGTCATCTACCTGCGGCCGAGCCCGGCTCAGCTGGCGCAGGCGTTCCGCGACACCGTCGGGCAGATGTGGGGGGCGCTGGTCGTCGGGCCGATCATCTACGGGCTCGCCTACGTGTTCAACTTCAGCGGCATGGCCGACTCGATGGCCAACGGCTTCTCGAAGGTGGGCGGCGTGTTCATCATCCTCGCGCCGCTGCTCGGGTGGATCGGGGTCGCGCTGTCGGGCTCCAACACCTCGACCAACGCGGTGTTCGGGCAGTTCCAGTACCTCGGTGGCCAAGCTCCTCGGCGCGCCGGTGCTGCTGTTCCCGTCGCTCAACTCCGTCGGCGCCGAGGTCGGCAAGCCGGTCGCGCCTCAGACGGCGAGCGTCGGCGTGGCCACCACCCGGTTCGTGCGCAGCGAGGGCGAGGTCATCCGCTTCAACATGCCCTGGACGTTCGCCATCCTCGCCGTGCTGATCGCGATCGGCTGCCTGTACGACTTCCTGCTCCCCGGAGCGATGCGATTGTGAGTTCAGGCGCGCCCGCCGCGCGGCTCAGGCGCCGTGGCATTTCTTGAACTTCTTGCCCGAGCCACACCAGCACGGTTCGTTGCGCCCGACCTGCTGGTCGGGGTCGACGGTCCGCTGCTGGACGGGCGGCGGCGCGCCGTCGGCCTCGAGGTCGTTGCGGTGACTCGGATTCCCACCCACCCCGCCGGTGTAGCCGGGGATCGGGGCCGGCCCGGTCGTGCCCATCCCGGCGTCGACGGCGGCCGAGGTGATCGCCGCGGCGCCTGACTGCGCGGCGCCGCCCGAGTAGCTCACCCGCCCCCCGCCGGTCGCCGAGCTCGACGCCTCGCGCGGACGGCTGGAGGACCGGTCCCGCCCACCCCCGGCGGCTGGCGCTGGAGCGTCGACTCGTCCTCGACGGTCACCTGGACGTGGTAGACGAACCGGCCGAAGTCGTGCCAGACGCTGTGCATGAGATCCTGGAAGAGCTGGAACGCCTCGTTCTTGTAGGCGACGAGCGGGTCGATCTGGGCCGCGCCGCGCAGGTAGATCCCCTGCTGCAGGTAGTCCATGTCGTACAGGTGCTCCTGCCAGCGCTGGTCGATGATCTCCAGCAGCAGGAACCGCTCGACCTCGCGCAGCAGCTCGGGCCCGAGCTCCTGCTCGCGCGCGTCGTAGCGGTGCAGCGCCTCCTCCTGGAGCGACTCGACGAGCTCCTGGCGGTCGAGCGCCTCCAGGTCGATCTCGTCGAACTCGGCGCTGAGCGGGAAGATCTCCTCGATCCGCCGCATCAGGCCGTCGAGGTCCCAGTCCTCGACGAAGTCGCCGGGCGTCGACTCGTCGACCAGGCGGTCGATCAGCCCCGCGATCTCCTCGCGCGCGGCCTCGCTCATGTCCTTGCCCTCGAGCACCTCGTCGCGATAGGCGTAGATCACCTCGCGCTGCTGGTTGAGCACGTCGTCGTACTCGAGCGTGTGCTTGCGCTGCAGGTAGTGCTGCTCCTCGACCTTGCGCTGGGCCTTCTCGATCTGCTTGGAGAGCATCCCGGCCTCGATCGGCTCCTCGTTGCCCTCCTCGTCGGTCGACCCGAGCTTGTCGAGGATCTTGTAGATCCGCTCGCCGGCGAACAGCCGCACCAGGTCGTCCTGGGCGGACAGGAAGAAGCGCGACTCGCCGACGTCGCCCTGGCGGCCCGAGCGGCCGCGCAGCTGGTTGTCGATCCGCCGTGACTCGTGGCGCTCGGTGCCGAGGATGAACAGCCCGCCGCTTTCGAGCACCTGCTCGCGCAGCTCCGCCACGCGCTCCTCGAGCGCGGGCAGGACCCGCTGGTAGTGCTCGTCGTAGTCGTCCATCCCGGGCTCGAGGCCGAGCTTCTTGACCTCCAGCAAGGCGAGGTGCTCGGCGTTGCCCCCGAGCTTGATGTCGACGCCACGCCCCGCCATGTTGGTGGCGATCGTCACCGCGCCGGGGGCGCCGGCCTCGGCGATCGTCTCGCCCTCGCGCTCGGCGTACTCGGGCTTGGCGTTGAGCACCGTGTGCGGGATGCCGTTCTGGCGCAGGCGCTCGGAGAGCATCTCGGAGATCTCGACCGAGATCGTGCCCACGAGCACGGGCTGCCCGGCCGCGTGGCGGGTCTCGATCTCCCGTACGACGGCCGACCACTTGCCGTCCTTGGTCTTGTAGACCTGGTCGTTCTGGTCGACGCGCACCATCTTGCGGTTGGTGGGGATCTCGACGACCGGGAGCTCGTAGATCTTCATGAACTCCGTCGCCTCGGTGAGCGCGGTGCCCGTCATGCCGGCGAGCTTGTCGTACATGCGCGCGTAGTTCTGCAGCGTGATCGTGGCGAGCGTCTGGTTCTCCTCCTGGACGCGCACCCCCTCCTTGGCCTCGACCGCTTGGTGCAGCCCCTCCGACCAGCGGCGGCCCTCCATGATGCGGCCGGTGTGCTCGTCGATGATCTTCACCTCGTCGTCGATCACCTCGTAGTCGACGCCGCGCTGGTAGAGCGACTCCGACTTCAGCGCCTGGATCAGGTGGTTGACGAGATGGCCGTTCTCGGCGCGGTACAGGTGGTCGATCCCCATGAAGCGCTCGGCCTTGGCGACGCCGCGCTCGGTGATCGAGACCGTCTTGTACTTCTCGTCGACCTCGAAGTCGAAGTCGGCGACGAACTCCTTCTTGGTCCGCTGGTCCAGCCCCTCGGGGGTCTTGCCGAGCTCCATCTGCGGGGCCAGCCGGGCGAACTTGGCGTACAGGTCGGCGGCCTGCTCGGGCGCGCCGGAGATGATCAGCGGCGTGCGTGCCTCGTCGATGAGGATGTTGTCGACCTCGTCGACGACCGCGTACCGGTGGTAGTTCTGCTTGCCCTCCTCCGCGCGCGGGCGGCCGCCGTGCTGGACCTTCTCGGGCAGCGTCTTGGCCATGTTGTCGCGCAGGTAGTCGAAGCCGAACTCCGAGTTGGTGCCGAACGTGATGTCGGCGGCGTAGGCGGCGATCTTCTCCTCGGCCGGCTGCATGTTCTGCAGGACCCCGATCGTCACGCCGAGCAGGTCGTAGATCGGCTTCATCCACAGCGCGTCGCGGCGGGCCAGGTAGTCGTTGGCGGTGATCAGGTGGACGCCGTCGCCGGGCAGGCTGTTGAGCACGAGCGCGAGCGTCGCGGTGAGCGTCTTGCCCTCGCCGGTCTTCATCTCCGCGATCGAGCCGTCGTGCAGCACCATGCCGCCGATCAGCTGCACGTCGAAGTGGCGCATGCCCATCGTGCGCGTGCCCGCCTCGCGCACGAGCGCGAAGCACTCGGGCAGCAGGTCGTCGAGTGACTCGCCGCCCCGGGCGCGCTCGCGCAGCGCGTCGGTGGCCTCGCGCAGCTCGGCGTCCTCGTAGAGCGAGACCTCCTCTTCGAACGCGGCGATCCGCGCGACGCGCTGCTCGTAGGACTTGAACTGCTTGCCCTCGCCCAACCGAAGCGCGCGGTTCAGAAACGACATGGTTGAAGCGTAGCGCGGGGGTGGTCCGTCCAGCGGGGCGTCAGAGCCGCCCCCGCACCGTGTTTACGAGGTGTTTCGGGCGCCCTACGCCGCGTGCGGGACCGAGGCGTCGTCGACCCCCGCGGAGCGCGCCTCGCGCCGCTTGCGCCGCTTGACGCGGTGGCGCTTGACCTGCCGGCCGAGCTCCTCCGAGCACAGGTTGATCGAGTGCTTGAGCTCGGGCGACGCGTCCTTGGCGCGCAGCGTGACGCCCTTGAGGTGCAGGGTCACCTCGGCCACGTAGCAGTCCGGATTGGCCGGGTTGCGCTCGACGAAGAGCTCGACCTCCAGCTCGGCAAGCTCGGAGACCTGCCGTGACACCGTGCGAAATCGCTTCTCCACGTGGGCGCGGATGTCCTCGGAGACGGACAGGTTGCGGCCCTTGACATCGATTCGCATCGACTACCTCCTACAGGGACGTGGCTGGATGTCGCCCTGGAGCGTATTGGCCGCACCGGCGTTTGTCGACCGTCACAATGTCTGGGCGGTGCTGCCCTTTTCTCTGGTTTCGATCGGCTCTCCGGGCCGGGCCATCTCACCGCCCTACAGCTGGTCGCTGGAGCCGACCGTCCTCATCGGGACGCTGATCCTGTCGGCGCTCTACGGCCTGGCCTGGCGGCGCGCGCGGCGCAGCGGCTCGCCCCATGCGCCCGGCTACGGGCGCCTGTGCCTGTTCGCGACCTCGATGGCGCTCGTGATCGTCGCGCTGATGTCGCCGATCGACTCGCTCGGCGACGACGACCTGCTCGTCATGCACATGGTCCAGCACATGATCCTGCTCGACCTGGTGCCGATCACGCTCATCCTCAGCCTCAACAAGGTGCTGCTGCGGCCGATCACGCGGCGGATCACGACGTTCGAGCGCCGCGCGGGGTTCTTCGGCAGCCCGGTGTTCGCGGTGATCGCGTACGTCGGCGGCGTCTACGCGTGGCACGTGCCCGCCGCCTACGACCTCGCGCTGCACCACAGCTTTATCCACGCGATGGAGCACCTCACGTTCTCCGCGGTCGGCTCGCTCTACTGGTGGCACGTGCTATCCCCGATCCGGGCCCGCCGGCGGCTCACCGGCCTGGGGCCGCTCGCCTACATGGTCACGACCAAGCTGTTCATCGGGGCGCTCGGCATCGCGCTGTCGTTCCTGCCGCGCGTGATCTACACCTTCTACGCCCACAAGCCCGACTACTGGGGGCTCACGCCGATCGAGGACCAGAGCATGGCCGGGCTGGTGATGGCGCTCGAGCAGTCGCTCGTGATGGGCGTCGCCTTCGTCTACCTCATCTACAAGTTCTTCGACGAAGCCGCCGCCGAGCAGCAGCGCCGTGAGCGCTACGAGGACCTCACCGCCGCAGGTAGCTGACACCCGGGGGGTGAAACCCGGGCCTCCGGACGCTCTTGTAAGGACTGTCCGAAAAGATCGCCCTCCTCGGCCTGATCCTCCAACTCGCCGGCCGCCAGAGCGGATACGTCACGCGCCGGCACCTACGCGCGACCGCGTTCGACGAGCTGTGCGCGCGCTCGGCCCGCGTCTACCGTCTGCTCGGGGACAGCGGCCTGACCGAATCGGAGCTGGAGGATCTGTTCCGGCGTTTCGTCAGCCGGCGCCGGCTGCCCATGCCGCAGCTCAACGTCTGGCCTCGGATCGGCGAGCGGTGGCGGCGGCTCGACGCGTTCTATCCCGAGGCGAAGCTGATCATCGAGCTCGACTCGTGGACGTTCCACGGCGATCGCGCCAGCTTCGAGCGTGACCGCGCCAAGGACGCCGCCGCACTGGCGCAGGGGCTGCGGACGCTCCGGGGCACCGACCGCCGCCTGCGCCGCGACGGCGGCGAGGAGGCCGCGACCATCCGCCGCATCCTCGCCGAATCCGGGTGAGCGGTCCCTCGCGGAGGCGATGTGTACGAAAAGGCCGGACACCGCGTCCCAAACGGACACCTTCGCCACCCGCGCGCGCACAAAAAGCGCCGCCCCGGCGAACCGGGGCGGCGCGGAACTAGGAGGGGATCAGCCGCAGGCGGCCGCGCCCTTGATCGTCTTGGTCTCAGCCGGCTGGTTCGGCGCGGTGGCGCTGAACGTGTAGCTGAAGTGCCGCTTGCCGTGGCAGCCCGTCGACGTGATGTCGCGGTGGCCGTTGGAGGTCGTCGACCGCCACTTCAGGTACTCGCTCGAGACCGAGGCGAGGTACGGGCCGATGTGCGTGACCGCGCGGGGCACCGGGATCGTGACGAGGAGGTTGTTGCCCTTCTGCCGGTAGCGCGCCGTGAACGCGGGCGTCTGGCCGGTCGTGATCTGGCCGCCCAGGCACTGGTGCGAGGACGTCGTCTCGAAGAAGAACGTGAGCTTGCCCCTGCCCGCGTTCCAGACGTTGAGGATCGGGTCGCAGTTGAGGCCCTGCGGCGTGAAGTTCGACGCCGTGCCCAGCTGCGCCTTGATCGAGCCGGAGGCGACGAGTGCGCGCTTGTTGCAGACCGACGCGTAGCTCGACTTCTTCCAGTTGTTGACCTTCGTCGCGCTGCAGGTGGGGAACCCGGTCGCGGTGACCCGCACGCCGCTGATCTCGGTCGTGACCTTGCTCACGATGCCGGTCAGCGAGCCCGGATTGGCCGCCTTGAGCGCGAAGTGCTGCGTGAAGTTCAGCGCAGCGGGCCTGGACTTCGAGCCCGACTTGCCGTGGAAGCCGTAACCCCCGGAATACGTGTCGATCGCAGCGAGCGCCGAGCCGGCCGCGATCAGCATCGCAATCGCGGTGACGATGCCGAGTGTCAGACGTTTCAAAACGACTCCTCCTTGTGAGTGTGGTACGCCAGCGTACTGCTTCTGGGGCGATTGCCTACCCGCCGCTCGCAAGTGCCGAAACTCACCTGGGCAGGGCGCTCAGCGTCGGGAACGCCTGATTCTGCCCCGTGGTCGCCTTGCCGAGCGGGGTCTGCCCCTTGCAGGCGGGTCCCGATGGATCTGCGGTGATGTAGTAGTCCTGCACGAGGCTCGCGATCGTTAACACGGTGCCGGCAACCGAAGTTGTGCTCGCTCCCAGGGAGGGCGAGAGCGGCGCCAGCGGGTGGCTGGTGCACAGGTAGGTGCCGAACACCGGCAGCCCGCCGGCGAGCTTGGCGAGGCCGGCCGGCGTCAGGTACGGGTTGGAGCGGTTGGTCTGCGGCCGCGCCGCGTAGGGCATGAGCAGCTCGGGGTTGATCGGCGAGGCGACCCGCAGGTAGTGCAGGCCGCTCGAGGAGCCCTGGGTGCTCGCGGCGCTGTTGGCGAAGAACGCTGCCAGATCGCGCCGGTAGGTGTTCAGGTAGTTGACGACCGGGATCACGTTGCCGAGGTAGGGCCGCAGCGCGGACAGGAACGGCACGCTGCGGGTGAGGAACTGCCGGACCGCCGGCAGGCCGGTCCGCGACGCCTTCGTCAACGGCCCGACGTCGTGGACCAGCGTCCGCAGCCGCGGCGCGAGCGCCGTGAGCGAGACGAGCGCCGGGGAGAGCTGCCGCGCCGCGGGGCGCAGCTCGTCGACGAGCCCCTTCGTCGACCCCGCGAACGTGGAGACCCGGCCGATCGTCATGTGCGCCTGGCGCAGGAACCCCGGGAACGTGCGGATCGTCTGCGCCAATGCCCGGTCGCGGGCGGCGGTCGCCGAGAACAGCGCGTCAGAGCCCTTCACGAAGCCCTGCACTTGCGCGGGCGAGCGCGCGAGCGCGGAGAACACCCGCGCGCCGTCGCCGAGCAGCGTCCGCGTCGCCGCCCCCTGGCGGTGGAGCACGGCGAGCACCCGGTCGACGTTGGTGGCGAACGGATACAACGATGCGAACGCCTGGTTGAACGCCTCGCCGCGGCCGGTGAGCGCGACGCCGCCCTGCTGCATCCAGGTCTCGAACGCGCGCCGCGTCTTCGGATCGAACGCGCCGAGGATCTGGTCGAGCTGGACGGTGTTCTGCACGTGGCGGCGCGGCAGCGTCGCGCCGTCGCGGAGCATCGGCCCGTTCGGGTTGCCGGCCGACAGCGCGACGTAGGTCTCGCCGAGCAGCGTCTTGGTGCGCAGGATCGCGCGCGTGTCGGCCGGACGGGGCTCGTAGCGGTGTTGGATCTCCAGCACCGCCCGCTCCAGGCCGGTGCGGTGGTCGAGGCTCACCGAGACGACCTTGCCGACGTCGACCCCCGCGATCGTCACCGCCGCGTCGGGCGCGAGCTCGGTCGCCTGGCTGAACTCGGCCGAGAAGCGGTAGCCCTGCCCCTCGAACGGCAGCGAGCCGCCGAACGACAGCCACAGGAAGATGAGCAGCCCGACGCACGACGCCGTGAAGGCGAGCATCGTGGCCATCGCGAGCGTGGAGGGGCGTTGCTTGGTCATCCGGCAGGGCAGCTGTAGCTGGTGGTGCCGGGCAGCGGCTTGACGCCGGGCAGCTGGGAGACCGGCGGCGCGTTGAGCAGCGCGAGGATCACGCCCAGCGGCTTGTCGGACTGCTGCAGCGAGTTCTCGTAGAAGTTCAGCTGCGCGCAGGTGCCCATGAACAGCCCCTGCACGATCGAGCCGTTCGCGTCGCCGCTGGAGACGAGGCTGTCGGCGATGTGGGCGAGCCAGCCGCCGTAGAACAGGTAGCTGTGGTTGCCCTTGGACTGGTGGGCGAGCTCGTTGAACAGGTCGTTGAGCACCGACACGGAGGTGGTGAGCTTCGGGGTGGCCGCCTTCAGCGACGCGGCGGCGGGCCGCAGCGTGCGCGCGAGCGGCTGCAGCGCGACGGTGAACGGCTCGAGCTCGGAGGCGAGCACGGGCGTCGTCGACCTGAACAGCGGCCGGGACGCGGCGAGCGCCGGGGCGAGGTGGCGCGCGAACGGCTGCAGCGCGGTGAGCGTGGTGCGGCTCGCGGAGGCGAACGAGCGCAGCCGGCCCAGCGAGGACCGCGTCACCCGCAGCGTCCCCGGGAACTCCGCGAGCGTCTGCCGCAGCTGGGTGTCGTTGGCCGCGATCGCCCGGAAGTTCGTGTCCGAGGCGTCGATCAGCGAGGCGAGCTGGTGGTCGACGCTGCCCAGCGAGCCGGCGACCAGGTTGAGGTTGTGGACCGCGTGCCGCAGGCTCGACTGGCGGCGCGAGAGCAGCGAGGCGAACCTGCGCGTGCTGCGGTCCAGCGGCGCGAAGCGCTTGAGCGTCTGGAGCAGTGAGCTCACCGCGTCCGGGCTCGGCCGGGCCGAGCCGGACGCCGCGCCGTGGTCCTTGAACGCCCCGGCGCCGGCCGCGAGCAGCAACAGCAGGTAGTTGCGGCTGTCGGAGTCCAGCGAGGAGAGGATCTGCGAGACGTCGACGTCGGGCGTCGTCTGCGAGGTCGGGATCGTCCCGCCGGCGGGCAGCCGCCCGGCGCTGCGGTTCCCCGGGTCGAGCTCCAGGTACATGTCCTTCAGCGGCGTTCGGGGTCGCAGTAGCACGGTCGCGTCGCGGTAGATCGGCGCGTACTTCTTCTCGATGTCCATCTGCACGACCGCGACGCCGTCGCGCAGCGTCACCCCGCCGACCTGCCCGATCGGCACGCCGGCGATCGTGATCGCCTGACCCTGACCGGCGGTCACCGACGACGCCTGCGAGAAGTCGGCGTTGACCTGGTAGTAGCTCTGGCCGAGGTGGAACGCGGGCTGATGGGAGAGCACGTAGCCGGTGACGAGCACCGCGAGCGCGAGCAGCACGAGGATCGCCACGAAGTCGACGCGGTGGGCGCGGATCGCGCGTCTCACGGCCCCGCCCCCGTCTTGGCCGCGTTGAGGTTCGGCGGGCTCTGCTTCAGGCACGACACCGAGCGGGTGAGCGCCGGCGGCTGCCCGTCGAACGCCGGCCGGGTGCCGAGCGGCGGCAGCACCGCGTTGCCGTACAGGGGCCCCTGGCCCGCGAGCGAGCCGGTCTGCACCCGGTCCGCCCCGCCGCCGGTGCTCGAGCGCAGGTAGCGGCCGTTGCCGTCGAAGTTCTGGGCCGAGGAGGCGATCCCCACCGCGGCCTGGAACAGCTCCTGGTAGTCGCGCAGGCCGGTGGTGAGCGGCGGGTCCGACACCTTCTGGTTGCCCGTCGGGATGATCGTGTGGTCCAAGCAGGCCGCGAGCGCGTAGGCGCCTCCGAGCAGCGAGCGGGTCGACTTCAGCGTCGAGACGGTTCCCTGCACGGCGGGCGTCAGGTCGGTGAGCAGGCCGCCGAGGTCGTGGCCGGAGAGCAGCGTCCGCGCCTGTGAGAGCCAGGGCAGCCCCGCGGTGATCGTCGGCCCGAGGCGGCGGACGCCGGGCTCAAGCTCGCGGGCGAACGTGCGGGTCGGTCCGAACGACGCCTGCAGCGGGCCGAGCGCGGCGTCGGCGGCCCGCAGCGTGCCCGGCAGCAGCGCGATCGTCTGCGACAGGTCGCCCTGGCGGGCCGCGAGCGCGCCCATCGTTCTGCTGAACGAGGTCACCAGATCCGACAGGTGCGAGCCGGACGCGCTCAGCCCGGTGAACGTCTTCGACAGGCCGGTGATGCTCCCCGAGAGGTCGTGCGGGCGCTCGCCGAGCAGCGCCTGGTCGACGAGCGCGGAGGCCCGGAACGCGGCCGCGGAGTCGTTGAGCGAGCGGTTCAGCGACTGGCCGGCGGTGAGCCCGCGCTGCGACGGGTCGGCGGTCGCGTCCGCCGCCGCGGAGGGCCGCGCGTTGAGCGCCGCGCCGAACCCCTGCAGCAGCGTCTGCAGGTTGGAGCGCACGTTGGCGTTCAGCGAGGAGAGCACGCGGTCCAGCTGCACCGGTCCGCTCGTGTGCGCGGCGGCCAGCACCTGGCCGGAGCCCAGCGCCGGCGCGCCCGGGCTGCCGGGGCTCAGGTCGACGTAGTAGTTGCCCTCGAGGAACAGCCGCGGGCGGATGTTCAGCCGCGCGTCGGTGTGGATCGGCAGCCCCGCGCGGTCGATGTTCATCGTCACCACCGCCGCGCGCGAGGAGCCGCCGACGCGCGTGATCGACACCACCTTGCCGACGTTGACGCCCGCGATCCGGACCGGCGAGGCGAGGTGCAGCTCGGTCTGGACGGTGAACATCGCCTTGAGCTGGTATGGCGAGCCGCCGAACCAGTCCCGCCCGCCCGGCCCGCCGAACACGAGCCAGCAGACGGCGAGGATCACGACCGCGGCGATGATCCCGGCGACCCAGTTGGGCACGAGCGCGCGGTGGCGGCGGCGACGGGTCACTTGACCCTCCGGGTCGTCTTCTCGGTCGCGGTGCCGACGTTGCCGGGCGGATTGCCGACCAGCCCGTGCATGACGTAGCCCTCGTTGCCGGCCGAGCACTCGCGGGTCTGCCCCGGCGACGCGGTGTTCGGGTAGGGGTCGGAGTGGACCGGCCCGGAGTTCGTGGTGAAGCCGCCCGTGAACAGCTTGTGCGAGGGCTCGGACTCGCGCCCCGGGAGGTCGTCCACGGCGATCTGCACGAAGCGCAGGAATCCGCCGCCGGAGGCGTGCTGTGCGAGCACGCTCGAGGTGTTGCGCAGGAACAGCGTCACGTAGTTGCAGGTCGACTGCACCGGGGTGAGGAATGCGAGCGGCGCTTTGAGGTCCTTGGTGGCCAGGGTGAGGCGGCCGAGGCCGCGGCGCACCGTCCCGGAGGCGCTGTAGCCGGCGAGCCGCTGGGCGAGCAGGGCGGTCTGGTGGTCAAGCGATGCGGTCGGCGGCAGTGTCCGCGCGCCCGTCTGGAACGTGTCGGCGAGCACCGGGGCGCTTGTCTTCAGCGTCGCGAAGCCGGGCCGCAGCTCGTGCAGCAGCCCCGCGGTGTCGGTGAGGAACGAGCGGATCTTCGGGCTCGTGCGGACGGTCTCCTCGAACACCGGAGGGGTCGCGGAGATCGTGTTCTGCAGCGACGGCGCGACCGACGCGAGCGAGCGGAACGTCGCGTCCAGGCCGACGAACAGCGACGCCTGCCGGCGGGCCACCGGGGCGAGCGCGCCGGAGAACGCGTCCAGGCCGCGGAAGAACCCGGCCAGGTCGGTCGGGCCCGAGGCGAGGTTGGCGGCGACCGGCTGCAGGTCGCGCAGCAACGGCCCGAACGCCCCGATCGCCCGGTTGAGGTCGCCGCCGCGCCCCGCCAGCGCCTGGCCGAAGCCGGTCGTCGTGTCCTGCACGCCCCGGCGGGTGCGGGCGTTGAACATCGACAGCACCCGGTCGAAGTCGACGGTGCCGCTCGTCTGCGCGAGCGGCACGGTCGCGCCGTTGCGCAGGTTCTCCGCGCTGTGGCCGCGCGCGACGTCGAGGTACTTCAGGCCGATCGCGCCCTTCAGCCGGATCGCGAAGCGGGTGTCGCGCGGGAGCGGCTCGGCGCTCTTGGTGAGCTTGAGGTTGATCATCGCGATCGGCGCGCCCGAGCGCGTGCGGCTCGGGGTGATCGACGAGACGATCCCGATCAGCGCCCCGCCCTCGTTGACGTCGTCGCCGCGCTGCAGCTCCTGGGCGTTGCGCGCCTGCAGGTGCAGGACGTAGGTGGGCACGAACGGCAGGCCGGTGTTGGCGTTGTAGGCGAGCGCGACCGCGACGATCGTCACCAGCACGGTGAGCGCGCCGATCAGCACCGGACTGGTGAGCACGGACGCCTCGCGGCGACGGCGGCGGTTCATCGCGCGGCTCCGACCAGGTAGGACAGCAGCCCGCTCAGCGAGCTCGACGACCGCTCGCGCGACACGCTCCGCACCGCGCGGGCCACGATCGACGCCGAGGCGCTCGGGTGGCGCGCGCTGACGGTGTCGGCCGCGCCCCGGGCCGCGGAGCGGCTGACGCCGGCATACGTGGCGCCGCATCCGACGAGCGGGCGCTTGACGTAGAACGAGCACGGGCCGGTGATCGGCTCCGCGCGCACGTAGTGGCCGAGGCTGTCGTAGCCGTTGGCCGCCCCGACCGCGTGGTAGAGCAGCGTCATCAGGTCCTCGATGCCGCCCGTCGAGTTGACGCTGGCGAGCAGCGTCGCCAGCGACCTCGCGCTCGGCCGGCTCTGGCGACCGAGGCTCTCAAGCTCACGGGCGAGCGGCTCGGATGCGACCAGGTTGGGCTCCGACGCGCGCGCGGCGCGGCCGAGGTTGATCAGCGAGCTGCGCGCGGCCTTGGCGAACGGGGTCAGCGCGGTGAACTCGCGACCGAGCGGGGCGGCGCTCGCCCCCAGCTCGCGCATCACCGGCGTGCCCTGCTGCGACAGCGACCCGAGGTCGGTCATCAACGGCCGCAGCTGCGCGAGGAAGTGCGGGAACTCGTGGAACGTGCGGGAGATGTCGGCGGCCCGCCGGGCGCTCGCGCGGGCGGTCGTGTTCGCCTCCGAGACGAACGCGGCGATGTGGCGCCGCTCGCGGGCCAGCGGCGCGAGCACCCGGTCCGAGCTCGACGCGAGGTCGGCGAGCGTGCGGCTCTGGGCGGCGAGGATCCGCAGCACCTTCTCGGTGTTGCCGAGCGCCGGATTGGCGCGGTGGATGACCGCGTTCAGGTCCGAGCCGCGCGCCGCCAGCCCGGTGCCGAGCTCGCCGATGATCACCGCCAGCGACTCGCGCACCGGCTCGGTCGAGATGTTCTGGACGATGTCGGTGTCGATCGGCGAGCTCGTGCGCGCCACCGGCAGCAGGTAGTCGCCCGCGCCCGGCCCGCGCGTGATCCGCTGCAGCCGGCGGGCGGTGCTCGTGCCCGGCGTGCAGTTGACGTACTCCTCGCCGATCAGCGACTGCGGGCGGATCTCGCAGTGGGCGTTGGCGTAGAACGGCGCGAAGCGGTTGTCGTCGATCGTGATCGTCACCGCCGCGCGCTTCTGCGGGGTCACGCCGAGCGCGGTGATCGTCCCCACGTTGGCGCCCGCGATCCGGACGTCCTCGCCGGTGACCGCGTAGGAGGCGTCGTCGAAGATCGCCTGCACCGTGTACGGGCCGCCGTCGGAGCGGGCCGGTGCGGTGAGCACGGCGGCGGTCACGCCGACCATGGCGAGCGCGACCGCGACGGCGACGGCGGCGATCCGTCTCACGGGCCTGAGGGGACCTGGCCGGTGTCGCAGTGGCCGGCGTTGACCGGGGTCGAGCCGTCGGGCGCGGGCTGCACCGCCGAGCCCGGGCAGCGGTTGCTCAGCCGGGTGAGGCCGTTGTAGCGGCCGGCCGGGTTCTGCGCGACGAGCTGGCCCATCGAGTCGGTCGTGAACGGGTAGAGCATCGGCTCGGTCCGCGAGTAATGGCCGTTGGCGTCGTAGTTGGCGCTCGACTGGCCGACGTCGGCGAGCGCGGCGACGACGTCGGGCGTGTACTGGCGCAGGTAGTCCAGCTGGGAGTGGGACTTTGAGAAGTTCCGGATGAGCGCCGGGAACGCGCGCTCGGCCTGGGTGAGCACGCCCGGAGCGGCCTGGGCGAGGCTCGTCAGATCGCCGGTTCGGCGGGGGTTGGCGATCAACGTGTCGAGCGCCGAGACGGTCGGGGTGGCCACCAGCGAGACCGCGTGCAGGGAAGCGGCGAACGCGGTCAGGTGCCGGGAGGCGGGCTTGGCGGCGCTCACCAGCGGGTCGAGCGCGTTGAGCGTCGTGTCCAGGCCGGCGAACGTGTGGCGCGAGCGGCTGAGCGTCGAGGGCAGCAGCGACAGCGCGCTCTCCAGCGCGCGGCTCTGGCGCGCGATCGCCCCGGTCGCGGTCGAGGTGTTGGCGATCAGGCTGCTCAGCTGGGCCGAGCGGCCGGCGAGCGTCCTCATCGCATCGGCGCCCTGGACGATCAGGCCGTCGAACGCGGGCTCTGAGCGGGCGAGCTCGTGCGTGACCACGCTCGCGCTCTGCAGCCCCGGCGCGAGGTACTCGAGGGTGCGATTGGCACGCGCGCCCTTGCCCCTCAGCGACGCCGCCTCGCCGCGGATCAGGTTCGACAGCCCCCGCCGCGTGGCCGCGTTGAGCGAGTTGAACAGCTCGTCGATGTTGACCTCCGCGTAGGTGTGCCCGGCGCTGATCGAGCCGCCGCTGCGGATCGCGGGCGCGCGGGCCGGCCCCGGCTCGAGCTCGACGTACTTGGAGGCGATCCCCGACAGCGAGTCCTCGGCGATGCGCGCCACGGTGCCGCGGTGCAGCGTGCCGACGCCGTGCAGGCTCATCGTCACCTGCGCCTGCCCGTCCCGGGTGAGGTCGATCGCGCTGATCGTCCCCACCGCCGACGGGCCGATCAGCACGGTGTCGCCGGTCACCAGTCCGCTCGCGTCCTGGAAGTCGGCGTGCACGACGTAGGAGGAGCCGCTCCCGAACACGATCACGACCACCGCCGCGACCGCGGCGATCAGCGCCGCGGCGGCCCCGATGCGGGCCGCCGTGCGGCGCCGGTCAGTCGGTGGCTGCCGCGGTCGTGGCGGCGGAGCGGGCGGTCGCTCCTGCATCGCATCCGTGCTGTCGCCGAGCAGGCTCACGACCCTCCCCTCTCCTCCATACACAACGTTGTCCGGCGCGTGCGCAGACTCGCCATCCTGTCAAAGTCCGGCGCCGGCCGTCTCAGCCCGCGCTCGAATAGCAGAATTGATGAGCGTTGAACCGGCTCCGGAGACGGGGAACTCAGCGCGAGGCCAGCAGCGCCGCCCCCAGCGCCCCGCCGAGGTCGCCCAGCGACGCGACGCGCACCGCCGGCGGGCGAGAGTCGTTGAACAGGTGCGGGTGCATCGCCCCCTCGATCCGCTCGGCCATCGGCTGTCCGAACCGCACTCCGAGGCCTCCGCCGATGATGACCGCCTCGAGGTCGAGCAGGTTGATCGCCGACGCGATGCCGACCCCGAGGGCGTTCACCGCCCGGTCGATCAGCTCGTGCGCGAGGTCGTCGCCGCGCTCCAGCGCGTGGGCCCACACCGAGGAGGTCAGCCGCGTGCGCCCCCGGTGCGCCATGATCTTGAACAGCTCGGTGTCGACGCCCTTCTCGACCTCGCGGCGCGCCCGCGCCTCCATCGAGCCGCGGCCCGCGTAGGCCTCCAGGCAGCCGCGGCGGCCGCACTGGCAGTGCGCGCCACCGTCCCTGACGACCGTGTGGCCGATCTCGCCGGCCGCGCCTCGCCCGAGCCACGGCACGCCGTCGAGCACGATCCCGCCGCCGATACCGGTCCCCCACGCGACCATGATCAGCGAGCGGAACGAGGCGCCCGCCCCGAGCTCGGACTCCGCTCGGGTGGCGACCTGGACGTCGTTGCCGAGGTGCACCGGGCAGCCGAGCGCCTCGCCGAGCGTCTTCGACAGCTCGAAGGCGCCCGTCCAGTCCGGGAGATTGCCGGCGTTGGCGACCGTGCCCGCCTGGTCGTTGACGTCTCCGGGGGAGCCGACCCCGACGCCGGCGAGCGCGGACGGCTCCACGCCCGCGGCCGTCGCGGCCTCGGTGAGCACCTTGGCCATCCGGGCGGCCACGCCGCCCGGTCCTCCGTCGGTCGGGGTCGGCTCGCGCGCCGACCCGCGGACCTCGTGTCGTCGTCGACGACGATCGCCTCGATCTTCGTGCCGCCGAGATCGATCCCGCCGCGCATCGCTGCCTGGGTGGTCATCGTCGCGGAGCGTACCCCCTGGGGCGGCTGTGAAGGCCGGGGGCTAGGCCCACACGCGGGTGTAGTCCGACTGTGCCTCGGTCGGCTCGTCGATGCGCACGCCGAGCGCCGCGAGCTTGAGCCGGGCGACCTCCCGGTCGACCCGCTCCTCGACCGGATGCACGCCCGGTCCGAGCGTCGATCCGCTCGCGAGCAGCTGCTCGATCGCGAGCGCCTGCAGCGCGAACGAGACGTCCATCACCGCCGCCGGGTGGCCCTCGGCGGCGGCGAGGTTGACGACGCGGCCGCGGGCGAGCAGGTTGAGCCGGCGGCCGTCGGCCATCCGGTACTCCTCGACCAGCGGGCCGACCGCGCGCCGCCGCCCGTCCGCGAGGCGCTCGAGCGCTCCGAGGTCGAGCTCGACGTCGAAATGCCCGGCGTTGGCGAGCACAGCGCCGTCCTTCATCTCCGCGAAGTGCGGCTCGCCGAGCACCCCGCGCGAGCCGGTGAGGGTGATGAACAGGTCGCCGCGGGAGGCCGCCTGCAGCGCGGGCATCACCTCGTATCCGGACATTCGGGCCTCGAGCGCGCGCAGCGGATCGACCTCGCAGACGATCACCGCCGCGCCGGCGCCGCGCGCCCGCTCGGCGACCCCCTGGCCGGCCCATCCGTAGCCGACGATCACGACGGCGTTGCCGGCGAGCAGCATGTTGGTGGCGCGGACGACGCCGTCGAGCGCCGACTGGCCCGTCCCGTGACGGTCGTTGAGCGCCCGCTCCGTGCGCGCCTCGTTGACCGCGATCACCGGGCAGCGCAGCGCGCCCTCGTCGTGCAGCCGCCGCAGGCGCAGCAGGCCGGCCGTCGTCTCCTCGACGCCGCCGATCAACGTCCACGGCTCCTCGGGGCGGCGCTCGGCACGCGCGTGGGCGGTGGCGATCAGGTCTGCGCCGTCGTCGAGCGTGATCGTGTCACGGCCGGTCGAGCCCTCCAGCAGGGCGCGCACATGCGCGACGTAGGCGTCCATGTCCTCGCCGCGGCGGGCGCGCACCTCGGCGTCGTCCGCGCGCACCAGGGCCGCCGCCACGTCGTCCTGCGTGGAGAGCGGGTTGGCCGCGCACAGCGCGACCGATGCCCCGCCCGCGCGCAGCGCGCGGACGAGGTTCGCGGTCTCGGCGGTGACGTGCAGGCAGGCCGCGATGTGCAGCCCCCGGAGCGGGCGCTTGCCGGCGAACCGCTCACGGATCCGCGCGAGCACCGGCATCTGGCCCGCCGCCCACTCGATGCGCTCCTCGCCCGCGGTCGCGAGCGAGGGATCGGCGATCTCCGCCGCCGGCGGGCTCATCTCCGTGCGCGCGGATCCCGGAACTAGTACCGGTAGTGGTCGGCCTTGTAGGGGCCCTCGACCGGCACGCCCAGGTACTCGGCCTGGCCGGGGGTCAGCTCGGTGAGGCGGACGCCGAGCGCGTCGAGATGCATCCGCGCGACCTTCTCGTCGAGCTGCTTGGAGAGCGTGTAGACCTTGTCGGTCCCGTAGGCGCCGTCGTCGTTGTGCGCGAACAGCTCGATCTGCGCGAGCGTCTGGTTGGTGAACGAGTTCGACATCACGAAGCTCGGGTGGCCGGTCGCGTTGCCGAGGTTGAGCAGCCGGCCCTCGGACAGCACGATGATCGTGCGGCCGTTCGGGAAGCGCCACTCGTCGACCTGGGGCTTGATGTTGACGCGCTCGATCCCGTCGATCGCGGTCAGCCCCGCCATGTCGATCTCGTTGTCGAAGTGGCCGATGTTGCCGACGATCGCCTGGTGCTTCATGTCGCGCATGTGCGCGGCGGTGATCACGTCCTTGTTGCCGGTCGTGGTCACGAAGATGTCGGCCTCTGAGAGCACGTCCTCCAGGCGCGCGACCTGGTAGCCGTCCATCGCCGCCTGCAGCGCGCAGATCGGGTCGATCTCGGTGACGATCACGCGCGCGCCCTGCCCGCGCAGCGACTCCGCGCAGCCCTTGCCGACGTCGCCGTAGCCGCACACGACACCGACCTTGCCGCCGATCAGCACGTCGGTGGCGCGGTTGATGCCGTCGATCAGCGAGTGCCGGCAGCCGTACTTGTTATCGAACTTGGACTTGGTCACCGAGTCGTTGACGTTGATCGCCGGGAACAGCAGCGTGCCGTGCGCGCGAACTGGTACAGCCGGTGCACGCCGGTCGTCGTCTCCTCGGTGACGCCCTTGATCTGCGCCGCCATCCGCGTGAAGCGCCGGTTCTCTCGCTCACCGAGCGGGTGAGCAGCTCGAGGATCACCCGATGCTCGTGGTTCTCGGCGGCGTCGCGGGGTCGGGCACCGCGCCGTCACGCTCGTACTGCACGCCGCTGTGGACGAGCAGCGTCGCGTCGCCGCCGTCGTCGAGGATCATGTTCGGACCGTCCCCGCCCGGCCAGCTCAGCGCCTGGTCGGTGCACCACCAGTACTCCTCCAGGGTCTCGCCCTTCCAGGCGAACACCGGCACGCCCTGCGGATCCTCGGGCGTGCCCTCCGGGCCGACGACGATCGCCGCCGCGGCGTGGTCCTGGGTGGAGAAGATGTTGCAGCTGCACCAGCGCACGTCGGCACCCAGCGCGGTGAGCGTCTCGATCAGCACCGCCGTCTGCACGGTCATGTGCAGCGAGCCGGTGATCCGCGCGCCCTTGAGCGGCTGCGAGGCGGCGAACTCCTCGCCGGGTCGCCATCAGGCCGGGCATCTCGTGCTCGGCGAGACGGATCTCCTTGCGGCCGAACTCGGCCAGCGAGAGGTCCGCGACCTTGTAGTCGGTCATCGGCGGCGGTCGTGCTCATGGTCTCCTCGGTCTCGGTCGGTCTGTGCCGGGCGGCGCGCCGTCGCGCGCCGGGGTGGGTCAGTTCAGGCGACCGCCGCGAGCAGCCGCTCGTGCTTGTCCTGCTCGAAGCGCAGCCAGTCGTCGGCGTGACCTCGACCGGCCGCTGCGCCTCGGCGGTCAGCCACGTCGCGATCGCGTCACGTAGGCCGGCGTCATCCTCCAGGCGCGCCGCAAAGGCGATCTCGGACAGCGACACCTCGAACCGCGCCAGCAGCTCCTTGAGCGTCCGCAGCCGCTGCAGCTCCGCCGGTCCGTACAGCCGGTAGCCGGACTCCGAGCGCGGCGGCGCGACGAGCCCGGCCTGCTCGACGTAGCGCAGCATCCGCGCCGACCAGCCGGTCGTCGCGGCCGCTTCGTTGATCGTGAGCGCCTGCGTCACGGGCGGCAACCTTACCACAATCGTGTCAATGTTTGGTGCGCGGGCGTCGGAGCGCTACACCAGGGCTCGCGCCCGCGGGTTGGCCCACGCGTCGCGCCGGCGCACGCGCCGTGCGACATATCCGGATCGCGCCCGTCATGTTTGGCGCACGCGTCGCGCGGCACCGCCGGCTACTGGCGCGCCTTCAGCTGGCCGCCTTGAGCTCCACGAGCACGTCGATCTCCGCCGGATCGACGCCGTCGAGGATCGCCCGGTACAGGGTGACCAGATCGCCCAGCAGCACGAGCGACACGAGCCGCTCGACGCGGGTCTGCCCCGACGCTCTCCACGAGTCGGAGGCGGCGGTCCCGTCGGCGATCAGCTGCGGGTCAGCGCGATCCGCGTCCGGACGCGGGGTGCAGGTCGCAGTCGTCGAGGAACACGGCGGCGAAGCGACCGAACCCCGGGCGCGCTTCCAGCCGACCATCTCGTTGTGGTCGATCTCGGGCAGCTCGCCGGCGAACGCGGGCGACTTGGCGTTCTCGTTGAACTGGGTCTTCCAGCGGTAGGCGATCGGCGCGGTCAGCCCGGCGCCGGTGATGATCGGGATCGCGCCGTGCAGCGACGCGGGCCAGGCGCTTGGCGAGCGAGTCCTCGGGCGCGCCGGGGCCCCACTCCCCCGCGAGCGCGTCGGCGTGCGCGGCCGCGACGTCGACCTCGGTGTGCAGCCGACGGCGCCAGCCCGCACAGCGCCGCGACCTCGAGCGCCACCGACGAGCCCGTAGCCGACCGCGGCGCGGGGCTGGAAGCCGCCGGGCAGCGGGATCACCGGGATCCCCTCGGCGCGTGCCGCTGGCGGCGAGCGCGCCGCCGGTCCGTGGAGACGAGCCGGCGCGCCCCGAGCGCGCCCGCGGCCTCGAACGCGGCCAGCGTCTCCTCGGTGTCCCCCGAGTAGCTCGCGCACAGGACGGTCGTGTCCGGCGTGGTCCAGGACGGCAGCGCGTAGTCGCGGGCGACCGACCATCGGCCGCGAGGCGCGGTCGCCGAGCACCGCCACGCGCCAGCATCCCGCCGATCGCCGAGCCGCCCATGCCGGCGATGACGAGGCCGCCCGGCGAGTCCTGCGGCTTGATCGTCGGCCGATTCGACGCGCCACAGCGCGTCGCGCAGATGGTCGGAGAGCCCGACCATGTCGGCGAACTGGCGGCCGGGTCGACGCCGGAGCCGTCTCGGCGTCGGCTGCCAGCGACTCCGGTGCGCCGTCAAAACGCGATCGCCCCGTCGGGAAGTCGACTCCGGGAAGATACGGACGCCGGCGGTGAGCGTGTTGCCGATCCCGAGCCGGACGCCCGGCCGACCATCGCGGTCTCCTCGATGTGGCAGTGATCGCCGATCCAGGCGCCCGGACCGACGATCGAGCGGGTGACCCGGGTGCGCGCGCCGATCGTCGCCGCCGTCGAGCAGCACCGAGCCGTCGATCGTCGCGCCCGAGCCGATCGTGACGCCGGCGCCGAGCACGCTGCGGCCGGTCACGCTCGAGTCCGCGGCGATCGTGCAGCCGGGCCCGATCACCGCCGGCGCGTGGACGTCCCGCCGGGCCGCGTCTCGGGGCAGAGCACGCCCCGGCCTCACCGATCGCCGCGCCCACCTCGGTGCGGACCTCGCACTCGAGGATGTCCCAGGTCGCCTGCAGGTAGCGCTGCGGGGTTCCGATGTCCATCCAGTAGCCCGCCGCCTGGTAGCCGTAGAGCCCGTGGTCGACGAGCCGCGGGAACACTTCGCGCTCGATCGAGATCCGCGTGCCCCGCGGCGCATCCGGTCGAGCACCGCGCTCCAGGATGTACACGCCGGCGTTGATCAGGTTCATGTCGATCTCGTCGAGGCTGGGCTTCTCCACGAACTCGCGGACGGAGTGGTCGGCGCGGCAGCCCACGAGCCCGTAGGAGGACGGGTCCTCGACGGGGTAGCAGAGCCAGCGTGCCGCGCGCCCCGTGCGCGCGTGCTGTTGCAGCTGCGCGGTGAGGTCGATGTCGGTCAGCAGTCACCGTTGAGCATGAAGAACCGCTCGTCGAGCAGTCCTCGGCGTACTTCAGCGCGCCGCCGGTGCCGAGCAGGTGGGGCTCCACGACGTAGCGCAGCCGGACCCCCACTCCGACCCGTCGCCGAGCACCGCGCGCACACCGTCGGGAAGGAAGCCGCAGGAGAGGATCACGCGGTCGATCCCGTGGAGGCGCAGCCACTGGAGCATGTACGACATGAACGGCTGGCCGGCGAGCGGAACGACCGGCTTGGGGACGCGTGAGGTGAGCGGCCTCAGCCGCGTCCCCTCTCCACCGACGAGGATCAGTGCCTGCATCGCGCTCGCGTTGCCCGCCTCAGGAGCGGCCGATCCCCTCGTAGCGAAGGCCGGCCGCTCGGACGGCGTCGCGGTCGGCGTAGTTGCGCCCGTCGACGAGCAGCTCGCCCGTCATCCGCTCGCGCACCTCGCGCCAGTCGAGGTCGAGAACTCCGACCACTCGGTGACGAGCACCGCCGCGTCCGCGCCCTCGAGCGCCGACAGCGCGTCCGGGGCGAACTCGACCCCGGGCATCAGCTTGCGGGCCTCGTCGGCGGCGACCGGGTCATAGGCGGAGACGGTCGCGCCGTCGGCCTGCAGGCGCGCGGCGAGCACCAGCGAGGACGCCTCGCGCATGTCGTCGGTGTCGGCCTTGAAGGCGAGCCCGAGCAGCGCGACGCGCCTGCCGACGAGCGATCCCAGGTGCTTCTGCAGCTTGGAGATGACCCGCCGCTTCTGCAGCTCGTTGACCTCGATCACCGCGGTGAGCAGCTGGAAGTGGTAGCCGGAGTTGCCGGCGAGCTGCTTGAGCGCCGACACGTCCTTGGGGAAGCAGGATCCGCCGTAACCGATGCCGGGACGCAGGAAGTGGCCGCCGATCCGCCGGTCCAGGCCCATCCCGCGGGCGACCTCGCCGACGTCCGCGCCGGTCTCCTCGCAGACGTTGGCGATCTCGTTGATGAACGAGATCTTCGTGGCCAGGAACGCGTTGGAGGCGAGCTTGACCATCTCGGCCGAGGCGACGTCGGTGCGGACCAGCGGCGAGCCGAGCGGCGCGTACAGGTCGCACACCGCCTGGCCCGCCCAGTCGCCGTCGTCGCCGACGACCACCCGGTCGGGCTCCATGAAGTCCGCAAGCGCGGCGCCCTCCTTGAGGAACTCCGGACAGGAGACGTAGGCGAACCCCTTCCCCTGGCGGCTGAACTCGCGCTTGATCGCGGCGCCGGTCCCGACCGGGACGGTCGACTTCATGACGAGGGCGTGGTGGTCGGTGGCGGGCATCGCCGCGACGACGGCGTGCACGGCCGACAGGTCGGCGTCGCCGGAGTAGGTCGGCGGCGTGCCGACGGCGACGAACAGCAGCCGCGCATGCTCGAGCGCGGCCGCGAGTTCGGTCGAGAAGTGCAGGCGCCCGGCGTTGCGGGCCACGCTGTCGGCGAGGCCCGGCTCGTAGATCGGGATCTCGCCGCGATTGAGGCGCGCGATCTTGTCCGCGTCGATGTCGACGCACCAGACCTCGTTGCCGAGCTCCGCGAAGCCCGCAGCGGTGACGAGGCCGACGTAGCCGGTGCCGATCACGGCGATCTGCTGGGGGCTGTCGGTGGGAGGAGAGATCATCGCGCGCCCGAGCGTACAGGCCTTCCGGTGGCCGGCCCCGCCGCCGCGCAGCCTAGCGTGGCCCGGCGCGGCCCGCTCCCCGCCCGGACGGGGCCGCGGTCAGCCCCGGTAGAGGGTCATCGACTCGGCGATCGCGATCATCTCGCGGTTGGGCAGCGCGCTCGTGAGCGTGTTCGAGATCCAGTACACGTTCGGGCCGATGCGGAACGAGACGTCGGTGATGTGCCCGCCGTCGTCGGCGAACAGCTCGTACGTGCGCCCGTTCAAGCGCCGGGTCCCCTGCGGGTGGCGGAGGATCGGCGGGTCGGTCCAGTGCAGCCCCTGCACGCCGTAGTACTGGCCGAGGCCCGCGTTGGTGAGGGCGATCGTCATGAAGTACGCGTGCACCCGCCGGCCGTCGGGCTCCCGGACCGTGTACTGGCGCGGATAGGAGTGGGCGTACGCGCTCCCCGGCTCCGACGGGTTGAGGCAGAGCGTCGTGAGGTCCGAGCAGTACGACGAGTGCGCGTCGATCAGGTCGGGGTAGTAGACGCCCATGTTCGGGGTCAGGGACCTGGCCTGGGCGCGGCCGTCGGCCGGGTCGGCCATCAGCCCGGACGTGTCGATCCCCGCCGCCCGGTGAGGCGCGGAGGGGCCGTGAGAGCCGTGGCCGGAGGTCCGGGAGGTCGCGCGCCTGGCCGGCCTGGACGCCGCCCGGTGCGTGGTCGGGCGCATGAACTCGGCGTAGACCCGGCGCACCGCCGCCGCCGAGTCGGGGAGCACGAAGTCGTTGCCGACCGAGGCCTGGGAGAGGTTTGCGGGGAACGGGATCTGCTTGAGCGTCCCGCCGTTGGCGCTCAGCACCAGGTTGAACAGGTCGATCAGCGCGCCGGGCGTCTGCAGGTTGCGGTCGAACGTCGAGTGCTCGGCGATGATGTGCAGCAGCCGGGCGCGTTCGTCGAACAGCTGGCGGGTGGTGAACTTCTGCTTGGCCCAGCGCAGGAAGTCCTGCTGGCGGGCCTCGCGCACGATGTCGGAGTCGGTGTGGCGGAAGCGCACGAACGGCAGCGCACCGCCGATCGACTGGTGGTCGCCGCACAGCCGCTGGTAGCCGGGCTGGATGTCGATCGACGAGTAGTCGTTGGGGTCGCCGGAGACCCCGCTGGAGATGTTGAAGTAGCGGTGGTCGACGTCGGCGTAGATACATCCGATCGCGTCGACGAGGTCCGAGAACCCGCCGAAGTTCGTGTCGACGATATGGGTGATCTTCAGCTGGGGGAAGACGTTGCGCTTGATCGTGCGGATGAGCAGCCCGTAGCTGCCCTCGCTGTAGGCGGCGTTGATCTTCTCCGCGCAGTCGCCGGGGACCGACGAGCTCGCGCACTCGGCCTGCGGCACGTACCGGGAGGGCACGTTCACCTTCAGGTCGCGCGGGATCGACATGACGTTGATCGTCGACGATGCCGCGTTGAGGTGAACGAGCAGGATCGTGTCGGTGTGGGAGTTGCGGAACGACCCCTCGCCGGCACGGTGGTCGGAGCCGATCAGCAGGATCGTCTCGGGCGCGCCCGGTGTGGGCAGCGTGAGACTCGGGACCGAGACCCCCTTGTGCACCCGGAGCACCTGCGCGAGCGTGTTGAACTCCAGCAACCCCGCGGTCGCAACCGCCCCCGCGCACGCGCCGATCACGAGCACCGCGGCCGCGAGCACCCGCCACACCAGGGACGCGCGGCTCTTCGGCACCAGGAACCGCATGGGCGCACGATAACGGTCCGGCCCGCGCGGGCGGCCGCGCGCCGGTCAGCCGCCGTACGGGACCGTCGACTCGGCGATCGCGACCATCTGCTTGGTCGAGATCGTGCTCGTGAGCGTGTTGGAGATCCAGTAGGAGTTGCCGTCCACGCGCCAGGCAACGTCCGTCGTGCGGCCGTGGTCGTCCTGGTAGATCTCGAACCTGCGGCCGTGGAACACCTTCGTCCCGGCGGGGTTGTTGAGGATCGGCGGGTCGGTCCAGTGCACCCCCTGCACGCCGTAGTACTGGCCGAGCAGCGGGTTGACCGCGATCGTCATGAAGTAGGCGCGAACGCGCTTGCCGGTCGTCGTCGTCACCCGGTACTGGCGCGGGTAGGAGTGCCCGTAGGCGCTGGCGGGCTCGTCCCCGTTGAGGCACTCGTAGCCGGTGTCGGTGCAGTACCGCGAGCCCGACAGGATGTAGCGCGGGTAGTACACGGGCATGTTCGGGCTGAGCAGCTTCGCCTGCGCGATCCCGTCGGCGGGATCGGCGGTCAGGCCGGCGGTGTCGATCGCCGGCCCGGGGTGATGGCGTGCCTTGGCGCCGTGCGAGGAGCCCGAGCCGCCGTGCGACCCGCCGCCCGAGGAGCCGTGCGAGGACGACGAGGACGAGTGGTGCGACGAGGACGCGCTCCCCTTCGGCGTCGGGTGCATGAAGTTCGCCCAGGCGGCGGCGACCGCCCGGTCTGACTTTTTGTAGACGTAGGCGGGCGACGTCGCGCTGCCGGCGCCGAGCGACGCCGGGAACGGGATCTGCTTGAGCGACGCCCCGTTGGCGTTGAGCACGAGGTCGAACAGCTCGATGATCCCGTTCAGGGTCTTCAGGGTCTGGTCCAGGGTGGTCTCGCGCGCGAAGATCCGCAGCAGCTTGTCCTTCTCGGCATACAGCTTGGAGAGGGTGAAGTTCTGCTTGGCCCACCGCAGGAAGTCCTGCTGGCGCGCCTCGCGCACCAGATCGGAGTCGGTGTGGCGGAAGCGCACGAACGCGAGCGCGCCGGTCACCTGGCTTGAGCCGCACAGCCTCTGGTAGCCGGGCTGGATGTTGATCGAGGAGTAGTTGTCGGGGCTCGGGAACGGCTGGGACCGGTTGTAGTAGCGGTGGTCGACGTCGGTCCACACGCAGCCGATCGCGTTGACGATGTGCGAGAAGCCGTCGAAGTTGGTGTCGATGATGTGGTTGACCTGCAGCTGCGGGAAGACGTTCTGCTTGATCGTCCTGATCAGCAGGCCGTAGCCGCCCTGGCTGTAGGCGGCGTTGATCTTCTCGGTGCCGTAGCCGGGGACGGTCACCTGCAGGTCGCGGGGAATCGACATGCACGTTGATCGTCGAGGAGGCCGCGTTGAGCCGCACGAGCAGCATCGTGTCGGTGTTCGCATCCGTGAACGACGGCGAGTGGCGCGGTGGTCGGAGCCGATCACCAGCAGCGTCTGCGGCCGGCCTGGCTTGGGCAGCGTGACTGCTTGGTCTTCACGATCGAGCCCGGACGACGGTGATGTCGGAGACGATCTGCTGGAACCTGCAGCAGCCCGGCGGTGGCAACCGCGCCGGCGCAGGAGCCGATCACCAGCACCGCCGCGCAGAACACCCGCACGACGAGCCCCACCCGGCTCTTGGGGACGAGGAACCTCACGAGTCGACCGTTCGACGCTCGAGTGCCCGCAGCCATGCTCACGCAGCCCGCCGTCGATCGCGCGCAACTCGCCCTCCTCGCCGGCCAGCGCCGCCGGCAGCGTCCGCATGAACTC
Organism: uncultured Solirubrobacteraceae bacterium; assembly: GCA_963702225.1. Classification (GTDB taxonomy): domain Bacteria; phylum Actinomycetota; class Thermoleophilia; order Solirubrobacterales; family Solirubrobacteraceae; genus Palsa-465. The sequence continues at coordinate 166,615 of CAVPBY010000090.1, read as the reverse complement.
CACCAGCGCCCGCCGGTACTCGCCCATCGAGCGCAGCGAGACCCACTCGTCGGGCCCGTGGTGCCCGCCGCCGGTGGGGCCGAACTCGACGGCGGGGATCCCGGCCTCGATGAACGACGCCGCGTCGGAGGCGCCGTCGCGGCCGACCGAGGTCACCTCGCCGCCGGATCGAGCGCCGCGCCGCGTCGCACAGCGCGCGGACGTAGGGGTCGTTGCGCGACACGCCGACCGCCGGGTGGATGAACGTGCGGTCACATCGATCCCGGGGATCGCGCGGACCTGCGCGAGGATGTCGCCCGGATCCTGGCCGGGCAGGTAGCGCACGTCGACGGCGATCGTCGCCAGGTCCGGGACCTTGTTCATCGCGTCCCCGCCCTCGATCCGGCTGAGGTTGATCGACGGCCGGTCGAACATGTCCGAGAACTCGCGGCTGAACGGCAGCGTCTCGATCGTGCGGAACACGTCGACGGCCTTGAGCACGGCGTTGTCGCCGAGCCACGGGGTGGAGCTGTGCGCGGCGCGGCCATGGACGGCGATCCGCATCGCGAGCACGCCCTTGGCCTGGATCCCGATGTGCAGGTCGGTCGGCTCGCCGGTGATCGCGAAGTCGCCGCCGAGCCCCGCGCGACGATCGCGTCGGTGGAGCGCTCGTCGAGCTCCTCGGACTCCTCGTCCGGGACGATCACCATCCGGACCCGAACGCGGTCGCGACGTCACGCAGCGCGCACAGCATCGCCGCCAGCCCGCCCTTCATGTCATAGGCGCCGCGGCCGATCAGCCGGTCGCCCTCGATCCGCGCGGTGAACTGCTCGGCGCGCCCGGGAACGACGTCGAGGTGCCCGTGCAGGACGATGCACGGGCGGGCGGGATCCGCCCCCCGGGCCCCGGCCTCGGCGACGAGCACGGGCAGCCCCCGGTGCTCGGTCTCCGAGACCGTGATGGAGCTCACCTCGAGCCAGCCCTTGACGAACTGGGCGGCAGCCACGATCGCCTCGGGGCGCGAGGTCTCGTAGCCGATCAGGCGCTCGGCGAGGACGCGTTCGTCACTCACAGCGTTGTCCAGGGTAGGGGGCGTCGATGACTGCCCGGTTAAGCCGTCGAGCGTCCGGTGGGGGCGCTCAGTGCTCGGGTCCGCCCTCGGCGATCGCCAGGAAAGCCGACCAGCGCCGCCGGTCGCGCTCGGCCACGCGCCGGCGCTCGGAGTCGTCGCCTGCGCTGTCGAGCTCGGACTCCGCCTGGCGCAGCCGCTCCCGGAGCTGGGCGACGTCGAGCGACCCGGGTCATGAGCCTCCTCGACGAGCAGCAGCGCGTGGTTGCCGGCGACCTGTAGGTAGCCCTCGGACTGCGCGAAGCGCACGATCTCCGACTCGGTGCGGTAGAGCCGCAGCTCGGTCGGGTCGAGCGTCGCCAGCAGCGGCTCGTGATTGGCCAGCACGCCGATCGACCCGACGACGGTGCGGGTCGAGACCATCTCGACCTCGTCGTTGAAGACCTCGCCGTCGGGCGTGAGGACCTCGACCCGGAACGGGGTGTGTGCCACTAGGACTCCGCTCCGGAGTCGCCGGTGTCGTCGCCCGTGTCCGGAGCTCTCGGAGCTCTCGGAGCTCGACGCCTCGGTCTCCTGCGCGGAACCCGTCTGCTCGGAGTCGTCTTCCTCCTGCGCCTTGGAGCCGCCCGCGTCGGCCACGACCTCGTCGATCGATCCCTTCATGAAGAAGGCGCGCTCGGGGAGCTCGTCGTGCTTGCCCTCGAGGATCTCCTTGAACCCGCGGATCGACTCCTCGACCTTCACGTACTTGCCGGGGATGCCGGTGAACTGCTCGGCAACGAAGAACGGCTGGGAGAGGAAGCGCTCCAGACGGCGTGCCCGCCCGACCGCGACCTTGTCCTCGTCGGAGAGCTCGTCGATCCCGAGGATCGCGATGATGTCCTGCAGCTCCTTGTAGCGCTGCAGCACCTGCTTCACCTGGTTGGCGACCGCGAAGTGCTCCTCGCCCACGATCTCGGGCTTGAGGATCGTCGAGGTCGAGTCGAGCGGGTCGACGGCCGGGTAGATCCCCTTCTCCGAGATCGCCCGGTTGAGGTTCGTGGTCGCGTTGAGATGGGCGAACACGGACGCCGGCGCGGGGTCGGTGTAGTCGTCGGCAGGCACGTAGATCGCCTGGATCGAGGTGACCGACCCCTTGCGCGTCGAGGTGATCCGCTCCTGCAATGCGCCCATGTCGGACTGCAGCGTCGGCTGGTAGCCCACCTGGGAGGGCATGCGGCCGAGCAGCGCCGAGACCTCGGAGCCGGCCTGGACGAACCGGAAGATGTTGTCGATGAACAGCAGCACGTCCTGACCCTCCTGGTCACGGAAGTACTCCGCCATCGTCAACCCCGACAGCGCGACGCGCATGCGGGCGCCCGGGGGCTCGTTCATCTGGCCGAAGACGAGCATCGTCTTGTCCAGGACGCCGGACTCCTTCATCTCGAGCCACAGGTCGTTGCCCTCGCGGGAGCGCTCGCCCACGCCGCAGAACGCCGACAGGCCGCCGTGCTCCTGGGCGAGGTTGTGGATCAGCTCCTGGATGATGACCGTCTTGCCCACGCCGGCACCGCCGAACAGGCCGACCTTGCCGCCGGTCGCGTAGGGCGCGAGCAGGTCGACGACCTTGATGCCGGTCTCGAACATCTCGGTCGTCGGGGCGAGCGCCTCGACGTCGGGGGCGGGCCGGTGGATCGGCCAGCGCTCGGTGTCGTCGGGGAGCGGGTCGCCCTGGTCGATCGTCTCGCCGAGCAGGTTGAAGATCCGGCCGAGCGTCTCGCGGCCGACGGGCACGGTGATCGGCCCGCCGGTGTCGATCACCTCGACGCCACGGGCCAGCCCGTCGGTCGTGTCCATCGCGACCGCGCGCACGCGGTCGTCGCCGAGGTGCTGCTGGACCTCGCAGGTGAGGTACGCGTCCTGCTGGGCCGCGATGTCCTCGGTCTCCTCGGCGCGGGCGGCCTCGGGGCGCTTGACGATGATCGCGTGGTTGATCTCGGGCAGCTTGTCGGGGAATACGGCCTCGATGACGACGCCCGTGACCTCCTCGATGCGCCCCACGTTGCGCTGCTCGGTCGTGGTCGTGGTGTTCGCTTCAGTGGTCGCAGACATTCTGTGTGTTCTCCTTGTCAGCCGCGGGTGTCAGACGCCCTCGGCGCCCGCAACGACTTCCATGATCTCCTGGGTGATCTCGGCCTGGCGTGCCCGGTTCATCTCGAGCGTGAGGTCGTCGATCAGGGTGCTGGCGTTCTCCGACGCGTTCTGCATCGCGGTCATGCGCGCTCCGTGCTCGGAGGCGGAGGACTCGAGCAGCGCCCGGTAGATCGACACCTCGACGTAGTCGGGGACCAGTCGCTTGAGGATCTCCTCGGGGTCCGGCTCGTAGTCGAAGTTGCCGATCGACGCGGCGTCCTCGCCCTCCCTCGTCGTCGTCCTCCTCACCGAGGATCGACGCCTGCTGAAGTGGCAGCAGCGTCTCGCGGCGGATCTGCTGCGAGAGCGCCGAGACGAAGCCGTTGTAGAAGATGTCGACGCGGTCGACCTCGCCGTCGACGTAGGCCGCCATCAGGCGCTCGGCGATCGCGCGGGCGTCGGCATAGGCGGGGCGGTCGGTGAACCCGGTGAAGCTGCCGACGACCTCGAGGCCGCGGAACGCGAGCGAGGACGCCGGGCGGCGACCGGAGGCGAAGTACACCGGCGTGCGGCCCTCGGCCTGGTGGTCGCGGCCGGCGGCGACGCCGGCGCGCACCGCGTTGGAGTTGAACGCGCCGGCCAGGCCGCGGTCGCCGGCGACGACGAGCAGCCCCACCTTGGAGACCGAGTCGTGCTCGGCGAGGATCGGCAGGTTCGGCACGTTGCCCGCGGCCTCGGCCGCCATCCGCGTCATCCGGCGGATCGCGTCGGCGTACGGCCGCAGCGCCTCGATCCGCTGCTCGGCGCGGCGCAGCCGGGCGGCGGCGACCATCTGCATGGCGCTCGTGATCTTCTGGATGTTCTTGACCGAGTCGATCCGGTTGCGGACGTCTCGCTGCGAGATGGCCATGGTGCCTCAGCAGGCTCCTGCCTACTCGCCGTCCTCGAGCGGGAGGCCTTCCTCGTCGAGGTCGTAGCCGAAGTCCTCGGCGTAGGTCTCCGAAGCGTCGTCGCTCAGGTCCTTGGGCGTCTGCTCGTCATCCCACTTGCCGTCGGCGATCGCCTTCACCAGCTCGGAGTTGGCGGTGTGCACCGCGTCGACCGCGCCCGAGAGGAACCGCCCGACCTTCTCGGTGAGGATCCGGTCCAGGTAGCCGTTGGTCGCGGCGAAGATCTGGATCACCTGATCCTCGACGGACATCGGACTGCGCTCGGACTGGTTGAGCGTCGCCACGAGCCGCTCGCCACGGGCCAGCGACTGCCGGGTCTCGGCGTCGAGGTCGGAGCCGAACTGGGCGAACGCCTCGAGGTCGCGATACTGCGACAGCTCGAGCTTCAGCCGGCCGGCGACGCGGCGCATCGGCTTGGTCTGCGCGTTGCCGCCGACCCGGGAGACCGAGATGCCGACGTTGATCGCCGGGCGCACCCCCGAGTAGAACAGCTTCGGCTCCAGGAAGATCTGCCCGTCGGTGATCGAGATGACGTTCGTCGGGATGTAGGCGGACACGTCGCCGGCCTGCGTCTCGATGATCGGAAGCGAGGTCAACGAGCCGGCGCCCTCGTCGTCGGAGAGCTTGACCGCGCGCTCGAGCAGTCGCGAGTGCAGATAGAACACGTCGCCCGGGTAGGCCTCGCGGCCCGGCGGACGGCGCAGCAGCAGCGACATCTGGCGGTAGGCGTCGGCGTGCTTGGTGAGGTCGTCGTAGACGGTGAGCGCGGCCTTGCCGTTGTAGAGGAAATACTCGGCCATCGCGCGCCGGCGTACGGCGCGAGGAACTTGATCGGCGCCGACTCGTCGGCGGCGGCCATCACGATGATCGAGTTCTCGAGCGCCCCGGCCTCTCGAGCCGCCCGCGATCTGCACGACGCTGGCCTTGCGCTGGCCGATCGCGACGTAGACGCAGATCAGGTCGCGGTCCCGGTTGTTGATGATCGTGTCGACCGCGATCGAGGTCTTGCCGGTCTGACGGTCGCCGATGATCAGCTCGCGCTGGCCGCGCCCGATCGGAATCATCGAGTCGATCGCCTTCAGGCCGGTGAACATCGGCTCGGTCACCGGCTGGCGCTGGACGATGCCGGGAGCCTTGAACTCGGCCGGGCGGGTCTCGGAGGCCTCGATCGCGCCCTTGCCGTCGAGTGGGTTGCCGAGCGGGTCGACGATCCGGCCGAGCATCGCCTCGCCGACCGGGATGGTGAGCAGGCGGCCGGTGCGCTTGACCGTGTCGCCCTCGGAGATGTGCTCCCACTCGCCGAACAGCACCGCGCCGACGTTGTCGGACTCGAGGTTGAGCGCGAGGCCGGTCACGTCGTGGGGCAGGTCGAGCATCTCGAACGACATGCAGTTCTCAAGGCCGTGGATGCGGCAGATGCCGTCGGCCACCGACAGCACGGTCCCGACCTCGGTGAGCTCGGACTCGCCGGGGTCGATGCCCTCGATCCGGCTCTTGAGGATCGAGGTGATCTCGTCGGGGTTGATCTGCATGGGGTGGGGCTCCCTTGGCGCGGCCTAGGCCTGCGCGACTTGCTTTCTCAGTTGTTCCAGACGGGTGCGGATCGAGGCGTCCATGATCACGTTGCCGACGCGCAGCACGATGCCGCCGAGGATGTCGGGGTCGACGACCCGCCGAGACCTCGATCTCGCGGTCGACCTGGGCGCCGATCTTCTCCCCCAGGCTCTTCACCGTCGAGTCGTCGAGCTCGATCGCGGAGACGATCTGCACGGACAGCAGCTTGTGGGCCTCTTCCCACAGCCCCTCGAACACGGTGCGGATGCGGAAGATGGCGGGCATCCGGTGGCGCTCGATCAGCGCCTCCAGGAAGTTGCGGAACTCGGGGTTGGCGTCCGTGACCGCGCGCCCGAGACCGTCCTTCTTCTCGTCCACCGCGAAGTAGGGCGAGAAGAAGAACGTCGCGAGCTCGCGGGTGTCGTTCATCGCGTCGGCGAACGCGCCGAGCTGGTCGTGGATCTCGTCGAGCGCGTCGTGCTCGGTCGCGACCTCGAACAGCGCTCGCGCGTAGACCTGGGCGATCTCCTCCACCCTACCCCCGCTCGGACCCGCTGAGGGCGCTGAAGTCGAGCTCCGACATCGCCTCCTCGATCAGGCGGCGCTGGTCCTCCTCGGTGAGCACCTTGCGCGTCACCTTCTCGGTGGCCAGCACGGTGAGGTCGGCGACCTCGCGGCGGATCTCCTGGATCGCGCGGCGGGTCTCGGCCTCGATGTCACGGCGGGTCTGCTCCATCATCTGGTCGCGCTGGGCCTTGGCCTTCGCCTGGGCCTCACGCTCGTGGGACTCGGCGGTCTGCCGCGCGCGGGCGACGATCTCATCGGCCTGGCCGCGGGCCTCCTTCAGCCGCTCGCGGTAGTCGTCCAGGAGCGCCTGGGCCTCGGTGCGGGTCTTCTCGGCCGCGTCGATCGACTCCTCGATCGTGGCCGCGCGCGAGTCCAGCGCGGCGGTGATCGCCGGATAGACCCACTTGCGCAGGACGAAGAACGAGATCAGGAAGACGACGATCACCCAGATCATCAGCCCCACGTTGGGGGTGATGAGGAAGGAGCCGCCGGCGGCGAACGGCGTATGTGCGGCGAGCGCTTCCATCGTCGGCCTAGAGGAAGAAGGCGATGAACCCGCCGACCAGGCCGTAGAAGAAGCAGGCCTCGGTGAGCGCGAAGCCGAGCCACTGGTCGCGCTCGATGTCGCCGCGCAACTCGGGCTGGCGGGTCTTGGCCTGGATCGAGGCGCCGAACACCGAGCCGATGCCGGCACCGGCTCCCGCGGCGCCGCCTCCGGCGCCCGCGCCGAGGGCGATCGCGCGACCGGCGTCCTGCGCGTTGTGACGCTCGAGGCCGCGAATGAGATCACGGGATGGAACGTGGCGAGGATGCTGTGCAGCATGGGGTTTCGACGACTCCTTTTGGTACCTGGCTAGTGGGAATCAGAGACCGCGCTGCCGAGGTAGATCGCGGTCAGGATGGCGAAGATGAAGGCCTGCAGGCCGGCGATCAGCACGCCTCGAACAGGAAGATCGCGATGCCGAGCGGCAGCAGCGCCCACGAGACGACCGTGTTGCCGGTGAGGATGCCGAGCTCGCCGCCCATGAACGCGATCAGCAGGTGCCCGGCGAGCAGGTTGGCCCAGAGCCGGACGGTGAGCGAGATCAGCCGCAGGAAGTAGGAGAGGATCTCGATCGGGTACACGAGGAACCTGATCCCACCGCCCACCTCGGGCATCAGGCTCTTCACGTAGCCGAAAGGGCCGTGCTTCTTGACTCCCTCGTAGGTGAAGAGCACGAACACGAGCAGCGCGAGGATCAGCGGGAACGCGACGTTCGTGTCCGAGGCGAAGATCTGGAAGGACGGGATGTGCGCCCCGAAGACGTTGAACGTCTCCGAGCTGTTGACCGGCAGCGGCACGTAGCCGATCACGTTCGAGACGAGGATGAACACGAACAGCGACGCGATCAGCGGGAAGTACTTGCGCGACATCGCGTCGTCGAGCGAGTCGTCGGACATGTTGCGCGTGAGCGAGTAGAACCACTCGATCGCGACCTGCAGGCGACCGGGACGCTGGCGCAGCCGCTTGGCCGCATAGAGCAGCACGCCGACCGTGATGACGGCGGCGAGCAGGACGAAGAGCACGCCCTTGTTGAAGTCGATCGGACCGGCGCTGAACCAGGTGTTGAGCTTGAACTCGTCGGTCGGCGAGAACGTGCCGGAGGCGACCGATTGGGCCTTGTCGGAGCCGAAGCCGACGACCGCGACGAAGAAGATGATCCCGCCCAGCCAGATGCCGAGGATGGCGAGCCCGAGCTTGCGCCCCGAGCTCATGCCGGTCGGGGCGGGGACCTGCGGATCGCTCACCGCGCTCATGATGCGCTCCCGCGCTCGGGCGGTCCGGAGAACAGCTTGAGGACGAACACGAAGGTGTAGGCGCCGAACACGAACAGCGCGGTGGTGAGCCCGTCGCTGCGGCCGCCGGCCAGCCCGGAAACGATGATCCCGGCGGCGAGCAGCCAGATCCGGCCGAAGCGCTCGAACAGCGTGATCGTGACCTGCCGGCGGGGACTGCGCATCCCGTCGGCCCAGCGGCGGTCGACGACCGCGACCACGCGGTTGAGCAGCCACACGCCGGCGCCGATCACCGAGCCGAGCACCGGGGCGCCGGAGGCGATCGCGACGACGGCGGCGATCACGACGAGCGGGACGTCGAGCGCGCCGGTGACGAGTCCGCGCAGCGGGTGCGCGGGGCCGTTGTGAGGTCCGGCCGCGCCTACGGCCACCGAGACCCCTCCGGTGACGTCGCCGGGCGGTACGGGATACGCGCACAGGGGCGCACGATGAGGGGTCGAAGGCTCGTCAAGTCAGTCTGGGTGAGTCGATGGCGTGCTGCTCAGACCGGCCGAGGATCGTACCCGATCGTGGCAGGCGATCGACCGCCTCGGCGAGGTGGTCAACCAACACGACGGCAATATAGCGTGGGCGGCGGCTTGTTACACGCTTGTGACACTCGCGGAGGGTTCGCCCGGCGCGCTCCGAGCCCGCGCCGGTCATCGCCCGGACCGCAGCCGGGAGGCGCTCAGCCCCGGCCGGTCTCGCGGAGGCGCCGGCGCACGAGGCGCTGCTTCTCCTCGAGCTCGCCGGCGAGCTCCTCGAGCTCGCGGCGGCGGTCGCGCACGAGCTCGAGCTGGCCGGTGATGTGCGCGTACAGCTCGGTGAGGATCCGCCGGCGCTCGGCCGGCGACTCCGTCTGGGAGAGCTCGCGACGCAGGTGCGCGCGCGCCGACTCGGCCTCCAGCAGCGAGGACAGCTGCTCCAGCGACAGGCCCAGCAGGTTGCGCAGCCGCACGATCTCGGAGACGCGCTGGACGTCGGCGCGGGTGAACGACCGGTGCTTGCCCTCCTGCCGGTCGCTCGCGGTGCCGAGCAGCCCGAGCTCCTCCCAGTAGCGGATCGTGCGCGGCGTGGTGCCGGTGAGCTCGGCGAGCTCGCCGATGCGCAGCGGCCGCTCGTCGTCGTCGGGCACGACGGTCGCGGTGTCGCTCTCGGGCGCGGGCGCCATCCGGCGAGGATACGTGCTGGCGGCAGGCGTCAGCGGCGGGCGGGCGCGACGTGCAGCGTGACGATCGGGCTTTCGATCACGCCGTCACGGGCGCTCGGGTCGAGCTGGCGGATCTGCACGTAGCGGGTGCCGGCGTGGTTGTCCCACCACGTCCTGTAGATCTGCGGCTTGACGGTGAGCGTCCACTCGTCCCTGTGGCCGGGACGCGGGGAGAGCTGCTGGAAGACCCCGGTGCCGTTCGTGCTGGCGGCGAGCTGCCCGTTCGTGATGTCGCGGGTGGTCGCGAGGTCGAGGTAGGGGTAGTCGCGCGTCGACTGCCGGGTGTGGGCGTTGGAGTCGTAGACGATGAACGTGACCGCGCGGTGCTCGGTGACCGTCGCCTGGTCGCACGGCGAGATCAGGTAGGGCGCCGACCTGGACTTCGGCTTCAGCGTCGTGCAGGCGGCGCTCGCGCGAGCCGGCACCGCGACGATGAGAGCCGCGACGAGCGCGAGCAGGGCGCAGCCGAGGACCGCCGGGCGCGTGAGGGGACGAGATGCGGAGGTGGGCACGGCGGTCAGGAGATCGGCAGCGTGATCCGGTGTCTTGAGGATGCCGTGATCACTGCATCGTGAAACCCCGGCGGCGCCGAGAAGTTGTGGGAAACCGCGGATCGCGCGTCAGTCGAACGCGGCGACGGTCGCGATCACGACGAACGCGCCGATCAGCGCCGCGCCCTCGAACACGCTCGCCTCCCCGTCGCCGGTGATCTGCCACATGATCAGCGCGGTCGCGGCGAGCGCCCCGGTGAACACCGGCGGCAGCGCGAACGTCAGCGTCGTCGAGGTGAGCAGCGAGACGAGCACGAGCACCGGGAACAGGAACGCCGCCACCTGGCCGACCGACGCCTTGATCACCGAGATCGCCAGCTCCGAGCGGCCCCGGGCGGCGAGCACCACGCCGACCACGTGCTCGATCGCGTTGCCCGCGATCGCGACGATGACCAGGCCGGCGAACGCCTGCGAGATGTGCAGTGAGTGGATCGTCGGCTCGAGCGCGTGGACGAACCAGTCCGACACGAACCCGGCGGCGACGCCCGCGACGATCAGCAGCCCGAGCGCCTGGCCGCGCGGCAGGCGCGTGCGCTCCAGCTCCTCGGGCTCGGCCGGCGCGGGCGTGGTGAGGAACTGGTGGGTCCACACCCCGTAGACGGCGAGCAGCAGCCCCGCGCCGACGATCGAGATCGCGGTGGTGTGGTGGCTGGTGGGGCCGTGCACCGCGCCGGCCAGGCCGACGAGCACGATGATGAAGCTCGCCATCAGCAGCAGCGTCGCGGTGTCGTTGGGCAGCCGCGGGCTGAAGCGCATCAGGCCGTCTGCGCCGGCGTCGCGCGCCCGCAACGATCGCCATCCCGAGCACGAGCAGCGCATTGACGAGGATCGAGCCGAGGATCGCCGTCTGGGCGATGACCAGCTCGCCGGCCTGCAGCGCGAACAGCACGACGAAGAACTCGGGCAGGTTGCCGAGCGTCGACTGCAGCAGTCCGGTGCCGGCGACGCCGAGCGACGCGCCGACCTGCTCGGTGGCGAACGACACGATCCAGGCGCCGCCGCCGAGCGCCAGCCCCGCCAGCACGAACGCGAGGATGTGCGGGGTCCCGCTCACGTAGCGGGCGACGCCCGACACCACGGTGAGGACCGCGACGGCGATCAGGCCGGCGCGCTCGGTGCGCGTGAGGCCCGCCAAGCGGCCGTCACCGCACCCGGGTGAACTCGCCGGTCTCCACGTCGTGGGCGGCGCGGGCGCGGATCTCCTCCTCCGGGGCCGCGGGGTCCGCGCGGCGCAGGTCGATCAGCCGCAGGCGGCCCGAGCTTGAGGATCTCCAGCACGACGACGAGATACACCGACAGGCGGCGAGCGCGACCACCCGATCCCGATCAGCACCCCGACCCACAGCCAGTCGTAGTGGGTGTTGTGGGGGTGGTAGGGCGAAGCAGTCGCATCGCCACCGCCAGCCCGGCGAGCACGGTCGACCAGGCATACAGGTAGGCGACGGTCTTGCGCTGCGAGAAGCCGATCCGGGCGAAGCGGTGGTGGAAGTGGTTGGCGTCGCGCGTCCACGGGGCGCGCTTGTACTTCAGCCGCTTGGCGACCACGAAGCCCGTATCGAGCAGCGGGATCGCCAGGATCACGAGCGGCACGATCAGCGCGACGACCGCGTTGGTCTTCAGCGTGCCGACGACGGACGTCACCCCGAGCATGTAGCCGAGCAGGTTGGAGCCCGCGTCGCCCATGAAGACCGAGGCCGGGTGGAAGTTGTGAACCAGGAACCCGAGCGCCGCACCGGCGGTGATCGCGGCCAGGATCGCCGCCCCGTCACCCCGAGGTTGAACGCGATGATCGAGAATGCAACCCCGTCGATCGTGCACAGCCCCGCGGCCAGCCCGTCGACGCCGTCGGTGAAGTTGACGACGTTCATCAGCGCCACGAGCCACACCACGGTGAGCGCCCCGCCCGCGTGCGGGAACTGGTGGGCGCCGAGGAACGGGATCGTCACGTCGGTGACGATCGCCCCGGCCTTGACGGCGACCACCGCCGCCGCCACCTGGCCGAACAGCTTCTGCCACCAGCGCAGGTCCAGCCAATCGTCCATCGCGCCGACCAGCATGATCAGCGCCGCGCCGACCATGAGCCCCCAGGTGTTGACGGTCGCGCGCTCGCCGAGCGTCCGGGCGCTGCGCGGCAGCGTGACGATGTGCGGCATGAACAGCGCCGTCGCCACCACGATTCCGACGAGGATCGCGACGCCGCCGAGCAGCGGCGTGTTGCGCTGGGTCAGGCCACCGACCCGCGGCCGGTCGACCATGCCCAGCGCACGGGCCAGCCTCGCCACCACCGGCGTCAACAGCGTCGCCACGCCGGCGGCGACGAGGAACCCGAACGCGGCGTGCCATTGATGCATCGGCCTACAGCATGGCAGGGGACGCCGACCGGAACCTAAATGCGCCGTCGCGGGCAGCTCCGGCGGCTGCACGCGGGCGCGACAGATCGCCGATGCGTGTTTGGGTCTGTCGCGGCCGTCGCGCTCAGCGCGACGGCTGTGCCAAACGCGGTCGGCCGCGCCTGATCTGTCGCACCCGCTGTGCGGTGCGGGGCGGGCGAGCGGCGCGGTCCGCTGCGACGGAGCGGCGCCGCGCGGCCGGGAGGCACGTCACGGCCGGACAGCCGCAAGGCTCGTCACGGCCGGACGGCGCAAGGCACGTCACGGCCGGACGGCCGCAACGCACGTCACGGCCCGGTCGGCCTGAGTGCCACGGCCAGGAGCGCCGCGATCCGCGGCGGCTCGTCATGGAGCTGGCGCCAGGTGACCCGTACCGTGCGATACCCGGCGGCGAGATGGTCCTGGTCACGGCGCCGGTCGCTCTCAAAGGAGCGGCGACCGTTGTGGAAGTCCCATCCGTCGCACTCCAGCACGAGCCGCCGTTCGTGCCAGACGGCATCGACGAGGTGCCCGTTGACCGCAACGTCGCACTCCGGCAGCGGCAACTCGGCCGCCCGCAGCAGTCTGATCAGATCGCGCTCGAACCTCGAGCGCGTGGTCACCTGGCCGATCGGGCCGGCTCGGCCTCGCGCGACGAGACCCGCCGGGTCGGCGCGGAGTCGGCGGAACCTCGCGACTCCGGTGCGCAGCGGGGCCCGCTCGAGCGCCCCGTCGAGGTCGCGGTCGGTGACCAGCCCGCGGGCGCGAGCACGCGCCAATGCCTCCTCGAGCACGGTCGCCGAGCTGTCCGCCGCCAGGTCGATCAGGGTGCGCGCGGGCGTGGTGACGGGCAGGCGACCGAGCATTCGCACGTCACGGGCGTCGAGCCAGCGCACCCGATGAACGCGGAGCCCCGCCGGATCCCGCACATGGCGCACGACCACCGTCGCGCGCAGCACGGAGGGCGGAGAGTCCAGCCGGCCCCAGATCGCCGCCGCCGCGCCGTGACTGAGAACGCCGTCGTCGCCCACATGCAGGAGGACCGCGTAGCAGCGGGCGAGCTCGTCCAGCGGTCGACCCGCCAGGGCGAAGACCGACGGGAACACCGCGTCGAGTCGGCCGGAACGCACGCGGCGGGCGACCGCACCGCGCCCGAATCCGAGCGCGCCCAGTTGGCGGCGGTGGATCAGCCCGGCCTGGAGCACCGCCACCGACTCGACCGTGCTCAGCGCGCCCTCCCCCGCCCGCACCACGTGACAGATCGCCACCGGACGGGGACATCCGTCGCGAGCGTCGCCGTCAACGCGACGGATGCGCCAGATCTGCGGTAACCCGGCCAGGTGATCGCTCGGCGACAGGTCCATATCTCTCTAGAGCCACCGGGCCGCGTGCTTTCACCCCCCAGGAGTCGGCCGATCCCGGTCTGTCACAAGCGGCGCCGTCACATCAACGCTGGTGACACCCCCGCCGGCGCGCTCTGGACCGGCGCGGGCGTCAGCCCGGCGGCGGCGTCAGACTGCCGCGGGCGTCGACAGCTGCGCGTAGAGCGGGTGCCGCTCGGCGATCGCGGCGGTGCGCTCGGCGAGCGCCGGGCGCGCCGACTCGAAGTCCTCGCCGGCGGTGAGCACCGTCGCGATGATCCGGCCGACCTCGGTGAAGTCCTCGACCGACAGGCCGCGGGTGGCGAGCGCCGGGGAGCCGATCCGCAGGCCGCTGGTCACCATCGGCGGGCGGGGGTCGAACGGCACCGCGTTGCGGTTGACGGTGATCCCGATCGCGTGCAGGCGGTCCTCCGCCTGCCGGCCGTCGAGCTCGGACTCACGCAGGTCGACGAGCACGAGGTGCACGTCGGTGCCGCCGGTGAGCACCGAGAGCCGCCGGCGGCGCGAGCAGCTCGGAGGCGATCGCGCGGGCGCCGTCGAGCGTGCGCTGGGAGCGCTCGCGGAACGGCTCGGAGGCGGCGATCTTCAGCGCGACCGCCTTGCCGGCGATCAGGTGCTCGAGCGGGCCGCCCTGCTGGCCGGGGAACACGCCCGAGTCGATCTTCTTGGCGAACTCCTCGCGGCACAGGATCATGCCGCCGCGGCCGCCGCCGATCGTCTTGTGGATCGTCGTCGTCACGACGTCGGCGTACGGAATCGGCGAGGGGTGCAGCCCGGCGGCGACGAGCCCGGCGAAGTGGGCCATGTCGACCATCAGGTAGGCGCCGACCGAGTCGGCGATCTCGCGGAAGCGCGCAAAGTCGAGGTGACGCGGGTACGCCGACCAGCCGGCGACGATCATCTTCGGGCGGTGTGTCTCGGCGAGGCGCTGGAGCTCGTCCATGTCGACGAGCGAGGTGTCGCGGTCGACGTGGTAGGCGACGATCTCGTACAGCCGGCCGGAGACGTCGATCTTCATGCCGTGCGAGAGGTGGCCGCCGTGGCGAGCTCCAGCCCCATCAGCGTGTCGCCCGGAGTGAGCAGCGCGTGGTAGACGGCGGTGTTCGCCTGGGCGCCGGCGTGCGGCTGGACGTTGGCGTGCTCGGCGCCGAACAGCGCCTTGGCGCGGTCGATCGCGAGCTGCTCGGAGATGTCGACGAACTCGCAGCCGCCGTAGTAGCGCCGGCCCGGATAGCCCTCGGCGTACTTGTTGTTCAGCACCGAGCCCTGGCCTTCCAGGACCGCCAGCGGGGCGAAGTTCTCCGAGGCGATCATCTCGAGCGTCCGCTGCTGGCGGTCGAGCTCCTGCGCGAGCACCTCGGCGATCTCCGGATCGACCTCGGCGAGCGGCGGTTGAAGTAGTCGGCGGCAGATCGGCGTCGTCACGGATCGATCCTACCGCGCCGGGCGGCGTCGGCCGCCTCGGCGACGACCACCGCGAGGTCCTCGTGGTCCACTTCGAGACGCTCGTCGAACCCCGCCTCGCGCAGCCACACGAGCTGATCGGAGGCCTTGTCGGGCATGTCGAACCCCGGGGTGAGATCGATCGCGCGTCGGCCGGATCGCTCGGCTCGATGACGTCCGCCAGCACCAACCGCCCGCCGGGGGCCAGGCGCGCCCGCACGCGGGCGAACAGGTCGCGCTTGCCGGCTCCGTCGAGGTGGTGGACGCACAGGACGGTGGCGACGAGGTCGAACGGTCCCGCGGGCAGCGCGTCCTGCATCCGGCCGACGCGCAGCGAGACGCGCTCTGCCGGGAGCCGTGCCCGCGCCGCGTCGAGCATCGCCTCGCTCTCGTCGATGCCGACGAGCGTCGCCTCGGGGTTGAGGTCGAGCAGGCGGCGCGCGGTCTGCCCCGTCCCCGTCCCGAGCTCGAGGATCCGCCGCGCCCCGGTCCCGCCCCGCCTGCGCGGCGATGTCCTGGAATTCGTCGTAGGCGGGGATGTCGCCGCGGATCATCTCCTCGTAGGAGCCGGGGTCGAAGTGGAACTGCCCGGCCAGCCGCGACGCGACCTCCGCCGCCGCCATCCCGCCCTCGCGGATGATCGCCCAGCCCCCGTCGAGCTCATAGCCGCGCAGGTCGATGACCGTCGAGGGGGTCCCCGGCAGCTCGCCGCCGTCGATCACCATCTCGCAGCGGCGGCGGATCTCCTCCGGCACGTCGGACAGACGGCGCGCGTCGGCCCCGCCGGCGTGGTTGGCGCTGGACTGCAGCACCGGCCAGCGCACCCCGTCGAGCGCGGGCACGTCGACGACGCGCAGGCCCAGCGTGCCCGGGTCCTCGCCGCAGGCGAGCGCAAAGCGCGCGGCCGGGTTGGGCAGCAGCAGCGACACCGGGCCGGGCAGCAGGCGCTCCAGCGCCGCGACCGTGCGCGCGCCGAGCTCCGGAACGGCCTCCAGCGCGAGCGCGCGATCGAAGAACATCACCGCCGAGGGCTTGTCGAGCGCGCGCCGCTTGAGCCGGTACAGGCGCTGGACGGCGGTGCGGTTGGAGGGGTCGCAGGCGAGCCCGTAGACGGTGTCGGACGGGAACACGGCGACGCCGCCGACCGACATGCAGCGCTCGAACGTCTCCGCCTGCGACGCGCTCACCGAGCCCCCGGCCCGCGGTGGGCGACGACGACGCGGTCGCGCCCGCTGAGGTCGGGCCGCACCGCGACCTCGCCGAAGCCGGCCGCGTGCACCAGCGCGCGGACCGCGGCGCCCTGCGACTCGCCGATCTCCAGCAGCGCCCACTCGGGCCAGTCCCGCTCGGCGAGCTGCGAGGCGAGCCGGCGGATCGGCTCGAGCCCGCCGTCGCCCCCGTAGAGCGCGAGCGGCGGCTCGTAGCCCGCGACATCGACGGGCAGCCGGGCATCCCGCTCGACGTACGGCAGGTTGGCGACGACCGCGTCGACCTGCGAGGCCCCGTCGAGCAGGTCCGCAACAGTGAAGCTGACATCGAGGTTGAGCTCGGCTGCGTTGCGCTGCGCGACCACGATCGCGCCCGCGTCGATGTCGACGCCGCGCACGCGCAGGTCCGGCCGCTCGGCGGCGAGCGCCAGCGTGATCGCGCCGCTGCCGGTGCCGACGTCGAGCACCGAGGCGCCGGCCGGCAGCAGCTCGACCGCGGCATCGACCAGCCCCTCGGTCTCAGGCCGCGGGATCAGGACCCTCGGGTCGACCTTGAGATCGAGGGCGCGGAACCCCCGGTGGCCGGTGAGATACGCGACTGGCTCCCCGTCGCGCCGGCGCGTGAGCAGCTCGTCGAGGCGCGCACGAGCCTCACTCTCGAGCTCAGCCTGATGGTCGAGCACGAGCCGCGCGCGGTCGACGCCGAGCACGTGCGAGAGCAGCACCTCCGCGTCGAGCCGCGGGGTCTGAGAGCTGTCGCCGAGCGACGCCGCCGCGCTCGCGAGCACCCCCGCGATCGTCGCGACGGTCGCGCCCTCACCCACCGGTCTGCTCGTCGAGCCGCCGCCGTTTCTCGTCGTCCTGGAGCGCATCGGTGAACTCGTCGAGCTCGCCGGCGAGAACGCCGTCGAGGTTGTGGACGAGCAGGTTGATGCGGTGGTCCTTGACGCGGTTCTCGGCGTAGTTGTACGTGCGGATCTTCTCCGCGCGCTCGCCCGTGCCGACCTGCGCGAGCCGGCTGGCGCCGATCTCGGCCTGCTGCTCGGCGATCGCCCGCTCGTACAGGCGGGCGCGGAGCACGCGCATCGCGCGCTCGCGGTTCTGCAGCTGGGACTTCTCGTCCTGCATCGAGACGACGACGCCGGTCGGCCTGTGGCTGATGCGCACCGCGGAGTCGGTCGTGTTCACCGACTGCCCGCCGGGGCCGGAGCTGCGGTAGACGTCGATCTGCAGGTCGTTGGGGTCGATCTCGACCTCGACCTCCTCGGCCTCGGGGAGGACCGCGACGGTCGCGGTCGAGGTGTGGATCCTGCCCTGTGACTCGGTCTCCGGGACGCGCTGGACGCGGTGGGTGCCGCCCTCGAACTTGAACACCGAATAGGCGCCGTTGGGTGGGCGGGACTTGATCGAGAAGGTGTAGTCGCCGTCGCCGACCGACAGCGGCTCGACGCCGAACCCGCGCCGCTCGGCGTAGCGGGTGAGCATCCGGTAGACGTCGCCCGCCCAGATCCCGGCCTCCTCGCCGCCGATCCCGGGACGGATCTCGACGATCACGTTCTTGGAGTCGTTGGGGTCGCGCTCGACCATCGCCAAGCGGATCTGCTCCTCGAGCGTCTCCATCGTCTGCCGCGAGCTGTCCAGCAGCGCCCGCAGCTCGGGGTCGTCGCCGTCCTCGGCGAGCAGCTCGCGTGCGCTCTCGGCGTCGTCCATCGCGCGCCGGTACTCGCCCGCGAGGCGGGCGGCAGGCTCGAGCTCCGAGTAGGCGCGGCGGCTGGCCGTATAGCGCTCGCGGTCGCCGATGACCGCGGGATCGGCCAGCTCGGACTCCAGCGCGGAGAAGCGCTCGAGGATCTGGTTGACGAGGCCGTCGATCATGCCGGCCAGTCTAGGACTGCCCACTCACCTCGACCGTCTCCTATCGCTCGCGGTCGGTGCCGCGGGCGGCGACGTACACCTGTCCGTTCACGGCCCCGGCGGGTGCGTCCCGCGCGGCCGCCGGCTCGGCCTCGGCCCCCGGCTCGGCCTCGGCCCCCGGCTCGGGCTCGGCCTCGGCTCGGCCTCGGCCTCGGCCTGCCAGTGGTACTTGCCGCCCCGCAGCAGCGAGGCGACGGCGGCGACCAGGCAGGCGATCAGCGCGAACGTGAATGCCTCGCCGAGCGCGCTGTGGAACGGCCCGGAGATGAGCTGCGGGAAGAAGCTGCGGCCGGTGAGGATCTGCGCCTGCGCGGGGTGGGCGGCGTGCAGGTGGGCGAGCACCCCGCCGGGGCTGAGCAGCGTCTGCACCGGGTTGTAGCCCAGGAACGCGGCGAACAGCGTCGACACCGGCGGCAGATGCGAGATCTTGATCGCCACCCCGTTCGGGACGCCGTGGGCGACCAGCCCGGAGTGCAGCGTCCCCGGCAGGCCCGCGGCGAGGCCGACGATCATCAGCGTGAAGAAGATGCCGATCGACAGCACCATCGCCGAGTTCTGGAAGGTCGCGCTCATCCCGGCGCCCGCGCCGCGCTGGTCGGGCGGCAGCGAGTTCATGATCCCGGCGCGATTCGGCGACGCGAACATCCCCATCCCGAGGCCGTTGAGCAGGAGGATGAGCGCGAACCAGACGTAGGCGAAGTCGACCGGCAACACGAGCAGCAGCGCGAAGCTGATCGCCGCCACGACCATCCCGCCGGTGGCGAACGGGCGCGCGCCGTAGCGGTCGGACAGGATCCCCGACAGCGGACCGGCGACGAGGAAGCCGGCGATCAGCGGCAGCATGTAGATGCCCGCCCACAGCGGGGTGTCGACGAACGCGTATCCGTGCAGCGGCAGCCAGATCCCCTGCAGCCAGATGATGAGGATGAACTGCAGGCCGCCGCGGCCGATGGCGGACAGCAGGCTCGCCATGTTGCCCGCGCTGAAGGCGCGGATCTTGAACAGGTGCAGCTGGAACATCGGCTGCGCCACCCGGGTCTCGATGAGGGCGAAGACGCCCAGGACGACGATCCCGCCGATCACGCAGGCGAGCACGAACGGCGATGTCCAGCCCATGTCGTGGCCTCCGTAGGGCTGGATCCCGTACGTGATGCCGACCATCACGGCGATCAGCCCGACCGCGAAGGTGAGGTTCCCCCACCAGTCGATGCGGGCGGCCTTGCTGACGCCCACCTCGCGCAGCCGCAGGTACGCCCACGCCGTCGCGAACAGCCCGATCGGCACCGAGACGGCGAACACGAGCCTCCATGCGACCGGGCCGAGCACGCCCCCGAGGACGAGCCCGACGAACGAGCCGCCGATCGCCGCCACGCCGTTGATACCGAGCGCGAGCCCGCGCTGGTCCTCCGGGAACGCGTCGGTGAGGATCGCGGAGGAGTTGGCGAACAGCAGCGCGCCGCCGAGCCCCTGGCCGACCCGCATCCCGATGATCCACAGCGCGGCCGCCGGCCCGGTGAGCGGGGTGATCGTGAGCAGGACCGAGAACGCGGTGAACACCGCGAAGCCGAGGTTGTACATCTTCACCCGCCCGAACATGTCGCCGAGGCGACCGAGCGACACGACGAGCACCGCGGTGACGACCAGGAAGCTGAGGATCATCCACAGCAGGTAGCTCGTGTTGCCCGGCGTCAGCGGGTTGATCCCGATCCCCCGGAAGATGTCGGGCAGCGCGATCAGCATGATCGACGAGTTGATCGTCACCATCAGCACGCCGAGCGTCGTGTTCGAGAGCGCGACCCATTTGTAGTTCTCGCCCGGTGGGACGCTGCGCGCCAGTGACACGCGTTGCGCGAGTCCGCTCATGCTCCGGACCCTAGCGCGAAAATCGCTGATTCTTACGTGGGCGTCAGTTTCCCGGCCGAGCGGTCAGGCGATGACCTCGAGCCCGAGCAGCTCGGTGGCCGCCCGCTCCCCCGGGCGCTCGGTGGCGAGCACCGCCCGCAGCGAGGCGATCGCCACCGCCAGCTGGTCGAGGTCCGGCTCGCGCGTGGTGAACCGCTGCAGCTGCAGCCCCGGCCACATCACCAGGCCCACCCACCGGCGGGTGCGGTGGCGGCCCGCCGAGCGGATGACCTCGAACGCGAGCCCGGCGATCACCGGCACCCCGACGATCCGCGTGAGCACGAGCACCCACCAGGCGGGCAGCCCGATCGGGGCGAACACGAAGATCGAGATGACCATCACGATCAGCAGGAACGAGGTGCCGCACCGAGGGTGCAGCCGCGGGTAGCGCGCGGCCCGCTCGGGCGTGAGCTCGTCGCCGGCCTCATGGCACGAGATCACCTTGTGCTCGGCGCCGTGGTACTCGAGCACCCGCCGCAGCTCGCGCATCCGCGCCAGCAGCGTGAGGTAGCCGAGGAAGATCGCGGTGCGCAGCGCGCCCTCCACCACCCAGAACAGCCACGCCGAGCCGAGCGCGTGGCGGATCAGGCTGGTGGCGCCGACCGGCACGACGAAGAACAGCCCGACCGCGAACGCGAGCGAGACGACCATCATCGCCACCCATGCTCCGGGCGGGATCTCGGGCAGCTCGCCATCCTCGCGCGGGAGCTGGGCGACGGCGGCGATCTGCAGCGCCCGCAGCCCGATCGCGAGCGAGTCCCACACTGCGACGACCCCGCGCACGATCGGCACGCGGCGAAGCGCCCGGCGGCGGCCGGCCGTGATCGGGAAGCTCCGGACCTCGATCGCGCCGCCCTCGGCGGCCCCGACCGTTGTCGCCCGGGCGGCGGTGGCCCCGGCGGGGATCGCCCGGGGGGCGGTGGCCCCGGGCGCGCTCGCCCCCGCAGCGGCGGCAGGCGCGCGCACGGCAACCGCCCAGGTGGTGACGCCGCGCATCATCACGCCCTCGAGCACGGCCTGCCCACCGATCGGCGCGTCCCGCGCGACGGCGAGCGGGGCGTCACCCTGCTCGGTTCTCATCGCAGGGTGACGCTCGCTCGCAGGTGCCGGTCAGCCGGCCGCGGTCGGGCGCCCGGAGCGCCGGCCCTTGGCCACGCGGCGCTGGAAGCGCTCGACGCGCCCGCCGGTGTCGACGAGCTTCTGGCGGCCCGTGTAGAACGGGTGGCAGGCCGAGCAGATCTCGACGTGGATCGTGTCCTTGGTCGAGCGCGTGACGAACTGGTTGCCGCACGTGCAGGTGACCTGCGTCTCGGTGTAGGTGGGGTGTATCTCGGTCTTCATCGTCCCTTTCAGTCTAGTGACGCGGGCGCGGCGGGACACTGGACCGAGAGCGCGTCGTTGGAGCGGTCGTAGTCGTCGACCGCGTGCGTGGGATCGGCGATCACCGTCGGCGGCGCGGCCGGGTCGCAGGCAGGGCCGACGAAGCGCACGCGGGTGCGGGTGCGCGGCCCCAGCGAGGCGATGTCGACGGTCTGCGGCGCGCCGCCGCCCACACCCGGGGAGAACTCGACCGAGAACGGACCGGATGCGGTCCGCCCGCGGTTGGCGATCACCGCGACGTAGCGGTCGTTGCCGGGCGCCAGCCCGCCGGAGCTCACCGACACGCGGCGCACGAGTACGTCGGGGCGCAGCTCCCGCACGCCGCAGCGACCGGTGCGCAGCGTCTGCCGGGCGAGCACCACCCGGTCGCGACCCATCCACCGAAACGTCACGCGGAAGCGGTAGACGGCGGGCGCGTCGACGTTGAAGACCGCCTTGCGCAGCTTCCACACGTCCGCCGGAAGCCGCCCGAGCCGCCGGTCGCTCGGCGTCGTCCAGTGGCCGAGGTCACCGTCGCGCACCACTTTGGGCGCGACGCCGGGCCGCTTCTGGAGCAGGGTGAAGCGGACCGCGAGCGACCTGGTCCCGGGCCGGTGGCGCATGATCGACACTACCGACACCGAGCGCGTCGCGGGATCGAGCGTCGAGTGGCAGGAGATCCTGGTGAGCGCCGCGGCCGGCGGCGCGGCGGCCCGGGCGGGCGCGCCCGACATCAGGACGGGCACCACCGCCGCCACACACGCACCGGGCACGGCGAGTGAACGTCTCATCGTCCGCATTAACCACCGGACCGGGTGAAAGTCGCGCCCCGCCCGCGCCCGCGGCGCCCTACAGCTCGCCGGCGCGCCGCAGCCGCGCGACCTCGATGTTGGCCGCCAGCAGCTCGTCGTGGGAGGTGCCGGCGTCGATCCAGTAGCCGTCGAGCACCTCGCAGGCGAGCGTGCCCTCCGCGACGTAGCGGTTGTTGAGGTCGGTGATCTCCAGCTCGCCGCGCGCGGACGGCTCGAGCTCGGCGATGAAGTCGAAGACGCGGTCGTCGTAGATGTAGATCCCGGTCTGGGCGAGGTTGGAGCGGGGGCGCTCGGGCTTCTCCTCGATGCCCACGACGCGGTCGCCGTCGACCTCGACGACGCCGTAGTGCTCGGGCTCCTCCACCTCGGTGGCGAAGATCACCGCGCCCCGCTCCTGCCGCTCGAACGCCCGCACCCGCGGGGCCAGGTCGTGGGTGAAGATGTTGTCGCCGAGCAGCACGAGCACCTTCGACCCCCGTGCGTGGCGCTCGGCGAGCCCGACGGCGTCGGCGAGCCCGTTGGCCCCCTCCTGCAGCTCGTAGGTGAGCTTGAGCCCGAACTCGCGGCCGGTGCCGAGCAGCTGTAGGAAGTGCCCCGCGTGCTCGGGGTTGGTGGTGAGCAGCACGTCCTCCACCCCGGCCCGCGCCATCGCCTCCAGCGGGTAGTAGATGAGCGGCTTGTCGTAGATCGGCAGCAGGTGCTTGTTGGTGACCCGCGTGAGGGGACGCAGACGCGTCGCCTTCCCGCCGGCGAGGATGACGCCTTTCATGGCATCGCAGGGTGGCACGAACCGGGGCCCGACGGCCGCCCGGCCGCCGGACGCGGACCCGCGCCCCGCGCCGCGTCAGCCGCCGCCCGCCCGCAGCAGCCCGCGAGCGTGCGACACGACCTGCGAGACGACCTCGGCGACGAGCGCGGCGCCCGCGGACTCTCCAGGCTCGGCGGGCATCGGCCGGTCGAGCTCCTCGATGAAGGCGCGGACGGCCGCCGGATCGAACTGACGGCCGGACTCGCGGCTCAGCTCGTCGCGGGCCTGCTCGGGAGACCGGGCGGGGCGGTCGCCGTAGCCGGTGATCATCGCCTGGTAGGCCTCGCACACGGCGATGATCCGGGCCGCGAGCGGGATGTCCTCGCCGCGGAGGCCGTCGGGGTAGCCGGCGCCGTCCCAGCGCTCGTGCGTGGCCCGCACGATCGTGGCCACCGGCCGCAGCGCGGGCGCCGCGCTGAGGATGCGCTCGCCGAGCACGGTGTGCTGGCGGATGAGCGTCCACTCGTCGGCGTCGAGCGGCCCGGGCTTGGCGAGGATCGCCTCCGGGATCGCGACGTTGCCGACGTCGTGGAGCCCGGCGGCGCGCACGAGCTCGTCGAGCTGCTCGGCGTCGAGGCCCAGGCGACGTCCGATCGGGTCGGCGAGCGCCGTGACGCCGGCGGCATGGGCGGACAGCTCGGGCTGCCTGGTCTTGATGATGTTGGCGAGGACGTCGTGAGCCTGCTCGCGCGCCCCGGACCGCCGGCGGTGCTTGCGGCCGTACATCCGCTTGTCGGCGAGCTGCAGCGCGTAGTCGGCGGTGGTCGCCTCGTGCGGGACCAGGGCGGTTCCGCATGACGTCGTGATGCGGAACGTCTCCCCCCGCTCCTCGAATGCGTCGATCGCGGCCGCGACCGCCTCCGGCAGCTCGTCGGGGTCGGCCGGCATGAGCACGCAGAACTCGTCGCCACCGAGCCGGTAGGCGCTGCCGCGCGGCGCGACGGCGGCGGCGAGCCGCGTCCCGATCAGCGCGAGGAGCGCGTCCCCGGCGGGATGTCCGAACATGTCGTTGTAGATCTTGAAGCCGTCGAGATCGAACAGCATCAGCAGCATCGGCGTCGCCGCCGTGGTGGCGCCGAGCTGCCGGGCGAGGTCCTCGGAGAGCTGGCGCCGGTTGCCCAGCCGCGTGAGCGGGTCGGTGAGCGCCGCCTGGCGCAGCGCCTCGTGGGAGAGGATCTCCGAGACGGCGTGCTGGGCGCGCTCGGCAAGCCCGATCAGCAGCCTGCGCTCGTCCTCGCGGAACGGCCTGCGCTCCCTGGCGACCGTGAGCGCGCCGGCGCCGTCGGGCGTGAACGACAGCGGCACGGTGAGCGCCCACGAGTCCTCGCGTTCGAGCTGGCGCGGCGCGGGATCGAGAATGACCGACCTCCCGGCCGCCTGCAGGAGCGGCCCGAGCCCGGCCGCGCCGGTGCTCCGGTCCGACAGCGGTCCCGCCGGGGTGTGGAGGGTCAGCCGGCCGGCTGAGGCGTCGAGGGCGTCGATCGCGCCGTGGAGCACGACATCGGTGAGCGCGCGCAGATCGAGCTTCGCCGTCAACGCGTCGCCGAGCCGATGGACCGCGGCCTGCAGCCGGGTGCGCTCCCCCGCGATCAGCCCGAGCCGGTGCTGGGCTTCGGCGATGCGGGTGTTGCGATCACGGACGGCCAGGGCGAGCAGCGCGATCACGGGCAGCACGAGCAGGATGTTCATCGGATGCTGGCGGGCGGCGTAGGCGACGAGCAACCCCCCGGGAGCGAGCAGCGCGTCGACGAGCCAGACGACCATGATCACGCGGGCCTGCAGGCGCGGGGCGAGCCCGGTGGCGAACGTCTCCCTCACGCTCGACGCGACGAGATCGACGAGGCAGCCGGCCGCGAACGCGGCCAAGTAGTCGAGGGCGAGCCATCCGTCGGGCGTCGGCCGCGAGGCGCTCACCCCGGCGGCGCTCAGCACGAGCGCCGGTCCGAACGCGTAGAACGCGTCGGGCACCGAGAACAGCAGGTGGGCGGGCGGCGACCGGCGGGCCAGGGTGCGTGCGGCGCTGCTGAGCACGAGCCCGGCGGCGGCCAGCAGCGGGACGGTGCTCGGCGGCAGCAGGAGGAGCATCGGCACGAGCACGAGGTACGACGGCACCGCATAGCCCGCGCCGATCGGGATCTTGACCGCGCTGGCGGCGATCGCGTACACGACGACGAGCAGCACGGCCGGCCCGAGGTGCACCCGCCCGGCCGCGAGTGCGGGAGCCGCGAGCGACACGGCGCCCGCCAGGAACAGCGCCGCCGCGAGCGCCTCGGCGAGGATCTCGCGCCGGCGCGGCCGCGCGGCGCGTGACTCCCACGAATCCTCGAGCAGACGCTCGACCGGGTCGGTCGAGCGGACGTCCTCCACCATGCCGTCCTGGACGGCGGCCGGCGCGTCCGAGGCCTCCCGGGACTGCCCGGGGGATGGTGGTTCATCCGCCGGCGGCGCGCCCGCGACGATCTCGACGAGCAACCGCACGATCCGCGCATCGAGCTGGGACCCGGCGACGGCGAGCAGCTCCGCGAGCGCGTCCTCGTGCGACAGCGCGGGCCGGTACACCCGATCGGTGCGCATCGCGTTCCAGGTGTCGCAGCACGCGATGATCCGGGCCTCGAGCGGGATGTGCTCGCCGGCGAGCCCGTCGGGGTACCCGCCTCCGTCCCAGCGCTCATGGTGGGAGCGGACGATCACACCGACATCTCCCATGAACCCTCCCACCCGTTCGAGCATCTGGTGGCCGAGGATCGTGTGGGTCTTGATCAGCGCCCAATCGCCCGGGTCGAGCGCGCCGGGCTTGTTGAGGACCTCCTTGGGGATCGCGACCTTCCCCACGTCGTGAAGCAGCGCCCCGAACTCCAGGTTGCGTCGCCGCTCGGCGTCGAGCGTGAGCCGGTCGCCGACGGCGAGCGCGAGCTCCACCACCGCCCGGGAGTGCTCGCCCGTGTAGCCGTCGTCGGCGTCGATGACGTCCCCCAGCACGAGCGCGGTCCCGCGATAGGCCTGGTTGAGCTCCAGCACGCCCTCCAGCCGCTGGTGGCGCTCGCGCGCGAACACGACGAGCAGCCCGAGCAGTGGGACCGGCGCCAGCGCCACCAGCGGATAGCGCTGGATCTGAACCGCGACGAGCAGCCCGATCAGCGAGAACGCCGCGTCGATCCCGTACACCCAGGACTCCCGCAGCTGGGAGCCGAACCCCGCGCCACGGCCGATCGCGAAGCGCACCGCCGAGACGCCGAAGTCGACCGCGAACTGCGCGAGGAGCGCGCCGCCGAGGACGGCTGCGGTCGCGTGAGCGGGCGCCGTGCCGGCGAGCGCGAACACCGCGGCGGGACCGAGCGCGAACGACGCATTGCCGACCGACAGGCCGAGCGCCCGTGCGGTGAGCGTGCCGCGGCACAGGTCTGGCAGCTGCGCGAGCAGCAGCGCGACGACGACCGCAAACGGGGCGAGCGCGACCGGAACCGCGAAGAGCAGCGGGACGAACGCCAGCTGCGTCGCCACCGTGAACCCCAGGGGCGTGTCGAACCGGACCCGGGTCGCGAGCGCGAGCACCGCGACGCACAGCAGGGCGGGCAGGACTGCGATCGGTCCCGGCGGACGCAGCCACCACACCGCCGCCGCCGCGGCCACGAAGCCCGCCGCGAGCGCCAGCTCCGACCACCGCTCGCGCGCGCTCATCCGGGACCTCGCGCGCCGGAAGGTCTCGGCGAGCAGCTCCTGCTCCTCCAGTCTCGGGTCGATCGACATGCCGAGCCCAGCATCGACCCGACCTCGGCAGACCCTTACCCCTGGCGCCGGCACCACGGCGCAGGTCGAACACCCGTCTACTTTCGGGCGGCCCGGGTCAGACGATCGGGCCTCCCTGGCCGATGACGGGGGTGTTCACGAACTGATAAGGGCAAACCCGGCGCGAGCCGGGGACGCAAAGCCAGAGGTCTCACACGAGGTGAGATGGCTCGGCCGCCGGTACTCACCAAGGATGGTGTGGCCAGATGAAAGAAGGAGTCGTTTCCCACGGCTCGCGGGGCCTGCGAGCGGTCGCTGCCGCTCTGCTGCTCGCCGGCGTATCCACCGCCACCGCGCATGCGGCGTCGACCCCGGCCCCGACCAGCACCTGCCCGACGGCCTCCGTCGGTCAGCCGTTCGCCCCATGGGGTGACACGAACTCCTACGGGCTCGTTCCCGGCGGCGACTTCGAGCACGGAGTCGGGGGCTGGACGCTGACCGGCGGCGCCGCCACGGTGCGCGGCAGCGAGGCCTACCAGGCGACGGGGTCGCCCGGCTCGTACTCGCTCAGCCTCCCCGTGGGCGCCACAGCGCAGTCACCGCCGATCTGCGTCACCGCGGCGGATCCGACGTTCCGCCTGTTCGCGACCGCCCCCCGGTCGACGAGCAGCGTCGTCGCGCAGGTCGTCTACCCGGGCCTGCTCGGACCGATCCTCCTGCCGGTCGGGACCATCAGCGCGACCGCCGGCTGGCACCCCACCGCCGCGATGCCGACGGGCGCCGCGCTCGCCTCCCTGCTCGGCGGCGGCTCGGCGCAGGTCTCATTGCGATTCACCGCCGCCCGCGGCGCGGCCCAGATCGACGACGTCTTCGTCGACCCGCGCATGAAGTCCTGACCCGTGATGACCTCACACGCACCGCGTTTCAACCGCAGAGGAACGAGATCATGATTCGACGTCATCCGCTCACCCGGTTCGGCGCCGTCGGCGCCGTTGCCGCGTGCGCGCTGCTCGGCTCCGCCGGATTGGCGCACGCCGCGCCGAACTGCAGCAATCTCGGCGACTCCAGTCCCGTGTTCTCGGCGCTCGGCGATCCGGCGTTGTACTCGGGCGTGCCCGGCGGCACGTTCGAGAACGGGCAGACCAGCAAGTGGACCCTGTCCAAGGACACGATCGTCAACGACAACGAGTCGTTCTATGTCGACGGCGCCGGCGACAGTCACGCACTGCAGCTCGTCTCCGGCGGCTCGGCCGTCTCGCCGGCGATGTGCGTGAGCGCGCTGACCCCGACGTGGCGGTTCTTCGCCCAGGCGGGGAACTCCTCGGCGTCCTCGACCCTCAGCATGTGGGCGACGTGGACCGCAAGCGACGCCAGCACCGGCACGACCCCCGTGGTCACGATCAGCGCGGCCGGCTACGCCGGCTGGTCGCCGACCCCGGTGCTCGCGCTCGGGTCCCTGCTCCCGGCCGGCCTGACCGGGACGGCCAACCTGCACGTGGCCACGACCGGCAAGTGGCAGGTCGACGACGTCTACGTCGACCCCTACGCCCGCGCCGGCTGAGCACCGCACCGCTTGACCGCCCCGCCGGCGCGCCACCCTCGCGCCGGCGCGGGGGGCGGCGGTCAGGTGAGCTGGTACAGGGGCCCGTCGCCACCCTCGGGCGGGGTGAGCCGGCCACCGCGAGCGGTGATCGCGCCGCACTGCACGCAGTTGGTGTAGTTGACGGTGACGTCCACATTGCCCGTCGCCGGCGCGTCCTCGGGGATCTCGTAGACGCCGGCCGGGCACATCCACACCCAGCTCTCGGCGACCTCGCGCGGGACGCTGCGCCGCAGCCGGATGTGGTTGGGCGCGTCGTCGCGCGTCGCGTTGCCCGAGATGTAGACCGACGACAGCTTGTCGAACGTGTACCTGCCGTCGGGCTTGGGATAGGCGTCGCGGGTGTCGCCGACGAACTGCGGCACCTGGTCGCCCTTGTGCCACGGCAGCCGGCCGCGGGGGATCCTGCCCTTCGACATGATCGCGGCGCCGCTCAGCGGCGAGCCCTTGAGGAACCCCTTCTGCAGCGGCTGGCGGGTGTTGCGCACCTGGTAGAGCTCCTTGCCGACCGACGACTCCTCGATCGCCTCCTCGTAGGCCTCCAGCCCCGTCCCGCGCTTGAGCGACGCGTAGATCGCCTCGCCCGCGAGCATCCCGGACTTGATGCAGTGGTGCACGCCCTTGAGCGCGGCCGCGTCGACCATCCCGCCCGCGTCGCCGACGAGCAGCGCGCCCGGCATCGACAGCTTGGGCATCGACCAGTAGCCGCCGCCGGGCAGCGCCTTGGCGCCCCAGCCGACGCGCTCGCCGTCCTGCAGGATCCCCTTGACCAGCGGGTGCAGCTTGAACTGCTGCAGCAGGTCGTGGACGGAGGTCGTCGCGTCGGCGTAGTCGAGGTCGACGACGAACCCGATGGAGACGAGGTCGTCGCCGGTCTTGGAGTCCTTCATCGGGTACAGCCAGGAGCCGCCGACCTGCCCGTACTTCGAGGGCACCTTCAGCGGCCACGGTCCGAGCGTGTGGATCACCCGGTCGAGCGGCTTGGGCACCTTCCACAGCTCCTTGACCCCGAGCTCCCACACCTGCGGCTCGCGGTGGGCGCCGAGGTCGAACTCCCGGATCGCGGCGCCGGTGAGGTGGCCCCAGCAGCCCTCGGCGAGCACGGTGACCTTCGCGCCGATGTCCGTGCCCGGCTCGAAGTTTCCGAGCTCCTCCCCGTCCTTGCCGCGGCCCTTGTCGCCCGAGCGGACGCCGACGACGCGGCCGCGGTCGACGATCAGCTGCGTCGCGGCGGTCTCGGTGAGGACGTAGGCGCCGGCCTCCTCGGCACGCGCCTGCTGGAAGCGGGCGAGCGCCGACACCGACACGACCTCGTTGCCGTGGTTGCGGAAGTTCGGCACCGCGAACGTCGGCACCGGGATCTTCGTCCGCCCGTTGGGCAGCAGGTAGATCGACTCGCGGGTGACCTCGCCGAAGGCGAAGCGCTCGGTGCGCCACTGTTCACGGGCGAGGTCCGGAAAAAGCTCCTGGAGCGGCCCTGGGCGCATGACCGCGCCCGACAGGTTGTGCCCGCCACAGGTCTTGGCCTTCTCGAGGACCGCGACCGGCACCTCGCCGAGCGACTCCAGCAGCTCGGGATCGTCGCCGAGCAGCGCCAGCAGGCGGTTCGCGCAGGCCAGGCCGGCGGTGCCGCCGCCGACGATCGCGACGCCGACGTCGATCCGCTCGTCCTCCGAGTCGAGCCCGCGCTTGACGAACTCCCTGACGGAGTCGACCGGCGGCGGGTACTCGCTCGGCGCGTGATGGCGACCGTCGCTGCGCGAGCTCATCTCAGGAGCCCTTCTTCGCCTTGATCGCCTCGGTCAGCTTGGGCAGCACCTTGTTGAGGTCGCCGACGATCCCCAGGTCGGAGAACTCGAAGATCGGCGCGTTGGCGTCCTTGTTGACCGCGACGATGTTCTCCGAGGACTGCATCCCGACCTTGTGCTGGATCGCGCCTGAGATCCCGGCGGCGAAGTACAGCTTCGGCGAGACGGTCTTGCCCGTCTGGCCGATCTGGGCGGCGTATGGGTACCAGCCGGCGTCGACGACCGCCCGCGTGGCGGCGACCGCAGAGTTTCCACCGAACGCCTTGGCCAGGCTCTCGGCCAGTTCGAACCCCTCGGCCTTGCCGAGGCCGCGGCCGCCGGCAACGAGGATGTCGGCGCCCTCGATGTCGACGTCGGCGCCGCGCTGCTCGCCGCGGATGACCATCTTCGCGCGGTCGTTCCAGGGCGAATAGTCGACCTGCACGTCGACGACCTCCGCCGCCGACGAGCCGCCCTCACGGACCTCGAAGGCGTTGATCCGGCCGATGATGATCCCCAGGGCGCCCTGGTAGTGGGAGTCCGAGATCTTGGAGTCCTGCAGGATCGGGCGCTCGGCGACGAGCTTGCCGTCGTCGGCCTTGATCGAGATGACCTCCATCGTCACGCCTGCCTGCTTGCGCGCGGCGAGGCCGGCGCCGATCTCGAAGCCGAGCAGGCCGCCGCCGAACAGCGCGTAGCCGTGGCCGTGCTCGTCGATCACCTTGGCCATCACGTCGATGACCGGCTGGGCGAGGCCCTCGGGGCCGCGGGCCCGGAACACCTTCGTCGCGCCGTAGGCGCCGAGCGTCGCGCACAGTTCGTCGGTGAGGTCGTCTCCGCCCACGACGACCGCGTGGCACTCGCCGCCGATCGCCCGCGCCTGGGCGGCGCCCTCGGACACGGCGCCGAGCGAGTTCTTGTTGAACGCGCCCTCGTGGTGGAGCACGTAGGTCAAAACGTCGGCCATGTCTAGATCAGCTTCCTCTCGTCCAGCCAGGCGACGATCTTGGCGACCGTCTCGTCGGTGTCCTCGTCCTCGATGATCTGCCCGGCGGCCTTCGCGGGCGGATCGTGGAAGTCGCCGCACTGCAGCCGCGAGCCGCCGGCGCCGACGAGGCCGGTGTCGATCCCGACGTCGCCAGCGCCGACCGTCTGAAGCGGCTTCTTCTTGGCGCCCATGATCGCCTTCAGCGACGGGTAGCGGGGCTCGTTGATCGCGTCGCCGACGGAGATCACGGCCGGCAGCGAGATCTCGACCGTGTCGTAGCCGTACTCGGCCTGGCGCTCGCAGGTGAGCGCGCCGCCGGAGATGTCCATCTTGATGACCTGGGTGAGCGACGGCATCCGCAGGTGGTCGGCGACGACCGCGCCGATCGTGTAGCACTCGCCGTCGTCGGACTGCTGGCCGAGCAGCACGAGGTCGGGCGTCTCGGACTCCAGCGCCTTGGCGAGCGCGTAGCCGGTGGCGGCCACGTCGGAGCCCGCGAGCGCGTCGTCGGAGAGGTGCAGCGAGCGGTCGGCGCCGAGCGAGACGGCCTTCTGCAGCGCGCGGGTGGCGGTCGCCGGGCCCATCGTCACCGCGACGATCTCGTCGACCTCCGCCGCGCCGCCCTCGCGGATCTGCATCGCGGCCTCGATGGCATGCGTGTCGTACGGATTGAGGTTCTTCTCGCCGGATCGATCCATCCGCCCCGTCGAGGGGTCGATGCGCTTCTCGACCGCGGCGTCCGGAACCTCTTTGACCAGGACGCAAATCTTCAAGTGTGGCCTCCTATCGATGTCCGCTCGCGGATCCGTCGGCGCCCGCGGGTCCATGCGCTCGACACGGGCGTCGCCGCGGAATCATACCTAGTTGACTGACGAGTCAATCGGCAACCTACACCAGTGTCGTTTCGGATCGCGCCTCACCGACGCGCGCCACGCCGAGCATACGGCGAGCCGCTGCGCGCCGGGGTGCGGGCGATCAGCGGGCGTCCGCGCGGGTCCGTGCGGGTCCGTGCGGACGCCCCGATGAGCCGGCCGCCTGTGGCCGGCTCATCTCCAACCCACTGCCGAGCAGGGCGAGCGCTATCGCCTCAGGTGGATCGTCCTCGTCGTGGTGGTGGTCGGACCGCCACGCGGCGTGAAGCGCGCCTTGACGATCACTCTCAGGCGCGCGGAGCGTTCCAGCAGCGTCCTGCCCCGGCGGGTGAGCGTGATCTTCACCTTCGCCCTCACGGCGCGGTTGAACGTCACGCGCGCGACGGCCACCACGATGGCCCTGTGGTGTGCGCCCTTGGGGACCGCGTACCACGTGATGACGAGATGGCCCGTGGCCGGAGCCGCGAACCGGGCCGTGTAGCCGCGGTGCGTGAGCAGTCTCCCGATTCTGGCCGCGCTGCCGGAGACGACGACGCTCCGGCGCAGCGCGGCCCTGACCTGAGCGCGCGTCGGCCGGCCGATTGCGACGGGACCGGCCGCGGCAGAGGTCGCGCTCGAGCTTCCGGCGCTGTTCGTCGCCGCGACCCGCACGACGATCCTCGCCCCCGAGTCGGCGCGGGTGAGGGTGTAGCTGGTGTCCGTCGCGCCGGAGATCGCCGCGCACGTGCCGGCGGCGCACCGCTCCCACTGGTACGCGTACGAGACCGGCGCGGTGCCCGACCAGGCGCCGCTCGAGCTCGTCAGCGTCGCTCCCACCTTCGGCGTCCCCGAAATGACGGGGAGTGAGCTGTTCGACGGCACCACATGGGCCACGGGCACCGCAGCGGACTGCACCACCCCGGTGGCCGCCGAGCTCGCGGCGGTCGCGCTGGGGACGGTCTCCTTGATCGCCGTCTCCTGTACGCGAACCGTATGGCCCACGTCATTCTTCGTGAGCGTGTATGTCTGCGACGTCGCGCCGGCGATCGCCGAGCAGCTGTTGCCCGAGACGTCGCAGTCCTCCCACTGGTAACTGTACCCGGTCGGGCTGTTGGTCCAGGCCCCGTGGGACTCGGTGAGCGTCTGTCCGCCCACGGCGGGGCCGGAGATCGACGGCGGACCGTTGTTCGACGGCGGCGTGACCGTCAGGGCCTCGTCGATGCCGGTCACGGCTCCGCCTCCCGCCACTGACACACCGCCGGTGTAGCCGCCCGACTGGTAGCCGCTGCCGGGGACGAAGCTGATCGTGTAGTTCCCCCCGTGCAGGCCCGACAGTGTGTACGTCCCGTCGGCGGCCGTGGTGGTGCCGGGGAGCGGATTGCCGAACTGGTCGGCGACGTTCACCGCCACCCCCGCGAGCGGGGCGCCGGTCGACGCGTCCGTCACCTTTCCGCTCACCGTCCCGGTCGGCGCCTGGGTGTCGAGCAGCGATTCGATCGATGTCTCGAGTGGTGTCGTGTTCGTCGGGTCCGGGAGGCTGAGGTAGTACTGGGCCCCGGTGGGGTCGGCGGTGAACGCGTTGTTCCCGGTGTTGTCGACCACGTTGGTGCCGGGCCCCGTCTCCACCAGCCCCGGGTCGGTCGGCTGGATCGCGTGGTAGATCGTCGTCAGGTCGTAGGAGGGGATGTTGGGGCCGTTGCGATACTGCGGATCCACGAACGCCTGGTAGGCGACCCGCACGGGCGAGTTGGCAGGCTGCGTCGAGGGGAGTGAGAATCCGGTCCGCACGGCGTTGCCCACCTCGTCGCCTGACCACACGATCTTCGTCGGCCAGTTTTGCGCCACATACTGTGCCGCCGCGATGTTGCCGTCCAAGTTGCTCTCCGCGCCAGAGCCCTGCGAGCTCGGGAACCAGCCGCCCGTCACCGCGAGCATCCGCACCTTCTGGGCCACCAGAGCGGCGCCGGCCGGACCGAAGCTGTCCGCCGGTGAGTTCAGCAGATCCGCGAGATTCTGCTGGTACCCGAGCTCTGCCAGGACGACGCTGCCGTCGGGCTGTGACGCGAGCGCCCGGCGCAGCACCTCCACCGCGGGGCTCGGCGCCGGCGTCGAGGGCGGCGCAAGCGCGGCGCAGTCCGCCGCGTACTTCGAGCCGTCAGGCCCCGGCGGGTTGGGGTCCGGCCCGTTGTCGGGCATCTGCGAGCCGATCGGTGCGTTCGATCCGTAGAAGTTCGCGATCGCCGCAATGCATTTCCACGAGTCGGTCGCCACGGCGGGGCGATACGTCGGGCTGTTGGCGGTGATGGCGATGACGTTCGCCTCGCCGGCCTGCTGCAGCGCGAACGCCGAGGCCAGCGCGCCGACGTCGTCGGCGTTGTGGAAGATGTCGGTGTCGATGATCAACGGCACCGGAGAAGACGCGTCGGCGCGCTGCGTCAGACACAGGAACAGCGCGAAGGCGGCAACGCCTGCCATGAGCCGAGGAACGAGTCGTCGGCTGTTTGCCCGGAACATGATTCCCACCACAACCCCCAATTTGATGAGACACGCGCGCCACGCATCCGACGCGACTCGCCCCTGATCCCTCGGCGGGCGATCTGATCGCCCGCATACGCCCCTTACACAAACTTCACAAACCCTCTTGCTACTGCTCGATCGTAGCCGCGACTGGATCGACGGTCAAGTCGAACTGAGTGGACCGTGAATGTTTCGAGCTCGCGGGCGCTCGGCGAGCGTCCCGGATGGGCCGTGACCCCGTGCCCGGGCGGCCGGGTCAGGCGCCCAGCAGAGGCGGCCAGGCGCAGGCGCGCAAGGGCCGGCGGCCCATCCGGCGGCCGAGCGTCACCGCGGCGGCGCCGCCCGCCGCGGCCGCGCCGCCGACGCCGGCCACCCACCACAGCCGCCGGCCGAGCCGGTCCAGGTGCACCACCTCCCAGGCGCGATCCCGGGCGATCCGCCGCAGCGTCGCATCGGGGTTGACGACGACCGGGTGGCCGACGCATTCGAGCATCGGCAGGTCGGAAACGGAGTCGGAGTACGCGTAGGACGCGGCGAGCTCGAGCGACTCGCGCGCGGCCAGCTGCGCGATCGCGCGCGCCTTGCCGTCGCCGTACATGAACAGCCCGGTCGGCCGGCCGGTGTAGACGCCGCCCTCGACCCCCGAGAGCTGAGAGCCGAGCGCGCCGTCGAGCGCCATCACCCGCGCGAGGATGTCGGCGAGATCCTGGGCGGCGGCGGTGACGATGTACGCCGGGCGCCCCGCGTCCTGGTGATCGTGGGCGATCCGCAGCATCCGCGGATAGATCCTCGGCAGCACGCCGGCGAGCACCCCGACGCCGAGCCGCTCGAGCTCGACGACGCTCGTGCCCTGCAACCCCGCCGCGATCCGCTCACGCAGCGCGAGCGAGTCCTCGTCGGAGGCGCCGTGCAGCCGGTAGCGGAGGTTCGCCCACCCGTCGGTGAGGATCTGCCGGCGGCTGATCAGCCCCTCGGCGAACGCGGCCCGGGCGAACTGGAACGCCGAGGAGCCCTGCATGAGCGTCCTGTCGAGATCGAAGAACGCCGCGCCCCGCGGCCCGGCGCCCTCCCCCGCGTGGTCGCGCTCAGCCGCCATTGACCTCCACGATCATCGCGTCGCCCTGGCCTCCGCCCGAGCAGATCGCCGCGCAGCCCACGCCGCCGCCGCGGCGCCTCAGCTCGAGCACGAGCGCGCCGAGGATGCGTGCGCCCGAGGCGCCGACCGGGTGCCCGAGCGCGACCGCGCCGCCGTTGACGTTCACCTTGTCCTCGTCGATCTGCAGCATCCGCACCGAGTTGAGCGCCACCGACGCGAACGCCTCGTTGATCTCCCACAGGTCGATGTCCTCAGCCGACAGGCCGGCCTTGGCGAGCGCCTTGAAGGCCGCATTGGCGGGCGTGCGGGCGAGGTAGGCGAACTCGTCGGCGACCGCCGCCTGGGCGACGATCGTCGCCAGCACACGCTTGTCGTTGGCCTTCGCCCAAACGTCTGAGGCGAGCACGAGCGCGCCTGCGCCGTCGTTGACCCCGGCGAGTTGCCCGCGGTGTGCGAGCCCTCCTTGCCGGTCAGGCCCGGGAGCTTGGCCAGCCGTTCCAGCGACGTGTCGCGCCGCGGGGCCTCGTCGATCTCCACGGTCGTGTCGCCTTTGCGGCCCTTGATCGTCACCGACACGATCTCCTCGGGCAGCCGCCCCTCGTCGGTGGCGGCGATCGCGCGCTCGTGGGAGCGCAACGCCCACTTGTCCAGGTCGGCGCGCGTCATCTCCAGCTCGTCGCCGACCTCGGTCGCCTCGTCGAACATCTGGCGCCCGCTGAACGGGTTGGTGAGGCTGTCGTGGATCATCGCGTCCAGCGCCTTGCCGTCGCCCATGCGGAAGCCGAAGCGCGCGTCCTTGAGTACGTACGGCGCCTGCGACATCGACTCCATGCCGCCGCCGACGGCGACGTCGAGGTCGCCGGCGCGCACGGCGGCGTCGATCAGCCCCGCGGCCCGCATCCCGGACGCGCACACCTTGTTGATCGTCTCGGAGGAGACCTCCTTGGGGATGCCGGCGCCGATCTGCGCCTGGCGCGACGGGATCTGGCCCACGCCGGCCTGGAGCACCTGGCCCATGATCACGTGCTGCACGTCGGCGGGCCCGACCTCGGCGCGCTCCAGCGCGGCGCCGATCGCGGTCGCGCCCAGCTCGGTGGCCGGCAGCGACGACAGGCCCCCGCCGAGCTTGCCGATCGGCGTCCGGGCGGACGAGAGGATGACTGTCTTGGGCATGTCGGGGCACTCCTCGATGGCGGGCGACGGTGGTAGTCCGGATCCTAATGGGCGCAACCGCTTACGATCTGATCCGCCGTGGCCATCGGTCCAAGAGAGTCCGTCCCCGCCGCCGCGCAGGCCCCGCCGGCGATCTCCGCCGTACCCGCGTTCGCGCGCTCCGGGCCGCCCCCGCTGCACGGCGGGCCGCGTGAGCTGCTGCGCTTCGCCCGCGCCAACCGCATGCTGTCGTGGCGCTACGCGGTGCTGCTCGCTCGCTGGGGGAGGCTGAAGCTGCGCTGGCGCGGGCGCCTGCAGACCGACGGCATGTGCTTCATCGGGCCCGGGGTGCGGTTCGAGATCGGCCGCGACGCCCGGATCCACCTCGGCCGCTGGTCATGGATCGGCCACGGGTGCAAGATCCGGGTGCACGAGGGCGAGTTGCGGATCGGCGCCAAGACCGTGTTCGGCCAGGAGTGCACGATCTCGGCGTTCCAGCACGTCTCGATCGGCCGCGAGTGCATCATCGCCGACCGGGTGATGATGATCGACTTCGACCACGGGATGGTGGAGGTCGAGCGCCCCATCCGCGAGCAGGGGATCTACAAGCGCGACGTGCGCATCGGCCACAACGTGTGGATCGGCTACGGCGCCTGCGTGCTGCGGGGCGTGCGGGTCGGCGACAACTCGGTGATCGGCACGAGCTCGGTCGTCACCGCCGACGTCCCGGCCAACGCGGTGGTGGGCGGCGCCCCCGCGAAGGTCATCCGCATGCGCCGCGCGCCGCGGACGTTCCGCTGGGGCGACTGAGCCGGCGGCGCGCCCGGGCCCGTCCGGGGCGTACCCGCGACCATCTGGGGCGTGGCGGGACGCCGCCTCCGTCGAACGGTACGACTACACCATCCCTCCGGCGGCGAGATCGACACCGGAGCGTGCCGCCTCCTCGAGCGCCTCCGGATAGCCGGCGTTGGCGTACCGGGCCACCGCGAGCGCGGGATCGGAGTGGAAGACGCGCCTGATCTTGCGGGCCGCGAGCTCGGAGCCGTCGGCGACGACGGTCATCGCGGAGTGGATGCTGCGGCCGATGCCGACCCCGCCGCCGTTGCCGATCGCGACCCAGCTGGCGCCCTGGGCGGCGTTGAGCAGCGCGGAGAGCACCGGCCAGTCGGCGATCGCGTCCGAGCCGTCGCGCATCCCCTCGGTCTCGCGCGAGGGCGAGGCCACCGAGTGGGGGTCCATGTGGTCGCGGCCCAGGGCGAGCGGCCCGATCTCCCCGCGGGCGACGAGTGCGTTCAAGCGCGTGCTCACCGCCTCGCGCTCGCCGAGGCCGAGCCAGCACACCCGGGCCGGCAGGCCCTGTCGCGGCACCCGCGCGCGGGCGAGCGAGAACCAGCCGGCGAGCGAGTCGGTTCCGATGACGTCGAGCACCGCGTCCTCGCTGCGGCGCAGGTCCTGCGTGTCGCCGCTCAGGCACACCCAGCGATACGCGCCGACTCCGCGGGCGAGGATCGGGCGTACGTACTCGACGACGAACCCGGGGATCTCACCGACCCGGTCGGCGCCGGCGATGGCCGCCTGAGCGCGCAGCCCGTTGCCGTACTCGAACACGATCGTCCCCCGGTCCCGGAGCGAGAGCAGCGCCTCGGCATGCGCGACGAGCGAGCGCCGGACCGCCTCGTCGTGGTCTCGGGCGACCGTCCCGCCGGGCTGCCCGTCGGCGGCGGCCGCGGCCGCCCGGGCCGCGGCGGCGGTGACGCCGGCCGGCACGTAGCCGTGACGGAGGTCGTGAGCGGCGGTCTGGTCGGTCGCGACATCGAAGCCGACGCCGTCACGCACCAGCCGCGGCGCGATCTCGGCGATGTTCGCCACCAGGGCGACCGCGCGTCCCCCGGAGCCGGTGTCCTCGTGGAGCGCGGCGAGTGCCTGTGCGTAGTCGGTGGTGACGGTGTCGACCCATCCGTCGCGGGCGCGGCGCGCGGCGCGGTCGGGATCCACCTCCACGATCAGCGCCCGGCCGCCGAGGTTGGCGATCGCGAGACCCTGGGCGCCGCCCATCCCGCCGAGGCCCGCGGTGAGCACGCGCCGCCCGGCGAGCGTCCCGCCGAAGTGGCGGCGGGCGATCGCGGCGAACGTCTCGTGGGTGAAGCCGAGGATCCCCTGCGTGCCGATGTAGAACCACGAGGCCGCGGTCATCTGCCCGAACATCGTCAGCCCCGCCGCCTCCAGACGCGCGAACTCCTGCTCGCCCGACCACGCGGGGACGAGCATCGCGGTCGAGATGAGCACCCGCGGGGCGTCCCTGTGCGACGGCAGCACCGCCACCGGTCGCCCTGACTGGACGAGCAGCGTCTCCTCGTCCGAGAGCCGCCGCAGCGCGGCCACGATCCGGTCGTAGTCCCCCCAGCTTCGGGCCGCCCTGCCCCGGCCGCCGTAGACGATCAGGCGCGAGGAGTCCTCGGCGACCGCCGGGTCGAGGGTGTTCATCAGGCACCGGAGCGCCCCCTCCTGCTCCCAGCCGGGACAACTGAGCTCGCGTCCGGCGGGAGCCGGCGCCCCGATCCGCGAACCCGCGACAGATGCATGCATGGATCCAATCCAAGCAGATTGGATCTATGGATACAATCTGTCGATGCCCGTCGCCGACCCGGTCCTGCCACCGGCTGCCACCCTCGCCGACCAGATCGCCTACCGCCTGCAGCGCGACATCCTCGAGCGCCGGATCGGGCTCGGGGACCACCTCGCCCAGGACGAGCTGTGCGCACGGTTCGACGTGAGCCGGACCCCGGTCCGGGAGGCGCTCGCCCGTCTCGCCGCCTCCAGCCTGGTCGAGCTGCGCCCCAATCGCGGCGCGATCGTCCGCCGGCCGGGCCGGCGCGAGATTCGCGAGCTGTACGAGCTGCGGGCGGAGCTCGAGGGCTTCGCCGCCGACCGCGCCGCCGGGCGCGCGGACCGGCCGGCGTTGGGGCAGCTCGACCGCCTGCAGGCCGACCTCGCGGCGATGCTCGTCGAACGGCCGTGGCCCGACGCGGACGCCGCGGATCGCTCGGCGTTCGCGGCGTCGGTCGGCGCCGCGAACGACGCCGTCCACGATCTCATCCTCGCCTGCGCCGACAACGACGCGCTGGCCCAGGACGTGCGCCGGTTGCGAGCACGCTTTCCCAAGGACTACGTGACCGAGGCCGCGGACGGCGCCGACGAGCTCGTCGCGCTCAACGTGACCGAGCACGCGCAGATCCTCGCCGCGCTGGCCGACGGCGACCGGCGCCGGGCGCGGCAGGCGATGACCGGCCACATCGGCCACGCGGCCACGCTGCTCATCGGGCACCTCGCCTCCGAGCGGTTCTGGGGATGACCCCGGCCGCGCCACCGCGGTCGGCAGCCGTGCTCGGCGCGGGCACGATCGGGCTCTCGGCCGCGGTCTGGATGGCGGCCCACGAGACGCCGGTCACCGTCATCACCCGCCGCCGCGACGCGGTCCGGCAGCGCCTGCGGGCGGCGCACGCCCGTGCCGAACGGCTGCTCGAGTTCGGCGCGCTCACCCGCGACCAGGCGCGCGCGGTGCGTGAGCAGCTGCAGGTCAGCGTCGGCATCGCGCCCGGTGCGCGGTTCGAGCTCGTGTTCGAGGCGGTCGCCGAGGACGTCGAGGCCAAGCGCGCGGTGCTCGCCGAGGCGGAGGACGCGCTCGATGAACAGGCGGTGATCGCCACCACGACCTCGTCGCTGCCGCTCGAGGAGCTCGCGGTCGCACTGCGCCGGCCCGAGCGGTTCGCCGCCTGGCACTGGTTTCATCCGGCCGACCTGATGGCGCTGGTGGAGATCGTCCCGGCGACCGCGACGGCACCGGAGACGACCGCCCGGCTCGAGTCATGGTCCGACGCGCTGGGCAAGCGCTCGATCGTCCTGCATCGCGATACGCCCGGATTCGTCGCCAACCGGCTCCAGTACGCGCTGCTGCGCGAGGCCTACGCCCTGGTCGAGGCCGGGATCTGCGAGGTCGCGGACGTGGACACCGCCGTCACCGCCGGGCTGGGGGCGCGGTGGGCGGCGATCGGCCCGTTCGCCACGATGGACCTCGCGGGCCTCGGCGTCCACGCCGCCGTCACCGAGGGCCTCCTCCCCGCCCTGT
The DNA here is from genome assembly GCA_963702225.1 of uncultured Solirubrobacteraceae bacterium. GTDB lineage: Bacteria > Actinomycetota > Thermoleophilia > Solirubrobacterales > Solirubrobacteraceae > Palsa-465. The sequence goes on along the minus strand of CAVPBY010000090.1, from coordinate 125,768 downwards.
CCAACGCGAGGACGATCCCGGACACGCTCACCGAGCTGCGCGGCCGGGGCGCCGGCGGGGCGCGCGACGGGCACGGCCTGCTCGGCGGCTACGAGCCCGGTCAGCGAGAGCGGTTGGAGGAGAGACGCGACCGCACGCTCGTGGACCTCGCGCGAGGGTGGTCATGACCGGCGACGCGGCCCCGCTCGTCCTCGGCGAGCGCCCGGTCACCCCGGAGGACGTCGTGGCGGTCGCGAGCGGGCGGCCGGTCGAGCTCGGGGCCGCAGCTCGCACGGCGATGGCGCGGTCGCGCGAGGTGCTCGAGCGCGCGCTCGAGCGCGGTGACGCCATCTACGGCGTGACCCGCGGAGTCGGCGCGCTCAAGTCGGTGGCCGTCGAGGACTCCGAGCAGACGGCGTTCAACCGGGCGCTGCTCGTCTCCCATCAGGTCGGTCATGGCGAGCTCGCGCCTCCGGAGTTCAGCCGCGCGACGATGGTCGCACGCGCCGCCGGGCTCGCCCTCGGCTACGCCGGGGTGCGTCCGCGTGTCGCCGAGGCGCTGTGCGCGGCGCTGAACGCCGGAATCACACCGCAGCTGCATGCGATCGGCTCCATCGGCCAGGCCGACCTCAGCCAGATGGCCGAGATCGGGCTGGCGCTCACCGGTCAGACGATCTCCGCAGAGGACCTGCGGGCGGCCGGCGTCGAGCCGCTCGAGCCCGAGGCGCGCGAGGCCCACGCGCTGCTCAACTCAAACGCCTACGCGGTCGGCACCGCGTGCCTGGCGCTCGAACGGGCCCGGCGCGCCCTCGGCGCGCTGGAGCGCGCCGCCGCGTTGTCCAGTGAGGCAGTGCTCGCCAACCCCGACGCGCTGCACCCGGCGATCGTCGCGGCGCGGCCCTACCCCGGCGACGAGATCGCGCGCGCCCGGCTCGCCCGGCTGCTGGCCGGCGGCGCGCTCGCGCAGCGCCGGCGCGCGCCGCGCAACCTGCAGGACCCGCTGTGCTTCAAGGGCCTGCCCCAGACCCACGGCGCGGCCCACGGTGCGCTCGCGCACCTGCACGCCCAGCTCTCGGTCGAGCTGCGCTCATCGGGGGACAGCGCGTTCGTCGTCGTGGCCGAGGACCGCGCGATCTCGACCGGTGGCCACGAGATCGCGCCCGTCGCGCTCGCGCTCGATCACGCCCGTCTCGCACTCTCCGGAGCGGCGACCATCGCCGCCGAACGGATCCAGAAGCTTCTCGATTCGCGCTTCACCGGCCTGCCCTCCGGGTTGCGCGACGAACCCGGCAGCGCCCGGGACGGGCTGGCGATCGTCGGCCACGGCGCGGCGTCGCTCGCCGCCGAGGCCCGCCTGCTCGCCGCGCCGGTGACGCTCGAGCAGCCGACCTCGTCGATCGCCGAGGGCATCGAGGACCGCGTCACCATGGCCCCGTCGGGCGCCGCCCGGCTGCACACGATGAGCGGCCTCGTCATCCGGCTCGCCGCCGTCGAGCTCATCTGCGCCGCGCAGGCGGCCGACCTGCGCGACGCCGTCGACGAGCTCGGCGACGGGACCCGCTCGGTCCATCGTCTGGTGCGCCGGCACGCCGACGCCGGGCCCCTCCCCGTCGACGCGACCGCCCGCCTGCAGGCGCTGGCGTCCGCGCTGGAGGACGGCGAGCCGGTCGTGGCCGACGGCGGCCCGGTCCGGGAACCGGCACTGCTGTCGGCGCTCGCCGACGCCCCGGGCCCGCTCACCCCGGAGCAGTGCGCCGATCGGGCCCGCCGGGCGGCCACGGCACTCGACGTCTCCGATCTCACCGCGAAGGGCGACGGCGAGGCCGTCCTGCTCTGGCGGTCGGACTCCTCCGAGGCATGGCTCAATCTGTGGTGGCAACCCCGCGACACCGGCTACCACGACCACGACGGGTCATGCGTCGGGGTCCACGTCATCCGCGGCGTCGCGCGCAACGAGGCGCTCATGTACGCCAGGCCGCGTCGCGTGCGCGAGTACCGGGCCGGTGACACATTCAGCTTCGGCAACGACGGCATCCACCGGATGGAGCACGACCCCGGCGCGATCACCATCCATGTCTACTCCCCGCCGATCAGCTCGCTCGGCCACTACGACCTCGTCGACGGGATGCTCCAGCGCACGCCCGGCGGGCCCGAGGACCCGTCGCCGCCGAGCCCGGAGCTGCTTGCGGATCAGGCCCCGGGCGCTCGCTAGCGGTGCATCGAGCACCCACCGTGGGTGCGGCGCTCGACCCGGTACAGCACCCGCTCGGCGTAGCGCGTGGCGGACTCCCTGGCGCTTGAGGTGTCGCCGCCGACGCTCACCGAGAGCATGCACCGGCCCTCCGTCCAGATCACCGCGGCGGCGGCGGGATGAGACGCGGTCCCGCCGGTGTGCCTGCCGTACTCGACGACGAGCCTCGCGCCGGGGACGTGCGGGACCCGCAACGGCGGCCGGTGGCGGGAGCCCGACACCGCCTCGTTGAACGCGAGGAACCGGGCGGCGGCGACCGTCGCGGCGTCGGCGCGCCGGAAGGAGACGACCGCCGCCTGGACCTCGCCGGTGTACGGGCGGCTCACGCCCGGCTCGTTGAATCGCGGGTCCTCGGCCGCTCCGCCGGTGAACCCGTGGGAGCGGATCCACTCGGCCACCGATTGTCCGTACACGACCCTCAGCGTCGGCCTGGTAAGGCGAGCGACGGACATCGTGCCGGGGTTGAGGCCCGGCAGGTCGCCGGGCGCCACCAGATACGGCGCGTACCGCGACGTGGCGGTGGCGGTGGCGGCCGAGCGGGCGAGCGCGGGAGCGGGCGACAGCGCCGTGATCGCGGCGGCCGCCGCGGCGAGGTGCGACTTCATGCTGAGTCCCGCGACTCCATCGTGATCCGCGTCCGCCTCCGGGCCGGGTGCGGCATCGGCGTGCGCGCACGGTAGACCGATCCGAACGCGCCTGTCAAACACGGTGTGTCCGGGCGCCGGTCCGCATCCGCCGCCGCGGGCTCCCGGTGACCGTCTCGGGCGCCCGCTAACGCGGGTTGCCGACGCAGGTGTCGATCAGCGTCCGCTCCCCGGAGTCGGACGCGAACTTCGGCGGCCCGCCGCTCTCGACGAACGCCCACACGATCGGCCCATCGGTGCGGTAGTCGGCACGGCGCAGCTCGCCGAAGCGGTTGGCGCGCACGATCGCGCGGGCGGCCGCGGCGCCGGCCGTCCGGCGCAGCTCGGCGAGCGTCTGGTGTCCGAGGTTGGCCTGCACCGCGATCGTGGTCGTCGTCCGCTCCGGCGCGCGGTCGGTCCCGTACGCGGTCACCCGGAAGCTCGTGTTGCGCTCCAGGCACCTGATCGTCGCGCCCCAGCGGCCGGGCGGCAGCGTGCGCGACTGCAGCGAGTGGCGCGGCACGACCGCGATCAGCACGAACAACACGATGAGCAGGACGGCCGGCACCCACGGCCGTCGCAGCCGCCGCCGCCACGCCGGGCGGGGACGCCCCGGGTCGCCGCCGTCGCTGCGCGCCCCCATCACACCAGGCCCATCACGTCCGGCTCATCACGTGCGGCAGATCGCCAGGAAGTCGAGCGCGCCGTCGAGGTCGCGCTCGCGCAGTGCGAAGTCGCGCGCGGTGATCGACGGGATGAAGCGCTCGTAGAACGGCCGGGTGATCCGCAGCCGCGCGTGGACCGCGTCCCAGCCCCAGCGCAGCGCGACCGCGTGCAGCCACAGCCGCCGCGCGTGATGCAGGCCGAGCAGCTGCACGCGGCCGAACACCGAGCGGCACAGCGCCTTGAACTCCGCCGCGCGGTACTCGCGGATGTGCCACGGGTTGCCGGACTTCTCGGCGCCGGGCGGCGCGATCGTGAGCAGGTTGGGGGTGCTCACGTAGAGCGCCCCGCCGGGGGTGAGCAGCGAGCGCATGTGCATGAGCACGGCCGCCGGATCCTCGACGTGCTCGATCGTCTGCAGGAACACGACCTCGTCGAAGCTCCCCGGCTCCCCGTGACTCTGCACGGGGCCGCGCTCGAAGCGCAGGTTGTCGGCTCGATAGCGCAGCCGGGCGTGCTCGAACGCCTCCGGGTTGGCGTCGACGCCGACCACCGACGCCGCCCCGCGCGCGAGCACCGCGGAGCCGTAGCCCTCCCCGCAGGCCATGTCGCAGACGCGGGCCCCGAGCACGCGCGCGCCGATCCATTCGTAGACGGCGAGATGGCGCTGGAACCAGTAGTTCTCGGCCGGCACATCGGGCAGCGTGCGCTCGCCGGTGAGCGCCAGCGGCGGCACCCCCGGGGGCTGATCCTGCTGCACGAAGAGGTCGCTCGTCATCTGCATCGAGAGGCTAATGTCCGCGCCGAGATGAGCGCGCCCACCACCGCCGAGGAGATCCGGGACGTCAACACCCGGTATCACGACGCGGCGGCCGACGGCTACGACGCGAAATGGGGCATCGACTTCGGCGAGATCGGCCAGGGCCAGGTGCTCGGGAAGCTGCGCAAGCTGCTCGGCTCAGAGCTCGACCTCGGCTACGACCGCTCGCTGGAGATCGGCGCGGGCACCGGCTACTTCAGCCTCAACCTGCTCCGGACCGGCATCGTCACCCGCGCGACCTGCACCGACATCTCGCCCGGCATGCTGGCGACGCTCTCCGCCAACGCCGAGCGCCTCGGGCTCGACGTCCGCACCGCGCGCGCCGACGCGGAGTCCCTGCCGTTCGCCGACGAGAGCTTCGACCTCGTGCTCGGCCACGCGATTCTCCACCACCTGCCCAACCTGCGCCACGCATTCGCGGAGTTCCATCGCGTGCTGCGGCCCGGAGGGCGGATCGTGTTCGCGGGTGAGCCCTCGCGGGTGGGCGACCGGATCGCGGCGCTGCCGAAGCGGGGCGCGGTCCTGGTGGCGCCGATCTGGCGGCGGCTGCTCGGCGCCGCGCCCGCGCCCGCGGCGGACGACGCCCGCCCGGGCGCCCTGCGCCTCGCCGACCACGCCCTCGAGCGGTTCGTCGACATCCATGCCTTCGATCCCGGCGACCTCGCCCGCCATGCGCGCAAGGCGGGCTTCGAGTCGGTCAAGGTCCGCGGCGAGGAGCTCGCGGCCAACTGGTTCGGATGGTTCAACCGCGCGCTCGAGGCCACGGCCGACCCCGACGACGTCCCGATGCTGTGGCGCCAGTACGCGTTCCACGGCTACCTGCTGCTGCAGCGGCTCGACCGGGCGCTGCTCGAGCCCCGGCTGCCGCCCGCGATCTTCTACAACCTGCTCATCACCGCGCGCCGCGGATCCGGATGACCGGCGCGCTCCACGAGGAGTTCCCGCTGTTCCCGCTGGGACTCGTCGCGCTGCCCTCCGAGCTCGTGCCGCTGCACATCTTCGAGCAGCGCTACCAGGAGATGATGGCGTACTGCCTGGAGCACTCCAGCGACTTCGGCGTCGTCTGGATGGCCGACGACGGGCTGCGCGAGATCGGCTGCGCCTGCACGATCGAGAAGGTGCTCGAGCGGATGGAGGACGGCCGCGCGAACATCGTCGTGCGCGGCGAGCGTCCGTTCCGGATCGTCGAGCGCCAGAGCCACCTTCCCTATCCGGCCGGGATCGTCGAGTTCCTCGACGATGAACCCGAGGCGCTCGACGAGGCCGCCGCCAGCGGCGCCCGCGACATCTACGCGGCGCTCGTGCAGCGGGCCACCGACCGCCGGCCCGAGGAGGCGGAGCTGTCCGAGCTCGACGCCTACGGGATGGCCGCGACGGTCGACTTCGGCGCCGACGCCAAGCAGGGGCTGCTGGAGCTGCGCTCCGAGAACGCGCGGATGCGGCTCGTGGCACGGCTGTTCCGCGCCGCCACCAAGCGGCTGGACTTCGTGGATCGCGCGCAGGCGCGGGCGCGGTCCAACGGCAAGGTCCGCTTCAGCTGACGACGACCGCGGCGCCGCCGCGCCGCGGATCGCCACCGCCGCTGAGCGAGCCGTCGCCGGCACGCTCGGCCGCCTGCGCGCCGCCGAAGAACAGGTTGGGGGCCCGGAACGGGCGAACCGCCCACCCGGCCGACTCCAGCGCGGCCACGTCGATCCCCGGCTCGGCGAACACGACGCCGTCCTCGTAGTGGAAGCGGGGCGCCCGGACCGCCTCCTGGGCTCCCATGCGCTCGTCCACGCAGCGCACGATCGTCTGCAGGATCGCCGAGCGGATCCGGGCCGACCCGGCGCTGCCGACCGCGAGCTCCGGGCGGCCGTCGCGCAGCAGCACCGTCGGCGACATCATGCTCGGCATCCGCCGGCCGGGCGGGTGGCGATGGAACCCGCCGGGGTTGAGGTCGGACTCGCCGAGCATGTTGTTGAGGTGGATCCCGCTGCCGGGCACGATCACGCCCGAGGCCGAGCCGTTGGAGCAGGTCACCGAGCAGGCGCCGCCGCGCGCGTCGAGCGTCGAGACGTGCGTCGTCGAGCCGAGGCGGGAGGCCTCGGCGAGGAACCTGCGCGCGAAGCCCGGCTGCGACAGCCCCTCCAGGAAGCCGGCTGTCCGGGCCTCCTGGGCGGACGCCATCGCCTCCGCGAGCGCGGTCACGGGCGGCGGCGAGTCCGCACGGTCCAGCGCGGCCATCGCCGCCGCGAGCAGCAGCCCGCCCGGTGAGGGCGGCGGGTTGGTGAGCACCTCGCGCCCGCGGTAGCGGACGCGGAGTGGATCGCGGGCGACCACCTCGTAGGCCGCGAGGTCGGCGGAGCTCACCAGGCCGCCGCGCGCCGCCAGCCAGTCGGCGATCGCCCCGCCGACGTCGCCCGTGTAGAACGGCGCCGCGCCCTCGCGCCCGAGCCGCTCCAGCGCGTCGGCGACCTCGGGCTGGCGGAAGCGGTCGCCGGCGCCGAGCAGCCGGCCCTCGGGCGCGAACAGCGCGGCCGACTCCGGCGTCGAGAGGACGGTCGGCCCGAGGATCTCGACGATGTGGGCCTGCTCGGGCGAGAGCGGGACGCCGTCACGGGCCAGCCGGGCCGCCGGCGCCGTCAGCTCGGCGAGCGGGACGGTGCCGAACCGGCGCGCCGCCTCGCACACGCCGGCGGGGAAGCCGTAGGTGCCTGCCGAGGCCGGACCGACGTGGAACGTCTGGACGGCGTCGCCGAACGACACCTCGACCGGCACGAGCTCGCCGACCGGGCCGGGCGCGCCCGCGGCGCGGCCCGGCGCCTCGACGAAGAAGTCGAGCAGCACCGGTTCGGACCGCTCGCCGGCGACGAGCATGTATCCGCCGGCGCCCAGGCCGGTGAGCAGCGGCTCGCAGGTGATCGCCGCGAGCATCGCGCCGAGTGCCGCGTCGACGGCGTTGCCGCCGGCTCGCAGCACCTCGGCCCCGGCGCGGGCGCTCTCCGCGTGGCCGGCGGCCACCACGCCACGCGCGCCGCTCATGGCGTCAGAGCGCCTACCTGCGAGGGATGAACTCGGGCACGTCGAACTCGGGGGTCTCGCTGCGGACGCGGCTCACCCGCGGCTCGCCCTCAGGCTCGCGGAACCCTCGCGACCGATCGCCGCCGCCGGCGATCCGCTCGACCGGCCGCGCGGGCTCGGTGCGGGGCGCGGCGAACGGGTCCTCCGCGCGCCGCCGGTGGGAGTCGCCGAAGCCGGTGGCCACGACCGTCACCCACACCTGGTCCTCGAGCCGGTCGTCGACCATCGCTCCGAAGATGATGTTCGCGTCCGGGTGCGCGGCCTCCGCGACCGCCTTGGCGGCCTCGTTGACCTCCCACAGCGAGATGTCCTCGCCGCCGGTGATCGACAGCAGGATCGAGCGGGCGCCCTCCATGCTCGTCTCCAGCAGGGGCGAGGCGACGGCCTGCTCGGCGGCGTCGATCGCACGCCGCTCCCCGGTGCCCATCCCGATCCCCAGCAGCGCGCTGCCCGCGTCGGACATGATCGTGCGCACGTCGGCGAAGTCGAGGTTGATGAGGCCCGGCAACGTGACCAGGTCCGAGATTCCCTGCACGCCCTGGCGCAGTACGTCGTCGGCGACGCGGAACGCCTCGACCATCGAGACGCCGCGGTCGAGCACCGACAGCAGCCGGTTGTTGGGGACGACGATCAGCGTGTCGACCTCGGCGCCGAGCGCCGCGATCCCGGTCTCGGCCTGCTCGCGCCGGCGCGAGCCCTCGAACTGGAACGGCCGGGTGACGATCCCGACCGTGAGCGCGCCGATCTCACGGGCGATCTGGGCGACCACCGGCGCCGCGCCGGTGCCGGTGCCGCCGCCGGCGCCGGCGGCGATGAACACCATGTCCGAGCCACGCAGCAGCGCCTTGATCCGGTCGTACTCCTCGCGCGCGGCGGCGCGGCCCTTCTCCGGATCGGAGCCGGAGCCCAGGCCGCGGGTGACCGAGTCGCCGATGTGCAGCGTCTCGTCGGCCGCGGACACCTGAAGCGACTGCAGGTCGGTGTTGATCGCGAGGAAGTCCACCCCCTCGATGTCGGCCTCGACCATCCGGTTGATCGCGTTGACGCCGGCGCCGCCGACGCCCACGACGCGCAGCACCGGGCCGCCGATGCGGTCCCGCCGACCCGCGATCGCCGTCTCGGCGTCGAGCTCGCGCTCGGTCCGGGCGTAGACGTCGGGCAGGTCCGCCGGGACCGGCTCGGGCGCGGCGGGCTCGAGCATGTCCTGCGGGATGTCGGAGCTGAACGCGGTGCGCAACCGCTCGCGCGGGGTCAGCTCAGGCGGTGCTCGGGCGGCTCGCGGTTGCTCGGGGCGGGCCGCAGCCTTCGCGGGCGGGACCGCCTTGTGCTCATCGGTGTCCTCGGCGGTCTTGCGGAAGAGGTCCGCGAGCGGCCCCTCACGCATCGACGCGCGCTTACCGGTTGGCATGAGCGAGGACCTCCTTGGCGAGCTGCCTGTAGGCATGGGCGGCCATGCCGTCGGGATCGTATTTGAGCACCGACATGCCCTTCACCGGCGCCTCCGCGAAGCGCACCGTCCGGCGGATCCGCGAGGCGAAGACCTGGTCGCCGAAGTTCTCCTCGAGCAGGTCGATCGCCTCCTGGGCATGCAGCGTGCGCAGGTCGACGAGCGTCGGCAGGATCCCCTCGATCTCCACGTTCGGATTGAGGTTCTCGCGGATCATCTCGAGCGTGTCCTGGAGCTGCAGCAGACCGCGCATCGACAGATATTCGCACTGCACGGGGACGATCACCCGATCGGACGCGGTCGAGCGCGTTGATCGTGAGCAGCCCGAGGCTCGGCGGGGTGTCGATGAAGATGAAGTCGTAGTCGTCGGCGACCGCCTTCAGGGCCTTCTGCAGCGAGCGCTCGCGGCCGATCATCGCCGCCATCGCGATCTCGGCGCCGGCGAGGTCGATCGAGGCGCAGGCCACGTCGATCTCGCGATGCGCGATCACCTCGCGGATCGGCATGTGGTTGACGAGCACGTGGTACATCGACGTCTCGAGCGAGTCGGGGTCGATGCCCTGGGACATCGTCAGATTGCCCTGCGGGTCCATGTCGATGCAGAGCACGCGGTGGCCCTCCTCGGCGAACGCCACCGCGAGGTTCAGCGTGGTCGTCGTCTTGGCGACGCCGCCCTTCTGATTGGCGAGTGCGATCACCTTTTGCATCGGTGCAGCCTTTCGATGGGTCGAGGACTCATACGCGCCCTGTATTCGCAGGTTCGGGGAGAAATCCTTCGCCTCGTGGCGCGGGCGCGGTGCCCGGGCGCCGGCCGCGGGTCTGGGGCTCTAAGGTTCCCGGCGCCGTGCCCGGATTGCTCGACCGCCGCCTGATCTTCGTCACCGGGAAGGGCGGCGTCGGCAAGTCGACGATCGCCACCGCGCTCGGACTGCGCGCGGCCCGGGAGGGACGGCGCACGATCGTCGCCGAGCTCGCCCGCCAGGACGGGGTGCGGCGGGCGTTCGCCCAGCCCGGCGAGGGCTTCGAGGAGGTGGAGCTCGCCGAGGGCCTCTACACGATCTCGATCGACCCCGAGTCCGCGATGGAGGAGTACCTGCGGGTCAAGACCGGCGCGCTCGGCCAGGCGCTCGGCTCCAGCCGGCTGTTCCAGGCGTTCGCGATGGCGACGCCCGGGATGCGGGAGCTGCTCAGCGTCGGCAAGGTCTACGAGCTCGCCCAGTTCGCGCGGCACACCGGCGGCGCGGACCCGTACGACCTGGTGATCGTCGACTCGCCCGCGGCCGGGCACGGGTCGGGATCCTGCGCACGCCGCGCACGTTCGCCGAGATCGCGCGCGTCGGGCCGATCGCCGACCCGGCGCAGCGGATCGCCGCCACGGTCGCCGACCCGCTTCACCGCGGTCGTCGCCGTCTGCATCGCCGAGGAGATGCCGGTCAACGAGACGCTGTGGCTGCGCGACGAGCTCGCCGCCGACGGGCTGGAGCTCGAGCGCGGTGTTCGTCAACGCGCTCTGCCCGAGCGCTTCAGCGACGCGGAGGCGCGCAGCTGCGACCGGCGCACGGCCGGGCGGTCGCCGCCGGCGCGGCCGCGCTGGCGGCCGCGCTGTCCGAGCACGCGCGCGCCGGCGACCCAGCGCGAGGAGCTCGCGCGGCTGCGCGAGGGCTCGGCGCGACGTGCCCGGCGTCGAGCTGCCGTTCCTGTTCGGCGAGGCGCTCGGCGAGGCCGACCTGCGCGCGCTCGCCGACGCCCTGGACGCGGGTCGTATGACCGCGGGGAGCGTCGCGGAGCTGCTCGACGGCACGCGCGTCTGCGTCTGCGGCGGCTCGGGCGGCGTCGGCAAGACGACGACGTCGGCCGCGATCGCGCTCGGGCATGGCCGCCGCGGCGCCGAAGGTCGCGGTCGTGACGATCGACCCGGCCAAGCGCCTGGCCAACGCGCTCGGCCTCGACGAGCTGGAGAACGAGCCCCGCCGCGTCGACCCGGACGGCTGCGGCGCGGACGTTCGAGGGTGAGCTGTGGGCGATGATGCTCGACCCCAAGCGGACGTTCGACGAGCTGATCGAGCGGCTCGCCCCGACGCCCGAGCGCGCCGAGGAGATCAAGCGCAACCGCGTCTACCGCGAGCTCTCGAGCGCCGTCTCCGGCTCGCAGGAGTTCACCGCGATCGCCAAGCTCCACGAGCTCGCGCAGGAGGGCGACTTCGACCTGCTCGTGCTCGACACGCCGCCCTCGCGCAACGCGCTCGACTTCCTCGAGGCGCCCGGGCCGGCTCACCTCGTTCCTCGAGGGGTCGGCGCTGCACGCTCATCCGGCCCGACCGGGATCGGGATGCGGGTGCTCGGCCGCGGCGCCTCGCCGCTGCTCGGCGGCGCTGCGCCGGGTCACCGGCCTGGACCTGCTGAGCGACCTGTCGACGTTCTTCGCGCTGCTCGGCGACATGACCGAGGACTTCTGCGCGCGCGCCGCCGACGTCGAGCGGCTGCTGCACGCGCCGAGCACCGCGTTCCTGCTCGTCACCGCGGCCCAGCGCGGCGATCGAGGAGGCGATCTGGTTCCGGCGCACGCTCGCAGGACACCGGGCTGCCGTTCGCCGGCGCGGTCGTCAATCGCGTCCACCCCGACCGGCTCGGCGACGCCGAGCCCGCCGACGTGCGCCGACGCCGCTCGGCGGCCGGCTCGGCCGATCCTCGCCGGGCGCGTGGCCGCGACCTTCGCCGACGACCAGGTGCTCGCGCGGCGCGACCGGCGCAACCTCGCCCGGCTCGCCGCCGAGCTCGGCGGCGCGACGGCCCGCCGATCATCCGCGTCCCCCAGCTCGACGGCGACGTCCACGACGTCGCGGGCCTGCAGCGCGTCCGGGCCTTCCTGTTCGCCTCCGAGGCCGAGCGCGAGCGGATGATCGCGGACGTCGTGGCCTGACGGCCGAGCGCGCTCACGGCCGCGCGCGAGCGCGTGCAGGCGCACCGGGCCAGCGTCGCCCGCCCACTCGGCCCAGCTGAGCACGATCGGCTGCCACCGCTCCGCCGGCACGGCTCGTGCCGTCCGACTCGAGCATCCCAGACGACCGCGGTGGAGCATCTCCCACACCGCCTGCTCGGCGAGCGACAGCTGCTCGGAGGCGCCGCCACCCGGGATGCGCGGCGGCCGCGAGCGCGACCGCGTCGGACAGCCCGATCCCCTCCTCGCCGGCCGCCACCTCGGCGATCGCGGACTGGAGCGCCTGCAGCTCGGGCCGCGCGTCGGCGCCGCGCCGGATCGCGGCGAGCGCCGCGTCGGTGACGTCCCGGCCGTGGCGGTGACCTCCCCCCACCCGCGGCCGAGCCCGCGGGTTCCGTCGCTCACCGCCGTCCCCTCGAACACGGTCAGCTTCGTGCGCTCCGCCGGCCAGCGGCGATCGTCGTAGTCGATCGGCTCGCCGTCCGCGAACGGCCGCAGGAAGCGCGCGTCGAGCGTCGCGCGGTCGAGGTTGAAGGCGCGCGCGACGTGCGGGAACGACTTGAGCTCGACGTGGTAGTGCCCCGCCGGTTCGGTCATCGCGGCCGAGCGTAGTGCGTCCCGGCCCCGGACACAGAACGAGCGGGCCATGGCCCGCTCGACTGCAGATCGCGCTCCCCCTGACTACTTGGGAGCCCCAGGACTTACGTGTTGTGCCTGGCGGGCATAACACTCCCAGCCTCGCGAGGAGGCCGAGTGGGGAGCGGTCCGCGGTCCAGTTTACCGCGCCACCTCCTCGGCGGCCTCCTCCAGCAGCTCGTCGGCGACGGAGCGCAGGTCCGCGTCGAGGTGGCCGCAGAGCGCGTCGCGGAGGATCGCGCGCAGGTGGGCGGCGAGCTCCTCCACGAGCGTCTCGACCGATTCGCCGCGTTCCGCGCCCGGCCACGCGCGCCCGCCGCCGAGGCCGGTCGCGCCGGTCATCCCGGTGATCACCGCGCGCTCGAGGTCGATCGCCCGCGCCACCCGCCGGGCGAGTGCGGCCCGCTGCTCGGGCTGGGCGCAGATGACCGCGAGCCGCTGGGCCAGACGGCCGCTCTGGGGCCCTTCGGGCTCCAGCAGCGCGCGCAGCGCGAGCAGATGGTCGGTGAGCGCCTCCAGCGGCGCCCCGCGCTCGCATCCCATCTCGAAGCGGGCGAGCGCCCAGGCGAGCTCGCCGCCGCCGGCGGCGCCGCGACGCCGCCCGACGAGCCGCCAGAACGCCCGCAGCTCGTCCTCCTGCTCGGCGGGCACGATCGTGAGCAGCCGCGGCCCGCCCAGGCGCCCGCTCGCGCCGGTCGGAACCGTGCGCCAGCGCCCACCGTCGGCGCGGGTCCAGGCGAGCGGGCCGAGCGCGTAGGTGCCGCGCTCGAACAGCCGCAGCGCGCTGAGCAGGCGCCGGAAGCGCGTGCGGGCCAGGCCGATCGCGCCGCCGCGGTGCTCGTCCTGCACGACGAGCACCGCGAGCACGCCCGGCTCGTCCCCCGCCTCCGCCCACACCGCCTCGTGGGGCGCCCCGGCGAGCGCGTCACCGCGGATCAACGACACGCCGTCGCCGAGCGTGAGCTCGGTCGTGCCGTCGTCGAGCGCGACCCCGAGCACGGGCGCGATCACGGTGACCGCGTCGCGCTCGGGATAGACCGTGTGCTCGAGCTCGGCGTACGCGGCCTCGAAGTGCGCGGGCTCGAAGCCGAACTCGCTGCGCTCGGCGTACATCGCGCACAGGAACAGCTCGAGCGCGACCGTCGCGCGGCCGAGGCGATCGCCGGGGATGCGCACCTCGCCGTGGGCGGCGAGGTACAGGTCGAGCGTCTCGCACTCGGCGAGCAGCCGCGCCGCGGGGTGATGGCGCGGCAGCGTGACGAGCGCGCCGCGATGCTCGCGGATGAAACGCGCGGTGAGCGGCCGGTAGCAGTACAGCTGGGCGCCGCCGTGGCCACCCTCCTCGCACAGCTCGAACCCCATCTCCTCCCCCGCCGCCAGGCGCGTCGAAAGGATCGCGCTCGCGTCCACGGCGAAGCTCTCGAGCTGGCGGTGCAGGGCGGCGTTGCGCACGCGCCACGTTTCGTCGGCCCGGCCCGCGCTCCTTCACGCGGTCGAGCGCTTGCGCGTCGAGCAGGTCAGACGGCGACGGGCTCGCCGGCGAGCTCCAGGTCCTCGGCGCACTCGGCCGACAGCCAGGTCTCTCCGTAATGGCGCATGTCCTCGATCAGCGGGACAAGCGCGCGGCCCTTGGTGGTGAGCACGTACTCGACGCGCGGCGGCACCTCGGGGAACGTCTGGCGCTCCACGATGCCCACCTCCTCGAGAGCCCGCAGGCGCAGCGACAGCGTGCGCGGGCTGATCCCGGCGAGCGAGCGCTCAAGCTCGCAGAACCGCGAGCGGCCGTCCGCGAGGTCGCGGATCACCAACAGCGTCCACTTCCCGCACACGATCTCGGCCGTGCGGCAGACCGGACATGTGTCACCCGAGCTCATCCTCCACCCGATCCTAGCGCAATGCTTCACCAACTGAAGCGGGCCCGGCAAACCCGGGCCCGCTCGGTCACGCGATCGATCAGGCGGTGGCGCTCTCCCGGGTCGCCCCGGGATGCGCGACCTCGAACTCGCCGGTCTCCTCGCCGAGGTAGCGCTGGATCGCCGCCATGCCGCCGCGCACGATCCCGCCGGTGAAGCCCGCGGACTCGTTGATGTGCGGGAACGGGACCTCGGGCACGTCGAGGTCGAGGAACTCGCACAGCGGCTCCCAGCCGTCGGTGATCTGCCACACGAGCAGCCGGTCGGCCGGCACCGCGGCGATGACCTCCTCGGTGTAGCGGTCGCACGCCTTCTCCATGTCAGCGGCCGACATCGTCGGGCTCGAGAGGCCGGCCTTCTCCCACATGCCGGTCATCATGTCGATGTAGTCGGCCCACTGCGGGTCGACGTCGCAGTGGACCTGGGTGATGTGGCGCAGCAGACCGCTGCCGAACAGCATCCCCCAGATCGTGTTCTGCATCGAGCGCACCCACGAGGCGCCGTCACGGACGCTCAGCAGCACCTTGGCCTCGGGATACATCTCCATCAGCTCGCGCCAGTAGAACGAACCGGGCCAGTCGATCACCGACTCGCAGTCATCGACGATGTCGCGCAGCGCCTCCCGATCCTCGAGCGCGGCGCGCCAGCGCGGCACCTCGCCGAGGTCGGCGAACACGTTCTGCATGTGGTAGCAGGGGGTGACCCCGAGGACGTCCATCGCGAGCTTCTGCGAGGACGTCGCGGTGCGGGGCAGTCCGGCTCCGATCACTTTCATGTGGTTGTCCCGTTCTGTCGGTGGCCGGCGGCGCCGGCCAGTTGAGGTGTCCGAAACCCTGTGGACACCGGAACCTTGGCTGTGAGAGCAGGGCATCTGTCGGTCATACGACGTCCGAACGGCCGAGTTCGTGGCCGGACGAGTCAAGCGCGATGGCCTGGAAGGAGGGGCCGTCGGAGTTGACGGCGATGGCGGTCTCGAAGCCGGTCCAGATCTGGTCGCCGACCGTGGCCAGCTGCGACGGGCTCGGCCCGCCGAGCACCTGCCAGCGGGCGATCTCGGTGGCGCCGTTCCAGCTGGCGCGGATCACGAAGCCGCCGGCCGGGTTCTGGCGGGCGACGATCGCCGGCTTGCCGGACGGCTTGCCGACCCAGTCGACGGTGAACGCCCGGTAGGAGCGCACTCCGACCGGAAGCTGACCGTCGAGCAGCATCGCGCCGGTGGCGTCGAACTCCGAGAAGTACGGCTGATCGCCCCAGCCGACGAAGATCCGCCCGTCGGGCAGGCGCGTGACGCTGCCGAGCGCCGGCGAGACGAACGCCGCCGGGTGCAGGTACTCCTGGACGAGGCTGACGCTCCCCGCCGACTCGTCGACGTTGAGCAGCAGGCCACGCGAGCGGCTCTCGGACCCGTTGGCGCCGTTGTCGAACACCGTGTAGGTCGAGGAGTCCCACGCCCGTCCGTCGTGCTGCCAGTGGAAGCCCGCGTCGGTGCCGAAGCTGAAGTCCGACTTCTTGCCGCCCAGGCGCCACAGGACCTGGCCGTTGGAGCGGTCGACCTTGTAGAGCGCGCTCGTGTTGCGGCCGGAGATGAGCAGGTTGCCGTCGGAGGTCTCGCCGATCGAGTTGATGTGGAAGTAGTCGAGCACCTCGTTGCCGGCCGGCTTGCCCATGTACGTCTCCTCGACGGCGACGTGGTCGAGGCTCGCCCAGTCGAACAGCACCTTGCCGCTGGACAGCTCGATCTCCTGGGCGTGCCCGGAGTAGACCGGGTGCTTGGCGCGAGCCGCCGATCGAGGTGAGGTCCGCGGTCTTCTGTTCGTAGGCGGTGACGAGCGCGGTCCCGCGTGAGGTGACGGTCAGCTCGTGCAGGTCGGTCTGCAGGCCACCGCCGGCGTGGATCGTCTGGATCTCGGCGTACCCGGAATCGATCGCCGTTCCGGCGCCGACGCCGTGGGAGCTGGCCAGCTTGCCCTGCCACCAGGTGAGCGCGGACTTCCCCCGCACGTTGTAGACGTTGAGATTGAACGGCTTCAGCGGCTCGCCGACCGGGTGGAACCAGATCAGCCTCCCCTGCCGGTCGACCATCATCAGGCCCTGCTGGATCGCGTCGCTGGCGATCACGTTGGTGACCGTCAGCACGACGTACGCCGGGGTCGTGTCGGTGGTGGAGAAGTGCGTCACCTTGACCGTGGGCGGCTTGAGGTCGGGCCGGGTGAGGAACGTCTGGACCGCCGCCGCCGTGTCTCCGCCCGACTGCGCGGCCGCGTGCGCGGTCTGCTTCCTCGTCGTCTCCGCGGCGGCTCCCGCGGCCGTGTCCGACGGATGCAGCTCGTAGCCGACGAGCCCCGCGGCGGACAGCCCGAGCGACCCCGCCACCGCGCGGCGCAGCCACTGGCGGCGGGTGACGCCCGCGCGGCGCTTGGGCGGCGGGGTCGTCCGCCCCGCTCGCGGACGCTGGCGCGACGCGGGCGGTCGGCGCGGGATCTCGTCCTCGCGCACCCCGATCCCGTCGGCCGGCGGCGCCGGCTGCTCGAAGCCGGCGGGCGCGCGCCCGCTCCCGGAGAACTCGTCACGCACCGCGACGTCGTCCTCGGCGTCGCCGCCCCGCGGCGGCTGGTCGGTCGTGCTCATCGCCGCCGCCCGTTCGTCATCGGCCCGCTCCGATCGTGGCCGAGGTCCCGAGCGCCTTGCCGGATGCGCTCAGCGCCTGCACCCTGATCTCACGGGCGGAGCCGCTCACCGGGATCGTCGTCTCAAAGCCTCGGCGCGGCGCTCCGGCGAGTCTCGCGCCCGCCGCGCTCTCGACCCGCCAGGAGGCGACCTGGGTGGCCCCGTTCCAGCTCACGTACACGTCGGTGTGACCGCCCGCGCGGCGGGTGGCGACGCTCGGCTTGGTGAGCGGCTTGCCGACCCACTTCTGGAGGTACGCGCGATAGCTCATGTCGGGCGCGGGAAACGCGCCGTCGAAGACGATCTGCCCTCGCTTGTCGAACTCGGTGATGAACGGCACCTGGCCCCAGCCGACGAACGAGCCGCCGCCTCGCAGGCGCTCGATGTTGCCCATGTACTCCGAGTGGAACGTGACGCCGTGGCTGTCCTGCGCGACCGGGGTGATCGTGTGGGTGGCCGGGTGCAGCTTGAGCTCCAGGCCGCGCGAGGGGCCGGTGGCCGGCAGGTAGACGCCCGCCCCGGTGATGTCGCAGCAGTGGTCGTCGAACACGGTGAGCAGGTTGCCGGGGTGCAGCTGAGCATCGTGCTGCCAGGAGAACCGGTCCGCGGCCGGGATCGTGAAGTCCGAGTCCTTGCCGCCGAGCGTCCAGATGACACGCCCGGTCTTCATCGACACCAGGTAGAGCGCCGAGGTGTTGCGCATCGAGATGAGCATCCTGTCGTGCGGCTGCAGGCTGATCGAGTTGATGTGGTATGCGTCCCAGGGGAACCCGTTGGTCGGCGGCTGCACCCGGGACTGGCGCGGGCTGATGTGCTTCAGCGCGTCCCAGGTCGCCACCAGCCTGCCGGTCTTCAGGTTGTACGCCTGGACCGCCGAGTCGACGACCACGCCGTCGTTGACGCCGCCCTGCGACGACAGGTTGCGCGGCACGTTCTTGTTGACCGTGACGAACGCGAGGTTCCCCTTGATGATCATCTCGTGCAGGGTGATCACCCAGCCTTGCTTGCCGGTGATACGGGCGACCGTCCGGTAGTGCTGGTCGACGACGACGTCCTCTCCCGTGTCGATCAGGCCGGTCGCCGTCACCTTGCCCTGCCACCAGGTGAGCACCGGCCTGCCGTGGTAGCTCTGCTCGTGCAGGTCGTTGGCGACGTCGTCGGTCGGCACCGGCCTGAACCACACCGGGTCCAGCGACGAATCGAGCACCAGCGGCCCGCTCTGCCCGACGATCGGTGGCTTGGTGACGTCGTAGAAGTTCGCCGTCATCACGTATCCGCCGAGCTCGTGCTTGGTGTAGACCGTGAGCTTGGGCGGGTGCAGCGCGGGCGCGGAGGCGAACGACCACGTGTCCGCCGCCGGCCGCCCAACGCCCGATCGGGGCGGCGTGCGTGCGGGGGACGCCGAACTCGAACGCGGCGAAGGCGGCGAGCACGACCGCGGCGCCGCCGAGCACCGCGAGCGGCGCACGGGCCCCGCGATGGGCGGTCGAGGGCACGAACGCGAACGTGAGCCCCGCGGCGACGGCGCAGAGCCCAGCGGCGATCAGGTAACCGAGCCGGAAGCCGTCGGTGAGCGCCTGCTCGGTCCCGGTGCCCGAGCCGATCAGGTGGCTCGTGTGCTGGGTCGCGATCGAGATCAGCACCGCCAGCCCGAGACCGCCGCCGATCTGGCGCGCGGTGTTGACCAGGCCGGAGGCGAGGCCCGCGCGCTCGGGGTCCGCCGCCTGGGTCGCCGCGATCGTCGAGGGGACGATCGAGAAGCCGATCCCCATCGTGGTGAGGATCGTCGGGATCATCACGTACTGGATCGCCGAGCCGCCTGACCCGATCCGGCTGAGCGCGAGCAGACCGCCGGTCATCAGCACCAGGCCCCCGCCGAGCACCGGCTTGACCCCGGCGCGCCCGACCAGCTTGCCCGCCTGCGAGGCGCAGGCGAAGATCACGAGCGCGGGCGCGAGGAACACCAGCCCGGTGTCGACCGGCGACAGCGACAGCACCTGCTGCAGGTAGAGCGAGCCGACGTACCACATCGGGAACAGCGCCGCGCTGAACAGCAGCACGATCAGGTTGACGACCCGCAGGGGCCGCGTGAACGCGCCCGGCGGCAGCAGCGGCGCGGCCGCCCGGCGCTCGAGCAGCGGGAAGAAGTTGAGCAGGATCGCGCCGCCGATCAGCGGGATCAGCGCGGCGGCCGACCCCCACCCGTCATTGCCGGCGGTGACCGCCCCGTAGGCCTCGACGAGCAGTCCGAACGTGAGCAGCACCGCGCCCGCGACGTCGAAGCGCCGGCGCTTGGCGGCGCGGCGGTCGGGCACGACCGACCACGCGACCGACACCGCGCCGATCCCGATCGGGACGTTCATGAGCAGCACCCAGCGCCAGCTCAGGTACTGGGTGATGACGCCGCTCAGCAGCACGCCGACCGCGCCGCCGATCCCGTTCATCGAGCTCCACAGCGAGATCGCGCGGCGCCGCTCCGAGCCCTCGGCGAAGTTGGCGGTGATGATGCCCAGCGACGAGGCGGCCATCAGCGCCCCTCCGAACCCCTGGATCGCACGCGCGAGGATGAGCACCTCGCTCGTCGGCGCCAGCCCGCCGAGCAGCGAGGCGAGCGCGAACACGCCGAGCGCCGCCGAGAACGTGGTGCGCTGGCCGTACGTGTCGCCGAAGCGCCCGGCGAGCATCAGAAAGCCGCCGAACATGATCGCGTAGGCGTCGACGACCCAGTTGAGGTCGGCGGAGTTGAAGTGCAGGCCCGCCTGGATCGAGGGCAGCGCGACGTTGACGATCGACAGGTCGAGGATGACCATGAACTGCGCCAGGCAGCACACCCCGAGCAGCAGCCCCATGCGCGAGCGGCGGCGCCGTGTGGTGGGCGCGGCGGGGGCGGGGGCGGGGGCGGGCGGGGTCTGGGTGGTCATCGGTCGTCCTACGCCGGAAGGCGTCGTCGTCGCGCACTGGCGCTTCGACGTCTGAGCCCGGTCCGGCCGATCATCGGGAAGCTGCGCAAGCTCCGGTGGCGGACGCGAGCAGGATCAATATCCGCCCGCGGTCGTCGACTTCACTACCTTGCCCTTCGCGTTGATCAGGTACCAGACGCCGCCGTCGGAGGCGGTGCCGGCCGCCGAGGAGGCTGGCCCGGCGTGCGTGTACAGGGCACGCTTGTCATACGTCGCCTGCGTGGTGCCGTCGCTTC
The DNA here is from genome assembly GCA_963702225.1 of uncultured Solirubrobacteraceae bacterium. Classification (GTDB taxonomy): domain Bacteria; phylum Actinomycetota; class Thermoleophilia; order Solirubrobacterales; family Solirubrobacteraceae; genus Palsa-465. The sequence continues at coordinate 105,572 of CAVPBY010000090.1, read as the reverse complement.
GCTTGAACGAGGACAGCATCGAGGAGCTCACGCCGCTGCCGGCGTGCGGCGCGCCGCTCACGGTGACCGGCTTCCACGTCTTCGCGCACGAGCCCGAGCACTTGCTCGAGCCGGCGGGGTCGCTCGAGAGGATGTAGACCGGCTGATCGGCGTCGGTGACGAGCACGGTCCCGTAGCCGTTGACCTTGCCGACCATCACCGTCGCCTTGCCGCTCGAGGCGCTCGTCGCGCTCGCGCCGGACGATGAGCCGGTCGAGCTCTTGCCCGAGGAGTGGCCGCTCGAGCCGCATGCCGCGAGCAGGGCGGCGCCGGCGATCGCCCCGGCCGTCGCGATCACGCGCCGGCCGCGGCGCGCGCCGATGGCGGGGATCTCGCAGTGTCTCGTTCTGGACATCGTGTGCAGCGTAGGGACCTCGTGTAAAACCAATGTCAGGCGATTCGTCGAGCCGGCCCGGGGGACGGCCGGCGTCCACGATCTGGTCGATCCGTGCCTCGACGGCCGCACGCGAGGCATGGGGGGCTCCGGTCCAGCCTCTCATGTTTGCGTCGACCGCGTACTGAATCGCACGGCCCGGACGGACCGGGCCGTGCGGCAAGCATACGACCTGCCGCCGGCAGGCCGATACGACCCGCGGGCGGACGGCAGGCCGCGGACGGCGTCGCCGCTCAGGCGACGTCGCGCAGCTTCTGGGCCTCGGCCAGGGACTGCAGCTTCTTGAGCGACTGGTTCTCGATCTGGCGGATGCGCTCGCGCGTGACGTTGAACGTCCGGCCGACCTCGTCGAGCGTGCGCGGGTGCTCCCCGCCGAGCCCGTAGCGGAGCTCGAGCACGCGGCGTTCGCGGTAGGAAAGGTTCTCCAGCGCCTCGCGCAGCGCCTCCTTGGTGAGGATCTCGGCGGCGCGCTCGTATGGCGACTCGGCTCGCTCGTCGGCGATGAACTGGCCGAACTCCGACTCCTCCTCGTCGCCGACCGGCTTCTCGAGCGAGACCGGCGCCTGGGCCGAGCGCTTGATCGACTCGACCTCCTCGGGCTCGATGCCGGTGACCTCGGCGATCTCCTCGGCGGTCGGCTCGCGTCCGAGCTCGGTGACCAGCTTGCGCTCCGCGCGCCCGATCTTGTTCAGCTTCTCGACGACGTGGACCGGGATCCGGATCGTCCGGGCCTTGTCGGCGAGCGCGCGGGCGATCGCCTGGCGGATCCACCAGGTGGCGTACGTCGAGAACTTGAAGCCCTTGCGGTAGTCGAACTTCTCGGCGGCGCGGACGAGGCCGAGCGTCCCCTCCTGGATGAGGTCGAGGAACGGCAGCCCCTGGTTGCGGTAGTTCTTCGCGATCGAGACGACGAGCCGCAGGTTGGACTCGACCATCTTCTGCTTGGCGTCGAGGTCGCCGCGCTCGATGCGCTTGGCGAGGTCGACCTCCTCCTGCGCGGTGAGCAGGCGCACCTTGCCGATGTCCTTGAGGAACAGCTGCAGCGAGTCGGTCGTCATGTCCGGCTTGAGATCGAGCGCCGTCTTGGCCTTGCGGCGGCCGCCGCGCTTGTCTGGCGCGCGTTCGACCTCGGTGGCCGACTGTGCCGGGTCGACCTCCTCCACCAGCTCGATCTCGGCGCGCTCGAGGAACCCGTGCAGCTCCTCGACGTCGGCCTCGTCCAGATCGAGCTCGGACACCGCGCCGGCGATCTCCGAGAACGTCAGGACGCCGAGCTGCTGGCCGCGGCTGACCAGTCCCTTGATCTCTTCGAGTTCCTGCAGTTCCGCAACAGACATCTAGGTTCCGTTTCCGTCGTTGGCGGGCCGCCTGAGCGGCGCCGGCGCTGGATGCACACTCGACTCTACGAACCCCTCTCAGGGCGTAGGCTCGCTACTCAACCGTGCGTGGCGATGATAGCCACTTTACTTTTTGAAGTCAATCGGCGGTGACGGGGTCCTTCCCGGCGATCTCGGCGGATGGCGACTTCGGGCGGGGGCTCCGATCGTCACGCCCGGCGTTAGGTGTGGAGCTTTATATACCGAGATCGTCGGGCGTTGTTTCAGTCGGGTTCACGGAATGCCCGGCCACGTGGACGCAGATTCGATCGGCGCCGCGCATATTCCGGGAAATCGCCCCGGGTGCGACCGATGGCACGGACGCGGCCGGCCCGGTGCGCGATCATTGCGCCATGAGCGATGAACGCCGGCGCGACGTGATCGGGTCGCTGCCCTCCAGGCGGCCCCACCGGCGCAGCGAGAAGCGCGGACCCGCGGGCGAGGGCACAGGCAGGCCGGCCGCCGAGAAGCCCGCGGCCAAGAAGCCGGCCGCCAAGAAGCCCGCCGCCAGAACGCCGCCGCCAAGAAGCCCGCAGCCAAGAAGCCCGCCGCCAGAACGCCGCCCGCCAAGAAGCCCGCCGCCAGCGCCAAGAAGCCCGCCGCCAGCGCCAAGAAGCCCGCAAGCCAAAGCAAGCCCGCGGCCAGGAAGCCGCCCGTCAACGACCGCACCCGCACCCCGAGCGCGCCCGCCGAGCCTCCGCCGCGGCGGAGCGTCCCGGCCCCGGCCGAGCACCACGGCACACTCGAGACGGTCGTGCTGGCCGCGGCCGAGCTCACCGAGATCGGGCTCCGGGCCGGGGCGCGGGCCCTGCGCGACGTCGTCGCCCGCCTGCCCCGGCGGTAGGAACCGACGCCACCTCCCGGACCCGGGCCGCGGCCCCTGACGACGGGCGGAGTTATGTGTAGACTGCCCCGCCAACGCCGAGCGGTCGTCGTCTCCGGACACGGCCGACGGGGGAACCACTGCGGGGTCCGCCAGGACCTCGCCGGGGCGAATCGGGCCCGCAACGGTCCGTAGCGCCATCAAGGCGCGAGCCCGTCAGCTCACCCCGTAGGCATCACGCCGGACCAAAGAGACCCAATCGTCGTGCCCACCCGCCCCCACGGACGCCCCATGACCCGCGCGCTGCTCGTTCTCGCCTGCGCGCTCGCGCTGCCCTCGGCGGCCGTCGCGGCGCCCGGAAGCGGAGGTGGCGGGCTCTCCGGCGGCGGCTCGACGGGGACGGGGACCACCGCGGCCGCGCCGGTGTCCACCAGGCCGGCCTCCGAGCCGGTCTCGGTCTCCGACAACGGCATCACGCTGCAGACGAAGTCCTCGGCGCTGCTGCGCCACCAGCTCTCGTTCACCGGCGCCGCGCCGGCCTCCGAGGCCGGTCAGACGATCCAGATCGAGCGGGAGGGCCACGCGACGCACGGGCAGTGGGAGCCGACGGTCACCGCGACGGTCGCCCCCGACGGCTCGTTCACGGCGGTCTGGCACACCACCCAGGTCGGTCGCTTCGCGATGCGCGCGGTCGCGCTCTCCGGCTCCTCGACCCCGGCCGCGTCCGCGACGGCCGCCGCCGTCCCCAGCTCGCTGCGGGTTTCGGTCTATCGCGGCGCGCGCGCGACGATCTACGGGCCGGGCTTCTACGGGCGGCGGACCGCCTGCGGCGGCCGGCTGCGACGCACGACGCTCGGGGTCGCCAACCGCACGCTGCCGTGCGGCACCGAGGTCTCGATCGTGTTCGGCGGACGCGAGCTCACCGTGCCGGTGATCGATCGCGGGCCCTACGCCAACGGCGCTTCCTGGGACCTGACCTCGGCGACCGCGACCGCGCTCGGGATGACCGGCACGGAGTGGCTCGGCGCGATCGCGCTGCCGGGCCGGCGGCAGGCCCTCCCGGCGCTCTCCGCGCCGCTCGCGCTCCGCTGAGCGCCCGTCAGCGCATCCGGCGCGAGACCTCGATCCCGCGCGCGGACGCCGCGAAGCGCGCCTCCTCCGCCGCCTCCATCAGCTGTGCGCAGTCGACGCCGTCCTCCCCCAGCACCGCGACCCCGACGCTCGCGACGAGCGGGCTCCCGCTCAGCGACGGCGTCTCTCCGACCGACTCCGCGATCCGCGCGCCGAGCGAGTGGGCCCCGGCGCGCGCGGTCTCCCGCGCGATCACCCACGCGCGCGAGCCGCTCTCCTGCACGAGGATGTCCTGGCGGCGCAGCGCGCGCCGCACCGCGAGCGCGAACTCGCCGAACGCCTCCCCCGCCCGCTCGGCTCCGGCCGAGGCGGTGATCCGGTCCGCGTCCTCCAACTCGGTGAGCAGCAGCGACAGCGGCGCGAACGCCGCCTTGGCCGCCTCGATCTCGTCCGTGAGCGCCCCGACCCAGAGCGGCGCCGATCGAGCCTCCGGCGGCGCCCCCGCGCCGGGCTCCGGCGCGGGCGCCTGCGGCTCGGGCACGGGCGCCTGCGGCGCGGGCGCGTCGGTCGAGGGCGTCTCGGGCGCGCGCGCCTCGGCCGCGGGCGTCTCGGCCGCGGGCGTCTCGGCCGCGGGCGCGGGCGGCTCGGGCGACTCGGGCACGGGCTCCTCCGCGACCGCCCCGGACGTCCCGGCCGGCTCCTCCCCGCCGCCACCGGCGGGAGGCGCCTGGAACGCCGCGCCCCGGCCGACGCCACGACCGCCCGGCCGCCGCACCGCCTCCAGCCCCGGCCCCCCGCCGGCCCGGACGAGGCCGGCATCGCGGATCAGGGCGCACACGCGCGTCAGCCGCGCCGCCAGGTCGGCGACCAGATCGGGGTCGGCCGTTCCGCGCAGCTCTCCGCGCAGCGCCGTCCACAGCACGTCGTGGAGCGCGTCGACCGCCCTGAGCACGTGTGCCGCGGACGCCGAGCCCGTCATCTCGCCGACGCGGGAGACGAGCGGCGACAGCGCGCCGTCACGCCACAACCGGCGCAGGTCGGAGTCCTCGGCGAGCGCTCGCAGCGCGGCATCGCAGACCCGCGGCCCGTCGCGCGTGAACGGTCGGCGAGGACGCTCGGCGCCTCGCTCGACCTGTGCGAGCAGCGCGAGCATCCAGCCTGCGCGCGACCTCCTCGGGGTGCGCGACCAGCTCTCGATCGGGGCGTCGGCGACCGGGCGGCCCGGCCGCCGGTGAGGAGCATCCGGCGCCATCAGCCAGCCTCTACCACGTCGGGCCGTCGGCTCCGCGGCCGCCGGGTCGTGGATACCGCATATGCTCGGAAATCCGGTGTCGTTGATCTCCATCGCCGAGGCCCGTCAGCTCGTGCTCGACTCCGTCCGGCCGCTCGCCGCCGAGACGGTCGTGCTGGCCGCGGCACTGGACCGTGTGCTCGCCGAGGACGTCCGCGCCCGCTCCGACGTCCCCCCGTTCGCGTGCTCGGCGATGGACGGCTACGCGATCCGCGCCGGCGAGTCCGGGCGCCGCCTGCGCCTCGCCGGCGAGTCGCGCGCGGGCGCGCCCGCGCACGAGAGCCTCGCGCGGGCGATGCGATTCGCGTCTCCACCGGGGCCGCGATCCCCGCCGGGGCCACCGCGGTCATCCCCCAGGAGCAGGTCGAGCTCGACGGCGACACGATCCTCACGCTCGCCGGCACCCCCGAGCGAGCACGTCCGAGGCGCCGGCGAGGACATGGCCGAGGGCGCGATCGTGCTGACGCCGGGCACGCCGCTCGGCCCGATCGAGCTCGGCGCCGCGATCGCCGCCGGCGCCGCCGAGCTGACCGTCGCCCGCCGTCCGCGGGTCGCGGTGCTCTGCACCGGCGACGAGCTGCGCGAGCCGGGCGCGGCGCTCGGGCCCGGCGAGATCCACAACTCCAACGCGACCATGCTGTCGGGCTGGCCGGCCGGTGCGGGGCGCTCGCGCTGGCGCCCGGCCACATCCCCGACGACCCCGAGCGCACGGCCGCCGCGATCCGCCACGCGCTCGAGCCGCCGACGTCGTCGTCCTCTCCGGCGGGGTCTCGGTCGGCCCGCACGATCACGTCAAGCCGGCACTCGCCGCACTGGCGTGCAGGAGCTGCTTCTGGCGCGTCGCGCTGCAGCCGGGCAAGCCGACCTGGTTCGGCGTCCCGCGGGCGACACGCTCGTCTTCGGGCTCCCCGGCAACCCCGTCTCGGCGGTTGTCACGTTCTCGCTGTTCGTCGCTCCCGCGCTCGCCGCGCTGCAGTGCGGTCGCGCGCCGCGCCGCCCCACCGCCACGCCCGCCTCGGCGTCCTTGTCCGCCGCAATCCGGGGCGCGACCAGGCGGTCCGGGTCACGCTCGCGCCGCCCGCGACGGCACGCTCGTCGCGCGGCCGACCGGCGCGCAGGGCTCGCACATCCTCAGCTCGCTGCTCGCCGCCGACGCGCTGGCGATGATCCCGGCCGGCGAGGGCGAGCTGGAGCCGGGCGCGGTCGTGACGCTCGAGGCGCTCGCCCGCTGACCGCGGCCGCCCGCGGGTAGGGTCCGCCTGAGGCGGCCGCCCCGACCGTGGCCGCCGCCACCGGCCACAATCGCGCTCCCATGCCCGTACCGCTCGTCCTGATCGCCGTGCTCGCGTCCGCCGTCGCGGCCTGGCGCCGCACGCGGCGCGGGCGCGGGCGCGGCCGGCCCGCGCGCGCGGTGATCGTGTCGCCGCCGCACTCGACCGTGATCGCCCACGACGGCGGCGTGCACTCCGTCCAGTCGGCGGTCCTCACGCTCGACGCCGAGGACCTCGATCGGCTCTGGGCCGCGCCCAACCTGGAGAACCTCGGGCGCACGTACTGGCGCTTCCTCACGCGCGTGACGCTCGGCCTGATCCGCGTCGTCTACGGCGAGGACTCCCGCTCGGTCGTGCTCCTCGCGCGGCCGCTCACGCTGCTGCGATTCGACGTCCCCCGCTACGAGCTGGAGCGCGACCGGGGGACGGTCACCTGGCGGATCCGTGACGGGCTGCTCGTCGCCCGCGGCGGTCGCGGCTCGGGCTGGCTGTCGCTCGACGTGCGCCGCCTGCCCGCCGCCGAGGACGAGCGCCGCGTTCAGGTGAAGATCGAGGTCGGGGTGGCGAACTTCTATCCGGCGATCGCGGCCGGCTTCTCCACCCCGGTGTACGAGATGACCCAGTCGCTCCTGCACGTGCTCGTCACGCACTCGTTCCTGCGCTCGCTGCCAACCTCCGGCTCGACGTCTCGCGCATCGGCACCTTGGCCGGGCGATGACCGAGCCCGACCGGCGAGCCCGGATCAGCTGTAGCTGACACCGATCGCCCGCATCTTGCGGCGATCGTGGCGCGCGTAGATGCGCCGCACCGTGCCCGACCGCGAGCGCATCACCAGCGACTCCGTCGACGCGCCGCTGTCGCCGTGGTACCGGACTCCCTGGAGCACGTCGCCGTCGGTCACCCCGGTGGCGGAGAAGAAGGCGTCGTCGCCCTGGACGAGGTCGTCGCAGGTGAGCACGCGCTCCAGGTCGTAGCCCTCGGCGACCGCCGCGTGGCGCTCCTCGTCGTCGCGCGGCCACAGCCGCCCGAGCAACTGGCCGCCGATGCACTTGATCGCGGCCGCCGAGATGACGCCCTCCGGCGTGCCACCGATCCCCCACAGCAGGTCGACCGGCGAGTTCTCGGAGACCGCGAGCAGCGAGGCGGCGACGTCGCCGTCGGTGATGAGCCGCACGCGCGCTCCGGCTTCGCGCACCGCGCGCATCGCCTCGTGGTGGCGCTCGCGGTCGAGCATCACGACCATCACGTCGCGGATGTCGCGGTTCTTGCGCTCGGCGATCAGCTGCAGCGTCTGCGACAGCGGGCGATCGAGGTCCAGCAGGTCGGCGATCTCCGGGCCGCCGGCGATCTTCTCCATGTAGAAGACCGGGCCGGGGTTGAACATCGTCCCGCGCTCGGACAGCGCGATCACCGAGATCGCGTTGGGCATCCCGAGCGCGCACAGGCGCGTGCCCTCGAGCGGATCGACGGCGATGTCGACCTGCGGCGGCGATCCGTCGCCGATCTGCTCGCCGTTGAACAGCATCGGCGCCTCGTCCTTCTCGCCCTCGCCGATGACGACGATGCCGTCCATCGACACGGTGTCGAGCATCGCGCGCATCGCGTCGACCGCGGCCTGGTCGGAGCCCTCCTTGTCGCCGCGCCCGATCATCCGCGCGGAGGCGAGCGCCGCCGCCTCGGTGACGCGCACGAGCTCGACCGCGAGGTTGCGGTCGGGCTTGGAGGTCCGGGCGGCCATCGTGCGGCCAGCCTACAGTTCCGATCGATGCGCCGCCTGTACCCCGATCCCGCCGATCCGGTCGACCCGATCGAGCTCATCCCGGGACGCTCCGCGGCCACGAGCGTGACGGCCGGCCCTACGTCGTGGCCAACTTCATCTCCAGCGCCGACGGCCGGGCGAGCGTCGACGGCACCTCGACCGGCCTGGGCGACGACGGCGACCACCGGGTCTTCCGGGCGCTGCGCAGCTGCACAGACGCGGTGCTCGCGGGAACCGGCACGATCGGCGCCGAGCACTACGGCCGGCTCGCGCGGGAACCGGGCGTCGTCGCGCTGCGCGAGCGGCTCGGCCTGTCGCCGCAACCGCCGCTGGTGACGATCACCCGCTCCGGCCACGTCCCGGAGATCCCGCTGCTCGACGAGCCCGACGCGACCGTGATCGTCTACACGGGGGCTGAAGTCGCGCTCGGCGACCGCGCGGCCACCGTCCACGTCGAGCGCCGTGACCCCGCCGGGCTGACCCTGGCCGCGGTCCTCGCCGACGTGCGCGCCTCCCACGGCGTGCGCCTGCTGCTGTGCGAAGGCGGCCCGTCGCTGTTCGCCGAGCTTGTCGCGGCCGGGCTCTGCGACGAGCTGTTCCTCACCCTCGCGCCGCTGCTCGTGGGCGGCGACGGTCCCGCGATCACCCGCGCGATCGCCGGCCAGGTCCCCCGCGGCCTTGAGCTGCAGTGGGTTCTCGGGCAGGGAGACTCGCTGTACCTGCGCTACGCGCTGCGCGCCTGAGCGACCGGGCTGAGCGAGCCTGAAGCGATTCAGCGCGGCCCGGGCTCGCGCTGCTTTCATCGCGCGCCATGAGCGTGGCTGTGGAGCTCGGCGAGCCGGTCCCGTCTCCGCCGCTCATCGCGCTGGAGGAGGCCCGCGAGCGGACCCTTGCGCTCGTCGCCGGGCTCTCCGACGAAGACCTCGAGCGCGTCCACTCGACGCTGATGAGCCCGCTCGTCTGGGACCTCGGGCACATCGCCGCGTTCGAGGACCTGTGGATCGTGCACCGCTACGGTGGGCGCCCGCTGCTGCGCGAGGATCTCGCCGAGACCTACGATGCGTTCGAGACCCCGCGGGCGGGCCGCGGCGACCTCGACCACCTGGGGCCCCGCGCGGCCCGCGACTATCTCGCCGAGGTCCGCGGGCGCACCGCCGAGGTGCTCGCCGAGCGCGGCCCCGGCGACGGCACGATCGTCGAGCTGATCGTCCGCCACGAGCACCAGCACACCGAGACGATGCTGCAGACGATGCAGCTCGCCGGGCTGGCCGGCTTCGAGCCCGTCGTGCCCGCCGCCGGCCTCGTCCCGGCGGGGACCCCGTCCGGCCTGGAGCTGATCGAGGTCCCGGCGGGGCCGTGCGAGATCGGCGCCCCCGCCGAGGGATTCGCCTACGACAACGAGCGGCCCCGTCACCGGGCGCAGGTGCCCGCCTTCCGGATCGGCCGCCTGGCGGTGACCAACGGCGACTGGCGCGAGTGGATCGAGGCCGGCGGCTACATGCGACGCGAGTGGTGGTCGCCCGAGGGCTGGGCCTGGCGCGAGCGAGGGCAGGCCGGCCGGCCGGCCGCCTGGACCCCGGAGCTCACCCACGAGCGGCGCCTCGGACGGCGCGAGCCGCTGGACCCGGCCCGCCCGGTCATCCACGTCAGCTTCCACGAGGCGCAGGCGTTCGCCACCGCGCACGGGCTGCGCCTGCCCAGCGAGCTCGAGTGGGAGAAGGCGGCCTGCTGGGACCCCGCGACCGGCGCTACGCTCCCGCGGCCGTGGGGTGAGGAGCCGACGGTGGCGGGCGGGGCTCCCATCCACGCCAACCTCGACCAGCTCTCCGGCGGGACCGTACGCGCCGGCTCGCTGCCGCGATCGGCCTCCCCGGTTGGATGCGAGCAGATGCTCGGCGACGTCTGGGAGTGGACGAGCAGCGCGTTCGGCGGCTATCCGGGCTTCACCCCCTATCCGTATCGCGAGTACTCCGAGGTGTTCTTCGGCGACGAGTACCGGGTCCTGCGCGGCGGGTCGTGGGCGACGCGGGCGCGGGTCGCCACCGTACCGTTCCGCAACTGGGACTTCCCGCAGCGCCGCCAGATCTTCGCCGGCCTGCGCCTCGCCGGGGACGCCTGAGCGCGCGATGGCCGAGCTCGACGCCCCGCCCGCCGAGGAGCGCGCGCAAGACGCGTTCGCCAACGACGTGCTCGACGGCCTCACCAAGCCGTTCAAGGAGCTGCCGCCCAAGTACCTCTACGACGCTCGCGGCTCGGAGCTGTTCGACGCGATCACCGAGCAGCCCGAGTACTACCCGACGCGCGCCGAGCTGCGGATCCTCCGTGACCGCGCCGGGGAGATCGTCGTCCGCACCGGCGCCGGCGAGCTCGTCGAGCTGGGCGCGGGCGCCTCGACCAAGGCGCGCGTGCTGCTCGACGCGATGCGCGCGGCCGGGACGCTGCGCCGCTACGTGTCGCTCGACGTCTCCGAGGTGGTCGTCGCCTCCGCCGCCGGCGCGCTCGCCGCCGACTATCCGGGGCTCGAGGTCACGAGCGTCGTCGGCGACTTCGAGCGCGACCTCGACCAGGTCGGGCGCGCCGGTGACACCCCGAGGCTGGTCGCGCTGCTGGGGGGCACGATCGGCAACTTCCCGCCCGGGACCCGGCGCGCGGTGCTCACCAGGATCGGCTCGCTGCTGGCCGCCGGCGACCACCTGCTGCTCGGCACCGACCTGGTGAAGGATCCGGCGGTGATCGAGGCCGCCTACAACGACGCGGCCGGGGTGACCGCCGAGTTCAACCGCAACATGCTGCGCGTGCTCAACCGCGAGTTCGACGGCGACCTGCCGGTCGACGCCTTCGAGCACGTCGCCTTCTACGACCGCCGCCACGAGTGGGTCGAGATGCGCCTGCGCGCGACCCGGCCGTGCTCGGCGTACCTGGCCGCGCTCGACCTGCACGTCGAGTTCGCCGCGGGCGAGGAGCTGCGCACCGAGATCAGCGCGAAGTTCACCCCGGCACGGGTGCGCGGCGACCTCGAGGCCTCGGGACTGAAGCTCGCAGAGCTCCTCACCGATCCCGAGGAGCTGTTCGCAATCTCGCTGTCACGGCCCACCTGACGACCGCGCCGGCCGTCGATCACCGCTACGCTGCGCTGCGTGGCCCGACGGCTCACCACGCTTCTGACGTCCGGCGTCGTGATCGGCGCCTGCGGCGTCTGCGCCACCCAGGCGTCCGCCCTCCCCACCGCGGCGACGCTGCCGTCGATCACCGGCACGAGCGCGTACGGCTCGACGCTCACCTGCAACAACGGCACCTGGTCGGCCGGGGCGGGCTCGTTCACCTACGCGTGGCACCTCGCCGACGGCAACCTCCAGATCGGGACCGCCCAGACGCTCCGGGTCCGCGCGACCTGGGTCGGCCTCGGCGTCCAGTGCGCGGTCACCGCGACCGACACGACCGGCGCGGCGACGGCGACCTCTCCGGCGGTCACCGCCACGCCGGCGGTCCCGGCCATCAGGATCACGCAGGCTCGCCAGATCGCGACCGGCAAGATCGCGATCGCGGGAACGATCCGCCCGCGCCCGTCGCTCAACGGCGGCGCCGCCTCACTCATCCTCTACCGCCAGACGAAGGCCGGTCCCGAGCAGCTGAGCTTCAACGGCTCCCAGACCCGCCCCAACGAGAAGACCGGCACGTTCCGGATGACCGCGACCGGCGAGCCGACCGGCAGGCACAGGTACATCCTCCAGTTCGTGCCGAGCGCTGCGGGCTACGCGCCGCAGGTCACGGTCCGGCGGACGATCACCGTCCGCTGAGCGCCGCCCGTCGCGCGGCCCACGCGTTGGCCTCGGCGAACGTCACCATCCGCCCGCGCTGCTCGTCCCACAGCTTCAGGCGCACCGCGCGCATCCCCTCGAGGGCCGTGAGCACGGGCACGCTGTGGAACACGGTGTTCTCCACGTGCGCGCGCTCCAGGTTGTAGTTGGGGATGCGCACGTTGAGGTGATGGACGTGATGGAAGCCGATGTTGCCGGTCGCGAACTGAAGTGGGCGCGGCAGCTTCAGGAACGAGCTTCCCTGCAGCGCCGCGTCGGCGTAGCCCCATCCGTCGGTCCGCTGCCAGTAGGCGCCCTCGAAGTTGTGCTGGACGTAGAACAGCCACACGCCCGCCGCGCCGGCGATCAGCGCCGGGGGCGTCCAGACGAGCGCGAGCGTGACCGGACCGAGCCACCACCCGAGCAGCCCGAAGATGACGGCGAGCACGGCGTCGGTCCAGAGCACGCTGCGCCGCATCCGCGCGGGCGCGTCGCGGCCGATCAGCCGCGGGCCGATCATCATCGCCACCATCGGTCCCAGCCCGAACATGATCAGCGGATTGCGGAACAGCCGGTACTCCATGCGGCTGCGCGGCGAGCGCGCCATGTACTCGGCGACGGTGAGCAGCGGCACGTCGCCGATCCCGCGCTTGTCGAGGTCGCCGGCCGTGTTGTGGTGGATGGCGTGCTCGTGGCGCCAGCGCGCGAACGGGGTGAGCACGATCGTCGCCATCACCCGCCCGAGCCACAGGTTGCCGCGCCGCGAGCGCAGGAACGAGCCGTGGGCGCAGTCGTGGAAGACGATGTAGGTGCGCAGCAGGAAGGCGGCGCTCACGGGCGCGAGCAGCAGCGTGAGCCAGACCCCGACGTGGTGGACCGACAGCACCATCCCGATCTCGACCGCGAAGTATGTGACGACCGAGGTGAGCAGCACGAGACCGCTGCGCCACAGGCATGGGGTCGCGTACGGGGCCAGGCGCTCGCGCCACACCGCGGGCTGCTGTGGTGGGCGTTGCTCGGCGGCGTCCAAGCCTGGGTTGGGGTCGATGACCGGATTGTTCACGCGGAATGTGCCCCGTTGCTCAGACCCCGTTCGCGCGCCGGTCCCCACGGCACGGGTCTGAAGTGTGCACACCATACCCGGACGGCCACCCGGAAAACGGAGGGAGGGTGTGCGATCTCAGGAATTCTTCAGATAACCGCTCCGCCGCAGCGCAATCACAAGCGCTCGACGAGCATCGCCTGCCCCTGGCCGCCGGCGACGCACATCGACTCGATCCCGTAGCGCCCGCCGGTGGCGCGCAGCCCGTTGAGCAGCGTCGTCATGATCCGCGCGCCGGTCATCCCGAACGGGTGCCCGAGCGCGATCGCGCCGCCGAACGGGTTGAGCTGCTCGGGCGCGATCCCGAGCCGGTCACGGCAGGGCACGACCTGGGCGGCGAACGCCTCGTTGATCTCGACGATGTCGATGTCCTCGATCGTCAGGCCGGTCCGCCGCAGCAGGGCATGGATCGCCGGCACCGGGCCCAGCCCCATGATCTCCGGCCGGATCGCGGCGACAGTGGAGGCGACGATGCGGGCCAGCGGCTGCACTCCGAGCGCCTCGGCACGCGCGTCGGACATGACGAGCACCGCGGCCGCACCGTCGTTGAGTGGGCAGGCATTGCCGGCGGTCACCGTCCCGTCGGGCCGGAACGCGGGTCGCAACTTGGCGAGCACCTCGAGCGTCGTCCCGGGCCGCGGCCCGTCGTCGCGCGACACGACCGTCTCGGCCACCTCGACAACGTCGTCGGAGTCCTCGGACCGCGCACTGTGGGCCGGGACGGTGACCGGCACGATCTCGGCGTCGAAGTGGCCGCCGTCGCGGGCCGCGACCGCGCGCGTCTGGGAGATCACCGCCCATTCGTCCTGGGTCTCGCGGCTCACGCCGCAGCGCTCGGCCACGTTCTCGGCGGTCATCCCCATCGGGATGTAGACGTCGCACAGCGAGCCCTCCGAGCCGTCCAGCCGCGGGTTGAGCGCCTCGGGCGCGAGCGGCGCGACGACGCCGCGCGTGACACCGCCTCCACGCCGGCGGCGACGTACTGCTCCCCCTCCCCCGCGCGGATCGCCTGGGCGGCCATCCGGATCGCCATGAGCGAGGAGGCGCAGAAGCGGTTGACGGTGCAGGCCGGGACGTGATGGTCCAGCCCGGCCAGCAGCGACGCGGTGCGGCCGATGTTGGCCCCCTGCTCGCCGGTGCCGTAGGCGGCGCCCATGATCACGTCGGCGGTCTGCGCGAAGTCGACGGACGGGTTGCGCTCCACGAGCGCCCGAATCGGCGCCGCGGCGAGCTCGTCGGCGCGCATCGCCCGCAGCGAGCCCTTCCCCGCCCGTCCGATCGGCGTGCGGATCGCGTCGACGATGACCGCGTCGGGCACGTGCGTCACGTCCCCGGGCGAGCGGCCACTACAGGCCGAGCCGCCGCACGCCCTTCTCGCCCCAGCCGAGGTGGTGGGCGAGCTCGTGGCGCACGGTGCGCGTCACCTGGGCGCGCAGCAGCTCCGGGTCGTGCCCGAAGTCGCGCATGAGCGTGTCGCGGAAGATGAGGATCCGGTCGGTGAAGTAGTCGCGCGCGACCGTGTCACCCTGGTAGAGGCCGTAGGCGCGATGCTCGCGCCCTCCGTCGGAGACGACGATCGCGACGTGCTCGAGCGCCCGGTGGAACTCGAGCGGCAGCTCGTCGATCGCCGAGCGCACGAGCGCGGCGAAGTCCTCGTCGCCGTCGAGCGCGTACGCATCCTCCTCGTCGGGCCAGGCGGATCGATCAGGTCGTCGTCGGACTCGCCACCGACCCTCGGCGGCGAGCTGCTCGGCGTGCTGCACGAGCGCCTCGAACTCGTCCTCGTCGACCGGGTCGCGCCAGTTGGCCATGTGCACGAGCGCGAACGCGACGGCGGCGCCGAGCACGATCGCCCCGGCGGCGAACACCGCGATGCCCTGGATCAGCTTGACCGGGAACGAGTCGCTGAAGCCGACGCCGATCGAGATCGCGCCGAGCCCGACGGTGAGCGCCGCGGCGGCCGACAGCAGAACCCGCCGGATGCTCGGGCTGCGGTCGGGTGTGGGCGGTGGGGTCGTCATCGCATCGTGCGGGCGATCACGAGACGCTGGATCTCGTTCGTCCCCTCGTAGATCTGGGTGATCTTGGCGTCGCGCATCATCCGCTCCACCGGATACTCCTTCACGTAGCCGTAGCCGCCGAGCACCTGGATCGCCTCCGGGGTCACGGCCATCGCCGTGTCCGAGCAGAACAGCTTGGCCATCGCCGTGTACTTGCCGACGTCGGGGTCGCCGCGGTCGACCTTGGCGCACGCCTGGTAGAGCAGCTCGCGCGCGGCGGCGCAGCGCGTCTCCATGTCGGCGAGCTTGAACTGGATCGCCTGGAAGCTCGAGATCGGCTTGCCGAACTGGCGGCGCTCGCGAGCGTAGGCGGCCGCGTAGTCCGTCGCACCCTGCGCGATCCCGAGTGCCTGCGCGCCCGCTCCCAGGCGCGAGATGTCGAGCGTCGCCATCGCGACCTTGAACCCGTGCCCCTCCTCGCCGACCACGTTCTCGGCCGGGACGCGGACGCCGTCGAAGATCGGCTGCCCGGTCGGCGAGCCGCGGATCCCGAGCTTGCGCTCGAGCTTGCCGACGCTGAACCCGGGCCGGTCGGCCTCCACCACGAACGCGGTGATGCCGCGCGAGTGGCCGGCGTCGCGGTCGGTCACCGCGAACACGACGTAGAAGTCGGCGATCCCGAGGTTCGTGATCCAGTTCTTGGTGCCGTCGATCACCCAGTCGTCGCCGTCACGCACCGCGCGGGTGATCATCCCGCCGGGATCCGAGCCGGCCTCCGGCTCCGAGAGCGCGAACGCCGGGCGACCACTCGCCGGTCGCGCAGCGCGGCAGGAAGCGGTCCTTCAGCTCCTCGGAGCCGAACAGCTTGATCGGCAGCGTCCCGAGCTCCTGGATCATCAGGATGAGCGCGGTCGACGCGCACGCCTTCGCGATCTCCTCGATCGCGATGTTGAGCATCAGCGTGCCCGTCCCGGTGCCGCCGTGCTCGGTCTCGAAGGGCAGCCCGAGGATGTCCTGCTCGGCGAGCAGCGCGCGCAGGTCGTGCGGGTACTCGGCCGTCTCGTCGATCTCGGCGGCGCGGGGCGCGATCCGCTCGGTCGCGATCTCCCGGATCGTGTTCCGGAAGTCCAGATACTCCTGCGGAACGGTGTACAGATCCGAGAGCGCGGACACGATCCACTGATCCTACGTCACCGCGCGCCCATTCGGGTGCGCGCATCACGCGCGCCCGTCCCGGGCGGTCTCCGAGCGGACCGCCCGCATCGAGGGCCGGCCGTCTACAGGCCCGCGGGATGGCGGACGACGTAGCCGCCCGTGCCGTCGTTCAGGTTCGAGGTGACCTCGGAGGGCGCCAGCCAGCGCGGGCCGCTGCCCGACGGGAACGTGCGGCCGTAGTGCGCGGTGTCGAACGCGAGGCCGGCGATCACCACGTACGCGTGCGACGCGTCGGCGTAGACGGTGATCCACTGACCGGGGCCGGACTGGCCGTAGGTCTCCAGCCCGGTCGAGTCCTCGGGCGAGGAGAGCAGGCCGCCGCCGTGCAGCGCGAAGCTCACCGAGCCCGAGCAGTCATAGCCGCTGTCGTTGAACGACGCGTGGCCGCCGCCGTAGATGTACGGATCGTCGATGATCGAGTTGGCCGCCGCGATCGCGTTCTGCACGGCCGCCGGGGCGTCGGCGGGCGCGGTCGCCGTGCCGTCGGCGTTGAGCGTCGCCTGGCCGGCCGAGGCGGAGGTCGTGACCGCCTTGGAGACGTCGCGCTGGAGCGTCATCTCCTCCCCGCGGCGGACGACGCCGTTGGCGCGCAGGTGGGTCGCGCGCTGGAACGCGACCACGCTCTTGCGGGTGAGCGGGCCGAAGGCGCCGTCGATCCCGGTCGGATACCCGGCGAGCGTGAGGTAGTTCTGGAGGTTCTCGACGTCGGTGCCGATCATCCCCCGGTGCAGCGCGCGCGACCCATAACGGCGATTGGGCAGGTTCGGCACGTTCGTCCGGGTGCCCGTCCCCGTCCCCGTCGTGCCCGTGCCGGTCGTCCCGGTGCCGGTCGTCGTCGTGCTGGTGGTCGTCGTGGTCGGGTTGCCGAGCCCGCCGCCCCCGGAGCCCGCGTTGGCGATCGGCGCGCCGCCGCTCACCGGACGGTCGACGGCGGCGAGGTCGTAGCCGCGGATCGTGCGCAGCGCGTGCATGAACCGCGAGCCGGCGATGCCGTCGACGGGCAGGTGGTAGCGGCGTTCGAAGCTGCGCACGGTGCGGGCCGTGGCCGCGTCGAAGACGCCCGTCCGCCGGACCACGAAGCCCGCCACGGTGAGCTCACGCTGCAGGGCGCGCACCGCCGAGCCGCGCATCCCCTGACGGAGCGAGCGCCCTCCGGAGCGCTGGGCCGCGGCGAGGGCGCCGGCGGGCAGGACGATCGCGCCGAGCAGGACGGCAAAGCCGGCCAGACGCGCGAGTACTCGTAGACGGACAGCTGGGACCACGGACTAACCCTTCTCTTTCGTGTGCCTTCGGGGTTAGCTGTCGGGCTCGCGCTGAAAGAGTTGCGCTACGCCGAACCATCTCGGCGATTCGCCCCATGGAGGCCCGGGGGTTGGCTTCCAATCGGGTTCCCCGATCGCCCCTTTCTGGATCGGGGCGATTCGGCTGTGGGTGATTATCGACGCGGCAGCCTACACGACCTGCAGGATTGATGTCATGCATTTCTGCGTGCAGGATTCCGCCGCGGGTACTGGTAGACGCGCGCACGGGACAAAAAGGCGAGCAAATTGGCACATGGCCGCCGTCGCCGGCGCCGCGTTCCGGCCGCGCGTTCTAGATTTTCGATCGATGCCACGTGACTACTCACCGCAGGAGGTCTCCCGGCTCCACGCGGACGGCTCCATCCAGCTCGTCGACGTCCGCGCGGCGCACGAGCACGCCGCCGGGCACATCGCGGGGACGGCGCTGATCGAGCTCGCGGAGATCTCCGCCCGCGCCGGCGAGATCGACCGTGAGCGGCCGGTCGTCTTCTACTGCCGCAGCGGCGGCCGCTCGGCGATGGCGACCGAGGCGTTCGCCCAGGCCGGCTTCGACGCGCACAACATGACGGGCGGGATGCTCGCCTGGCGGGCCGCCGGCCTGCCGATGACGCCCGAGGACGGCGTCGTCGCCGATCCCTGAGTCCGCGCGTGCGTGCGCGGGAAGCAGTCTCCCATGACCGAACGCACCCACGACGAGGACCACGAGCAGCTCGCCGACGAGCTGGACAAGCGCGCCGACGAGCTCGACGAGCGCTCCGACGAGCTCGCGGAGGAGATCGAGGACACACGCACCGACTGGCGGGCCAAGCGCCGGGACGACACGGTCCCGGGCGCGCCGCCGCCGCCGCGCGACGAGGACAGCTGACCCGCCCGCCGCCGGTCAGCGACGGACGGGTGCAGATCCGTGGGCCGGCCGTCCGCTGCGGACGGCCGGTCCGAGATCAGATCTTCTGGACGTTGATGGCCTTGGGGCCCTTGGGGCCGGCCTCCTCCTCGTAGGACACCTTCGCGCCCTCCGCGAGTGAGCGGTAGCCCTCCGCCATGATGCTCGAGTGGTGGACGAAGAGATCGCGGCTGCCCTCATCGGGCGTGATGAAGCCGAATCCCTTCTCGTCGCTGAACCACTTGACCGTACCGGTTGCCATTGGCAGTTTCCCTCCGGGGAATTTCAGTGCTGCAACCCGGAGGTGTCCCCACCGAGGCCTGCACCTTCTTGTCGCCACACACCGACGCGCGCGGCCTTGCGCGCGTGAAAGTAGCACGGGATCCCCGTTTCCCATAACGGTGGTGCGCGATCCCTCAGCATCCTTCAACAGCCGGTCACAGCGCCGTGACCGCCGGCGATTCCCCCGGTCACGCTGCCGGGCCGCCCGGCGCGGCATGATCAGGAGCACGATGGACGACCCGATGACGATCCGCGGCCGCACCGCCATCCCGCTGCGGGAGATCACGCTGCGCGCGTCCCGGTCCTCGGGGCCGGGCGGCCAGCACGCCAACGTCACCGCCTCACGGGTGGAGGCGAGCTTCGACGTCGCCGCCTCCGCGGCGCTGTCGGCGACCCAGAAGGCCCGCATCGTCGAGCGCCTCGGGCCGGTGGTGACCGCCGTCGCCCAGGACGAACGCAGCCAGTCGCGCAACCGCGAGCTCGCGCTCGAGCGCCTGCGCGGCCGCCTCGCCGGCGCGCTCGCGGTCCCGCGCCCGCGCCACGCGACCCGTCCGAGCGCCGCGGCCGTCGCCCGGAGCCGCGCCGCCAAGCGGCAGCGCTCGGAGCGCAAGACGCTGCGCCGCCGGCCCCCCGACGACGCCTGAGGGGTCGCGATGCGCTGGTACATCGACGGCATGAACGTGATCGGGACGCGCCCGGACGGCTGGTGGCGCGACCGCGACGCGGCCATGACCCACCTCGTCGACCTGCTCGAGCGGTGGGCGGCGGCCGAGGGCGACGACGTCGTCGTCGTGTTCGAGCGCGCGCCGCGCCCGCCGCTGCGCTCGACCGTGATCGAGATCGCGCACGCGCCCCGCCCGCGCCGGGACGCCGCGGACGACGAGATCGTCCGGCGCCTGGAGCGCGAGCCCGAGCCCGGGCTGGTGCGCGTCGTCACCTCCGATCGCTGGCTGGCCGACCGCGCTCAGGCGATCGGCGCCGCCGTCCATGGCTCGGACATGTTCCGCTCGATGATCGACGGGCTCTGATCGCACTCTTATCCCCGCGGTGGGCGAACTTCCTAGAGCACGATGCATCGCCGAGAAACCGCGTCGGTCGACCTCGACGGTTGCCACAATCAATCGAGGCCCATGCCTGACCAAACATCACCCCGCGGCCGTCTACCGCAGGGCGCGCGCCGCGCCAACACCCGCAGAGCGGCGTCGGGATCGGTCGCCGCAGGGCCGGGCGCAGCCGCCCGGGCGCGGGCGCCCGGCTGGAAGGTGACCCCGGCGCCCGACGGCCGCGGGTCGCGGCCACCGACCAAGCCGCCGACGCCGCAGGGACGCTGGTGGTGGCTGGCGGTCCTGATCATCGTCCTGCTCGTCGCCAACGTCTGGATCTCCTCGCGGGTGCTGAAGCCCAACGCGCCGGTGCGCATCCCCTACAGCCCGACGTTCCTCACCCAGGTCAAGGACGGCAACGTCAAGTCCGTCTCGACCAAGAGCCAGGCGATCTCCGGCACGTTCAAGCACACGGTCCGCTACCCGCCCACGGCAAGTCGGCGCGGAGCTCGACGAACTTCACCACCCAGATCCCGTCGTTCGCGCCGCAGCAGACGCTGTTCAAGGAGCTGAACCAGGCGGGCGTCACGATCAACGCCCAGCCCGACCACCGGGCCGTCGACGCTCACCGAGATCATCGTCAGCTTCGGGCCGACGCTGCTGATCCTGCTGATCCTGTTCTTCATCTTCCGCCGCGCGGCGGCGTCGGGCGGTGGGGGCGCGGGCGGCCTGATGTCGTTCGGCCGCAGCCGGGCGCGACGCGTCGAGCCGGCCGACCAGCACATCACGTTCGAGGACGTGGCCGGCATCGAGGAGGCCAAGGAGGAGCTGCACGAGATCGTCGACTTCCTCAAGGCGCCGGACAAGTACCTGAAGCTCGGCGCCCGGATCCCCCGCGGGGTGCTCCTCTCGGGTCTGCCCGGCACCGGCAAGACGCTGCTCGCGCGGGCCGTTGCCGGCGAGGCGGGGGTCCCGTTCTTCCAGATGTCGGCGTCGGAGTTCGTCGAGATGATCGTCGGCGTCGGCGCCTCGCGCGTGCGTGACCTGTTCAAACAGGCCAAGGAGGACGCGCCCGCGATCATCTTCATCGACGAGCTCGACGCGATCGGTCGCTCGCGCTCGGCCGGCGGCCCCAACCTGTCGGGAGGTCACGACGAGCGTGAGCAGACGCTCAACCAGATCCTCACCGAGATGGACGGCTTCTCCCCGCGCGAGTCGGTGATCGTGCTCGGCGCCACCAACCGTCCCGAGGTGCTCGACCAGGCGCTGCTGCGCCCCGGCCGCTTCGACCGCCGCGTCGTCGTCTCCCCACCTGACCGCGCCGGCCGCCAGGCGATCCTCGAGGTCCACACGCGCTCGGTTCCACTCGGCGACGATGTCGACCTGGGCGGGATCGCCGCCTCCACGCCCGGCATGGTCGGTGCGGACCTCGCCAATCTCGCCAACGAGGCGGCGCTGCTCGCCGCGCGACGCACCCACGCTGAGGTCGTCGAGCAGGATTTCACCGACGCGATGGAGCGGATCGTGCTCGGCGCCGAGCGCAAGGTGATGATCTCCGACGAGGACAAGCGGCGCACCGCCTACCACGAGTCCGGCCACGCGATCATGGGGATGCTCACCTCGGGCGCCGATCCGGTGCGCAAGGTCTCCATCATCCCCCGTGGGATGGCGCTCGGCGTCACCTTCTCCTCGCCCGATGCCGATCGCTTCAACTTCGACGAGCGCCATCTGACCGCCCAGATCAAGGTCGCGCTCGGCGGTCGCGTCGCCGAGGAGATCGTGTTCGGCGACCTCACCACCGGCGCCGAGTCCGACATCCAGCAGCTCACGCGAATCGCCCGTGGGATGGTCGGTCGCTGGGGAATGAGCCCGGCGATCGGCCCGATCGCCGTGCTGCCCGCCGACGGCCAGAGTCCGCTGCTCCCGGGCGTCTCGGAGACCTCCGAGCGCACCCAGCAGCTGATCGATGAGGAGGTCCGGCGGATCGTCGAGACCGCGCATCGCGAGGTCACGCGAGCTCACCGCCCACCGCGCGAACCTCGACTCGCTGGTCGCCGGGCTGATGGCGCACGAGACGCTGGACCAGATCGCCGCCTACTCGGCCGCCGGGCTGCCGCTCAACCGTGAGGCCCAGTCCGACACCGCGGTCTCGATCAACGGCTCAGAGTCGGGCCTCGACCCGCACGACGGGCCCGAGCCGATCTCCGAGCGCTCGCCGCTCGGTCGCGGTCAGTCGCCGAGGCGCGTCATCCGCGCGAGCGCCTCGTGGCACTCGACGACGCGCCGCTTGACCGGATCGGAGTCGCCCCGGTCGTGGACCAGGTCCCAGGTGCGGTCCGCGATCTCCCGCGCGTTCTCCGGCGTGGCGCTCTCCCACAGCCGGTTGACGAGCGTGATCTCGAACTCTCGATCTGGTCGGCGGGCTCGCCCGGCGTCATCCGCGGCAGCGGTTCGCCGGTCGCCTCCTCCACATGCCCGTCGCCACGAGCAGCCGGTTTCGCATCTCGATCTGGTCCATCGCGCCCTCATCGCCTCGGCAGGGCCGCCTGTGGTCTCACGTGGGTACGTGCGACCGAGAGTGCGGCGGGGTGTCACTCAAGAACGCAGGACGAGGTGTGCCCGCACATCGAGTGTCCGAGGACGCCGACTGGCGCCAGCCGACGCACGCGAAGTGCGAACAGGTCGCCGCTGCGTGCCGACACCGCATGGCGAACAGGTGCGTCGCGGGCGACCGCTGCAGCGCCTGCTCGGGCCGAAGCCAGCATTCGTCGTGGCAGCGGCGGCCACCTCCTCCCAGCTCACCGGCGCCGACACGGCCGGCCGCTCACGCGCGCGCAGCGAGTACACGCTCACCGTCGTCTTGTGCGCGTCGTTCTGGCTCCAGTCGACGAGCACCCGCCCCTCGCGCAGCCGCTTGGTCATGCGCGAGACGACCAGCCCGGGCAGCCGCTGCTCGAGCGCCTCGGCGACCGGCGCGCCCACGGCTTGGTGTGCGCGTAGGTGGCGCCGGAGTTGAGCGGCACGTACACCTGCATCCCCTTCGAGCCCGAGACCTTGGCCACGCACTCCAGACGCAGCTGCGCGAACAGTCCTTTGAGCACGAGCGCCACCTCGCAGCACTCCCGGCAGCGCCGCGGGCGCGCCGGGATCGAGGTCGAACACCACCATCGTCGGCGACTCGGCGCCGCGGCCGCGGGTCGACGCGGGCCAGCGACGGGTGCAGCTCGACGTCGGCGAGGTTGGCCAGCCACACGAGCGTCGCCCGCTCCTGGCACAGCGTGTAGTCGACGCCGCCGATCCGCGCCGTCGGCACCCACCGCGGCCGGTGCGAGGGCGACTGCTTCTCGTAGAAGTAGGGCGCGTCGACCCCGTTGGGATAGCGCTTGAGCGTGAGCGCCCGGTCCTTGAGGTGCGGAATGGCGACCGGCGCGATCCGCGCGTAGTAGGCGACGAGATCGCCCTTCGTGAAGCCGGTCTGGGGGTAGATCACCTTGTCCCAGTTGGAGATCGTGAGCGCGCGGCCGTCGAGCGTCACCGCCAGGCCGCCGTCGGGCCGCCGCTCGACGCTGTCGAACAGCGATTCCGGCTCCCGCCCGCCCGCACCGCCGGCAGTCTCCCGGTCATCCTGGACGGCGTGCCGGTCCTCGCGCACGACCTCCACGGCCTGCTTGTCGTCGCGCAGCCCCTTGAACGAGGGCGCGCGCATCACCCCCTCGCCCGTCCACTCGCGGAACTCGACCTCGGCGACGAGCTCGGGGCGGACGTGGACGGCGTTGCGCGGGAGCTTCGGCGCCGGATCGAACGGCGACTCGTCGGTGACGAGCGGCCCCAGCCGCGCGGCGAGCTCGTCGAGCGTGCGCTCGGTGAAGCCCGTGCCGACGCGCCCGGCGTATCGCAGCGGGCCGGGCGACGCGTTCGAGCTCGGCTCGTGGACGCCCATCAGCAGCGCCCCGATCCGCCGCTCCCGTCGTCCTTCCCCCGGCAGCCACCCGCCGATCACGAGCTCCTGGCGGCGCATGTTCTTGACCTTCACCCAGGCGCCGGTCCGCCGGCCGGGCTCGTAGCGGGAGTCGAGGCGCTTGGCGACGACGCCCTCCAGCCCCTGGGCGGCGGTCGCCTTCAAGAGCTCGGCGCCGGGGCGGACGCTGCCCGGGAACGCCGCGGGCACGCGCCACGCCGGCCCGCCGAGGCCGAGCGCGTCCAGCCGCCGCCTGCGCTGCTCGTAGGGCAGCGCCATCAGATTGCGGCCGTCGAGGTAGAGCAGGTCGAAGATCGCGAACACGACCGGCGTCGTCTTGCGCAGCCGCGTGATCGCGCTCGTCGCGCTCACGTGCATCCGCCGCTGCAGCCGCTCGAAGCTCGGCGCGCCGTCCTCGCCGAAGGCGACGATCTCCCCGTCGAGCACCGCCTCGCGCATCCCCAGGTCCTCCACCAGGCCCCGCACCTCCGGGTAGGCGTGCGTGATCTCGTTGAGGTTGCGGCTCTCCAGGCGCAGCCGGCCGGGCTTGACGTAGGCGATCGCCCGCACCCCGTCCCACTTGATCTCGAACGACCATCTCGTGTCGTCGCCGGGCAGCCGCCCCGCCCCCGCGAGCATCGGCGGGACGTGCTCGGGCATCGGCTCGCGCTCGGGATCCTGGGGCGGATCCATGCGATGGATCATCCAGTCGGAGTCCCCGCCCGAGCCGTCGGCGCGCTTCCCGATCGGAAAGAGCCCGTAGCGGCCCTGCAGCCGCTCGCCGCGGAACGTCACCTCGACCTTGTCGTCGGCCCACTTGTGCGTCTCGTACGTACCGCTGTCCCACACCGTCATCGTCCCGGCGCCGTACTCGCCCTTCGGGATCTCCCCGTGGAAGTCGAGGTACTCGACCGGGTGGTCCTCGGTGTGGACCGCGAGCCGGTTCTCCTCCCGGTCGGGCGGGATCCCGTTCGGGATCGCCCACGACACGAGCACCCCGTCGCGCTCCAGCCGCAGATCCCAGTGCAGCCGGGTCGCATGGTGCTCCTGGACGACGAACCGCCCGCCCTCGCCGTGCGGCTGGGTGGCCGCCGCGCCCCCCCCGCCCGGCTCGGGCGTCCTCCCCGGGTCGCGCTTGCCGCGGTAGGCGGAGAGCTTGTCGGCATCCGTGGGCATCCGTGACACCGCAGGGTAAGCCGCCCGGCCCTCCACGGCGAGCCGTTTCGTCGCACCCGTCTGCGCTGGGGCGGCCGGAGGCGGCTCACGGCCTCTGGGAGGCCGCAACGTCCCACCGGCCCCCGTGGGGCGGATGCGAGCGACGAAACGGCCACGGCGGGCCGATTCGTCACCCGACGCGCGATCACCCGGTCGGGGGGGTGAATCAGGCCTGCCGGAGGCCTCTCGATGACATGGGCCCGATCCACGGCGACGCGAGCGACGAAACGACGCCTTGGCCCGACCACGCGATCGCCGAGCTCGCCGCCCGTCAGCGGACGATGGTCAAGACGGAGCAGCTGCGCGCCCTCGGGATCCGCCCGCGCACCATCTCCAACGCGATCGCTCGGGGCCGCCTGCACCGGGTCCACCGCGGCGTGCACTCGCTCGTGCTCCCCCGGGCGCGGCCGCCGCTCGCCGCCGAGCAGGCCGCGCTCCTGGCCTGCGGTCCCGACGCGGTGCTCTCCCATCGCTCTGCCGCGGCGTTGCACGGGCTCCGTCTGCCCGACGTACCGCCCGGCACGATCGACGTGATGGTCACCGGCGCCCGGCGCAATCGTCGCGGCGTCAGCGTCCACCGCACGACCGTCCTGAGCCCCCGGGAGCACCATCGCGTCCAGGGGCTGCCGGCGACCTCGGTCGCGCGCACGCTCGTCGACCTCGCGCCCCTGTACGGCGCGCGCCGGCTCGCGCCGCTCGTCGACCAGGCGCTGCGCATGACGAGCCGAGCCAAGCTGATCGAGGCGCTGGACCGCCATCCGCGCCGGCCGGGCACGCCCAGGCTGCGGCGGCTGCTCGATCCCGCCCGGCCGTCCGCCGACACCTGGTCCAAGGCCGAGGCCCGGCTGCTCGCCGCGATCCGCCGCGCGCATCTGCCGACGCCGGAGGCGAATGTCGCGATCGGAAGCTACGTCGCGGATCTGCTGTGGCGTGAGCAGCGCGTGATCGTCGAGTACGACTCCGAGCTCTACCACTCGGGCCCGGGGGTGTTCCACAGCGACCGCACGCGGCACAACGATCTGTCCGCCGGGGCACGGCACGAGGTGCTGCACGTCACCGAGGAGCACGTCACCCGCGAGCCCGAGCGGGTCATCGTCTGGATCACCACCGCGCTGCTGCACGCCGGCGGCTGGTGACGGATACGGTGGTCTTCAGTGCGCGTCGTCACCTGGAACGTCAACTCGCTGAAGATGCGCATGCCCCGGGTGCTCGAGCTCATCGAGACCCACCGGCCCGACGTGCTCTGCCTGCAGGAGACGAAGGCGCCGGCGGACGCGTTCCCGGACCTCGAGCTCGCCGACGCCGGCTATCACGCGGTGCACCACTCGGCGGGCCGGTGGGCGGGCGTGGCGCTCGTCGCCCGCTCCGGGCTCGCGATCGAGGACCCCGCCGTCTCGCTGCCGGGCGACCCGGTCCCCGAGGAGGCACGCTGGTGCGAGGCGACGATCGGCGGGATCCGGATGGCGTCGGTGTACGTTCCCAACGGCCGCACGCTCGACAGCCCCGAGTTCCCGCGCAAGCTCGCGTTCCTGGACGCGATGGCCGCCCGGATCGCGGAGCTGCGCGGCGACGACGTGCTCGTCGCCGGCGACATGAACATCGCGCCCGCGGACGCCGACGTATACGACCCGCGCGCGTTCGAGGGCGGCACGCACGTCTCCGCTGCCGAGCGGTCCCGGCTGGCCCGGATCCTCGACGGCGACATGGTCGACGCCTACCGCGCGGTCCATCCCGATGACGTCCAATTCACCTGGTGGGACTACCGGGCGGGCCACTTCCACAAGGGCTTCGGCCTGCGGATCGACCTCGCGCTGCTCAGCGGCCCGCTCGCGGGGCGCCTCACCGCGTGCGGGATCGACCGCGACTTCCGGAAGGGCTCCAAGCCCTCGGACCACGCACCCCTGCTGCTCGACCTCGCCTGATCCCGCAGGGCCCTTCGGGTGGTGCCGGCCGCCGCCTCTTCAGCATTTGTTAGGCGCGCGCGCCACAATCTCCACCATGTCCAGAGTCCTGGTCGTCGATGACGAGCCCGCCGTGCGCCGCGCCCTGGAGCGCGCCCTGCGGCTCGAGAACCACGAGGTGACGCTCGCCGCCGACGGCGAGGAGGCGCTCGACCAGCTCGCCTCCCACCCGACCGACGCGGTCATCCTGGATGTGATGATGCCCAAGCTCGACGGCCTCGAGGTGTGCCGCCGGCTGCGGACCGCCGGCGATCGCACCCCGGTGCTGATGCTCACCGCCCGCGATGCGATCGACGACCGCGTCGCGGGCCTCGACGTCGGCGCCGACGACTACCTGGTCAAGCCGTTCGCGCTGCGCGAGCTGCAGGCGCGGCTGCGGGCGCTGCTGCGCCGCTCCGGCGACGGGATCGCCGACGGCGAGGTGCTGCGCTATGCCGACCTCAGCCTCGACCCGGTCGCCCACGAGGTCCGCCGCGGCGACCGCGTGATCGAGCTGTCCAAGACCGAGTTCCTGCTGCTCGAGCTGTTCCTGCGCCACCCCCGCCAGGTGCTCACGCGCTCGATGATCTTCGAGAACGTGTGGGGCTACGACTTCGGTCCGACCTCGAACGCCCTTGGCGTCTACATGGGTTATCTGCGGCGCAAGACCGAGGCCGGCGACGAGCCGCGGCTGCTGCACACCGTGCGCGGCGTCGGCTACGTGCTCAAGGACTGAGCGCGGGGCCGATGGCGCTCCGCCGACGTCTGTCGATCATCGCCGCCGCGTCGGTCGGGGTGGCGATCTTCATCGCCGTCATCGTCTGCTACGCGGTCGTGCGCGGGCAGCTGCTCGGGCAGGTCGACGATTCGCTCTACGCCCAGAAGTCCGCGATCGGGAACGGCAGCCTGCACGTCGGCCAGCCGCTTCCGGTCATCTCGCCGAGCGCCGGAGGACCGGCTCAATACCAGCAGCTCGTCCTCCCATCGGGTCGCACGTATCGCCTGCTCGGCAACCTCCCTCTGCCCGTCAGCCGACAGTGCCTCCAGATCGCCGCGACCGGCCGGGGCAGTGTGATGACCGACGTCCGGGTCGGCAACAGCCAGCTGCGCCTGCTGACGTTCGGTGGCCTGCTCGGCAACCAGTCCGCCGCCGTCCAGGTCGCCCGCCCGCTCGGCTCGGTCGACATGGTGCTGCGCGACCTCCGGCTGATCCTCTTCCTCGTGCTCGCCGCGGGGGTCGTCGTCGCCGGCCTGCTCGGCCGGATCGCGTCGCGCCGCGTGCTGCGCCCGCTCAACGAGGTGGCGGCGACGGCGGAGCACATCGGCGAGACCGATGACCTCTCCCAGCGCCTGCGGGTGCACGCCGACGACGAGGTCGGTCAGCTCGCGACCCGCTTCAACGCGATGCTCGAGCGGCTGCAGCGATCGCGGGCGGCGCTCGACGACTCGGTGCGCGCGCAGCGCCAGCTGGTCGCCGACGCCTCGCACGAGCTGCGCACGCCGGTGACGAGCCTGCGCACGAACATCGAGATCCTGCTCGAGACCCCGGACCTCGAGCCGCTGGAGCGGCGGGAGATGCTCCGCGACGTCGTCGAGCAGTCCGAGGAGCTGTCGACGCTCGTCAACGACCTGATCGAGCTCGCACGCGGAGACGAGACGGGCGCGGAGCGTGAGGACGTGCGGCTGGACCGGGTGGTCGCCCAGTGCGTGGAGCGCGCGCACCGCCACGCGCCGACGCTGCACTTCACCGCCGACCTCGTCCCGGCACGGCTGGACGGCGTCGCGGAGCGCCTGGAGCGCGCGGTGAACAACCTGCTCGACAACGCCGCCCGCCACTCGCCGCCGCGCGGTACCGTCGAGGTGCACGCCGGGCCGGACGGGGTCACCGTGCGCGACCACGGCTCGGGCGTCGACGAGCAGGATCTCCCCTACCTGTTCGACCGCTTCTACCGCGGCACGAACTCGCGCGGGGGCCAGGGATCGGGGCTCGGGCTGGCGATCGTGCGCCAGGTGACCGAGCAGCACGGCGGCACCGCCTCGGTGTTCAACGCCGACGACGGCGGCGCGGTGTTCACGCTCGCGCTTCCCGCCTCCCCGCCCGACGAGACCGATCCGGCCGCCCCGGGCGTGACCTCGTCGGGCGCCGTCGACTCGCTCAACGTCTGACCGCAGCCGGTCAGCCGGCGCGCGGCGCGGTCGCGCGCGCGACCCGCGCCGCCCGCGCCTGACGGGCGATCCGGAAGCGCTGGCGCAGCGCGAAGAACAGCAGCGCGAACACCGGCACCATCACGAGCAGCAGCCACGCGCGGTCGCTCGGGTCCCCGAACACGCCGACGACGACCGCCTCCAGCCCGACGGTCGGCACCGCGGCGAGCAGCACCGAGTGCGAGCGGTAGCCGGTGAAGTGCTCGCGGCCGGTCACCTCGACCACGCCGAGCGCGCAGATGACCAGGCCGATGATGAGCGTCAACCGGCCGTGCGCGACCACGCCGACCACCGCCGCGATCATCCCGCCGAGGATCGCCACCTCGGACACCGGCACCCCGCCGAACAGCCCGCGCGGGCGCTCGCCCACGCGCCCGAGGTCACGCCCGGCCCGCCTGCGCTCCCGCGCGTATGCCTCCCGGGCCGCCCGCTCCGCCCGCCGCGTCGAGGCGACCGCGCGCGGCCCCGCCCCGGACCCCCGCCGCTTGCGCTTCGCTCGAGTCGCCATGGCCGCGGAGGATACGGCCGGCGGACGCCCGCGCCCTCCCCCCGCGAGTTGGGCGATAGCCCGCGAGAATGGCGGGTTATCGCCCAACCACGGCGAGCGTGCCCTCGAGCACCGCCTCTTCCAGCCCACGCGGCGACCGGCAGTCGCCCGCGGCCGTGAACGGGATCCCGCGGGCGGCGAGCTCGCGGGCGAGCCCGTCCTCCGGCACCCGCCCGAGCGCGAGCACGAGCGCGCCCGCGGCGCGCTCGGACTCCAGCTCCGGGGCGTAGATGTTGCGCCAGCGCACCCGGCCGCCGGCGGCGCCGGCGAGCTCCAGCCCGGCGACCACCTCGACGCCCGCGCGGGCGAGGCGGGCCAGGTAGCCGTTGCGCTCGTACTGGTGCAGCCGCTGGCCCGCGGAGGGCGCCGAGGCGACGACGGTCACCGTGCGCCCCTCGGCGGCCAAAAGCTCGGCGCAGTCGAGCGCCACCGCGTCGGCGCCGAGGTCGGCGATGAGCACGTGCCCGGCGCCGGGGCGCGCGCCCGCGAGCACGTCGAACGCCTGCACCACCTCGACGCCGGCGAATGCGAGGTCGGGCACGAACGGCCGCGCGCCGGTGGCGAGGACGACGAGCGAGGGCTCGAGCGCGGCCACCGCGTCCGCGTCGGCCGCCGTGCCCAGCCGCAGCTCGACGCCGGTGCGCGCGAGCGCCCGCCCGCAGTCTTCAAGCAGCGTGTCCGCCAGCTCGCGGTGGCCGGGCGCGACGCCGGCGAGCGCCACCTGGCCGCCGATCCGCTCACCGCGCTCCAGGAGGATCACCTGATGCCCACATGTCGCCGCCTCGGCGGCCGCGGACAGCCCGGCCGGGCCCGCGCCGACCACGACCACCCGGCCGGGCGACCGCGCGGGAGCAGGTGGCCCGAGCGTCCGCTCGCGCCCGGTGCGCGGGTTGACCGCGCAGCGGATCGGCGTCTCGGCGTGGTAGTGCGCGATGCACGCGTTGCAGCCGACGCAGCGACGGATCTCGTCCAGGGCGCCCGCCCGCGCCTTGGCGGGCATCCGGGGGTCGGCGATGAGCGCGCGCGTCATCCCGACCGCGTCGGCGTCGCCGCGCTCCAGCAGCGCCGCCGCGTCGGCGGCCTCGACGATCCGGGTCGTCGCCAGCAGCGGCACGCCGATCCGGAACGGGGCGGTGAGCGCGCCGATCAGGTTGCGCGGCGCGGGCGGCGGCGGCACGATCCCCGCGCAGCGGGCGACCGTCGCGGAGTTGCCGACCGCGAGGTGGACGTAGTCGACGAGCCCGGCGAGCTCGCCGACGATCGCCCGGGCGGGCGCGGAGTCGGCGCTCAGGCGGACGCCCAGGGCGACGCCGGGCGCGCGGTCGCGGACCACCCGAAGGGCCTCGCGCAGAAAGGCTCCCGGCTCGCCGAAGCGGTCGTCGCGGTCGTTGAGCGCGGGGTCGAAGAACTGCTCGGCGAGGTAGCCGTGGGCGGCGGTGAGCTCGATGCCGTCCAGGCCGGCGGCCGCCGCCACCTCCGCGCAGCGCCCGTATCCATCGATCAGCTCCTCCACCTCGACCGTCATCAGCGCCCGCGGCTCGGTCTGGTAGCGCTGGCTGGGCCGGGCGGTGGCGGAGACGATCTCCGGCCGCGGCGGTGACGCGATCACCTCGCGCCCGCCGTGGAAGAGCTGCACGAACAGCCGGCAGCCGTGCGCGGACACCGCGTCGTGCACGCGCCGGTAGCCGTCGAGCATCGCGCGCTCGTAGCCTGCGAGCGTGTGCGCGGTGAGCAGTCCCGACGGCGCGACGGCAACCGCCTCCATGATGATCAGCGCCGCGCCGCCGCGGGCGCGCGCCGCCTGGTAGGCGATGAAGTCCTCGGTCGGCAGGTGGCGCTCGACGAGCGTCGTCTGGTGCGAGGTCGAGACGATCCGTCCCGGCAGCGTCACCGGGCCGACGGCGAGCGGCTCGAACAGCGGCGAGAGCACGGTCAGGCGGGCAGCCCGCCGTCACCGATCAGGTCGTTGGCGTCCATCTCCCGGAACCGTCCGGTGACGACGAACACGACCTGCTCCCCGATGTCGACGGTGTTGTCGCCGATCCGCTCCAGGCAGCGGGCGACGAGGATCATGAACATCGCCCACTCCCGCACGTCGAAGTCCTCTCCGATCTCGACCGCACGCTGGAAGATCGCGCGGTTGAGCCGGTTGATCTCGGCGTCCTGCCCGGCCAGGCAGCCCGCCACGGCGACGAGACGCAGCCGCAGCACGTCACGGGCCTGCACGACCTGGGAGCGGGCGAGCAGCCCCATCTTCTCGACGGCGTCGAGGATCTCCTTGTCCTTGGGCGCCTCGTGGCCCGACAGCGGGACGAGCGTCGCGATGTTGACGCACTGGTCACCCATCCGCTCCATGCAGCGCACGATGTGCAGCAGCGCGGTGATGAGCCGCAGGTCCTCGGGCCCCGGATCGGGGCGGGCGAGCAGCTTCAGCGCGCGCTGGTAGACCTCGCCGTAGCGGCGATCGAGCCTGCGGTCGTCGGCGACGACGATCTGCGCGAGCTCGACGTCCTGGTAGTTGAGCGACTCCTGGGCGCGGTCGAGCTGCGAGATGACGAGGTCGAGACCGCCGAGGACCTGCGCCTCCAGAGCCTTGAGATCCTCCCGGAAGCGGTGCACCGACGCCGGCATCCGGTTGAGGCTACGACGACTTGTTATCGCGTTGTGAATCCGGCTCGCCGGCGCGCTCGGCGGTGAGCCGGTAGCCGAAGCCGAAGTGCGTGTGGATGAACCGCCACCCGGGCAGCGCCGCCTCGAGCTTGACCCGGAGCTTGCGGACGTAGACGTCGACGGAGCGGTCACGACTGCGCATCGGCCGCTCCCAGACGAGCGCGAACAGATCCTCGCGCGAGACGATGCGATCCTCGCGCCGCGCGAGCTCGGTGAGGAGCCGCAGCTCCCGGGTGGACACCATCAGCACCCGGCCTCGCGCCCGGACGAGATGCTCGCCGGGAAGGATGTGGAGCGGGCCGACGACGAGCTCCTCCGCGCTGGTGTCGAGCATGAACAGATGCTGCCCCCGGGCCCGCGGATCTGCGTGAACGCCTCGTGACCGCGCTGTGACCCGGATGTGAAGATGGAGCTTTCGCGCGGTGAAGCCGCCCAACGCGGCGCGAATGCGGGGCTCAGTCGCCGCGGTCGATGCCTCGCAGATACGCCTCGTCGGCCTCCGTGAACGAGGGGTCCAGTTCCCGGAACAGCCCGGTCACGACGAACACGACCTGCTCGGCGATGTCGACGGTGTTGTCGCCGATCCGCTCCAGGCAGCGGGCGACGAGGATCATGTACATCCCCCACTCGCGCATCTCGACGTCGTCGCCGATCTCGACCGCGCGCCGGAACACCGCGCGGTTGAGCTGGTTGATCCGGGAGTCCTGGGCGACGAGCCGGCGGGTGAGCGCGAGGTCGCGCCCGGCGAGCGCGTCGCGGGACTGGACGAGCTGCGCGCGGGCGAGCTGTCCCATCTCCTCGATCTCGTCGAGCAGCTGGGCGTCGTTGGGGGTCTCGTGCCCGGACAGCGGCACGAGCTTGGCGATGTTCACGCACTGATCCCCCATCCGCTCCATGCAGCGCACGACGTGCAGCAGCGCGGCGACGATCCGCAGGTCGCCGGCGACGGGCGCCTGCCGGGCGAGCAGCGAGAGGATGCTCTGATGGACCTCCAGGTAGCGGCCGTCGACGCGGTCGTCGTCGGCGACCACCATCGCGGCGAGCTCGACGTCCTGGCGGGCGACCGCCTCCAGCGCACGGTCGAGCTGGTCGGCGACGATGTCGATCCCGCCGAGGACCTGCTGCTCGGTCGCCTTCAGGTCCTCGCGGAACTGGTGGCGGATCTCCTGCATCGCAGGCGCCTCGCGTCCTCTAGCCGAACTTGCCGGTGACGTAGCGCTCGGTGCGCTCGTCGGAGGGCGTGGTGAAGATCTCGTCGGTGGGAGCGTGCTCGACCACCTCGCCGTCGAGCATGAACGCCGTCGAGTCGGCGACGCGTGCCGCCTGCTGCATGTTGTGGGTGACGATCACGATCGTGTACCGGACCTTCAGCTCGTCGATCAGCTCCTCGATCTTGAGCGTGGCGATCGGGTCCAGCGCCGAGCATGGCTCGTCCATCAGGATCACCTCGGGCTCGACCGCGATCGCGCGCGCGATGCACAACCGCTGCTGCTGCCCTCCGGAGAGCCCGACGCCCGGCGAGGACAGGCGATCGGAGACCTCATCCCACAACCCGACGGCCCGCAGCGCCTGATGGGCGCGCTCGCGCATGTCGTTGCCGCGCGACCCGGCGAGCCGCAGACCGGCGGCGACGTTGTCGAAGATCGACATCGTCGGGAACGGGTTGGGCTTCTGGAAGACCATGCCGATCACGCGGCGCACCGCGGTCACGTCGACCCCGGCGGCGTAGATGTCCTCCTCGTCGAGCAGGACCCTGCCCTCCGCGCGGGCGTTGGGGATCTCCTCGTGCATGCGGTTGATGCAGCGCACGACGGTCGACTTGCCAGAGCCCGACGGGCCGATCATCGCCGTCACCTTGTTGGGCGCGAACGTGAGGTTGACGTCCTTGATCGTGTGGCGGTCGCCGTAGTAGGCGTTCAGCCCGTCCATCGTGACGCTGTGGCCGGGCGCCGGCGCGATCGCCGTCCGCCGCTCGGCGCCGGCCGGCGACGGAGTGGAGTCGCTCGCCGCGTCGGACCGGGGGGTGTCGATTTCGGATTCCGTCATCGAAGGTGTGCTCCTGATCGAGGTTGTCCGCGGCTCATGACCCGAGCTTGCGCCGGCTGCGCTCGTTGAATCCGCGCGCGACGATACTGACGATCAGCACGAAGCCGACGAGCACCAGCGAGGCGGCCCACGCCTGGGCGTGATCCTGGGGGCTGGGCGACTCGGACAGGGTGAAGATCGTCACCGGGATGTTGGGAAGCGCCTGACCGGGATTGGTGGCGATCCCGAAGTTGGAGAAGATCGAGGTGGTGAACAGCAGCGGCGCGGTCTCGCCCGCGACCCGCGCGATGCCGAGCACCGCGCCGGTGAGCAGACCGCCCGCCGCCGTCGGCAGGACGATCCGCAGCACGATCCGCCAGCGGCGCAGCCCGAGCGCGAGCCCCGCCTCGTGCAGCGAGTGCGGCACCAGCGTCAGCACCTCCTGGGCCGAGCGCGCGACGATCGGCAGCTCGACGACGGCCAGGCCGAGCGCCCCGGCCCAGCCGCTCTGGGTGCGGCCGATGACCAGCAGCCCGTAGATGAAGATGCCGACGACGATCGTCGGCACGCCGTTGAGGAGGTCGAGCGCGAAGCGGATCGTCGTCGCCACCCGGCCGCCCGCGAACTCGGTCGTGTAGAGCGCGACCAGGATCCCGATCGGGATCGCGATCGCGCTCGCGATCCCGACGAGGATCGCCGAGCCGGCGATCGAGTCGGCGATGCCGCCGCCCGTCTGGCCGAACGGGGCGGGGTCCTTGGTGAAGAAGTCGAGGTTGATCGCGGGCGCCGCCTTGATCACGACGGAGACGATCACGAGCAGCAGCACCGCGATCGCGAGCCCCGCGGCGAGCGTCGACAACCCCTCGATCGCGCGGTTCAGCGCCTTGCGGCGGCGGTAGCGCCCGCCGCCCTGCAGTCGCGACCCGGGCTCGGTGAGGGCGGACATCAGCGGACCCTCTCGAAGCGGCGGACGACGAGCCGCGCGCCGACGTTGACGATGAGCGAGAGCACGAGCAGGATCGCCGCCAGGTAGATGAGCGAGGACTGGCCGAGGCCGGGGTTCGCGCTCTGGTAGGAGGAGGCGATCTGGGCGGCGAGCGTCCCCGCCGGCTGGAACAGCGACGCCTTGATCTGGGTCGCGTTGCCGATCACCTGGGTGACCGCGATCGCCTCGCCGAACGCGCGGCCGAGCCCCAGGACCGCGGCCCCGACGATCCCCGGGCGCGCGACCGGCAGCACCGTCATCCGGATCATCTCCCAGCGGGTCGCACCGAGCACGTAGGCGCCCTCCTTCAGATCGCCTCCGGTCGTCGCGAAGATCTCGCGGGTGAGCGCGGTGATGATCGGCAGGATCATGATCGTGAGGATCAGGACCGCGTTGAGCATTGAGTAGCCCGACGAGGGGGATCCGGCGAACAGCGGGATCCAGCTCAGGAACGAGCGCAGGAACGGCTCGAGGTGGTTGGACAGGAACGGCCCGAGCACGATGATCCCCCACAGGCCGAGGATCACGCTCGGGATCGCGGCGAGCAGCTCGACGAGCATCCCCACCGGCCGGCGGATGGCCCGCGGCGCGAGCTCGGTGAGGTAGATCGCGATGAAGATCGCCGTCGGCGTCGCGATGATGAGCGCGATCAGGGAGGAGACGAACGTCCCGTACAGGAACGCCGCCGCTCCGAAGTGGTTCTTGACGGGGTCCCAGGTGGTGTGCCCGAGGAAGCCGAGCCCGAACGCCGAGAACGCGGTGCTCGATTTGGCAAAGACGGTCTCCGCGATCCAGACGAGCGTGCCGACCGCGATCACCGACGCGATCACGCACAGCCCGTGGAACGCGGGCTCGCCGATGCGATCGGACAGCGCGACGCGGGCATCGGCGAGGCGCCGGGACGGCACGGTGGGAGTGGTGGTGGACATCCGGTGTGGCGGTCGGGAAGTGAGCCGGGGCGGGCCGCTCGGCGCGGCCCGCCCCGTCAGGGTTCGCGGTGGCTCGGCGGGCCGGACGCGACTAGTGGAGATGCGTCAGCGTCGACTTGTCGGCGGCCACGACCGCCGAGGGCAGCGGCGCGAAGTCGAGCTTCGGGCCGTCGGTCTGGCCGGTGGTGATCGCCCAGCCGATGAACTTCTTCAGCGCCCCGGCGACCGCCGGCGAGCTCGACTTCTTGGGCACGATCACGTACGTGAACGTCGAGATCGGGTAGGCGCCGGCCGCCGATGCGGGCGGGTCGACGAGCGAGATGCCCGTGGTGCCGCCCTTCGGGATCGAGGTCACGGCCTTGGCCGCGGCCGAGATCGATGAGATGGACGGGGTCGGGTACTTGCCCGCGGCGTTCTGGACGAGCGCGGAGTCGAACTTGTTGGCGAGCACGTAGGAGATGGCGACGTAGGCGATCGAGCCGTTCGTGCTCTGCAGCACGCCGCCGACGCCGGAGTTGCCCTTGCCGCCGACGCCGCCCGGCCAGTTGACCGTGGTGGCGGCGCCGATCTTCGACTTGAACGCCGGGTCGACGTGCGACAGGTAGTTCGTGAACGCGTACGTGTCGCCCGAGCCGTCGGTGCGGTGGACCGGGACGACCTTGGTCGACGGGAGCTTCACGCCGGGGTTGAGCTTCTGGATGGCCGGGTCGTTCCAGGAGGTGATCTTCCCCGTGAACATGTCCGCCAGGACAGTGCCGGTGAGCTTCAGGTTGTTGGGCACGCCCTGGACGTGATAGGCGACGTCGGTGGCCGCGAGCGCCCACGGGATCTCCAGGCAGCCCTTGCAGGCGGCGGCCTGCTGGGGGGTGAGCGGCGCGTCGGAGGCCCCGAAGGTCACCGATCGCCCGGTGATCGACTCGATGCCGCCGCCGGAGCCGATCGCCCCGTAGGTGACGGCGACGCCGAACTGCTGGTCGTAGGTCGGCTGCCACTGCGACATGATCGGCGCGACGAGCGTCGAGCCCGCCCCGACCAGCTGCTTGGCGCTGGCGAGCGAGCCGCCCGAGCTGCCGGAGCTGCCCGAGCCCGAGTGCTTGTTGCTCGAGCCGCAGGCGGCGACGAGCACGGCGCAGAGCCCGGCGATCGCGATTGTCCAGATACGTCGTGTAGGCACGGTCATTCCCTTCGTGGGTTCGGTCTGCACTGAGGATGGCCGCGGAACGCCGCCGAGTTGTGATCGCGTTGTGAAAACGGCGTTGAGATGCCGTTGCCGGGGTGCGCCCGCCGACCGCCGCCCCGGGGCGCGGCGAGCCGCGGCCCGGGGACCGGGCCGGCGGCCGGGTCGTGGCCCGGGTCGTGGAGAGCGGCGTGGCGGCGGTCAGCCCGCGACGGCGGGGATGTCGTCGAGCGTCTCGAGCTCGACGACGGTGGGCGCGCCCTCGCATTCGGGCGCGAAGCGATAGCCGACGCCGAAGTGCGTGTGGATGTAGCTCCAGGACGGTGAGCCGGCGCGCAGCTTCTGGCGGAGCTTGCGCACGAACACGTCGACCGAGCGGTCGCCGTGGGCCATCGCGTAGCCCCACACCCGCTCGTAGATCTCCTCGCGGCGCAGCACCCGGTCAGAGCCGGAGAGCAGCTGCAGGATCTCGAACTCCCGGGCGGTGAGCTCGAGGCTGCGCTCGGCGACGTACGCCTGGTAGAGGTCGGGCCGCACGATCAGCTCCCCGAACGACTGCGAGGACTCGATCGCGGGCATCTCGGCACGCCGGTGGCGGCGGACCGCCGCCTCGATCACGCAGATGAGCTCTTCGGGATGGCAGGGCTTGGTGACCCACGCGTCCGCGCCCATCCGCAGGCCGCGCACGCGCTGGGCGACCGACGAGGGGCCGGTGCAGACGATCACCGCGAGGCCCGGCATCCGCGCGCAGATCTGCTCGAGGTAGCCCCAGCCCGACGGGCCGAGGATCGCGAGGTCGACGACGAGCGCGTTGAGCCGCATCTGGACGAGCCCGTCGGGCCCGAGCGGCGATGCGAGCGGCCGGTATTCGCAGCCGAGCGCGTCGAGTCGCTTGGAGAGCACCTGCATGAACCCCGGGTCGCGGTCGAGGACCGCCAGCCGCAGACGGTTCTGCCCCCGCTGGGCGCTTCCAGTGCCCGCCGACAGCGCGTCACTGCGCTCGGTTGTCATGGCCGCCAGCTTAGTTCACTCCCGGGACGTTGACGCGGTGTGAACGCGCCCGGTCACAACTCTTTAACATGCATACAGCGCACGTTTGGCCTGAGGCAAGCCATCGGTCCCCTTAAAGCTCGCCTAAGGAAGCGGTCGATATCCTCATCCCACGACGCGCGGGGGCCGGCTTCCCCGGGCTCGACACCTCTCTCATGGCCTCTCGAAAAGAACAGAAGGAGGCGGCCCGCCAGCGGCGGCTCGCCGAGGAGCAGGCGGCCCGGGCCAAGGTCCACCGCCAGCGCCGGATGCAGATGCTCGGCGGCGTGCTCGTGGCGGTCATCATCGCGATCGTCGTCGTCGTGATCGTCTCCACGAGCGGCAACAAGGGCAACGCGCCGGCCCACGACCGGAAGGCCACCGCATCGGCCTCCCAGCAGGTGTCCCAGCTGCTGAAGGGGATCCCCCAGCACGGCACCGTGCTCGGCAACCCCAACGCGAAGGTCACCTTCACCGAGTACGGCGACCTCGAGTGCCCGATCTGCCAGTCGTTCTCCAAGGGCGCGGAGCAGCAGCTCATCGCCAACCAGGTCCGCAAGGGCCAGGTCAAGCTCGTCTACAAGTCGTTCGAGACGGCGAGCCGCGATCCGCAGGCCGCGCCCAACGCGTGGAACCTGCAGCAGACCGCCGCCTACGCGGCGGGCGCCCAGGGCAAGGCCTGGAACTACATCCTGCTCTTCTACCGCCGCCAGCAGACCGAGAACACGCCGTACGTGACGGCCTCGTTCCTGACGAGCCTCGCGCAGGCGATCCCCGGCCTGAACCTCAAGGCGTGGAACACGCAGCGCAACAACCCGAAGTACGCCCAGCAGGTGGTCAGCGAGAACCAGTTCGCGTCGACGATGCCGTTCCAGGGAGGCCCGAACAGCGCCGGCACCCCGGCGCTGATCGCGTCCTCCGGGTCCAAGAAGACGACCGCGATCTCGGGCAACCTCTCCTACTCGGCCGTCGAGACCCTCATCAAGCAGGTCTCGTGAGCAGCCGGGCGCTGCGCCGGGCCATGATCGTGATCGCGGCGCTCGCGATCCTGCTCACCATCTATCTCGTCTACGTCCACTACTCCGGCGCTCGGCCGATCTGCACGAGCACGGGCGGCGACACCTGCCTGAAGGTGCAGACCTCGGCGTGGTCGAAGGTCGGCGGCGTGCCGGTGTCGCTGATCGGCTTGATCGGCTACATCGCGATCTTCTTCTCGCTGCTCGCCCCCGACCGCGACGAGATCCGCGTGCTCACGCTCGGGATGACGCTCTTCGGGGTGTGCTTCAGCGGCTATCTCACCTACCGCGAGCTGTTCACGCTGCACGAGATCTGCGAGGAGTGCGTCGCCTCGGCAGTGCTCGTCACGCTGCTGTTCATCGGCGCCGCGTGGCGCTTCGTCGCCACCGACGAGCTGGTTCAGGCGTCCTGATCGGCGACGCGCGCGGGGACGATGCCGTCCGGGGCGCCGCCGATGATCTCAGCGAGATGAGCTGGCGGTCGACTCGTGCCTCCGGGCGGAAGGGACGGGCCCCCACCGGGTCGCGATCGCCGATCTCGGCTCCAACTCGTGGCGGCTGGTCGTGTTCAGCTACGGCGCGGGGCCGTGGTGGAAGCGC
This sequence comes from uncultured Solirubrobacteraceae bacterium, assembly GCA_963702225.1. Lineage (GTDB taxonomy): Bacteria > Actinomycetota > Thermoleophilia > Solirubrobacterales > Solirubrobacteraceae > Palsa-465. The sequence continues at coordinate 65,629 of CAVPBY010000090.1, read as the reverse complement.
ACCGACGAGCTGTACGAGACGGTGCGGATCGGCGCCGGCATGGCCGCCACCGGCTCGCTCTCGGAGGCCGCGATGGCCCGCGGGCTGGAGACGCTCGACGTGTTCGAGCCGCTTCTGCCGCGCCGGCCGGATCGCCGCCGAGGACGTCCACGTCGTCGCCACGAGCGCGATCCGCGACGCCGACAACGGCGCCGCGTTCCTCGGGCGGGTCAAGGCCGAGACCGGCCTGGAGGTCGAGATCCTCGACGCCCACGACGAGGCCTACTACGGCTACATCGCGGCGGTCAACTCGACGACGCTGCGCGACGGCGCGGTGCTCGAGATCGGCGGCGGATCGATGCAGCTGATCGGCGTGCAGGACCGCCGGGCGGCCGAGATGGCCTCGTTCCCGCTCGGCGCCGTGCGGGTGACCGAGCTGCTGCTCGGCCAGGACCCGACCCGGCCGGCCAAGCGCAAGCAGCTCGCGCGCGTGCGCGAGTACGCCCGGGAGCTGATCGGCGAGGACGGCGCCTGGCTCGCCGGGCGGGGCGAGCGGCTCGTCGGCCTCGGCGGCGCGGTGCGCAACCTCGCAGCCGCCGCCGCGATCGCCGACGGCGTCGTCGACCTCGGCGTCCAGGGCTACGTGCTCACCGCCGAGCGGCTGTCCGAGCTCGTCGCGATGCTCGCCGCGCTGCCGGCCACCGAGCGCGGGACGGTGCCCGGGATCAAGCCGGGCCGCGGCGACATCATCCTCGCCGCGGCGCTCGTGATCGAGACCGTCGTCCAGGAGGGCCGCTTCGCCGGGATCGAGGTGACCGAGGCCGGGCTGCGCGAGGGCGTGTTCCTCGCCCGCACGCTGCTCGACCCGGCCGACCCGCTGATCGACGACGTCCGCGGCGCCGCGGTCGACAACCTCGCCGTCCAGTACGAATCCGACCTGCCCCACGTCCGCCACGTCGCGCTGCTCGCGCTGCAGATGTTCGACTCCCTCGTCGCCGCCGGGCTGTTCACGCCCGGGACGACGAGCGCGAGCTGCTGTGGGCGGCGGCGATGCTCCACGACGTCGGCATGACGATCTCCTACGACGACCATCACAAGCACTCGCGCTACCTGATCGAGTCGGCCGAGCTGCCGGGGTTCGACCCGCGCGAGCGCGCGCTGATCGCGCAGATCACCCGCTATCACCGCAAGGGCGTGCCCAAGCTGGGCGCGATCGAGTCGCTGACGCACCCCGAGGACGAGGGCCTGCTCGACCGCTGCGCGACCGTCCTGCGGCTCGCCGAGCACCTCGAGCGTGGCCGCGACCGCTCGGTCTCGGAGGTCTCGCTGCGGGTGGGCGGGGACGAATCCGACGGCGTCGAGGTCCACCTCCAGGCCGCGGGCGACCTCACCCTGCCGCGCTGGTCGGTCGAGCGCTACGGCGACGACGAGGCGTTCGAGCGGGTGTTCGGGCGGCGGCTCCTGATCGGCTGACGGACCGCGGACCGTTCACACCACGGTCACCAGCGGGTCGCAGGCGAACCGTAGGGTGCCCGACCGTGGACGTGAAATCCCCCGCTCGACGGACCTGCACCGGTCGTGGTCCGGGTAAGGTTGCACCAGATGCTCTGGCTCCTGCGCCACGCCGAGGCGGTGGACGGCATCCCGGACGATGAGCGCGAGCTCACCGAACGCGGGATCCGGCAGGCGACCGACGCCGGGCGCGCGCTGCAGGTGCTCGGCGCCTCGATCGACGCCTGCCTGTGCAGCCCGAAGCTCCGCGCCGTCCAGACCGCGGAGCTCGCCTGCCAGGCGCTCGGGGTCGAGGTCGAGACCGACCGCCGTCTGGCGGGCCAGCCCGTCGACGTCGACGAGCTGACCACCGGGCGCGGCAGCGTGCTGCTCGTCGGCCACGACCCGTCGTTCACGCTGATGGTGCACGACCTCACCGGCGCCCAGGCGCGGATGAAGAAGGGCGGCCTGGCCGGGATCGCCAAGGGCGAGCTGATCACGCTGCTGCGACCGACCGAGCTGTCCGCGATCGCCTCGGGGGTGAGCGTCACATGACCGAGACCTACGAGCAGCAGGCCCACGAGGGCGGCGGGGAGGGACGCTCGCTGCGCGACCAGTCGCTGTACGTCAACCGCGAGCTGTCGTGGCTGCAGTTCAACGACCGGGTGCTGCAGCTCGCCGAGGACGACACGCTGCCCCTGCTGGAGCGGCTCAAGTTCCTGGCGATCTTCGTCTCCAACCTCGACGACTATGTGATGATCCGCGTCGCCGGGGTCAGCGAGCAGGTCGACGCCCGCATCGACGCCCGCGGTCCCGACGGCCTCTCCCCCTCCGAGGTGCAGCGCCAGATCCACGACACGGTGAGGAGCAGGACCGCCGGCACGCGCACCAGTTCACCCACGTGATCGGCCCCGCCCTCGCCGAGCACGGGATCCGGATCACCACGTGCCGTGAGTCGGGCGCCTCGCCGGAGATCATCGAGCGCCACTTCCGCGAGCAGATCTTCCCGGTGCTCACGCCGCTGGCGGTCGGGGCCGGCCGTCCGTTCCCCTACATCTCCAACCTGTCGCTGTCGTTGATCGTCCGCCTGCACGACCCCGACTCAGACCACGAGGCCTACGCCCGGGTGAAGGTCCCCAAGGAGGTGCTGCCTCGGTTCGTGGAGATCGAGAAGGACACGTTCATCCCGCTCGAGGACATCATCGCCGAGCACCTCGACGCGCTGTTCCCGGGGATGGACGTGATCAGCCACGACCTGTTCCGCGTCACCCGCGACGCCGACTTCGAGATCTCCGACGAGGCCGACGACCTGCTCCAGGCGGTGGAGAACGAGTTGCGCCGCCGCCGCTTCGGCGAGGTCGTCCGGCTCGAGGTCGGTTCGACGATGGATCCGGAGCTGCGCACCTCCCTGATCGACTGGCTCGGCGTCGACGAGGTCCAGGTCTACGACGTCGAGGGGTTGCTCGACCTGTCCGACCTCATGCAGATCGCGAGCGCCAAGGACCGCCCGGACCTGAGCTGGCCGACCTGGAACCCGGTCGCGCAGATCGGGTTCGGCGGGGCGGTGTCGGCCTCGGCCCAGGACGAGAGCGGGCCGGACCTGTTCAAGATGATGCGGGCGGGCGACGTGCTCGTGCACTACCCCTACGAGTCGTTCACCGCGTCGGTCGAGCGCTTCGTCAGCCAGGCGGTCGACGATCCGAACGTGCTCGCGATCAAGATGACCGTGTACCGCACCTCCGACGACTCCTCGCTCGTCACCTCGCTGATCGCCGCCGCCGAGAAGGGCAAGCAGGCGGTCTGCATGGTCGAGCTCAAGGCGCGCTTCGACGAGCGGCGCAACATCCACTGGTCACGCGCGCTGGAGGAGGCGGGCGCCCATGTGGTGCACGGCATCCCGGGGCTCAAGACGCACGCCAAGGCGATCCTGATCGTCCGCCGGGAGCGCGAGGGCGTGCGCAACTACGTGATGATCGGGACCGGGAACTTCCACGCCAAGAACGCCCGCCTGTACGAGGACTGGGGCTTCTTCACGACCGATGACGAGATCGGCGGGGAGGTCGCCAACCTGTTCAACACGCTCACCGGCTACGGCCATCCCGCGCCGCCGCGGGAGACGCTCGTCGCGCCGACGTGGATGCGCGAGCCGCTGCTGCGCGAGATCGACGAGACCGCGCGTGCGTTCGCCGAGGGCGACCCCGACGCGCGGATCGCGCTGAAGATGAACTCGCTCGTCGACCCGAGGACGATCGAGGGGTTGTACCGCGCCTCCCAGACCGGCGTGCCGATCGCTTTGAACGTGCGCGGCATCTGCTGCCTGGTGCCGGGCGTCCCCGGCGTCTCGGAGTCGATCCAGGTCGTGTCGGTCGTCGGGCGCTTCCTGGAGCACAGCCGCATCTACTCCTTCCACCGCCATGGCGAGTCGCGCTACTACATCGGCTCCGCCGACCTGATGCCGCGCAACCTCGACACGCGCGTCGAGCTGCTCACGCCGATCACGGCGCCGGAGCTGCAGTCCGAGCTCGCGGACACGCTCGAGCGCTGCCTGGACGACGACACGTACGCCTGGACGATGGACTCCGAGCGCCGGTGGACCCGGCGCAGCGGCCGGACCCGCAGCGTCCACAACGAGCTGATGGAGCGCACGCTGCGCCAGCTCGACCAGAGCGCCGGCTGAGCCGCCGCGCGCCGCCGAAGAGGCGCGCGGCGTGGTGGCTCTGCCGGCGTGGCGGCTGTGCGGGCCCGGCGGCTGTGCCGATCAGCCCTGCGAGTTGCGGATCGTCGGCCGGTTGCCGAGCGTGACCTTGACGTGCTTGGTCTGGCCGTCGCGCGCGACCGTGAACGTGATCACCTGGCCCGGCCGGTCCTCGGCGAGCACCGAGACGAGCTGGTTGAACGAGTTGATCTTCGTCGATCCGATCTCCTCGATCACGTCGTTGACCTGCAGGCCGGCCTTCGCGGCGGGACCGCCGGGGGCGACGCTGCCGATCGACACGCCCTGGGAGTGCGTCGAGAAGCTCTGCTGCTGTGCCTGAAGCGCCTGCGGATTCTCGGCGATCCCGAGGTAGGCGTGCTGGACGGGCCTGCCGGCGATCAGCGCGTTGGCGACCGCCACGTCCTCGTTGGCGGGCGTGGCGAACCCGATCCCGGCGTTCTGGCCCTGGCCGGTCACCGCGTTCTGGGAGCTGGTCTCGATCTGGTCGTTGAGGCCGAGCACCTGACCCTCGGCATTGAGCAGCGGGCCGCCCGAGTTGCCGGGGTTGATCGCCGCGTCGGTCTGGATCGCGCCCGGGATCGTGTACTTCGACGGCGCCTGGATCGCGCGCTGGGTCTGGCTGACGATCCCGGAGGTGACCGTCTCGGGCAGGCTGAACGGGCTGCCGATCGCGACGACCGGATCGCCGACCCGGGCGGTGTTGGAGTTGGCGAACTTGATCGGGTGCAGCTGCGAGCTGGGCAGGTTGACCTTGATCACCCCAACGTCTGAGGTGGCGTCGGAGCCGACGACCTTGGCGGCCGCCTTGGTGCCGTTCTGGAACGTGACGACCACCTTGACCGCGTTGGCGATCACGTGCTCGTCGGTGAGGATGTAGCCCTGGCTGTTGTAGACGACGCCGGCGCCCTCGCCCTCCTGGTACTGGCCGCCGCCGAACAGGCTGCTCGACGAGTTGCCCGCCGCCTTGGACTTCACGAGGATGTCGACGATCCCGGGGCCGTCCTGCTGGAAGATCTGGTTGATCGACATGCCCGTCGAGCCCGAGTGGGCGAATGACGTCGGCTCGCTCGTGCCCGGGTTCGTCTGCACGACGGTCGTCGTCACGGACTTCGAGCGATCGCCGCTCGACGCGATGACCAGCGCGATGATCCCTCCCGCGATGGCACCGCCGATGACGGGGATCCATCGGCTCAATCTGCGCATGGGTTTCTCTGACTCTCCTGTGGGTCGGTTGTGCGACTTCCATGCCACCACAGCGCGGTGAGGAACCCGTCAGAGTTCGTCAAGAAGTCCATAAGAGGAGGGTACGACGCCGAGGGCCCGCCGAAGCAGGCCGGCGGTCCGGTGCTCCCATGCGCGGCTCAGATCGGCCGCCAACAGGCGGATCGTACGGATGTGCAGCGCGGCGTGGACCGCGTCGCGCTCGCGGTCGGTGACGAACGCCGCCGGGTCGCCGTGGGTCGCCTCGTCGTCGAGCTCGACGATCAGCCGGCGCTCGGGCCAGTACGCGTCGACCTCGAACCCGGCGACGTCCACGTTCGTGAGCGGCTGCGGAAGGTCGTGGCGCTCGACGAACGCCTGGAAGTCGTCCTCGAGCGAGCTGCGCGTCGGGTTGCGACGGTGTCCGAGCAGCCGTTGCGCCTCATCGGCGGTGATCAGGTTCTCCAGCCGGCCCCGGTTGGTGAGGCGGACGCGCTGCTTGGCGTTGAGGCGGCGTCCCATGTCGGAGATCGCCCGCGCGGCGCGCGTCGTCGGGACCCCGAGCCAGTACGTCTTCTCCGCGCGACCGAGGGTGGTCGAGCGGTGGGCGACGATCCCCGGCCGGCGCACCCGGCCGAGGGTGATCACGTGCGGCTGCTGCGGCCAGCGCCGCAGTCCGAACAGGGCGAGCGCGGAGTCGTGGCTGAGGAGCGCGCCCGGGCCGCCCGCGAGCACCGCCGCCATCGCCAGCGCCACGGGCTCCACCCGGCGGTAGCCGACGGCATACACACCGGCATGGATCCGGATGAGATCGCCGGTGCGCAGCCGGTACTCGATCGCATCCTCCCCGAGACCGGCGGCGAGCAGCTGCGCCCGCGTGACATGGCCGTGCTGTCGCTCGGCCAGTTGGGCGATAACCCGCCAGATTGACGGGTTATCGACCTGGTGGCGCGGCTCGGGCTCCATACACGTTAAGAGCCCGGTGCGCGCCTGGTTTCACCCCCCTGATCGGGCCAGTTCCACGAAGTAGTCCAGCGCCTCGGGGTTGGCGAGCGACTCCCGGGAGGCCGCCTTCTCCGGGGCCGTCCCCGTGAGGATCCGCTTGACCGGCACCTCGAGCACCTTGCCGCTCAGCGTCCGCGGCACCGCGTCGATCCGGCGGATCTCGTCCGGGACGTGGCGCGGCGAGCAGTCCGCGCGGATCCGCGCGCTGATCTCCGACACGAGCGCGTCGCTGAGCTCGTCGCCGGGACCGAGCACGACGAACAGCTCCATCCAGCCGTCGGTGCCGGGGCGCGGCAGGTCGAGCACGAGCGCGTCGACGATCGCCTCGATCCCCAGCACCGCGCCGTAGATCTCCGCGGTCCCCATGCGCACCCCGCCGCGGTTGATCGTCGAGTCCTAACGGCCGGTGATGATCGCGGTCCCGCGGTCGGTGATCTCGATCCAGTCGCCGTGGCGCCAGACGCCCGGGTACATCTCGAAGTAGGCCTCGCGCAGCCGCGAGCCGTCCGGTCGCCCCACAGCGGATCGGCATCGACGGCATCGGCTCGGTGATCACGAGCTCCCCCACCTCGCCGACGAGCGGCTCGCCGTCGGGCGACCAGGACTCGACGGCGCAGCCGAGCGCGCGGGCCTGGAGCTCGCCGAGCCACACCGGCCGGGTCGGCACGCCGACGACGAACGCGGTGCACACGTCGGTGCCGCCCGAGGTCGAGAACAGCCACGTGTCGGCGCCGACCTCGTCATAGACCCAGCGGAACCCCTCGGGCGACAGCGGCGAGCCGGTCGACCCGACCGCCCGCAGCGCCGACAGGTCACGGCCGGTGCGCGGCGAGACGGACGCCTTCATGCACCCCGAGATGAACGCGGCGCTCGTGCCGAAGAGGTCACGCCCGCCTCGGCGCGAGGTCCCACAGCCGCTCGAGCCCCGGATAGCCCGGGTTGCCGTCGAACAGCACGATCGATGCGTCGGTGAGCAGCACCCCGACCAGGAAGTTCCACATCATCCAGCCGGTCGTCGTGAACCAGAACACGCGATCGCCGGCGTGCGCGTCGAGGTGCAGGTGCTGGTGCTTGACCTGCTCGAGCAGCATCCCGCCCTGGCTGTGGACGATCGCCTTGGGCAGCCCGGTCGTCCCGGAGCTGTACAGCACCCACAGCGGCGCGGCGAACGGGACCCGCTCGAACTCGAGCGGCGCGTCGGGCGGGCCGAGGAACCCGTCCTCCCAGCCGGTTGAGTCGAGGTAGCCGAAGCGCACCGTCCGCACCCCGCCGCCGATCTCCTCCGCGATGCCGGCGACGATCTCGGAGCGGTCGAACGCGCGCCCGCCGTAGCGGTAGCCGTCGATCGCCAGGAACACGGCCGGCTCGATCTGGGCGAAGCGGTCGACGACGCTGCGCGCGCCGAACTCCGGCGCCGCCGAGGACCACACCGCGCCCAGCGACGCGCAGGCGAGGAACGCCGCGACCGTCTCGGGGATGTTCGGCAGATAGGCGCACACGCGATCGCCCGGGCCGACGCCGGCGGAGCGCAGCCCGGCGGCGATCCGCGCCGTCTCGCGCTCCAGCTGCGCCCACGTCCAGGTGCCGAGGCCGTCGCGCGCCTCGGACGCGTGACGGATCGCGATCTCGTCCGGATCCCGGCCCCCGAACACGTGCGCCGCGTAGTTGAGCGTCGCCCCCGGGTACCAGACGGTCCCCGGCATCGAGCGATCGGCGACCACCGGTCCGGGCTCAGGGCCGAGGTCGAGGCCGAACTCGGAGACGATCGAGCTCCAGAACCCGTCGAGGTCGGACACCGACCAGCGCCACAGCTGCTCGTAGCTGTCGCCGGCGCGTCCGAGCCGCTCGGCGTAGCGGGTGATCGCCGCCCCGGCGACGACGCCGGGCGAGGGCCTCCAGACCGGTTCGGGGGTCATCGGCGGCAGTATGGGCGATCGAGGGTCCGGGTGGTGCTCAGGTGCTCAGGTGCGCGACACCGCGCTCACCCCCGACGTGCGCAGCCGCAGCGGCTGACCCGCGCGGACGGGCAGCGCGACCGTCACCTCCAGGCCGCCGTCCGCGCGGGGCTCGAGCACCGCGTCCCCACGATGGGCGGTGGCGATCGCCTGCACGATCGAGAGCCCGAGGCCGAAGCCGGGGACCGAGCGCGAGAGCCGCCGGAACGGCTCGGCGAGCTCGGCGGCGGCCTGCGGGTCGATCCGGTCGCCGCCGTTGGCGACGTGCAGCAGCACCCGGCGGTCGCGGACCTCGGTGCGCACCGACAGCCAGCCGCCGGGCTCGTTGTGGCGGATGCCGTTGTCCAGCAGGTTGGCGACCAGCCGCTCGATCAGGCTCGGGTCGCCGTCGATCCAGGCCTCGCGCAGGTCGGTGCGGACGTGGATCCGCATCTCGTGGGCGCGCGCCGACAGGTCGGTGACGCAGTCGGCGATGAGCAGCGCGAGGTCGAGCGGCTCCTCGTGCCCGGTCGTGGCCTCGCTGCGCGCCAGCAGGAGCAGGCTCGCGATCAACCCCTCGCAGCGATCGACGGTCTCCCGGACCGCCTCCCCCATCGCGCGCAGCTCCTCGGCGCCCGCGTCGGGGTCGGCGAGCGCGACGTCGACCTCGGTCCGCATGATCGCCAGCGGCGTGCGCAGCTCATGGGAGGAGCTGGCGACGAAGTGGCGCTGGCTGGCGAACGCGCCGTCGAGCCGCTCGAGCATCCGGTCGAACGTGTCGGCGAGCACCGTGAGCTCGTCGTCGGGACCCTGCAGCGCGATCCGCTCGCCGAGGTTCTCGCCCGACACGCGCCGCGCGGTGGCGGTGATCCTGCGCAATGGGGCGAGCGCGCGGCCGGCGAGCAGCCAGCCGGTGATGACCGCGACCGCGGTGATGACGATCAGCGAGATGACGTACTCGGCGAGCAGCCGGTGCAGCGCCGAGGTCACGATGTTCGCCTCGACCGCGTGGACGAGCCGCGCGTTGTGGGATCCCGGGCGGAAGCCGAGCAGATAGTGCGAGAGCGGATGGAAGCCGAAGTGCCGCAGCGCCTCGATCAGCCGATAGCGGGTGTTGAGCGTCGAGCGGGTGACGAGATAGCCGACCGTGAGCAGCCCGGCGCTGGACAGCAGGAACACGGAGCCGTACAGCGCGGTGAGCCGCAGGCGGATCGTGCGAGCCGGCCGCCAGCGAGCCGGGACGGGAAGGCTCGGCGGCCGCATGCTCACGCGATCCGGTAGCCGACGCCGATCACGGTCTGCACCACCTGAGGATCCCCGAGCTTGCGCCGCAGCGTCATGATCGTCATCCGCACGACGTTCGTGAACGGGTCGGCATGCTCGTCCCAGACCCGCTCCAGCAGCTGCTCGGCCGAGACGGTCGCGCCCGCGGCGCCCATCAGCGTCTCGAGCACCGCGAACTCCTTGCGCGCCAGCGTGAGCTCGTCGCCGCCGCGGGTGATCCGCCGGCGCGCCGGATCCAGCTCGATGTCGCCGTGGCGCAGCACGGGCGGCCGGCTCGGCGCGGCCCGCCGCGCGAGCGCGTGGATCCGCGCCACCAGCTCGGCGAAGCGGAACGGCTTGGGCAGGTAGTCGTCGGCGCCGAGCGACAGCCCCTCGACCATGTCCTGCAGCGTGCCCGCGGCGGTGAGCATCAGGATCCCGGTCTCCGGGCGCTCGTGGCGCACGACGCGGCAGACCTCGTCGCCGTGCAGCCGCGGCAGGTCGCGGTCGAGCACGAGCACGTCGTAGCGCACGACGCGGGCCTTGGCGAGCGCCGCCTCGCCGTCGGTCGCGAGGTCGACCGCGATCCCCTGCCGGCGCAGCCCGCGCGCGATCGCCTCCGCCAGTCGCACCTCGTCCTCCGCGATCAACACACGCACCGGTCGAGCATGGCGAACCGGCCGTCAGCTCGCAATAAGGAGTCGATCATGACATCACTCGATGTCACTTCGTCTCGTGGTAGCGTAGGCGCGCGATGGCCCGGACGATCGTGGAACGGACGATGGCGGTGAGCCTGCGCGCGCTCAACCGCGTCGCCTCCTCCGACGCCCTGGACCGCCTCGGCTGGCGGTCCTCCGCCGAGCGGCTGCTGCACGACGTGAGCCGCGGCGGCGCGCGCACGGCGACGAGCGCGGGCCGCACGTTCGTGGCTGCGCAGCGGCTCGCTCGGCCCGCGCGCCAGCCGCCGGCCGGCGGCTCGCGGCTGTTCGACATCACACCCGACGACGAGCAGCGGATGCTGCGCGAGGCCGTCGGCGAGTTCGCCCGCGACCGCCTGCGCCCCGCGGCATCCGACGCCGACGCGGCGTGCGCCGCGCCCCCGCAGCCGCTCAGCCAGGCCAACGAGCTCGGGCTGACGATGATCTCGGTCCCCGAGGAGCTCGGCGGCGCGGTGGCGCGGCGCTCGGCGACGACGACGGTGCTGATGGCGGAGGCGCTCGCGCGCGGGGACATGGGGATCGCCGTCGCCTGCCTGGCCCCCGCCGCCGTCTCCTCCGCGATCTCGCTGTGGGGCGACGGGAACCAGCAGGCGACCTACCTGCCCGCGTTCGTCTCCGACGACGTCCCCGCGGCCGCGCTCGCGCTGATGGAGCCCGAGCCGCTGTTCGACCCGTTCGCGCCCGCCACGCGCGCCCGTGCGGCGGGATCCGACTTCGTGATCGACGGCGTCAAGGCGCTCGTGCCGCGCGCGGCCGAGGCCGAGCTGTTCGTGGTCGCCGCGCGGCTGGACAGCGGCGCGCCGGCGCTGTTCATCGTCGAGTCCGGCGCCGAGGGGCTCACCGTCGAGCCCGACCCGGGGATCGGGGTTCGCGCGGCGGCGACCGCACGCCTCGAGCTCCGGGGGGTGACCGTTCCGCGCGCGGCGCTGCTCGCCGAGGGCGCCCCGGAGGCGTACGCCGACTGCGTCGCGCTCGGCCGGCTCGCGTGGTGCGCGCTCGCGGCCGGCACCGGACAGGCGGCGCTCGACTACGTCGGCGAGTACGTGAAGAGCCGGCAGGCGTTCGGCGAGCCGGTCGCGCACCGCCAGGGCGTCGCGTTCACGGTCGCGAACATGGCGATCGAGCTCGAGGGGCTGCGGCTGGCCACCTACCGCGCCGCCGCCCGCGTCGACCAGGACCTGCCGTTCCATCGCGAGGTGACGATCGCCCGCCGCCTGGTCGCCGACCGCGGCATGCAGCTCGGCTCCGACGCCGTGCAGATGCTCGGCGGCCACGGCTACACCCGGGAGCATCCGGTCGAGCGCTGGTACCGCGACCTGCGCGCCGCCGGCGTGCTCGAGGGAGGGCTGTTGGTGTGACGATCAACCTCGAGGTCCCCCGGAAGTTCGACCAGCTGATCGCCCAGGCCCACCAGGCCGCGGCCGAGGTGCTGCGCCCGAGCTCGCGCCGCTACGACACCGCCGAGCACGAGCGGCCCAAGGAGCTCGACATGCTCGCGGCGCTGATCGACGGCATGAACGAGGGCGGCCAGATGAACGGCGCCGGCGCGAGCGGCACCGGCTCGCGCGAACGCTCGGAGGCGAGCGCGTCGAGCGCCGACGGTGGGCGGGATCCGGACGTCACCCGCAACGGCACGAACATGGCGACGCTGCTCGGGCTGATCGAGATGTGCTGGGGCGACGTCGGGATGCTGCTCGCGATGCCTCGCCAGGGCCTCGGCCAGGCGGCGATCACCGCGGTCGCCGACGACGAGCAGATGCAGCGCTTCGGCGGCAAGTGGGCCGCGATGGCGATCACCGAGCCGGAGGCCGGCTCGGACTCCGCCGCGATCCGGACGACCGCGGTGTACGACGAGGCGACCGAGGAGTACGTCCTCAACGGCGAGAAGATCTACGTGACCAGCGGCGATCGGGCCGAGCTGATCGTCGTGTGGGCGACGCTCGACCGCGCCGCCGGCCGTGGCGCGATCAAGTCGTTCGTCGTCGAGCGTGACAACCCCGGGCTGAGGCTCGACCGGCTGGAGCGCAAGCTCGGGATCCGTGCGTCGGACACGGCCAACTTCGTGCTGCAGGACTGCCGCGTGCCCAAGCAGAACCTGCTCGGCTCAGCGGAGATCCAGGAGGCCAAGCAGGGCTTCGCGGGCGTGATGAAGACGTTCGACAACACGCGGCCGTTCGTCGCCGGGATGGCCGTCGGCGTCGCCCGCGCCTGCCTGGAGCGCACCCGCGAGCTCCTCGCCGAGGGCGGCGTCGAGATCGACTACGACGCGCCGCCGAGCCTGCAGACGGCCGCGGCCGCCGAGTTCATCGCGATGGAGGCCGACTGGGAGGCCGCGCGGCTGCTCACGCTGCAGGCCGCGTGGATGGCCGACAACCAGGTCCCCAACTCGCTGCAGGCGTCGATGGCCAAGGCCAAGGCGGGGCGCATGGGCACCGACGTCGCGCTGCGCTGCGTGGCGCTCTGCGGCGCGGCCGGCCTGGCCGAGACCGAGCTGTTGGAGAAGTGGTCGCGCGACGCGAAGATCCTCGACCTGTTCGAGGGCACCCAGCAGATCCAGCTGCTGATCGTCGCCCGCCAGCTGCTCGGCCTCAGCTCGACCCAGCTGCGCTAGATGCGGCGGCGCTCAGAGCTCTGACTCGACCCGCCGCAGGACCGCCCACGCCCGGTCGATGTCGGCCTCGGCGGTGAACATCCCGCCGACCGCGAGCCGCAGCACGTAGCGGCCGGCGAGCACCGCGTGGGAGATGAAGATCTCGCCGGTCGCGTTGACCGCCCGCAGCAGCTCCCGGTTGCGCGCGTCGTCGCCGGGGGCGCGGAAGCAGACGACCGAGAACCGCCGCGGCGCGCACAGCTCCCAGCCGGGCGCGGCGTCGACGAGCGCCTCGAAGCGCCGCGCGAGCGCGATCCCCGAGCGGATGTGCGCCTGCAGGCCGCTGCGCCCGTAGCAACGCAGCACCGCCCACAGCTTGAGCGAGCGAAAGCGCCGGCCGAGCGCGGGGCCGTACTCCGACAGCGACAGCGCGTCCTCGGCGTCCGGGGTGCGCAGGTACTCCGGGACGAGGCTGAACGCCGCGCGCAGGTCGTCGGGGCGGCGGCTGTAGAGCAGCGAGCAGTCGTTGGGCACGAGCATCCACTTGTGCGGGTTGAGCACGAGCGAGTCGGCCCGCTCGACCCCTGCGAACGCGTCACGCAGCTCCGGGCAGACCATCGCCGAGCCGGCGTAGGCGGCGTCGACGTGCAGCCAGGCGCCCGCCCGTTCGCACGCCTGCGCGATCGCCGGCACCGGGTCGACCGCCGTCGACGCGGTCGTGCCGACCGTGGCGACGACCATCGCCGCGTCGCTCAGGTCGCCGAGCGCGGCGGGATCGAGCGCGAACGCGTCGTCGGTGGCGACCGTGCGTACGGACATCTCGAGCATCTGCCCGGCCTTGGCCACCGACGAGTGGGCCTGCTCGGAGCAGACCAGCGTGTCCCGGCCGGTGGCGCGGCGGGCGGCGATCGCCGCCGCGAGCGTCGACGTCGACGCCGAGTCCTCGATGTGGCCGTGCCACCCGGACGGCAGGCCGATCAGCTCGGCCACCCAGTCGGCGACGAGCCCCTCGAGCTCGGTCGACGCGGGCGCGGTCCGCCACAGGATCGCCACCGAGTTGAGCGTCGCCGCGATCAGCTCGCCGAGGATGGCGGGCGGCGCGCTGGCGGCCGCGAAGTAGGCGAAGTACCGCGGGTGCTGCCAGTGGGTCGTGCCCGGCACGATGATCTCGTCGATGTCGCGCAGCACGGCGCTGAACGGCTCGGGGTCCTCGGGCGGTGGGCGGGCAGCCGGGCGCGGATCTCACCCGGCGCGACCTGCGCGAGCACCGGCAGGTCGCCGACCCGCTCCAGGTAGCCGGCCGCCCAGTCGATCGCGGCGTGACCGTCGTCGCGCCAGTCGGTCATCGGCGGCTCAGGGTCACGCACCCGCCACCTGCTCGAACGCGATCCCGACGCGGGCGAGCCGGTCGATGAGCGCCTGGCCCATCGCGACCGCGGGGGTCACCATCCCCCGGGTCTCGGGCAGCTCGTCGTGGGCGAGGCACAGTGCGGACTCGGCGAGCATCTTCGCCGTCTCGCCGTACCCGGGGTCGCCGCCCCGCACCTCGCAGACCACCCGGGGCTCGGCCTCCGCGCCGACGCGGCCGGTGAAGCGCGCCGTGAACCAGGAGCGGCCGCGGCGCGCCTCGTCGGGCCCGTCACCGGGGTCGCGCAGCTTCAGCAGCGCGTCGCGGGCCGGCCCGACCTGGGCGAGGGCGGCGAGCACCCCGAGCCCGCCGGCGATCCCGGCCGCGCTCGCGACGCGGCGGGTGACGAACGACAGCCCGTAGCCGAAGTCGGGGCCGTAGCGGTCCAGCGCCCGGGCGGAGCGCAGCACCGTGTCCACGTCGATCGTCGGGACGGCGAGCGCCCATCCGCCCCCCACCGGGTTGCGCCGCAGCGGGATCCTGACGGCCCGCACGCGGCGCCGGGCGGGGCGCGCCTCCAGGCGCCGGCGCTGCGTCGCGGCCGTGAGCGTCCCCCGCGCCCGGCTGAGGCCGTGGATGAGCGAGTGGTAGGTGCCGCCGCTGAACGTCGCCCCCACGCGCACGAACTCCTCGACGGTGAGCGCCTCGCCGGCGGGCAGGCGCTGCACTGTGAAGAGCGTGCCGAGGTCGTGCGGGATCGAGTCGAAGCCGCACGAATGCACGATCCGGGCGCCGCTGCGCTGCGCCTGCTCGTGATGGCGCACCCACATCGTGTCGACGAACTCGGGCTCGCCGCTGAGGTCGACGTAGTCGGTGCCGGCGGCCGCGCAGGCCGCGACGAGCCCCTCGCCGTGGTGGACATAGGGCCCGACCGTCGTCGCCAGCACGCGCGTCGACTCCGCGAGCCGCGTCAGCGAGCCGCGATCGCCGGCGTCGGCCTCCAGTAGCGGCAGATCGGCGAGCGCCGGATCGATCGCGGCCAGCCGGTCGCGCGCGGCGCGCAGCGACTCCGGGTTGCGCCCGGCGATCGCCCAGCGGGTCGGCGGCACGCCGTCGAGGTTGGCGCGGCGGGCGAGGTGCTCGGCGACGAGGCCGCCGGTGAAGCCGGTCGCGCCGAACAGGACGACGTCATGCTCAGGCATCGTCCGGAGGCTATCCCCTGCGCGCTGTCAAGATCCGCCGCGGACTCGGACCCGACACGAAGGGGAGACATGGCAATACTGGACGACAAGGTCGCGATCGTCACCGGCTCCGCTCGCGGCATCGGCCGCGCGACCGCCGAGCTGCTGGCCGGCCACGGGGCGAAGGTGCTCATCAACGACCTCGACGAGGGCCTCGCCGCGCAGACCGCCGCCGAGATCGACGGAGAGACGCTCCCGTTCGCCGCCGACCTCACTGCTCAAGGGGCGCCCGACGCGCTTGTCGCCCGCGTCGTCGAGGAGTGGGGACGGGTCGACATCCTCGTCAACAACGCCGGCTACACGCTCGACGGCGTCATCCACAAGATGAGCGACGAGGCGTTCCAGCGGATGCTCGACATCCACCTGGTCGTGCCGTTCCGGATGTGCCGCGCGGTCGCCCCGCACTTCCGAGAGCCGGCCAAGCGCGAGCGCGAGCAGGGTCTCGAGGTGTTCCGCAAGATCGTCAACATCTCGTCGGTGACCGGCACGTTCGGCAACGCCGGCCAGGCCAACTACGCGTCGGGCAAGGCCGGCGTGATCGGTCTCACCAAGACGCTCGCCAAGGAGTGGGGCCGGTTCAAGGTCAACGTCAACGCGGTGTTCTTCGGCTACATCGACACCCGTCTGACGCAGGCCGACACGAGCGAGAACACGATGGAGATCGGTGGGCAGACGGTGCAGCTCGGGATGCCCGACGAGGTCCGCCGGATGGCGACCGCGCTGACCCCGCTGGGACGGCCGGGGACCGCCGAGGAGGCGGCCGGCCCCGTCTTCCTGCTGTGCACGCCGTGGGCGAACTACATCACCGGGCAGGCGCTCGGCGTCACCGGCGGGCAGTCGGGCGGCATGATCTCCTGACGGCCGGCCGTCCGGGGCGGCTGGGACCATGGTCGTCCGACATGGCCGGCCGACGCCCGGAAAATGCCCCCGGCCGCCGGCCGAGCCCAGCTGCCCGCGTCCCGTCACGGCGGCAGCTCCCCTCTGCGACGCCCGCGCGGCCGCCGACCGCGTCGCGGCACGGACCTGGTCGCCGCGCCCGGGCAGGTCGGGCTCGCCGTCGCCGCGGCCGCCGCGGCGGTGGCGGCGCTGATCGCGGTGACCGGCCAGGGCCAGGCCTATTGGGTGTGCGTCCCGGTCGCGCTCGCGGCCGCCGCGGCGTGCGGCTCGCCGCGCACCTCCGGGGTCGCGGCCACCGTCGTCGTCGCCGCGGCGATCGTCGTCGCGGGGGCCGACACCGGGCGGCCGCCTGCGCTGTGGGTGGCGGTGCTCGTGCCGCTCGCGTCGGCCGCGGTGCTCCACGTCGTCCGCACGCGGCTGGAGCGCGACCGCGACGGCCTGCGCGACTTCGCGCTCACCGACCCGCTCACCCGGGTCGCCAACCGGCGGGCGCTGCTCGCCGCCGCCGAGCACGAGATCGCCCGCCACCGCCGCGCCCAGCGGCCGTTCTCGGTCGTGATGGCCGACCTCGACGGGTTCAAGCGGGTCAACGACCGCTACGGCCACGCCGCCGGCGACGACCTGCTGCGCGACGTCGCGGCGGCGCTCGTGAAGGCGATGCGTGGCCAGGACACCGTCGCGCGCTTCGGCGGGGACGAGTTCTGCGTGCTCGCCCCGGACACCGGCTCCGACGGCGCGGACCCCTGTGCGCGCGGGTCTCGGCGGCGATCCGCGGCGTCACCACCGGGATGGAGCACGTCCACGGGAGCGTCGGCGCCGCGGTGTTCCCCGACGACGGCACCGAGCCGATGGAACTGCTCGACGTCGCCGACGCGCGGCTGCTCGAGGCCAAGCGCGCGCTCTACCGCGACCGCGGGCGTGACGGCGGGCGTGACGGCGGGCGGCCGGTGGGCCGCGCCGCATGACGGGCCACCCGGCATCCTGAGAGGACGATGCGCGAGATCCCGATCCGCGGCGACACGATCCGGCTCGGCCAGCTGCTCAAGCTCGCGGGCGTCGTCGACAGCGGCGCCGAGGCCAAGGCGCTGCTCGCCGACGCGACCCGCCGACCGGCGGTCAACGGCGAGCCCGAGAGCCGTCGTGGCCGCCAGCTGCACGACGGCGACCTGGTCGCGGTCGGCGGCGAGCGGCTGCGGGTCGTGGGCGAGCGTCCGCGGGTCGCCGGCGAGCGTCCTCGGAGCGCCGGCGGGCGCCGGCTGCCGGTGGCCGGGTCCCGGGCGGCGACACCGCCGGCCCGGCGGCCGCTCGTCATCGCCCATCGCGGCGCCTGGGACCCGGCGCCGCAGAACTCGATCGCCGCGTTCGAGCGCGCGCTCGAGCTGGGAGCCGACGGGGTCGAGCTCGACGTGCGCCGCAGCGGCGACGGCCGGCTCGTCGTCCTGCACGACCCCCGGATCGGCGTGCACCCCGTCGGCCGGCTGAGCGCCGAGCAGCTGCGCGAGCGGCTCGCCCCCGGGCAGGCGCCCGCGCTCGAGGACGTGCTCGCCGCGCTCGCCCCGCACCCGGCGCTCGTCGACATCGAGCTCAAGGAGGACGGCTACGTCGCCGACGTGATGGCGCTCGTGAGCCGCCACCTCGAACCCGCGCGCTACGTGGTGACCTCGTTCCTGGACGCGGTCCTCCCCCAGGTCCATGCCGACCGCGCCCGACGCCCGCACCGGGCTGCTGCTCGCCGCCCGCCGACCCACCCGCACGCTCGAGCGGCGCGTCGAGCAGGCCGCCCCCCGGTTCCTGGCGCTGCACACGACGCTCGCCCGCACCGGCCTGCTCGAGTTCGCCGCGCGCCGCGGCCTGGACGCGTGGGTGTGGACGGTCAACGAGCCCCGGTTGCTGCGCACGCTGCTCGCCGACGCGCGGGTCCAGGCGATCATCACCGACCGGCCGCGCGACGCGCTGGCGCTCGCCGGCGGCCCCGCCTGACTCGCGGTCAGCGCGACGTGGACGTCGGCGCGACGCGGTCGGGCCGCACCGTGACCGCGGACTGGAGCACCTCGATCTCGAACCCTCCGGGCACGACCACGTCCCAGGACCAGAGCAGCGGCTCGCGACGCTCGCTGCAGGCGACCTCCTCGAGCGTCAGGCACGCGGTCGGGCCGCGCAGCCGCAGGCGCTGCCCGACGTGGTCGTCGGGCGTGAGCAGCAGCGAGGAGATCCGCGTGCTGGAGATCGCCGGAACGGTCTCGGTCGTCGCCAGCACGTCCCACGCCGTCATCGGCTCCAGCAGCATCCGGCGCAGCTCGGCCGTTTCGGGGAGCATGACCCCGGGGTGGAACACGTCCTCCGCGATCGCGGTCGCCTTGCCGCTCGTCACCACGGTTCGCCACAGATGGGTGGCACGCTCGTCGGCCGCGACGTCGAGCGCGCGGCCGGCGGCCTCGCCGACCTCGGTCTCCGCGATCGTCAGCTCGCCAACGGAGAAGTGCCCGTCGGCCGCGCCCAGTGAGTAGGAGTCGACGCGCAGGGCGCCGTTGACGACTCCCTGGGGAGGCCCCATCGAGCCGACATACGTCCCGCTGCCCTGACGCCTCACGATCTCCCCCGCATCCTCCAGTCGGCGCAGCGCGCTGCGCAGGGTGCCGCGCGAGACGCCGAGCATCCCCGCGAGCTCCTGCTCGGGAGGGAGGCGGTCTCCGGGGCGGAACCGTCCAGGGCTCAGCCAGCGCCGCACCGCCCGCTCGGCGCCATCGACGAGTGACGTCCGCGCGTCAGGCGCGATCACATCGCCTGTTCCGTCCACAGTCACGTCAGTGGCGCGATCGTCTGACACTCATCCTCACCAGCGACGACTACCCGATTTCGGCCCGCTTCAAAGGAGACCGAGTCCTGCTCGGCATCGAGTCCGGCCGATCCGAGGTCCCCGGTGTCAGAGTTCGAACGCCGCACGGCGGTGGCGACGCGGGCGCCCGGCTACGCGCGCGCGGCCTGCAGCGTATTGCGCATGAGCATCGCGATCGTCATCGGGCCGACGCCGCCCGGCACGGGCGTGATCAGGCCGGCGACCTCGGCGGCGGATGCGAAGTCGACGTCGCCGACGAGCCCGTCGTCGGTGCGGTTGATGCCGACGTCGATGACGGTCGCGCCCGGCTTTATCCAGTCACCCTGGATCATCCGTGGGCGCCCGACCGCCGCGATCAGCACGTCGGCGCGACGGCACACCTGCGCGAGGTCGCGGGTGCGGGAGTGACACACGGTGACGGTCGCGTTCTCGGCGAGCAGCAGCGCCGACACGGGCTTGCCGACCAGGTCCGAGCGCCCGACGACGACCGCCTCGGCCCCCTGCAGCGCGACGTCGTGGCGGTGCAGCAGCTCGATCACCCCGGCCGGTGTGCAGGGACGCAGACCCGGCAGCCCCTTGACCAGGAGCCCGGTCGAGACCGGGGTCAGCCCGTCGACGTCCTTGGCCGCCGGGATGAGCGTCGTCAGCCGCGGGCCGTCGATGTGATCGGGCGTCGGGAGCTGCAGCAGGATCCCCGAGACCGCCGGGTCGGCGGCCAGCTCGCCGAGCAGGTCGACCACCTGCTGCTCGGGCACGTCGGCGGAGAGCTCGTGGGAGAACCCCTCGATCCCGGCCTCCGCGCTCGCGCGCTGCTTGCCCGAGACGTACACCGCCGACGCGGGATCGTCGCCGACGAGCACCGTGGCGAGGCCGGGACGGCGCCCGCCGCCCTGCACCCAGGCCGCGACCTGGACGCGCACCTCCTCGCGCACCTGCCGGGCGATCGCCTTGCCGTCGATGATCGTCGCCGACACGGCGGGATTCATATCACCGCGCGTAGCCTGGAGGGGTGCTCATCCGCGACGCCGACCCGCTCCGCGACGCGGAGGCATGCGCGGCGATCTACGCCCCGTGCGTGCGTGACAGCGCGAGCTCGTTCGAGGACGTCGCCCCCGGCGCGGAGGAGATGGCGGCGCGGATCACCGCGACCCGCGCGGGCTGGCCGTGGCTCGTGGCCGAGCTCGAAGGGACCGTCGCCGGCTACGCCTACGGATCGCGCCACCGCGAGCGCGCCGCCTACCGCTGGGCGAGCGACGTGTCGGTCTACGTGTCCGCGGACCACCGCCGGTGCGGCGCCGCCCGCGCGCTCTACGTCGCGCTGCTGGCGCGGCTCACCGGACAGGGCGTGAGGATCGCCTGCGCCGGGATCGCGCTGCCCAACCCGGCCAGCGTCGAGCTGCACGAGTCGCTCGGCTTCCGGCCGGTCGGCGTCTACCGGGCGATCGGCTACAAGCTCGGCCGCTGGTGGGACGTCGGCTGGTGGCAGCTGGCGCTCGCCGATGCCGCGCCGGGCGACGGTCCACCCGCGGAGCCGCGCCCACCCGCGGAGCCGCCCCCGGCCGGCTGCTGACCGCTACCGCGCCGACATCGTCACGAAGTCGCGGGCCCACGACGCGTTGAAGAACGTGTCCGGACCTCGCACCGTCGCGGTGAGCAGCCGGCCGTTGGCCGCCGAGGCTCGGCCATGGGCGCCGGCGGGATCGTAGGTCGCGTACACCGGCCAGTCGGGGTTGATGTCGAGCTCCATCCCGCGCACCACCCCCGCGCGCACGAGCAATGACGCGAGCTGCAGCGGATCGAGCCCCGCGCCCTGCGCGTACACGAGCGCCCCGTCCGCGGTCACCCCGAGCGCCGAACGCCATTGGTGCTCGATGCCGGGCACGCTGGCGGCGCACGAGTTCGCGCCGCACGTCGAGCCCCACGCCTGCCAGTCGCCGCCGCGCGCGAGCGCCGTCGGGCGGCCGCCCGCGACGAGCGGCACCAGGTTCTGGCGGACGGCGACGACGTGGGGCGTCATGCGCACGTCGCTGTCCCAGGCGCCGACGTCGACCGCTCCGCCGGCGTAGATGACGAGTGAGGCGGCGCCGCGGCGCAGCGGGTCGATCAGGTGGCCCTCGGTGAGGTAGCCGCCGTGGGCGGCGGCCATCATGAAACCGCCGTTGAAGGCCGCGACGAGACGGCGGGCGGCTCCGGGCCGGACCGGCGCCGTGTAGCGGTAGGGCCCGCCCCCGGGGCTCTGGGACCCCGAGTACAGGCGCGCGGCGAGCAGGCGGGTGTCCATCCACGCGACCCCCGCCGGCTGCGACCCGCCCGGCGGGACGAGCCGGGCCACATAGACGGCGGGGACGCCGCGCACCCGTCGCCCGGCCGCCCTCCAGCCGGCTCGCCCGGCGCCCGCGGCGCCGAAACGGGCGACGGGCCTCGGCCGCGGCAGCGGAGCCGGCCTCGCGGCCGGGCGCGCGACGCTCGACGTGCCCGAGGAGGTGACCGAAGTCGTGGCCGCCGTCCGCGTGACCGTCGTCGCGGTGGTGGGTGTGGTGGCATCGGTGGTGGTGGCGCGCCCCGCGCCGCCGCACGCGGCGACGGCGAGCGGCAGCCACACCACCGCGGCGAGCACGCGCGGACGTCGGGCCATCTCACCCGTGTTGTAGCGCCGCCGGGCGACGGCGACCGTGGGTTTCCCCCGGCGAGTCCGAGCGGACCACCGATTCGGTTCGAGAAACCGTGCGCAAAAGCTACAATCCCTACTAAAATCGCCTACTGCTCTGACACGGAGGTTTGATCAGGTGCTGGCGGACCAAGGGGCCCCACCGACGCGGCCCTCCCGAGTGCTGCTGGTCGGGGAGGATCCAAGGTCGGCGACGACGATTGTGGAGATGTTGCGGGCCGTGTGGCCACAGGGGCTGCTGACCACGCAGGCGCCGACGATCCCCGACGCGGTGCAGGAGCTCTCCGACCACGGCGACAGCTGCGTGCTGCTCACGCTCCCCGGCGAGGATGATCCGCTCGCGCCGCTGCGCGAGCTGGCGGCCGCCGCGCCCGCGGCGCCGATCGTCGTGCTCTCCGATCACGAGGACGCCTCGGTCGGGGTCGCCGCCGTGCAGGCGGGCGCACAGGACTACCTGTCCGCCTCCGAGCTGCACCCCGCGCTGCTCGCCCGCTGCGTGCGGTACGCGATCGAGCGCAAGCGCGCCGAGGTCCGGCTCACCCGCCGCGCGCTCCAGGACCCGCTCACCGGCCTGCCCAACCGGCTGCTGTTCCGCGATCGGGTGAGCGTCGCGCTGGACCGCTCGCAGCGCACGGGCCTCGCCCCCGCGGTCATGTTCCTCGACCTCGACGCCTTCAAGGAGGTCAACGACACGCTCGGCCACTCCGCCGGCGACCGCGTGCTGCACGAGCTGTCCGAGCGCTTCACCGCACTGCTGCGCCCGATGGACACGGTCGCGCGGATCGGCGGCGACGAGTTCACCTTCCTGTTCGAGGGCCTGTCCGGCGAGGACGAGGCGATGGCGATCGCCCATCGCATCGGCGAGGCGGCCGGCGAGCCGATCAAGCTGCCCGGCGCGGGCCGCGATGTCTCGATCGCGGTCTCGATCGGGATCACGATGCTCGACGACCCGGCGATCTCGCTCGACGACGCGCTGCGCGAGGCCGACGGGGCGATGTACCGGGCCAAGCGGCTCGGCGGCGGCCGCGCCGAGCTCTCGAGCGACCGCGCCGGCGACCGCAGCTCGACGCTGGTGCCCGCGGGCGGTGACGCCGAGCGCGAGCCGGCATGGTCGCCCGAGCCCGACCGCGTGAGGGAGTTCGGCGAGCCCGGGTTCGACGAGCTCGTCCGCCCGGCGCGGGCGGCGACGGCGGCCGCGGTCATGCTCGCCGACGCCGACGCCGACGCCGACGCCCGCGGCGATCGCGACGACGGCGCGGGCGCCGGGATCGGCGCCCCGTCCGCGACGGTCCGGCTCGGCGCCGGCGACGCGTTCGACGAACTCGCTCGCTTCACCGCGTCCACGCCCCCCGAACCGTCCACGCCGCCCGAGTCCTCCGAACCGTCCGAGGACGAGACGGTGGCCGAGCTGCGCGCCGCGCTCGACGGGGGACAGCTCCGGGTCCACTACCAGCCGCGCGTGACGATCAGCGGCCAGACCGGGCTGATCGGCTTCGAGGCGCTCGTGCGCTGGCTCCACCCGCGGCGCGGGCTGCTCGAACCCGCGGAGTTCCTCCCGCTCGCCGAGCGCAGCGGGCTGACCGGGCCGATCGGCGACTGGGTGGTCGAGCAGGCGCTCGAGCAGATCCGGCGCTGGCGGGCCGCGCGGCCCGGGGTGTCGATCTCGGTGAACGTCGCTGCGTCGCAGCTCACCGACCCGGGCTTTCCCGCCCGCCTGGCCCGGACGCTCGAGCGGGCCGGCGCCGACCCGAGCGTGCTGTGGCTGGAGATCGCCGCCGACACGCTCGTCCACGGCGAGCTCGACCTCGGGGTGCTCGGCGAGCTTGCCGAGCTCGGCGTCCACCTCGCGATCGACGACTTCGGCCTCGGGCGCTCGATGCTGCAGGACCTGCGCGACCTGCCGCTCCACATGCTGAAGATCGACCGCAGCTTCGTCACCGGGCTCGGGACGGGCGACGAGGCCAAGGCGCTCGTCGGCGCGGTCGTCGAGCTCGGGCACGCGCTCGGGCTGAGCGTGATCGCCGAGGGCGTCGAGACCGATCACCAGCTCGCCGAGCTGCGCGACCTCGGCTGCGACGGCGCGCAGGGGTTCCTGTTCAGCCAGCCGGTGCCCGGGAAGTCGGTCGGCGAGCTGCTCGGGCTGCCCTGAGCGACGCCGGACGGACCGTCGAGCGCGCTCAGCCGGCGACGTCGCGGCGTACGAACACGATGAACGCGGCGCCGAACGACAGCGCCGCGTAGATCGCGCATACCCAGGCCGCACGGGCGATCGGCTGGGTGTCGACCGGCGTGCGCAACAGCCCCTGCCAGGCGCCGAACTGGGTGGAGAGCAGATACGGCCGCGTTGCACCGAGGCCCGGCAGGATCCCGACCAGCTGGGAGACGATCGACAGCATGAGCGTGCCCACGACGGCGGCGGCGCTGTTGCGGGTGACGGTCGACAACAGCAGGCCGATGCAGACGATCGCCGCGATCGGGATCAGGTACACGAGCATGCTCACGTACACGAGCGCGAGCGCCGTCGGCGCGGACACGATTGTCCCCGACAGGCTCTGCAGCGGGTTGAAGCCCGACTGCAGCGAGCCCGCGACGACACCGACGGTCCCGCACAGCAGCGTCGCGACGCAGGCGTAGCTGAACGCGACCAGCCCCTTGCCGCAGAACAGCTGCCAGCGCTCGAGCGACCGGGTGAGCACGGTCTTCGAGCGTGCCGACCTGGTCCTCGGCGGCGACGATGTCGCCGGCGACGAGCGCCGCGATCAACGGGAACAGCCAGATCGCACCGAACAACAGGATGACGAGCGGGATCGCGAGCCCCGAGCGGTCGATGTAGTCGGTGAACGCCAGCCGCCCCCGTGCTCGGTGTGGCGGCGCAGGTGGACCGCGACCACGAACAGCACCGGCACGAGCACCGCCATGCCGAGGCCGAGCCACGTGCGCTTGAGGCGCCGCAGCTTGGCCAGCTCCCAGCGGTAGACGGTCGCGACCCCGGCCATCACCCCTCCGCCGCCGGCGCGTACTCGGGCGCCGGCGCCGGCTCCGGCTCGGGCTCCGGCTCGGTGAGCGAGAAGAACAGATCCTCGAGCGTCGCCGTCTGCGGCGTGAGTTCGGAGATGAGAGCGCCCGCCCCCACGAGCGCCTCCGACAACGGACCGACCACCGCCTCCTCGGCGGCGAACTCGAGGTGGCCGCCGACCGCACGCACCGCGTCGATCCCGGGCCGCGCCTCGCACACCGACCGCGCGAGCACGTCGTCGCTGGTGCGCAGCCGGTAGACGGTCCCGGCCGAGCGCTTGAGCGCGGCGATCTCGCCCTCGTGCACGATCCGCCCGCTGCGGATGATCGCGACCCGGTTGCACAGCTCCTCGACCTCGTAGAGCAGGTGGCTGGAGAGCAGCACGGTGATGCCGCCGTCGGCCAGCCGCCGCACGAGCCGGCGCATGTCGCGCATCCCCGCGGGATCGAGGCCGGTCGCGGGCTCGTCGAGCAGCAGCAGCCGCGGATCGCGCACGAGCGCGGCCGCGATCCCGAGCCGCTGGCGCATCCCGTGGGAGTAGCCGCCGACCTTGTCGCGCCGCCGGTCGGTGAGCTCGACCGTGTCGAGCGCGGCCGCGATCCGGCCGGGCGCGCCACCGCCGTCGTAGGCGGCGAGCATCCGAGGTTGCGCCGGCGCTCAGGTAGGGGTAGAACGTCGGCGCCTCGACGAAGCCGGCGACGCCCCGAGCGCCCGCACGGACACGGCGGGTCGCGGCCGAACAGCCGCACCGTCCCGGCGGTCGGGCGGATCAGGCCGAGCATCATCCGCAGGGAGGTCGTCTTGCCGGCCCCGTTGGGGCCCAGGTAGCCGTACACGTCGCCCCCGTTGACGGTGAGGTCGACGCCCGCCACCGCCTCCAGCGCGCCGTAGCGCTTGACCAGGCCGCGGACCTCGATCGGCGGCGCGGCCTGGTCGCTCACCGCGGCCGGGCGAACTGCTGAGCGGCAGTCTGCGCCTGGGCGCCGGTGATCGAGCCGACGATCGTGTCGCGCGTGGTGCCGGTGGTGAGGCTGAGGATCGAGCCGAGCGGGGTCGACAGGATCGTGGCCACGCCGCCGTCGATGTGGCGGGTCGGCAGCGACATCCCGCCGACCGACGGTCCGCTCCCCCGCGATCCGCCGCCGGCGCGCTGCTCGATCACCGCGATCGTCCCCAGGCCGTGGCCGTAGGTCACCAACGCGCCGGGCCGCCGCCGAAGTGGGTGAGGTGCACGCCGGTGCGCGGCTCGCCGAGCAGCGTGGCGGGCGGATGCAGGGAGCGGCCGGGGAGGTGGGCGGCGACCGCGCGGACGCCGGACACCGCGGTGCCGGCGTGCGTCGACCCGCCGATCGACCCGTGGCCGGCGCCGCCGTGGCTCCCGGCGCCGCCGAGCGGCACGCGCGTCGAGCCGGCCGGCGGGCTGATCGTGAACACCGACGCCGGCACCGGGCCGTAGGAGACCGAGCTCGCGGTGAGGCCGAGCACCGGGGTCGTGTCGCCGCGCGCGTACACGTCGAACTGCAGCGGCGTGCCGTGGACCGCGTCCCAGGCGAGCTGCAGCGAGCCGATCAGCCCCTTGGAGGACTTCGGCGAGACGGTCACGCTGTACGCGGGCTGGCCCCCGACGTCGGTCGGGCTCGGGCCGGTGATCGACATCGACTTCAGCACGTGGCGGATCGCGGTCTGGATCTGGCCGACCGTCGGGATCCCGCCCGCGTCGCCGCTCGCCTGACCTGACCCTGAAGTCGAGCCTGAGCCCTGATGGCTCGTTCCGGTGTAGACGACGCCCTGCGACGGATCCGACAGCCACCAGTGGCCGTGGTCGACGACGAGCTCGATGTCGCCGCTGCCCGACTGCAGCTCGATCCGCAGCCGGCCGCCGCCGGTCGCCCAGAGCCGCCCGGTTCCGCCCTGCAGCAGCGGGTCGCTCGGTCCCTGCCCCGCGAAGTTCGAGGAGTCGATCAGGTTGTCGGTGAACGTGATGTCGGCGCTGATCCCGCGGACCGGCTTGGCGCCGAGGCCGCGGTGGACCGCCTGCGCGAGCGACGCCGGTGGCGGGGTGGGCCCGGAGCCCGCGGCCGCGACGGCGATCGCGGTGCCCACGCAGATCGCGACGACGGCGCCGCCGATCGTTCCCAGCAGGCGGCGTGGCGAGGCGGTGCGCAGAAACCGAACGAGCATGACCAGATCCTGACACATCGCGGGTGGCGGCTCGCCGGTTCTGAGCGTGATCTCACGCACGCGCCGGTAGGCTGCCCCCAATGTGCCGCCTGTTCGGCATGGCCGGCGGACCGGAGCCCGTCGAGGTGCGGTTCTGGCTGCTGCAGGCGCCCGACTTGCTTGTCGCAGCAGAGCCGCCGGGAGCCCGACGGCACCGGGCTGGGCTGGTTCGGCCCCGACGGCCACCCGCACGTCTCCAAGCAGCCGCTCGCCGCCCAGGACGACCGCACGTTCGCCCGCCAGGCCCAGCGCGTCCGCTCGCGCACGTTCGTCGCCCACCTCCGCTACGCGACGACGGGCACGCCGGAGGCGAAGAACACGCATCCGTTCGAGCAGGAGGGGCGGCTGTTCGCCCACAACGGGATGGTCGAGGACCTCGACGCGCTCGAGCGCGAGCTCGGGCCCGACCTGCGGCGCGTCCGCGGGGACACCGACTCCGAGCGCGTGTTCGCGCTCATCACCCGCGAGGTCGTGCGCTGCGGCGACGTCGGCGACGGGATCGCCTCGGCCGCCCGCTGGATCGCGGCCAACCTGCGGATGCTCGCCATCAACCTCGTCCTGATCGAGGCGACCGAGCCTGTGGGCGCTGCGCTACCCCGACGTCCACGACCTGTACGTGCTGCGACGCGCGGCCGGCGGGGCCGGCGGCGAGGACGCGCTCGAACATGGGCGCGGGGGCCGCATCCGCGCCGCGTCCGAGCAGCTGGCAGAGCGCCCGGCGGTGGTCGTCGCCACCGAGCCGATGGACGACGACCCGGGCTGGACGGGACTCGCCTCCGGCGAGCTCGTGCACGTCGACGGCGCGCTCGGGCTCGACCGCAGGCGGGTGCTCGACCACCGCCCGACGCAACCGCTGCTCGCTCGCCGAGCTCGAGGGCCGCGCGGCCGCCGCCCAGCGGGCCTGAGCACCAGCGCGGCGCGGCTCAGTCGCGACCCTCTAAGCTGGCCAATCCATGCCCGATGCGCTGATCTGCGAGCCGCTGCGCACCCCTGTCGGCCGCTTCGGCGGCATGTTCCGGGAGGTGGGGGTCACCGATCTGGCGACGACCGTGATCAAAGCGGTGATGGAGCGCGCCGCGATCCCCCCGGAGGCCGTCGACGACGTCATCCTCGGCCAGGGATACGCCAACGGCGAGGCGCCGGCGCTCGGCCGCGTCGCCGGCCTGGACGCGGGCCTGCCGGTCGACGTTCCCGGCTACCAGCTCGACCGTCGCTGCGGCTCGGGCCTCCAGGCGGTCTGCGAGGCGGCGATGCAGGTCCAGACCGGCGTCGCCGAGCTCATCATCGCCGGCGGCGCCGAGTCGATGAGCCAGACCGAGCTGTATTCGACGGAGCTGCGCTGGGGCGCGCGCTCGGGCGGCGCGATGCTGGAGGACCGGCTCGTGCGCGGGCGGGTCACCGCGGGCGGCGCCAGTCACCCGGTGCCGGGCGGGATGATCGAGACCGCCGAGAACCTGCGCCGCGAGTACTCGATCCCGCGCGCCGAGCAGGACGAGCTCGCGCTGCGCTCCCACCGGCTCGCGGTCGCGGCCCAGCAGAACGGCACGTTCGCCGAGGAGATCGTCCCCGTCGAGGTGCGCGACCGCAAGAACGGCACCCGCCTGATCGACCGCGACGAGCATCCGCGCGCCGACACGACGCTCGAGAGCCTCGGCGCGCTGCGCCCGGTCATGGGCCGCAAGGATCCCGACGCGACCGTCACCGCCGGCAACGCGTCCGGCCAGAACGACGGCGCCGCGGTCTGCATCGTCACCCACGAGGCGAAGGCCTCAGAGCTCGGGCTGACGCCCTTCGCCCGCCTGGTCGGCTGGGCCTGCGCCGGCGTGCCCCCGCGCACGATGGGGATCGGCCCGGTGCCCGCGGTGGCCAAGCTGATGACCCGGATCGGGCTCTCGCTCGAGGACATGTCCCTGATCGAGCTCAACGAGGCGTTCGCGGCCCAGGTGCTCGCGGTGCTGCGCAACTGGGCGCTGCCCGACGGGCTGGAGCGGGTGAACGTCAACGGCTCCGGGATCTCGCTCGGGCACCCGATCGGCGCCACCGGCGGACGGATCCTCGTCACGCTCCTACGCGAGCTGCGCCGCCGCGGCAGCCGCTACGGGCTGGAGACGATGTGCATCGGCGGCGGCCAGGGACTGGCAGCTGTGTTCGAGAACCTGCAGGTGAGCTGAGTGACTCCCGGCGTCACGGCCGGGGCCCGGCCCGTTCTCTCCGAGGTGGTCGAGGAGCTCGCGCGGCTTCGAGCGACGGGCCGGCTCGGAGGGCGAGCACCGCGCCGCGGAGTGGATCGCGCGCCGCCTGCGCGCCTGCGGCTGCGAGGCCGACGTCGAGAACGCCGACTTCCACGCCGGCTACGCGGGGCTGATGCGCGCATCTCTCTCGCCGGGTCGGCGGCGGGGATCGCGACGATCGCAGCGCGCAGCCTGCGCCCGCCGGCGGCCGTGGTGGCGCGCTCGCCGGGGCGGCGATGGCCGACGACATCGTGAACGGGCCGCGCCTCGCGCGCCGCCTGATCCAGCGCCGGGAGCCGACCTGGAACGTCGTCGGCGGCGCCGGCGACCCGACGCCGCCGCGCACGCTGGTGCTGCTCGCCCACCACGACGCCGCGCCGACCGGCCTGATCTTCGACGACCGCGTCCAGACGCTGGGCCGGGGAGCGCTTCCCGGGGCTGATCGAGCGCACGAACACCGCGGTGCCGATGTGGTGGGGCCCGCTCGCCTCCCACGGCATGATCGTCGCCGGGGCGCTCACCCAGCCGGCGCTGGCTGGCGCTGTCGGGCTGCTCGGCACCGCGCTGTCGGTCGCCGCCTTCCACGACATCGCGCGCAGCCCGGTCGTACCGGGCGCCAACGACAACCTGAGCGGCGTCGCGGTGCTCGTCGGCCTCGCCGAGCGCCTGCGCGCCCAGCCCGTCGAGGGTTTGCGCGTCCTGCCTGGTCTCCTGCGGCGCCGAGGAGGTCATCCAGGGCGGCATCCGCTCGTTCGCCCGCGCGCACTTCCCGCGCCGCCCGGATCGGACCTGGTTCCTCACCTCGAGACCGTCGGCTCGCCCCAGCTGATCCTGCTCGAGGGCGAGGGCCCGCTCGTGATGGAGGACTACCACGACAGCGCCTTCCGCGACCTCGTCGCGCTGCGCGAGCGCGCGGGCGCCTCGCTGAAGCGCGGCTTCCGCGCGCGCAGCTCGACCGACGCGGTGATCCCGAGCCGCGCCGGCTACCCGACGGCGACGCTCTCTCGGTCAACCGCTACAAGGCGCTGGCCAACTACCACCGGATGAGCGACACGCCCGAGCACGTCGACTACGCCACCGTCAGCGCGGCGCTCGACGTCTCCGAGGCGCGTCGCGCGCAGCCTCGCGGCCGGTCGCTGAGCGAACCGTCGCCTCCTGCGGCGCCAGCTCGAGCGCCTTCTTGGCCCCGGCGGTGAACGGGACCTGCTCGGCGACGGTGCCGCCGCCGGGATGAGCGCACAGGCCGCCCACGAGCGCCACGCGCACGCCCGGGTCGTGTTCGAGGTCGCACTCGCGCTCGCGGCTGCTGCCAAGGCGGTCGGCTTGAGGTCACCGCCGAGATCAACCTCGGCACCGGCGAGCAGGACTACCGGGTGCTGACCTCGCGGTGCATCGTCCCGGCGCCGCCCAGCACTGGCATCCGACCGCCGCGCTGTGTGTTGAGGTGCTCTCCCCCGGCGATGAGACCTTCGACGCGCTTCGACTTCTACGCCGTCCACCACGTCGACGAGCTGCTGGACCCCGACGCCCGCACGGTCGACTGGCGTGCGCTGCACGCCGAGAACGCCTACGAGCACGTCGAGCGCAGCGAGCTGATCCTCTTTCCGCAGCCGAGCTGGCGGCTCGGATCGACTGGCCCGGCTGACCGCCCTCACTGGCCGCCCAGCCAGGTTCCTGCTCGCCGACCTCTCAGAGGCCGCTATAGGGTCACTTTATGGGGCCGGCATTTCGTGACTCAGGCGGCTTTTGGGCCCGATCAAGGGGGGAATCGCGGGCCTGTGCGGTAGTAGCGCATCTGAACATCGCGTCTGCCACCGATTGCTTTCGGCAAGTCAATAGCTCAAGCTTCTAGCCTCTAGGGTCAGCGAGATCCAATCCCGTAGCTCGCGACGCCAAGGAGAGTCATGCCAGATAAAGAGGGCAACACCACAGCTGACAGCGAGACAACCCCGGACACGCCTCTGCACGCCTACAAAGAGGGCCGTGACGAGGACATCAAGGGCGACAGCGACAAGCTGTCGTCAGATGACCCGCAGGATCTACAGCAGTCCGCGCTTGAGGGCGAAGACGAAGAGGGCGGGGCCACTCCGAAGCATTAGCCAGGATTTGCGGTAGGCGCTGGCGGGCTGAGCGGCGTGATGATGCTGGCGCCACCAGCGACCGCCGGTCCCTGGACGTGTTGTCCCGGTGCGGGCTGGCAACAAGCGTCCACTTCGTGAGACGCGTCGCCCGTCAGTTTTCGGTCAACGGCGCAGACCGTTGAGAGTCCGCGGCGTCGCGCGCGAACGTGATCCCACGCGTTCGGCGATCAGCCGAGCCGCGAGCAGCTCGCCGTTGATGTCGCCGTAGCGCTTGAGGGCCTCGTCGTACAGGTCGCTCACGCGCTCCGCCAACGCGAGTGGCATCTCGAAGCCGCGGCTTAGCGTCATCACCGCGTGCAGCTCCTCCACGCAACCGGCCAGCGAAGGCGACTCGAGATCGTCGCCAGCCAGCGCGTGCGCTTTGCGAGCTGAAGTTAGTAACGGCGCGATCTGTCCGGTTTTGCGTTAGACGCGGTTCGGCGGCCGCGACCGTCGCTAATGCGGTTTCGACCGAGACGCCGCCCTTGTTGGACGCGGTCAATTTTCGGGCCCTCAAATGAGGCCGTTCAGCGCGTTAGACGCGGCGGACGGCGCCAATCACCGCGTCTAAACAGCATTAGCAGCGGTCTGGCGACTCACTCGCTTTCCGCGCTTAGCGGGTCTCCGCAGCATCCACCGTCGAGGCTCGCCGCGGATGAAGAGCAGGTCTCCTCGCCTAGGCGAGTGGCTCGGCTGGGAAGCGAACTCCGAAGCGCCGGATGAGCTCGGGCACGCTGTCGGGGTCCATCTCAAGTGAGAAGCGCTGACAGAGCTCCCCGAGCTGCTCGGGGCCGGCCTGGGCGACGCCGCCGAGGTCGATGAGCTCGGCGAAGAAGCGCTCGAATCCTGCGGGCGAAATGACCTCGAGGATTCTGCAGGGCTCGTCGCCGGCGTTCCAGAACGTATGCCACTGTCCGCGCGGCTTGTAAACGAGATCCCCAGGTCCCGCTTCGAGGTGCTCGTCACCCAGTAGCGCGCCCATGCGCCCCTCGAGGACGAAGCTGTATTCGTCCTCGTTGTGGTGGCGGTGTAGAGGCGCCGCGAGCGCACGTGCCGACATGGGATGCTCGACGAGGGAGAAGCGATCGCCGGCTTCGGCACCGTCGATCATGAAGCGAACTCCGATGCTTCCAAGGAACCCTGCCTTCCCGTCGGTGGGTCCAACCACCTTCGCTGCGGTAATACTCATGGCCCCTCTTTTCGTTGGACAACCATGTCGCGCGAATGTACTGGGTGTCAGCGTATCTGTCAAACTTTCACGGAACGCCTATGACCGACGAAAAGCGTCCCTACCGAATGAAGGTGCGCGCCGAGCTGCAGGAGCGCACCCGCCAGCGCATAACGGAGAGCGCTATGGAGCTCCACGGCACCCTTGGGCCCTCGCGTACGTCGCTGAGCGCAGTCGCCAAGCACGCAGGCGTTCGCCGCTCAACGCTGTACCGCCACTTTCCGGACGAGGCCGCCCTGTTCGTGGCGTGCTCTGGCCACTGGATGTCTCAGCATCCACTGCCCGATCTGGATGCTTGGGCGGCCGTGAGCAATCCCGAGCGAGCGGTTGCGCAGAGCGCTCACCGAGATCTACGCCTACTACGCCGAAACCGAGCCAATGCTCACCAACCTCCTGCGCGACCTGGACGTTGTGGAGGCGGTACAGCGCCAGTTCACGCACTTTCTCAACTACATGGAAGAGGCCCGTCGGACGCTGATGATCGGCCGGCGAGAACGCGGCCGCGCCGCGCAAAGAGCGCGCGCCGCCCTCGGCCACGGGCTCGCATTCACGACCTGGCGGTCGCTCGTGCGCGAACAGGGATGCGCAGCGCACGACGCCGTCGACATGATGTGCCGCCTCGTCGCGCTTGCGAACAAAGATCGCGTAGCACCAAGCTGAATACCCAAACCGCAAAAGCGGGTCTCAGACGTCGCGAGGGTCGTCGACCCGCTCCTCGCCAGAACCAGGGAAGCGAAACGGCCGCGCCGTTACTACTGGAACCTCTCGCGATCCATGAACCGGCTCGCGCCAGCGCTGTGCGACGCGGCAGAGCGCACGCGCTCTGGATCGAGCCCGGCCCGCGCTGCGAGCGCGAGCACCTCGGCGCCGGCGAGTGTTTGGCCGAGCCACAGCAAGTTGACCAGCAGCTTCACCAGGCATCGACTGCCCGCCTCGCCAACATGCAGGACCCGGCTGGCGAGCGCATCGGTGACGTCACGCTGGCCGTGAAGATCATCAACCGAGCCGCCGACAAACAGCGTCAGACGGCTATCTCGCGCCTCCGCCACACCGACGCCGAGCATGAGGACCATCAACGAGGAGGCGGTGATCATCGAGAGCACAGTGGTGCGCTGCTGCGCTGCGGCCTCGGCGGCGGCGGTCAAGACAGGGCCTCGGCCATCGCGAGAGCGTAGGCACTCGGTCATGCGATCCGCCGCGGACCTCCTGGCCCCGGCGCGCTTTCAGTGACCAAGCGCGTCGGCGAGATACGCGCCCGTGGAGACGATGTGGACGAGACCGAGCAAGTGGCGAAACCAGTTGACCCCGTGAGTGAGTTCCTCTTAGGCCCAGATTGTCATCGCCAGATAGGAGATGCCTGGGCGTCGACGTGACTGGCTCCGTGCAGCATCATGGCCACCTGGCCCGCCACGAAGGCCACGATCAGCGGATTGTTCGGGAACTGAGCGATCGGGAAACGGCGAGGCCACCCAAAGTCCCCCACGCGTCGATAGCCGGCGAAAGCCTGCGTTTGGTTCATAAGCAATAAGACTCCGGCGCGAGGCGATCCTTTCCCTTCCGGCGCGCCCGCCGGTCTGCGTCCGCGACGGGTCTCCGAAGGTGCGCAATCGCCCGAAATCAACATTGGTCTATGGCACGATCGCCGGGCTGAGCGACGCGTTTCGCGACGTGCTGGTCGCGGTCGACGTCGCCGGTCTGTCCTCCGGTGAGGCCGCCCGGGCGCTGCGTCTGCGGGAGGGGGCGGTCACAAGCCCGCCTGTTTCACGCCCGCCAGCGGCCTGGCCCAGTCTCAGCAGCAGCGTATCCAGGCGATCGCCAACACGGCCGGGTTTCACTTCGCGTTCATCGAGCAGGGCGGCTCGAGCCTTTACTCGACGATGGCGCTCCAGACTCGAGCCTCGAGGTGCTGCGGATCGT
The DNA here is from genome assembly GCA_963702225.1 of uncultured Solirubrobacteraceae bacterium. Classification (GTDB taxonomy): domain Bacteria; phylum Actinomycetota; class Thermoleophilia; order Solirubrobacterales; family Solirubrobacteraceae; genus Palsa-465. Next base: position 31,010 of record CAVPBY010000090.1, on the reverse strand, counting down.
CGTCTCGATCGGCGGGGTGGAGACCAACCACTTCTCGTTCTGACCGACAAGGCCGGCAACGCGGTCGCCCAGCCTCTCGCCGGGGTCGTTGATCCCTAGACGCACCTGAGGTTCCCGATCTGAACGCGGGCAGACGACCCAGACCAACCTGATCCTTCCCCGAGTTGTGCGAGTTCATCCGCGGGCTGCCTGACTGCTCGATCGTGCGCCCCACGCTGGATCACAACGCCGCCGTGGTCGCGACGGTCAAGACCCTGACGGCCGACCAACTGTCCAAGGGCCAGTCACCGCGGTTCTTCAGCCCGTGAGGCGCTGGCCAAGGCAGCCGAGGCCGCGCGACGACACATCAGCCACTGACGACGCATTCGGCTGCGGCCCGGCAACACGGGTCGCGGCCCCGGCCAGGGACAACCGCTCGGGAAGGTTTCGAGCTCGGGCGGGGTCCTTCTGACTACAAGCTTTTCCCGCCGGCGGTTTGGTCGACGGCGGGACGGTCCCCGAACAACGACATGAAGCGGGCGGGTCCCCGTACAGGAGATGACAAATTGTCCACACACACCAATCCCCTGAACGCCGCGGCTGCCCCCTCGCGGCGGGCGATTGCCCCGGGACTACGCCTGCGGATGCTGGGCGCGGCCGTCGCGGCGGCACTGGCCGTCGACGCCTACGTCCACCTCCATGACGCGGCCTTCTATGAGTCTCCGACCGCCGTGATCAGCAAGGGAACGCTGTTTCAGGTCCAGGCGGTCATCGCGATCGCGATCGCGATCGCGCTGCTGGTGCGGCCACACCCGCTGGTGTGGGCGCTCGCGGTGCTGGTGACCGTCAGCGCGGTCGCAGCCGTGGTGCTGTACAGCTACGTCAACGTCGGTGCGATCGGCCCGCTGCAGAACATGTACGAGCCGTCCTGGCAGGTTCCCGGCAAGCTTGCCTCCGCCTACTTCGAAGGCGCCGGTGGGCTGCTCTCGATCACCGGGTTGGTCTTGGCGGTCCAGCTCGCGGGGGATTGAACGCGATGCGCCGTACACGATAAGGGCCGCGCGCCTGAAACCAGGGGTAATCAGTGCCGGGGCAGTGGGGCTGGAGGCGCACCCGGGTGCCCGCCCAGATCGCCCGCCGTGCGCCAGGACGATCGCGCGGAGATCGCCAGACCGAGGCCGGCGCTGCCGCTGCTGCGCGACGCACCAACGCACCCCCGCCCCCGCATGGGCGATCTGTCCGTCAGGCCACAGGAGCGGCCCCGGTGGTCGGGGCCGCTTGACTGTCCGCCTGAGCAGGCATTGTGCGGGTTGCTGAAGCTCGCAGGGCCAACTCGGGAGGATCACCTTGAAGGTGACGCACGCTGGGCGCCAGCTCACGGTAAAGGTGAGGGCGGACGGAGACGGGTTGGTGTCGCACGCGGGCAGCGCGTTGCTGGCGCAGGTGGCCGACAGGATTGGGCTGACGCCGGCGTTGGGTATCGCGGTCGGGGAGCCCGAGCTGCGGGCGGGCGGCCATGACCGTGGCCGGGTGGTTCGTGATCTGGCGGTGATGCTCGCCGATGGCGGTGACTGCCTGGCGGACTTGCGAGCGGTTTCAGATCAGGCTGCGCTGTTCGGTCAGACGGCGTCGGTGTCGACCGCGTTTCGGGTGATCGATCAGATCGCCAGCACACCGGGCCGGCTCGACGGGCTGCGTGACGCTCACGCCCGCGTGCGGGCGCATGTTTGGGAGCTCGCTGGCGCGCCGGCGCGGTTGACGATCGACCTGGACGCCACGCTGATCACCGCGCATTCTGAGAAGGACCGGGCGGCGGGCACGTATAAGGGTGGCTATGGGTTCTCGCCGATGCTGGCCTATGGCGATGAGACCGGCGAGGCGCTCGCCGGCGAGTTGCGTCCCGGCAACGCCGGCGCCAACAACGCGACCGATCAGATCCCAGGTTGCCGAGCAGGCGATCGCCGCATATCCCCGCAGGCGCACATCGAAGCGATCGAGATCGTGCTGCGCGTCGACAGCGCCGGCGCCAGCCACGAACTCTTGGAATGGTGCCGCGAGGGCCAGATCGAGTACTCGGTCGGCTATGACCTGACCGAAACCGTCCGCGCTGCGATCCTCCAGATCCCCGAAGAGGACTGGGTCTGCTCACTCGGCCAGGACGGACACGCCCGCCCCAACGGGCAGGTCTGCGAGATCACCGGGCACCTCGACCTGACCAGCTGGCCGCAGGACACACGGGTGATCATCCGACGCGAGCGCGCGCACCCCGGCGCGCAACTGTCCTTCACCGACCACGACGGGCACCGCTTCCAAGCGATCCTCACCGACCAGACCGGCCCGATCGCCGAACTGGAACGCGACCACCGCGCCCGCGCGCGTGTCGAGGACCACATCCGCAACGACAAAGACACCGGCCTGCGCAACCTCCCTTCCGCGACTTCGCCCACAACCAGGTCTGGCTGCAGATCGTGCGCCTCGCGCACGACCTCGTTGTCTGGACCCAACGGCTGCTCTTGACCGGCGAGCTAGACCAAAGTCGAACCCAAACGGTTGCGCTACCGGCTGCTGCACATCGCCGGCCGCCTCGCCTTCCACGCCCGCACCGCGACGCTGCATCTCCCCGCCGCCTGGCCCTGGGCCGAGCAGCTCGCCGCTGCGTTCCAGCGCCTGGACGCGCTTCCCGCGCCAGCCTGACGCCGGCCCGCCCGGCACCGACAACAACAGCACACCACCAGCCGCCAGGCCAGCGAAGTGTGCCGAAAACCGCCGCCACGACCCACCAAAACAGTGCCGCCAGGTCGTGATGTCCTCAACCCGCCCCGCAGACCTCCAGCCACCACCCCGTTACCAACACCGCGCCCCGAAACATCATCTCAAGCCGGCCCGTGCACGATCCGGGCTAGGGCTTGCGGCAGCGTCCTTCGTCGCTCGGCCTCCGCTCGATGAACCGGAACTCGCATTGCCGGAGCCGCAAGCGGCGACCGCGAGCGCGACAGCAGCAACCACAGCACCCCCCGGGCGCACGCCAAACGGGCGTATCCATGATCACCTCTGGACAGGAGTGGCGCAGAGAAAAGAAACCCTGCATGAGACGCGCAGATTGTGACGGCCCAGCCAGGCACTTGTAACCATTCTGGTACCGACGCCGCTCCTCGCTGCCTCGCTGCCTCGCTGCCTCGCTGCCTCGCTGCCTCGCTGCCTCGCCGCCTCGCTGCCTCGCTGCCTCGCTGCCTCGCTGCCTCGCTGAAAACCAGGATCCACCTGGTGCCCGCGAAGGTCCCCGATACGGAGGCGTCGTCGAGCGCCTCAACGGGCAGCTCGGCCCGGCGTCGCTCCTCTCGCCGACGGCGCGGTCGACGGTCGAATGCGTCATGCCGAACAGGCCGGCCAGCTCCGGCGGTGGGGCACTCGCCGGCGTGGTGAAGCGCGATGACGTCGATCACGGCGGCCACTTCGCCTTCGTCAGTCAGCGATGCAGACGCGCGACCAGACCGACCGCTGGCCGATGCTCTGGACGAGACCAGCGGCACGAACGGCCCCTCGCCAGAGCGCCGGTCCCACGAAATCGCAGCCGCGGGGCTCCGGCCAGCGCGGCGGCTCGTTACATAGGTACGTGCTGGGCGCGCGACCGCGGGGAGACACTGCCGCTATCGCCCGGTTCGGAGCGCCCCGCCGGGAGCGCTCCACGAGCGCTTCGAGCTCCCGCGCCCCCGGCTGCTGACGAGCGCGTGGGCGACGAAGCGCTCACGCGCCAGAAGCCGACGTGGCGATCGCGTTGCCGCGAAAGGCCTCGTCAGTGTTTGAGCAAACAAATAAGTGCCACCACGGCAACGCGATCATGAACGGGCCTGCGCTCGCGACCGGATTCGGTCATTCCTCCTGGCACAGCGGCTCTCTGTTTCGTTACCTGCCGGGTGACCGCGGCTCTGCCCGCCGGTGCTCGCCGTCAACTGCTGCGACTCGGCTGCGTGCCGAGAAAGTCTCGTGCTTCTTCGCGGGCGGCGGAATCGAACGCGGGTGCCATCTGCGCGGTCGCGGCGCTGGACAGACCGCGCTGCAGCGCGGTCTTCTCCCATTGGTCGGTGGCAGAGGTGAGCCGCGCGAGCGTGCTCGCCACCGCGTCGGTGTCCAGACGGAATAGTTCGGCGTTGTCGAGCAGCGGAGCGAGGCTGCCGGTGTCGTCGGTGGCGAAGGTGGTTGCGAATGCCTCGCGCTGCGGGTTGGGATTGATGTCGAACGCGGGTGAGAGCCGCCAGCCTGCGGAGCCGCGCAGGAAGCCGTGATTGCGCAGGTGGTCGTCGGTGTTGGAGATGAGCCGGCCGTACGCGGCCCGGGTCCACAGTTCGCGCAGGTCCTCGGTCGCGCGGTCGCTGTCGGCTTCTATCTGCTGGCCGATGTCGAGGTAGTCGAAGGTCTGCCCGTCGCCGGCGGACAGCAGCGTCATCGCGCTGATGTACCCGATGCGCTCTCCGTCGGCTCGGCGGTCGAAGCGCCGCAGGATGATGACCGGCTTGCCGTCCACCTGTTCGAGCTGATGATCGGCGGTGGTGATGCCGGCCTGGCGAGCGAGCTCCAGCGCGACGTACTCCCAGCGGATGATGTCCCAGTCGTCGTGCTTGGGGCTGGGGAACTTCGCGATCGCTGGCCGGCCGTCGGTGCCGATGACATGCGCTTTGGGGCGAGCGCCGCCGAGCGACGAGCCGCCCCGCAGCAGCAGCCGGAGCTGCTGGCTGGTCGGGTCGTCGCGTTCGAGCGCCTCCGAGGCGTTCAGCAGTGTGCCGAGCTGCAGCAGCGCCGGGACGCCGGTGTCCTCGGTCGCCAGGAACGCGTCGCCGTCAGCACGGCGGTAGCGCAGCGCGCCCTGGCGCATATCGTCGCGCACGCCGAGCAGGTAGTCGGCTTCCGAGAACGAGCGAGCCGTGCGCCGCTCCTCACGAGCCGAGGCCGCCTCTGTCCGCTCAATGAGCTTTCGGCCCCAACGGTCAGGCGCGGTGTCCGAGAACGCGCCGAACAGGCTGCGGTTGACCGGCGTCTGAAACTGGCCGGTCTGCAGCGGCAGGTCAGGCTCGAGCTCGTACGCGCCGTTGCGGCCGATGTAGCTGGGGCGATAGGCGAAGCTCGCCGACTGGCTGCGGCCAGCACGGTGCATCCATAGGTCACCGGCGGCGACGTCCTCGCCGCCGATTTGGACAAACACCTCGACCTGGCCGGAGTCAGCCATCACGCATCCTCGCGAGCGTTCGGGTGCCGGACGCGCTGCGGCAGCCGCTCGCCGGCGCGCAGGCGGCCGATGTCGGTGCTGAGCGGGTCGGCCGCCGTGACGAGCGAGTCGAGGATGCCGAGGGCGCGCGCGACGCGCAGCAGGTTCTCCAGACTGACGGAGCCGGGGTCGGTCGCGAGCCGGCTCACTGTCTTGTCGGACACGCCGGCGCGGTCAGCGACCTGCTCTATCGGTCAGCCCGCGCAGCTTGCGCCAGGCGACAAGATGGTCGCCGATATCGCGCGCGGCGCGCTGGACGGGAAGTGGAGTTGGTGTAGCCATTCGAATTAAGCGACAGATATGGGGGCTTATCTGGCTTTATACCCCAGATATGTCGTATTATAGGTCACGGCGCTCGTCCAATCCGACGGAGATTCGCTGTTGACGCGTCGCTGCGCCACGACGGGGCCTGCTCCAGTTCCGCGGCGGCTTGCAGCAGCTCGGACGGCTCGCTGATGGGGTCATAATCGGGAGCCGTCGTCCTTGCGCTCGCCCCATGGCGGGGGCATACGCGCCGCTCGCCTACCGGCGCGATTTGCACATCAGGCACGGACCGCCGGCGGGCGCCTTCAGGGACGACATCCGCCCCCACCCCCTCGGAGCTTCAGCTCGCCGGGGGCTTTCAACGTCATGTCGTTCTTGTCACGTGCCTCGGTGATGGTCTCGCAGATCAGCAGGAGGTCCAGGCCGGCCCACACGCGCCCCGGCCTGGAACCCGGTGCCAGCGTCCCTGAGGCGATTTAGCGCCGGGGGTCGCTCGCAAAGCGTCCGATCCGACGATCCGCCACGCCAGGGCCGCGAATCCACCACGCGCATCCCTGGATCACCACGACTGCTTCGGGGCGGCACGCCGCGGCTCCGAGGACGTTTGCGGCGATGGTGCTCGTTTCTGCGGGTTGGCGAGGGCTCTCCCTGTCACGACTTCGGCGGAGCACTGCGCGTGACCGACGGGCAGTCAAGGAGGAGCCGCGTCAGCGGCCGCCGCAGGCGGGGCCGAGGGCCCGACCTTGACGGCCCGGCGGCACGCGCGACAATCGCGCCGACTTCGTGACAGGGCGCCCCGGATCGCTGCGCCGGCCGCGCGGTCAGGTCGGTCGTCCTGGCCAGCGGCGCGGCGCGTCCCGGGCGCGCGGTCGGCGCCTCGGGCGGCCGTGACGGTGCGCGAGGCGCGGGTCGGGCGTCGGGTCGGGCTCGGGTCGAGGGTTCGCGCTCGACCTCGGCGAGGTAGGCGTGAAGCTGCTCGCGGCTGGGGAGCGGCGTCGCCTGTCCCAGCGTTCGTCGAAGTCGTCGGCGAGCCGGTCGAACAGCCCGCCGTCTGGCCTGGCGGCGGAGATGGATCAGCGGTGGCGACTGCTCGGCGGGCCGATGCGTGTGAGCAGCGAGGAGCATCTGGTCGTCGGCGCGGTAGAGGACGTGGTTCTCGCCGGCGGGCGAGGCGCGGATCTCGATCCCGTCGATGCCGAGCAGCGGTTCGACCTGTTCGTCTGGGTCCTCGATGATGACCCGCGCATGACAGCCCGTCGGCAGCCTTCGCGGCAGCAGCGTCGACGACGCCCGGCCGGATGCGAGGTTGGGGATGACGAGCTCGATCCGCTCGACCGCTGCGCGCAGGACGTCGGCGGTGTTCGGTGCGGCGGGGTCGGTGGCGTACCCGTAGCCCGCGACGACGTCGTGCCGCAGGCGTGTCGGCTGCCCGCGTTCGGGCGCTCGGTCGGCGGCGCAACGGTGTCGGGCCAGAGCGCGTGCTCGGTCGTGTCGAGCTCGCCGGCCACCCTGGCGCGATTCCGCGGGTATGGGGCGGTGCGGCCCGCGAGCCAGCGCTGCACGGTCTTGACATCGACCTGGACGATGTCGGCGAACTCCTCGAGCGTCAGCCCCGCGCGCGTGATCGCGGTCCTGAGCTGCTCGTTCTCCAACCCTCTCCCCTTCCCGAAAGTGGCGGATTTCCAGGGGTTGAGTGTAGATGTCCGAAGTCGTCCCAGGACGTCCTCGGGGACGTCCCGAGATGTCCTTGCGCTGTCCCAGGCGAGCCTGCATGGTGACGGGCATGCTCACCGCGACCCCGCAGATGACCAGCTCGCGCGACCAGGGTGGTCGCGTGGCGCTGACCCGCGATGAGGTGATGACCGCCTCGGAGGTCGCTGAGCTTCTGCACCTTCCGGTCTCGACCGTCTACTACCTCGCGCGCCGCGGCGAGCTGCCGGCGAGTCGGCTTGGGCGGGCGTGGCGGTTCCTGCGCCCACGGATCGAGCGGCTGCTGGAGGAGTAGCCGCCGGGTGGCATGCTGACGATGAGTCCTGTGGACAGACCGGACGGGTGGGGACCGTCGCATCAGACCGAGCCGCGCCGCCGGTGGATCGCGCGGCCACCGGTGCTGCTCTTCGCCCTGGGCGTGGTGATCCTGATCGCGAGCGCGATCCACTATGGCGCGCCCGGCGTCGCGATCGCGCTGATCCTCGTGCTCGTCGACGCTCGTCGTGATTGACGCGATCATCGCCTCCCGCGCTCGGCCCCGAAAGCCGACGGGCGCCCGTCGATCCCGGCCGACGCGGACCCCTTGCGTGCGATCCGCACGCTCGCCGCGCGCGCCGGTGGCGGTGTGTGGCTCGGCGCCGGCGAGGATGGGCAGTGGCGGTTCGCGCGGCCGGAGCGGGCGGTGCTGCTGCTCGGCCCGCCGCGGTCGGGCAAGACCAGCGGCGTGATCATCCCGGCGGTGCTCGCGCACGCCGGGCCCGGCGATCGTGACCTCGACCAAGCCGGACGTCGCCCGCGCGACCGCGCGAGCCAGGGCGCGCGACGGGCGGGTGTGGATGTTTGACCCGACCGGCGCGAGCCGCCCGCCGGCGGGGCTCGAGCAGCTGCGCTGGTCGCCGGTCACCAGCGCGCTGACGTGGGACGGAGCGGTGGTGATCGCCAGGGCGATGACCGTGACCGTCGGGGCCGGGACGACCGACCGCTCGCACTGGGCCAACCGCGCGCAGGCGCTGCTCGCGCCGCTGTTGCACGCCGCGGCGGTGCACGGCAAGGAGATGGAGACGGTCGTCGATTGGGTGATGCGTCACGAGCTCGACGAGCCCGGGATCCTGCTTGGAGGATCAGCGGGCGAGCCGGTTGGCGTTCGGGTCGCTGGTCGGGCTGCTGAACACCGAGGACCGGGAGCGGTCCTCGATCTTCTCCGCCGCCGCGGACGCGCTCCAGGCCTACACGAGCGAGGGCGCGCTCGATGACGGCGAGCGACCCGAACTTCGACCCGGCCGCGTTCGTCGCTGGCCACGACACCGTCTACATCTACGCGCCGGCCGAGGAGCAGGCCGCGGTCGCGCCGGTCGTCTGCGGCCTCCTGGCGGAGGTTCGGCGCGCGACGTACCGCGCGCACGCCGCCGGCCAGCTCGCCCAGCCGGGTGCTGTTCGCGCTGGATGAGGTCGCGAACATCGCGCCGCTGCAGGAGTTGCCGCAGATCGCCTCCGAGGGCGGCGGGCAAGGCCTCACCCTGCTCGCCGCGCTCCAGGACCTCTCCCAGGCGCGGCCCGCTGGGGCAAGGCCGCCGACGGGTTCCTGACCCTGTTCGGCGACCAAGCTGCTGCTCCCCGGGATCGCCGACACGACCACGCTGGAGGCGGTCTCGACGATGCTCGGCGAGTACGACCGGCAGGTCGTCTCGCGCACCAGCGACGCCAACCTGTTCAGCGACCCCGGGCAAGAAGACCCGGACGGTGTCGACCCAGCGCACCCGCGTCCTCTCCCCCGGCGAGGTCGCCGAGCATCCCCGCCGGCCACGGCGCTGCACCTCGACGGCACCGCTGGGAGCTGCTCACCCTCACCGCCGCGCACCGCGACGAGCCGTGGCGCACGCTCACCAGCCCGGCCCGGTCATGACCACGACCGAGCCCGGGCCGCAGATCGGCCTCCGGGGGCGTTTCGCGGGCCGGGACGGCTTGGGACGTCTTGGGACGTCTTGCCCCCAGCACTGCCAGTGCGTGGAGTGTATGTCTGGATCGGTGGGCGACGGACGTGGCGGGAGTCGGGGGTCTGGGGTGCTGATCGTCGCGAAGATCACGAAGCGCACGGCGGGCGGGTATGCCGAGTACCTGGAGGGGAAGGCCAGGGCGTCGGAGCTGGGCGACTACTACCTCAAGGACGGGGAGCGGGTCGAGGCTCCGGGTCGCTGGGCGGGCGGAGCGCACCTGTTCGGGCTCGACCCCGACGTGCCGGTGACCGGTGAGCAGCTGCGGACGCTGATGGACGTCCGCCGGCCCGACACCGGCGGCGAGCTGCGCCGGGTCGGCGCCAGTGGTGAGGCGGTCGCGGCGTTGGACGCGACGTTCTCCGCGCCGAAGTCGGTCAGCGCCGTCTGGGCGCTCGGCTCGCCGGAGCTGCGTGGGCGGATCGAGGCCGCGCACGAGATCGCGATCGACCGCGCGCTCGACTACGCGGTCCGGCAGGTGCCGATGCTGCGCCAACGCGTGGACGCGGACACGGTCGTCCATGCCAAGGCGGTCGGGGTGGTCGCGACGAGCTGGCGGCACACCACCGCTCGCGCGGTCGCCGATCAGGTCCCGGACCCGCAGCTGCACTCGCATGTCCTGTTGCACGCCGCGCACCGCCGCGATGGTCGGCTCGTGGCGATCGATTCGCGGACGTGGCTGCAGCATCAGCGCGAGGTCGGCGCGGCGTACCGGACCGAGCTCGCCCGCGAGCTCGCCACGCTCGGGTTCGCAGTCGAGCGCGGCACGGGCCGCGGGGAGCGGTACTTCGAGCTCGCCGGCGTCCCGCAGCCGCTGCTGGACCGCTGGTCAAGCCGCCACCACCAGGTCCAGGCCGCGATCCGCGACCGGCTGAGCGCGACCGAGCGCGACCTGCGAGCGGTGATCGCCGAAGGCGGCCCCGCCGCCGCCGACGCGCACGAGCGCCTCGAGCTGCTGCTCGCCAACGGGCAGCTCGCCCCCGCCGAGGAACGACTGATGGGGACGATCACCCGCGCCGGCAAGGTCGCGGTCACCGCGGCCGATCTCGACGCGGAGTGGCGGCGCACGGCACGTGGGATCGGGTTCACGCCCGAGCGCGTCGAGGTGCTGCGCCGCCAGCAGCGCCAACCGCTGACGCCGGCCGCGCCGGATCGGGTGCTCGACGCGTTGACGGAGTTCGACGCGACGTTCCCCGCCCGCGAGGCGCGCGCGGTCGCGCTCGAGCGCTCCGCCGGCACCCCGATCGACGACGCGCTCGGCCGCTCGTCGAGCTGCGTGACGCCGGGGAGATCCTCCGCCTCGCCGACGGGAGCGGCACGACCCGCGAGCACCGCGCCCGCGAACAAGCGACCATCAGCACCGCAGAGCGCGTGATCGACACACCGGATCACCGCGCTCGATCGCGACGCTGTCGTCGCGCAGGCAGACCGGCTCGACCGTGAGCTGCAACGGTCGGGGAGGCCGGCTGTCAGACGAGCAGCGCCAGGCGATCATGCTCGCCTGCTGCAGACCGTCAACTCGTGATGATCGAGGGCCAGGCCGGCACCGGGAAGAGCACCGCGCTGACCGGCATCGCCCGCGCCCACCACGACGCCGGCCGGGACATCATCGTCACCAGCACCGCCGCCGTCGCCGCCGAGCGCCTGGCGCGCGATCTTCACCACGCCGGCGTCGACACCCGCCACTACTCGCTCGCCGCGCTCCAGACCGCGATCACCAACGGCACGGTCGCGCTCGGGCCGCAGACGACGATCATCCACGACGAAGCCGCGCTCGCCTCCACCCGCGAACAACACGCCCTCCTCGCCGCAGTCGAGACCTCCGGCGCGAGGTTGATCGCGGTCGGCGACCCGCACCAGAACCCGCCGGTCGGCGCCGGCGGACTCTGGCCCCACCTCGAGACCGCCACCCGCGACCGACGCACAGCCGGGCCGTTCTGACCCGCAACCTCCGCGCCCACGACCCCGCCGACCGCCGCGACCAGGCCCGCTTCCGCGACGGCGACCACGAACTCGCGGTCCGCGGCTACGCCGCCCGCGCGCGCGTCCACACCGGCGCCGACCTCACCCGCGCCGAAGACGCCGCGCTCGACGCCGCCCACACCGACACCCAGAACGGGCGCACGACGATCGTGCTCGCCCAGACCTCGAACGACCACCTCGACGAGCTGAACGCCCGCTACCAGGCGATCCGCCACCAGCACGGCGAGCTCGGCGACCGACACGATCCCGGCGCCCGGCCGCCCGTACAGCCTCCACCCCGGCGACCAGGTCCAGATCCGTCGCACCATCAACCACCCCGATCACGGACCGCTGCGCAACGGCACCACCGCGCTGATCCGCGACATCGACCCCGACGCCCGGACGATCGAGCTCACGCTCCCGACCGGGCAGCCCGTCAACCTGACCATCGACCAGGCCGACGCCGCGCAGCTCCGGCTCGCGTACGTCCAGCACCCCTTCCCCGCCCAGGGCATCACGACCGACACCGCCCACCTGATCGTCTCAGCCCACGCCACCCGCGAGGGCACCTACGTCGCGCTCACCCGCGCCCGCGAGGAGACGCACCTCTACGCCGACGAGTCCGTCGACTCCGACCGGGACGGCGATCGCCTCCAAGCCCTCGCCGAACGGATCAGCCGGACCGAGCCCGACCTCCCGTCGATCGCCATACCGCTCGAGCACGAGCCGGACGATCACCGCGACGCCCGCCGGCCGCGAGCCGATCGAGCCCGACAGACCGATCGCGACAGCCGGCAGGCCACGATCACCTGGGAGTCCGTGAGCGCACCTCGACCGACGAGGCGATTGCGGTCGACGGGGCGACGAAACGTGACACCCGACCCGACGGCGGCCGAGGCACCGACGCCGCACGCGACTGCTGGGATCGACCCGAGTACTCCCGGCCATGGCGATCAAGACACGCCCCACCGGCGATGGCCACGTCGACCTGGGATCGAGCCGGCCCGCCACCTGCGCGAATATATCCGCGACAACGCAGAGACCACCCGGCCATCGGGCTGGGAACCGTGATGACCCCGAAGGCATAGGCGAGCGCGTTGGCGGGGGCGTGCCGACCTACGACGCGCTTCTCCCTCGTCGCCAAAGCTGAAGTCAGCGACGGGCGCCTTGGCGTGAGGATTGCGATCGTCGGCGCACGCCGCGCTGGAAGTCGTGGTTTTAGGCGATAGCGCGTCTCCTGGGACGACCTCGGAGACCTGCTCGATGCGTAGGTGTACCGGAATTCTGCAACGCTCCGGCGTAGTGGCGCTGACGCAATCGGCATGTCAATGCCGATTGAAATCTGGCCCCGATTCGCCGGTTGCAAGCAACGCCTCGCTGCGAGTGATCATTCGGTCGGGGTGCCGGCGGGTCATGTCGCGGTCCGAAGGCGGGCAGCCGTCGCGTTGCGAGTCCGTCAAACGTCGGGGCGGCGGTGACAAGCGGCGTCTGGGATTCTCGCCCACGTCGAGCCAGCCTTGTTGGACGTGATGAGCCGAGACCAGTTCGGCGCGGGCGCGCGCACTCGGCCGTACCGCATCGGAACGAGCACGACCAGCGTCCAGCGCTGGTTGTGCCTGGGATGAGCCGGATCCGCCCACCCGGTGCGCGATACTCGCCGACATGACAGCGGCCGACGGTCAGTCCAGCGAGGTTCCTGCCGAACAGCCCGCTGCGGAGGGGACAGGCGTGCGCGGTGCCTTGAACGGACAGAACGGTTTCACGGTCGACACGGGTCTCTTTCGCGAGCTTGGCGAGCTGCTCGTCGGGCGCGATTCGACTGCGCTCGTCGAGCTCCTCGAGGATGCCTACGACGCCGACGCGACGACGGTCACGGTCGTCGGGCAGTACCTGGACGACGCCGCTGACGGCCTGATCGTCGTATCCGATGACGGCAACGGGATGGACGACGACGAATTCCGCGAGGGTCCCTCCGCGTTGCCTCGCGTTTGAAGTCCGGGGGTGATCGCCGCTCGGCGACCTATCAGCGGCGGTTCACGGCCGAAGGGGATCGGTCGGCGCGGACCACCAGCTCGCCCGTAACCTGACGGTCGAGTCCCGCGCGGTGGCCCAGCCGGTTCCCCACGGTGCTGGGCGGAAGGTGGCGAGCAGCCTGCTGGCGACGATCGACTGGGACGAGGTCGAGCGCCACGAGACGCTCGACGACGTTGGCGATGCAATCGCCGTGCGCCCGCGGCATCGACCCGGGCGAACAGCCGGGGACCACGATCCGGCTCGCCTCGCTCCGGCGCGCATGGACCGACCGCGAGCGGACCCGGTTTGTCCGCGAGGTGAGCAGCTTCCAGCCGGCTGAGACGCTGCGGAGCGCGATCGCCCCGGGGTATGTTCAGCCGCTGCTGTTCGACACCCCGCGGCTGCGCGACGCAGCGGGAAACGCTGAGCTCGCGGTGACGCTAGGTGGCGACTTCGATGTCGGCGAGGAGTACAGCGTCGGCCTCCTCGCCGCCGCGGCGTGGGTGATCGAGATCGAAGCGGAGGGCCGCGAGGTGCGCTATGCGGTGGCGCCGACTGCGGCATACGCCCGCGCCGAGGCGCTCGACGATGCTCCGCACACGGCGTCGAGAAGCCGGGAGCGGCCGGGCGCCACGTTTCAGGCGCGAATCTTCGTCCGCTCGGGCCAGGCACCGAAAGGGCTTGGCGACGCCTACGGCGTGCGGGTCTACATGGAAGGGTTCCGCGTGCTGCCCTACGGCGAGCCGGGCGACGATTGGTTGGAGGTCAACCGCCGCTATACCATGCGCGGCCGCGGCCTTCCCTTCCAGGGCGAAATCGACGATTCCGCGCTCGCCGATTTCACCGACGGCAGGGAGGGTCTCGTCGCGGTGCCTCTGCGCACATCTTCGGCGGGGTGTTCCTGACCGAGGCCGGCGCTCCGAGCTTGCAGATGCTCGTCAACCGCGAGGGCTTCGTCCCCGACGAGGCATTCCTCGAGATCGCCGACTCGGTCAACAACGGGCTCGCCCTGCAAACACGGCTGAGCGCGGCGCTTCGGCCCGACCGGCGGCCGCCGCGGCGCGCTCCGGGTACCCGGAGCAGCGAGGTCACGTCAGAGCGCCCTCCGGCCGGCCAGCAGCTCGAAACGGTGCTGAAGGGCATCCGCTCGGTGTCGGCGCGGCCGGACGTCGCCGCAGCGGTTCGAGCAACTCGTGGTGGCGGAGGTCAAACTGGAGCGCGTACAGGCCGAGCTAATCGACGAACAGGCGATGTTCCGGGTGCTCGCGTCGCTCGGGACACAGACCGCGGCGTTCGTGCACGAGGTGAGCGCCGCACTCGGCTCGGTCGGCTCGCTGAAGCGTGCGATCGACGCCATGCTGCGCCACCCCCCAGGACCGGCCGAGCTCACAAACCTGCAGCGAAGGGTGGACGCCCTCCAACGGACGCTCGAGCGCCAGTCCGCCTACCTCGTCGAGATCGTCTCGCCTGACGCACGCCTAGGCGCTCCCGTCGTCACTACCGGCAGCACTTCGAGATCGCCGCTCTCCTGCTGCACGACGCGGCCGACCGCGACCGGATCGCACTGCGCGACGAGATCCCCGAGAGCCTGAAGACGCCGCCGATGTTCCCGGCCGAGGTCACCTCGATCTTCACCAACCTGCTGACCAACGCGATCAAGGCCGCGGGCGATGGCGGTATCATCGAGGCGCGCGGGTCGAGCGTCGATGGGCAGACGACGATCGTCCTGCAGAACACTGGCGTGGCGGTTGATCTCGCGAGCGCCGATCGCTGGTTCGATCCCTATCAGTCGACGACGGCCACCGTAGACCCCTCGCTCGGCCAGGGGATGGGACTCGGCCTCACGATCACGCGGGCGATCCTCGCCGAATACCGGGGGGAGATCGCCTTCACCCGACCGACCGACACGTTCGCGACCGCCCTTCGCGTGACGCTCCCGGCATGAACGACGACAACGCAGAGCCGTTCGTCGTGATCATCGACGACGACCCCGACAAGGTGTACGCACTCGCCACGGACCTCCGCGCTAGTCTCGCCGTTGCCGTATGCGAGCCTGGCGAGCTCGATGAGCCGACCCTTCGCGGCGGCACGATCTTCCTCCTTGACCTGTTCCTCGAGGACTGGCCCGGGCGCGAGGTGTTCCCGCCGGCCGCCGAGGTGCTCGACGGGGTCGCGCTCGCGGCGGTCATCCGCGCCCACGCCCGACACGACCGCCGACCGCCGCCGATCATTGCGCTCAACACCGGGCACGCCGGTGACTTCTCCGACCTGCCTGCCGAGATCCGGGAGCATGCAATCGCGCGCGCGAAACAACATCGAGTGGGTGTTCCTCAAGAACGATTCCCGCTCGCCGGCGCCGACCTACCAGCGGGTCGCTGAACTCGCCGAAGCCCAGCGGCGACTCCCCCGCGAGTGGAGCGAGGCGGCAGCCGAGACCAACCTGCTCACGGTCCTGTCCGCCGAGGCCACCGAGCTCGGCGAGATCCTCGACGCTTGGCCACCGATCCGCGAGACCAACACCGAGACGGGCGGCATCGCGATGCTCCGCTGGCTGCTGCACCGCGTCCTTCCATACCCCTGCTTCCTGCTCGACGAGCGCCACGTGGCGGTGCGTCTCGGCGTCGTGCGCGCGTCACTTAACGCCGCCATCGAGGCTGGCGGTCAGCTCGCCGAGAGCCTCGGGCGCTGCCGCTACGCGGGCATCCTCGCCGAGTTCGACGGCCCGCGGTGGTGGCGCACGCGGATCGAATCGCTTCTCTGGGACCTCGCGCCGACCCGTGATCCGACGGCGGTCTTCGAAGCGCTGCAGGGCCTGAGCGAGTTGCCGCTCGAGCAAGCGAGGACCCCGAACTGCGTCATCGCCCTCGATGCGGATTACGTGCCCCGTAACGAGCCGGTCGATCTCGCCAGCGCCGTGCGAATCCGGCTCGACGACTGGCCGCCATACGCAGAGGATGCCTGGGCCGCGATCGACGAGGCGCGCGAGGACGGGCGCCTCCGTGACCGCGTGCTCCCAATCGACCGAGCGAGACTCGGCGAGTAGACCCGGTGCGGTTCGCGCTTGATGCGCTCGTCGAGGAGCTCCGCGTGGTGCGGGCGATGGCCGAGCCGTTCCTCGAAGACGACAGCTCCTGGGAACTGAACGGCGCCCGCGCACGCCTGCAAGCGTTGCGGGTAGGGGAGCCATGCCGCTGGGCGATCGACACACCGCTCCTGACCAGGCCGTCCCACGGCTCCTACGCCCAAGACGACCGCGGCGAATACACCGTGCGGGCTAGCGTCCGGACCCACTGGGACATCACGAGGGTCGACCGCGAGTTCGTGCGGATCCACGACAACGTCTCGACCTCGGTGGCGATCTCCACCGAGCCGACGCAAGCCACCGACGCGAAGGAGATCGCCCGGTGGACGATGGACATCGCCGCGGCCGAGTCCGCCCCGGGCTGCGGGATGCACGCGCAGGTCAAGGACAGTCAGCACAGCCCGGACTGGTTTCCCAAAGGACTGGACGTCCCGCGGCTACCAGTGTTCATCCCGACGCTCGGCGCCGTGCTCGAGTTCGTGCTCGGCGAGCTCTTCCAGACGGAGTGGCCGCAGCGCGTCGGCGCCACCCGGCAGGTAACAGCTGGCGCTCGCTGCAACGGGCGGCCTGGGAGCGATGGCTGAACTGGCAGCAGGAGATCTCACCGGCACCGTGATCTCACCGTGGCTCGACATCAAGACCCGACGTTGCGACGGGCTCGGCGGCCACTGATGGAGTCCTCGCCCGCCGTCAACCCACGCCGCGCGCTCGGCGCCTATTACACGCCGGCCGACGTCGCCTCCACCCTCGCCACATGGGCCCTGCAGAGCAATGTCGGCCCCGTGCTCGATCCGTCCTACGGTCCCTGCCGGTTCCTAACGGCGGCGCTCGACGTGCTGCGGGCCTCGGGGGCGCGGCACCCGGCGGACATCCACGGCATCGATATCGACGCGGTGGCGACCGAGGCGACGACCGGGAGCTGCTCGGTCGCGGCGCGCGACCAGAGCAGTTCGTGCACCGCGACTTCTTCGCCGTGGACCCGGCCCCGACGTTCGCCGCCGTGATCGGCAATCCGCCGTACGTCAGGCATCACTGGCAGGAGGACGCCGTGAAAAGGGCGATGAGCACGGCGATGCGGGAGACCGGAGTGCAGCTGTCGCGCCGCGCGAGCCTGTGGGCCCCGTTCGTCATCCACGCCGACCGCTTCGTGCGCCCTCAGGGGCGAATGACGATGCTGCTGCCGGGCGCCGCGATCCAGGCCGACTACGCGACAACCGTCTGGATGCACCTCGCCCGGTGTTACGCCACCGTGACCCTGATCCGGGTCGGCGAGCGGGTGTTCCCCGACGCGCTGGAGGAGACCGTCGTGCTGCTCGCCCGAGACCGGCAGCCGACCACGCGGGCACCACGTCAGCCGCTCGTCCTCGACATCGCGTCGGTCGACGAGCTCGCCCGTGAGCTCGGGACCGATCCGACCGCCGCGTCGTTGCGGCGGCGAGGACGAGCGCTCGATCGAGCCCGTACGGACCTGCCCTCCCGCCGTCTGCGGGCGATCGCCGCCGACCACCACGCCTCCGCACAGCTCGGCGACGTTGCCGACGTGAGGATCGGCATCGTCACCGGCGCCAACGGCTTCTTCCTGCGCACTCCGACCGACGCGCTGATCCCGACCTGTCACGCACCGAGGTGAGGCCCATTGTTCCCGGCTCGAGCGTGATGACGGGTGCCAGCTGGGAACGCAAGGACGAACGCGGCTCGGTCGGAACGAGCGGCGGTGCAGGCTGATGTGCCTCGACCCAGCGCGACGCCCGGCCGGCGTCGTCGGCGACGCGATCTCCCGCGCGGAGGCCGATGGACTCAGCCGGCGATCGCACTGCGTACGCCGGGATCCGTGGTGGGCGATCGACCCGGGGACTCCGCCCGACGCGTTCCTGGCCTACATGAGCGGCACGCCCAAGGGCCTCGTCATCAATCACGCCGGCTCGCACTGCATCAACGGCGTCCACCGGGTCACCTGGAAAGGTGAGCGACGGCGAGCGCTACGTCCTGTCGACTTGGACCTCGCTATGGGCGCTCGCCGTGGAGCAGGGCGCCCGCCACTACGCGGGCGGCGTGCTCAAGCTCGAGCCTGGGAAAGTACCCGACCTTCCAGTTGTGCGACACGACGATCCCGACGCCCTGACCGAGCTCGACTCCGGCTCCTTCGCACCGACGGCATCGACGCCGCACGCCGCTTCGCCGACGACCGGGTGCTGCGCGGCACCCTCGGCATGGTCCGCACACCAGCTCGACGCTGTGGCCTCCGCCGCACGGCAGCTGTCCGCCCGACGATCGCCGCGTTTGCGTCCGTCGAGCTCATGACCTCCGCGGGTCGCGCTCGCTTGAGTCGACGGCAGACCGCGTTGCAGAAGCTGGCCTGATCGCATTGCCGCGACAGCAACTGGGATGCGGCGACGGCGGCTCGTCCCAACCAGACCTGCGCGGCGCGTTCTTAACGTGAGCAGCCTCCTTGTCCCGCCGGACCGGTATCTCGAGATAGATTGACATTATCTCGAGTCTCTAAAGTGCCTCGAGATAGCCCAAAAAAAAAGGGATAGGACGCCGGTGCGAGGACTGAGACTTTGCAGACGTGCAAGCACGCCAACCCAGGCGGCGTCTGCTCAGGCACGGGGGATCGGGAGCAGCTTGCGCCCGATCCCCCGCCGGTTTCCGAATCCTGGGGCTACGCAGCGGCCCTAGCCGGCTCGACGGTCGCCGGCGATGAGCCCCGGACCAGCCGCCCCGCGGTGCTTTCAGGATTCGTGAGTGCCCGCACAGCGGCTGCACCGACCTCCTTCGCACCGGCAGCGGAGAGCTTGAACTCGCCTTCGATCGGCACACGAATAGTCTTACCGTCGATCTTCTGCGTCTCTACCTTCTGCGTGACCTTGCCAGCGATGCCCTGCCAAGCGGGGCTCACGCGCCAGTCGATGTCCGTCAGGGCCTTCTTGTGCTGTGCCTGCATGGGACGACTCACCTCGAACCAGGCATTGCCCATCACGCCGAGCGCGACCTTAATCGGAACGGCTCGGACGACGAGGTCCGGATCTGTGAAAAAGCGTGCATCGCGGGTTCCGTTCTGGAAGGTCTCGGCCCCGAAGTGGTCGAGGACGTGGCCGAACCACGTGACGCCGGCATCCACGAGCCGTTTGTAGTCCGACTCGTTCTTGATCACTTCTTCGTGAGTGGTCGTCGACACCGCCTTATTGAACGGGAGGCCGAGGCTCGGACCATTTACGGCCTGACCGATGATCAGGTGCTTGTTCTCCGCCTGGCTCACCGCCGTGACCTGTCGGCCCGTGGTCACCAGCGGCACGCCGAGCTGCTCGAAGATCTCCTTGGTCGCCCTGGTCCACGGGTCGCGGATGTCGAGCCCTTTATCTCGTTCCTCGTGAGCGTGACACCCTTGCCATTCAGGTCAGCGAACATCTGGCCCATAGCGGGCGGCTTGACGCCGTGGATGACGTCGACCGCGACCAACGTCGCGCGCAGTTTTTCCTGCCGCGATCCGGAGAGCTTCGAGTTCGCGGCAAGCGCGAGACGGATCGCCAGGAGACGCGATTCGCCATCTGCCTCCATGGCCTTCTTCGCCGTGTCGAGGGTGTACACGTAGTACTCGCCGCCCATACGAGCGTTGAAGTCCGCCTCGTCGCCCTCGAGATCTTCGGGGAAGTAGATCGTGAACGCTGGCAGCGTCGCCTCGAGCGGCGGCGTATCGAGGAATGGCCCTTCGATGTACTTCTTGAGGTCGCCGGTCGCATTCTTGTACTTCCGTGTCGGACTCCAACCAGTGGGCTTGCGCTCGGTCCGCTTCTCACCGGTGTCCGGGTCAGTCACCCTCACGTTCTCCATCGCCGGGTGGAAGAACGCGCGCTGGATCGTTCCTCGCGCCGCGTACAACTCTTGGACTCGAGCCTCGAGGTGATCGAACCTCTCCCCCTGAGCCTCCTTTGGCTCGAACGCCATCCCCGGCACAGTGAGATCGACGAGCAACGAGATCGGAATCACCGTCGTGAAGATGTTCTCGTGACGCCGGATCCCGCCCAACTGCATGGTGATAGCCATGGCTACCCTTTCCTTGTTCGGCCGGGGCGGTCCCTTCCCAGCCAAAGGTCTGGACCGCTCCGGTTGTTCATAATCTCGAGACAGATTACCTGTATCTCGAGATCAAGTCAAATCGTCTCGAGATATACGACCGCACTGCCCACGTTGGCCGCGCCGAGAATGCACACGACGACTCCGAGAAGCGCAAGAGCGCTTCACAACCCGGCAGTCAAGCTCCTGGATCACTCAACGAGGGCCCGACCGAGGAGGTCAAGCCACGTCGTCGCGAACGGCGCCCCCGGCGTCAGCTCTCCGAGCGACGTCGCGCCTAGATCGAGTTGGCCGAGCCACTCAGGCTCGTCATCCCGTCGCTCGACCGGGCAGCACAAATAGACCTTGCCCCGGGGGTTGGGATAGCCGAGGTGCCGCATCTCGTCTTGCGATTGGACGAACCAGGCGCCGGCTCGTGCCCACAGAGAAGGTCGGAGATCGGGTCCGTAGAGGACGATGTCCAGCGCACGCAGAATGTCCGCATCGGCAGCCACTGAGCCGCGTCTGTCCCCAGCGCGGACGTTGTACAGCCCACTCAAGTCGACCCATCGACGGTGGGGCCTTCCACGCAGGTAGCCACACAGAACCGGAGCATCCGATGGTGGGACCGACAACTCTGGAAGCCGGCGGTCCTGATCGGACCGTGCGGGTTCGACCCGGTGGATCACCGTCCTCCAGAAGCGGCTGCGCTCGTGCTGGGTCGCCCGATCAGTCACGTGATCGACGACGTCCGCGAGGAAGCGGTCCAGCGCAGCCGCGCCGACCGCACCCGTCGCGCCAGGACGCAGCGGAAACGCACCTAGGCCGGGCAGCACCTCGTGATGCTCCGTAAACGGGATGCGCTGCTCGTCGCCTGGATAGATCACGTATGCCCCGGCTGAGCGCCGGATCGCGTCGCGATAAGCGTGCATCTTCAGCAGGTCCTCGCGTTTGCTGCGTGCAAGGCGCTCGACAGCCTCAGCTTCGACAGCAATCGCGCCGTCATTCTCGTCCGCCTGCGCGAACTGTTCGGCGGCGAACTCCACACGATACTTAGCATCGAAGTGCAGCCAGACGGCGAGGTCATCCGGAGCGATGTTGCTGCCGAGGCCGTCTGGCCGCAATCGCAGCGAGCAGTCAGGCCGCATCGCGCGGGTCCACGACGAGTCAGGGCGAGCAGACACGAGGAACTCGCGGTTGAAGTAGAGATCCGCAATCAAGGTGCGACCGCGGGCAATGACCACCCACCGGAGTCGGCTGCGGTTGCCCCGGGGGAAGCCGATGCTCATCCCGTCGTTCGAGCGCTCCATCGTCAAGGCCGAGAGGTCGGCGCCGCAAACGCGTCCGACGCTCCTCGCGAGCTGGAGATACGCCCAGTACTCGTAGAGGGTGGCGATGTTGCGCTGGCTCGCCGCGAACGCGTCATCCAGATCCCAATCGAGGGCGAGCTGCGCTCCCAGCTCGGTTAGGACGAAAGTCCGTAAGAGCTCTCGGTAGCCGGCCCGCTTCTGTAGGACCTGATTCGCAGTCGGGAACGACCCAAGGCGACCCACTGACCGGAACATCGGCGCGGACAGCGTCCGGTCGATCAGAGCCATGACCTCGATCGCGGCGTCAAGGCCGCGCGAGATCGGCCCTGTGGCCCGCTCCCCTTGCGCGGACAACAACGTCGCAACGTTGAGTGCCAGCTCGCGCCATCGCCGCAGAGCGAAAGCAATGAACCGGTTCGGCTCGGTATCAAGCGTCTCCTCGCTGCTGCTGATCGTCACGCGCGCTGGAAGACTCGGGAGTGGATTGGACGCCGGAGCGCGAACACGGCGGCCCGGCCGAGCCAGCGCCCGAATGTTCCGCGAGCCTCCGCGCATCCGGGTCCCGGGCAGATGATGCTCCTCGTGGTCGACCCACGCCCGGTGAGGTCGGTTCAGAACCAATGCGAGGTCCCGCTCGCCGGCCCCCATGAGACGAGCGTGGAGAAACGCGAACTGCTGGTATAGGAGCTCCGGTCTCCGCTCGGGGTCGTACTTGAGAACGGTGGATGCGGGTGCGAAGCCTTGTAACACCGCCTCCGTCGCGACCTCGGCGATGTCGTCGAGCATCTGGCGGTACTCCGTGGCAGCTTCAAGCTTCTTCGGTTCGACGGAGATCCAGGCGTGGCCCTCGAGTTCGCGTCCGCGCACACGCACGCCGATCCGGCCAACGTGCTGCCTCGGCAGCATCCGACCTTGCTTCCGAGACGAATCGTCGAAACTGAACAACTCGTCGCCCGGAACGATGTCCACTGAGTCCGACTCGGCGAACCCGACGACAGAAAACCGGTACGTGCCCTCCTCCTCCACGACAGCGCGATCCCCGGCACTCTCCAACCGGTCACGCCTTCCCGGCAGCTGCGCAAGCACAAGCTGTCCGACCGTCGCACCCACGCGGTCGCGGATCGGTGCGGCAACCGAGCCTGCGTTCACTCCGTGAAGCTCACAAACTGCGCCTCGATAAGGACACCGATCATGCGCTTCGAGCTTGTCCGCTGACAGCGGCATTCGAGGACCCGCCCCGTCCCCATCCTCAGCTGCAGCGTACGACAGCATCTCACGGAGCTGAGCCTCGACTCGCGCGCGGGTGCCGTGCACCTTTGGCAAGAGCTTCGTAAGAACGATCCGATCCAGCACTGACCAGCGATCCTCGACGCCGCTCGAGCTCAGAAATGCGGAATAACGCAGCGCTTCGTACAGCACGCGATGCCCGAACTCATGCCCCGACTTGCTGAGCAGGGCGTGGAGCAGAGCAAGGTCCTCTGCCAGCGCGTCGACGCTGGGGTGAGCATGAGTGTGCTGCCATTCGTCATCCAATATCGCTCTGACGATGGTCCTCCGGTGGACCTGCTCTCCGGCGTCCACTGGCGTCGGCCGGCGCAGAGCTGGGTCGAGGTCGGCCGCCGTGGTTCGAAATTCAAATGTGAAGGCCCGGTCAAGAACCTTCGGAGAGAACAGGTACGTCGTCTCGTCGACGTTGACCGTACCCACGACGACGAGGTTGCGTGGTACCGGCACTCGGTTCGCACCTTCCACCGCAACCCATTCGCCGTCCGCGTGCGCAAGAAGGGGCAGGATCGGCAGTCGCGACTCCACGCCCGAGAGGAAGTCGGCGAAGTAGCGCTCGACGTGAGCCAGATTCATCTCGTCGAGAACCAGCAGGTACGGCTCGGCTGGCTCGGCAGCCGCCCGCAGGACGAAGTCGAGGGCGTCCGGAACAGCCCACACCTCCTTATCCGGCGCCGACCGAAGGGCGTCCGGATAGCCGAACAGGTACTCCGGACCCGTCCAGTCCGGACGGACTGGAACGACGAGCGAGCGCGGACGGCCCTGGTCATCAGAGCCGACCCACTCGCCGAAACGCATCGCCAGCTGCGTCTTGCCGGACCAGACTGGCCGGTGAGGATTACGAATGGCTTCGTAGCCAACGCCGCGAAGAACGACGCCACGAGATCGGGCGCCAACCGCAGCCCGCTAACTTCGACCGCCTCCCAGAATGCCAGTGCTGCCGCACGAACATCTTCTCGTGTCGCGGTGAGCGGTGCTTCCGGCGGCATCATCGTGGTGTCGGTTACCAAAGCTGGATCCTCGCTCATGGCTCGCAGCGTTCCCGACACCAGAAGGTCGGCGTACACATCGAGCAGAGCAACGGCAGAATCCGTCACCTCGGTTCCGTTTAGCAAGTCTGCCGTAAACCTCCGATGCACGACGGTCGAAGCGACGTAGTCGCGGCCCAGCACTGAACCACCGAGGTCGAGGTTCTTGTCGAGCGCGAATCCCAGATCACCGAGAGTGACGAGCGCTGGACGAAGCGTTTGTGCGCGGCGGTCAAGTTCGCGGACGGCACCCGGTCGTCCGAGCGTCCGCGTCAAGTCCGTCACGCCCTGTGCGATCGTCATCTCAACTGCAGTCAGGTCCTCGCGGAACAGGAGCACCGGGTAGGCCCCATGACGCGTGGTATCGGTCTCGCGCGGATCCAGCACGGCGATCCACGGAACGCTGGCCCAGTTGCCTTGGCCAACCGACGGTTTGACCTTTGCTCCAGAGAGTGACTCGGGAAGCAACTCCTCGATCGCCTTCGCGCATTCGCGGAGCGCGTCAACCGCGGGGTGCGCGTGCCCAAACTTGACCGTTCGTGCCTCGCCGAAGAGCTCCATGAACCGACGCAACGCGATCGCGAGGTCGTCGGGCTCATCGGTTTCGACAACTTCGAAGCCAAGTTGCCGTGCCTTGTCGGTCGTCACGCGGCCTCCACTGAACTCGGACGGTCTGAGCGGGCCGATGTCGGGAACTGAAAGCCGTGCGCCGCGCCGAGCAGAGCCTTCGATGGAAAGGCCTCATCCTCGTGCGCAATCTGAATCCGTCGCGAGCGCTCGAAGCCGTACTTCTCCAGAAATGCGGCCTCCCCGAGCTCTCGAACCTCGTTGATCGCCTGTAGGACAGCCGAGCGATCGGTGAGGTCCCGAAGAGCCACGGGAAGACCTTAACGACATGTCGGTCGCTGGGGCGCAAGGCGGGGGCCGTTCAGTTCCGGGCAGCTGAGCTACGTCCGGTCAGCCCGACCCGACCTGGCCGACTCCTCGCGGTGAGATGGCTGCGCGACATCCTCACGGTCTTCGTCGCGCTGCGCCAGGCACAGCATGCCGCCGACGCCAACGCTCCAGAACGCACGGCATCACGGCCTTGACCGGCGTCCAAGATGGCCAATTAGCGTCGTTTTCGAGCCCCGTTTAGTACTCCAGAGTGGTACTCCACCTTCACCGATCTTGTGGGAATTACACTCTAGAAAGTAGAAAAGGCCCGCTAATGCGGACCTTTTCGAAGTAGCGGGGGCGGGATTCGAACCCGCGACCTTCGGGTTATGAGCCCACGAGCTACCAGACTGCTCCACCCCGCGGCGGACAACGAATATAGCAACCGACCGGGAGTTTTTGGGGTCCCGGCGCCCGCCTAACAGACCTCTAAGCGACCCGCCAACGCCGGCTGGAGCCTAGACGAGCACCGGCCACGCTCGATAGGGTTCCGGCCTTGTCCGACCCTCACTCCGGGCATAACCACTCGATCCACTCGGTCTCCTCGGAGCACTCGGCCTTCGTGTGGGACAACGCGCTCGCGCCCGCGCTGGAGGTTGAGTCGGGCGAGACCGTCGGAGCTCGAGACCGCCGACGCGTCCGGGGGCCAGCTCAACAGCAAATCCACCGCCAGCGACGTCCAAACCCTCGACCTCAACAGGGTCAACCCGGTCACGGGCCCCATCTACGTCAAAGGCGCGAAGCCGGGGGATGTCCTCGCCGTGGAAATCAGAGAGCTAAAACCCCACGACTGGGGCTGGACGGCGATCATCCCGGGCTTCGGGCTGCTGGCCGATGAGTTCCCCGACCCCTGGCTGAACATCTCCGAGTCGACCCGCAGAACAACACCGTCCAATTCGCCGACGGCATCACCCTCCCCTTCGCCCCCTTCCCGGGCACGATCGGCGTGGCCCCAAACACCCCCGGCCAGCACTCCGTAGTCCCGCCGACCAAGTGGGGCGGAACATGGACATCAAGCACCTGCGCCCCGGGACCACCGTCTTCCTCCCGTCGCGGTCGACGGCGCCCTGTTCAGCGTCGGCGACACCCACGCCGCCATGGGCGACGCCGAGGTCTGCGGCACCGCGGTCGAATGCGCCATGGACATCACCGTCCGCCTCAGCGTCCGCCGGGACATCAACGCCCGCTTCCCCCAGTACCACGTCCCAAGCAACCAGCTGAGCACGACCGAGACCTCGAGCTACCACGTGTGCACCGGCATCGGCCCCGATCTGTTCGAGGCCACGAAGGAGGCCACCCGGGCGATCGTCGATCACATCGTCGAGCGCTATGGCCGCAGCCGCCAGGAGGCCTACGCGATCGCCTCGACCGCGGTCGACCTGCGCATCCACGAGGTGGTCGACGTGCCCAACTGGCTGCGTCGGGGCGTTCCTGCCCGAGGCGATCTTCGCCTAGGGGATTGGGGAACCCGCCTGGCGGGGAATGGGATCGGGGACTGATCGTGGAGGGACCAGCCCCTCCCTAAGCCCCGCCAGGCCCCCCCGGCCCCTCGGCCCCGCGAAGCCCCGCCAGGCACCGAGGGTGCACCGCGCCCGTCCGGGGCTGCGACGCGAGCTGAGGTTCTGGGAGGCGATCGCGCTGTCGATCGCGATCATGGCGCCCACCGCCGCGATGGCGCTCAACGGGACCGCCCCCGCCGGCCTGATCGGACGCGCGGTGCCGCTGGCGTTCATCTTCGCCACGATCGGGGTGCTGTTCGTCTCCTACGCGTTCATCCGGCTCGCGGTACTTCAGCCACGCCGGTTCGGTGTTCGCGTTCTCGGCACGACGCTGGGCCCGCGCGCCGGGTTCTTCTCGGGCTGGGCGCTGCTCGGCACCTACCTGGCGTTCACCTGCGCGTCGACCGCCGAGGCCGGCACGTTCGGGGTGGCGTTCCTGCAGGGCACGAACATCTGGAACTCCGCCGACTACATCGTGATCGCGCCGGTCGCGGCGGTGCTGATCGCCGTCCTGGCGTTCGGCGACATCCGAGTGGCCACGCGGTCGCTGCTCGGGTTTGAGGGCATCTCGGTGACGCTGATCGTGATCCTGATGGTGGTGATCATGGTCAAGCTGGTCGGCGGCTCGGCCCCGCACGGCCAGAGCTGACGCTCGACGTGTTCAAGGTCCCCGGCGGCACGCCGTTCTCGAAGGTGGCCACGGCCGCGGTGTTCGGCTTCTTGTCGTTCGCGGGCTTCGAGGGCGCCGCGTCGCTCGGCGAGGAGACCGACAACCCGCGCCGCGAGATCCCGCGCGCGATCCGCAACGCGGTGATCGGCTCCGGGATCTTCTACATCCTCTGCATCCTGGTCCAGACCTGGGGCTTTGGCGCGACGCCACCGGCATCAAGGCCTTCTCGACCTCGCGCGGCCCCGCTCGGCGACCTGGCCAAGAGCTACGTCGGCACGGCGATGTGCGACGCCATCAACGCCGGCGCCACCGTGAGCGCATTCGCCAGCGGGCTCGGCGCCGCCACCGCGGGCGCGCGGATCCTGTTCGCGCTCGCCCGGGACACACGCTGAGCCATGCCCTCGGCCGGACCTCGACCCGAACCGGCGCCCCCGCGGGCGCGCTCACCGTCGTGCTGATCATCGGCGTCGGCGCGATCGTCGCCCAGCGGATCGCCGGCGTGTCGGCCGTCAACGCGTTCTTCTATCCGGGCACCCTCGGCGTCCTCAGCCTGCTGGTCGCCTACATCGTCACCAACGTCGGCGCGATCAACCACCTGTTCATCCGCGCCCGCCGCGCGCCGATGTACGAGCTCGTGATCCCGATCCTGGGCATCGCGTTCCTGCTCTACACGCTCGACAAGAACGTGTTCGGCGTCGCCTTCCCGTACAACCGGTTCCCGATCGTGGTCGGGGTCTGGCTCCTGGTCGGCCTGGTGATCGTGCTCGCCAGTCCTCGGCTCGCCGCGCGGATCCGTGTCTCGCTGGCCCGCGACGAGGGCATCGAGCCCTAATAGACCGCACAGCAGCGCGCCGAACGTCCGCTCGAGGCGGCGTCGGGTGAAGTAACACGCCGGGCCCTCCGATCTAGGGCTCAGATGCATGTGAGGATCTGGCGAACCGCCGTGCCCGCTCATCCGGTCCACGGACGGCCCAACGCCCCCCGCGCTACCGGACGTCTGGCCCTGGTCACCGCGCTGGCCCTGATCGTCGTGGCGACGGCGGCACTCCTGCTGCATCCGTGGCAGACCGGCCCCGCAAACGTCGCCGACCGGACCGCGCGCGCGCAGGCGAACCTCATCGCCGACTCGGTCCTCAAAGCTCAGCTTCGCCCGGCCGACCTGCAATCACCGGTCTCGGCCGCACGGCGCCGGACCCTCGATCGGCTGTTCCGCCGACAGATCCTGGTCGACGGCATCGCCGTCGCCAGCGTCCGCGGAGCCGACGGCCGGGTCACCTACTCGACCGACCATGACCTGATCGGCCGGTCCGCACCCGGAGCCGCAGCCAGCCTCCCCACCACGTCGATGTCACGGTCCCACTGACCGTCCGCTCGCAACGCCGGCGGGCTCGCTGGAGCTCTTCACCGACGCAGCAGCACCGGCGGGCCAGAGCGTGCTTGCGTTCGTGTTGCTGGGCCGGCGTGATCGGACTGGCCCTGCTCACGGTCTACATCTCCATCTCCGCCGCGCCGCGCAGGACCCCCAGGCGGCGGAGAGTGACGCCGAGCAGATGGAGGACATGGAGCGCCGGGCGTTCCACGACACGCTCACGGGGCTGCCGAACCGGGAGTTGCTGCACCGCCGGGTGGCCGATGCCATCGAAAGCGTCAAGCGCGACGGCGGGACCGTCGCGGTCATGCTGATGGACCTCGACCGCTTCAAGGAGATCAACGACACCTTCGGCCACCAGTGCGGGGACCAGCTGCTGCGCGAGGTCGCCGGCGCACCTGCGCAAGGCGGTTCGTGCCAAGACACGGTTGCCCGGCTGGGCGGCGATGAGTTCGCGAGTCCTCGCTCCACCATCGCCGGTCCACTGGGCGCCGTGGCGCTGGCCGAGCGCGCCGCGCAGGAGGTTCGTGCACCATACCGTGGCCGGCGTCGAGGTTGACGTTGACGCCAGCATCGGCATCGCCCTGTTCCCTCGCACGGCGACAACGTCGACGAGCTGCTGCGCTGCGCCGACATCGCCATGTACGCCAGCAAGGCCAGCGGCGCGCCCACCCTGTTCACGCCGCGAGCACGATCACCATTCGGCCGCACCGGCTGACCCTCGGCTCACAGCTCCGCCGGGCCATCAAGCACGGCGAGCTCGTCGTCCACTTCAGCCCAAGGCTGACTTCGACTCCGGACAGATCACCGGCGTCGAAGCGCTCGTGCGCTGGGAGCACCCCGAACACGGCCTGCTGCCGCCCGACCAGTTCATCCCGCTGGCCGAGCAGACCGGGCTGATCCGCCCGCTCACCACGTTCGTGCTGGACGCGGCGCTCGAGCAGTGCCGAGCCTGGCGCGCCCGAGGGCTCAACCTGGCCGTCGCCGTCAACATCACGGGCCGCGGACCTGCTCGACCAGCGGTTTGCCGAGGAGGTCAAGGACCTCCTGCGCAAATGGGACGTGATGCCGTCCCGGCTCGAGCTGGAGATCACCGAGAACACGGTGCTCACCGACCCCGTCCGCGCCCGCACCGTCCTGATGACGCCTCGACGAGCTCGGGGTGCGTCTCGCCATCGATGACTTCGGCAGCGGCAACTCCTCGCTCGGCTACCTCAAGCGGCTGCCGATCGACGTGCTGAAGATCGACAAGTCGTTCGTGCTGCAGATGCACGACAACGAGGACGACGCCGTGATCGTCCGCTCCACGATCGACCTCGGCCACAACCTCGGCCTCAAGGTGGTGGCCGAAGGCGTCGAGCTCGGTCAGCGCCTGGGATCGGTTGCGCGGCCTCGGATGCGACGTCGCCCAGGGCTACTACCTCTCAAAGCCGGTCCCGGGCTCCGAGATCGCCGGCCTGATCACCGCCGAGGGGGTGCGCGACAGACCCGCGCGCCACAAGGCTCGCGTTGCCGTACCGTGAGCCTCCTGCGGAACCCGATCGCCGCAGCGCAAGACCCGAATCCCCGGCGCTCGTCAACGACTGACCGCCTAGAACCGGTTGCAGAGACCGCAGTCTCGGGTACGTTGCCGAGGAGCATGCCGACACCACCTATCACCCCGCCGCCTCCCGTGAGCTCGGCGCGTACCTGGCAACCCCCCGCGGCGACGGGCCGTGGCCCGGCGTGGTCGTGGTCATGGACGCGCTCGGACTGTCGGATGACATCCGCGACCAGGCCGACCGCCTGGCCGCCGCCGGCTTCTGGCCTTCGCCCCCGACCTCTATTCGGGCCGCGGCCCGAAGTGCGTGATCGCCACGCTGCAGGCGTCGCGCTCGGGCTCGGGCGAGGCCTACGAGGACATCGAGGCGGCGCGCCAGTGGCTGGCCGAGCGCGACGACTGCACCGGCAAGATCGGGATCATCGGCTTCTGCATGGGCGGCGGCTTCGCGGTGCTGTGCGCGCCCAAATACGCCTTCGCCGCGGCGTCGGTCAACTATGGCGAGGTACCCAAGGACGCGACCGAGCGCTTGGCCGGCGCCTGCCCGATCGTCGCCAGCTACGGCAAGCGCGACAAGACCCTGAAGAGACCGCAGCGGCACGGCTGGAACAGGCGCTCACCACCCTCGACGTCCCCCACGACGTCAAGGAATACCCGGACGCCGGCCACAGCTTCCTGAACCGCATCAACACCGGGCCGCTGTTCGCGCCGCTGGTGAAGTTCGTCGGCTTCAACTACCACCACCCGTCCGCCGAGGACGCGTGGCGGCGGATCTTCACCTTCTTCGACAGCTACCTGGGTGGCGCCGGCCCCCAGCTCGCGCACCTCCACCTGACCCAGCAGCCGCCGGTAGAGCTCGGCGTCGAACGAGCCGGCCAGCGGGGCCGCCACAGCGGCGGCCGACAGCGCCACGGCGTCCGCGAGCCGGTGCGGCCAGTCGCTCCCCTCGGCGATCCCGACCGCCAGCGCCGCCGACGCCGCATCCCCGGCCCCGGTCGGATTGCCCCGTAAGGCCTCCGGGGGCGCTGCCATCCAGGCTCCCCCATCGACGACGGCCACC
>CAVPBY010000089.1:0-125925 GCA_963702225.1 uncultured Solirubrobacteraceae bacterium | reverse complement strand
TCAGGCCTTCATCGAGGCCCCATCATCCTGACAGGATCGAATTCAGACCACGCTCGTGCACGCGGCGGTCTTCGGCATCTCATCTAACGTCCGGGCGATGAGCGTCGCCACCGGCCATCCATCGCCCTGGCTGGACGACCGCTCCCGCGCGCGACTCCGCGACCGGCAGTGGCGGCGCTGCGCCGCGCGCGCCGCCGTGGCGAGCCGGTGCTCGCAAGCGTGACCGCGAAGCTCGCCGGCGCCGCCGACCCGACCGCCGTGGTCTGCGCCTCGCGCGCCGGTGACGAGCCCTGGTTCTGCATGGAGCAGCCCGACCGCGACGGGATCGCGCTCGCGGGGCTGGGATGCGTGGTCGCGCTCGAGGCGCGGGGCGCGGATCGCTTCCGGTAGCTGGCCGACGGCTGGCGGGCGTTGGCGCGGGGGCGCTGTCGACGCGTCGCCCCGCTGCCGGGGGCCGGGCTCGCTCGCCGTCGGCGGCTTCGCCTTCGCACCCGACCGGCGGCGGATCGCCGCACGTGGAGGGGCTTCGCGCCCGGCCTCGCTGCACGTCCCCGAGCTCTCGCTCGCACGGCGCGGCTCCGACGTGGCTGACGGTCAACGCCGCTGGCGCCCGACGACACCGCCGTGGACGTGCTGCGCGCGCTCGACGCGACGGCTCGCCGGGCTCGGCCGACCGAGCTGCCGCTGCTCGATCCCACGCCGGCGGGCCCTACGAGGTGGTCAGCCCGATGCCGCCCTCGCATTACGAGGAGGCGGTCCGCCGGGCGGTCGAGCGGATCGCCGCCGGCGAGTTCGAGAAGGTGGTGCTCGCGCGGGAGGTCGACGTCCACGCGCCCGTCCGCGCACGATCCGGCCGCGTCCTCGGGCTGCTGCGCGAGGCGTTCACCGAGCTCGTTCGTCTACGCCGTCGGGCGCGGCGACGCGACGTTCATCGGCGCCACCCCCGAGCTGCTCGTGCGCCGCCAGGGCCAGCGTGCCTCGACGGTCGCGCTCGCGGGCTCGACCCGCCGTAGCGCCGATCCGGCCGTCGACGACCACCTCGGCGAGCAGCTGCTGCGCTCCGACAAGGACCGCGCGGAGAACGCGATCGTCGCGCGGCGGATCGCGCGGGCCCTCGCCCGCATATCGTCTGGGTGACCGCCGCCGACGAGCCGGTGGTTGTCAGGGTGGCCAACATCCAGCATCTCGCCGCGCCGATCCGCGCGCAGCTCGCCGAGCCGATCGACGCGGTCGACCTGGCCGGCCTCCTGCACCCGACCCCGGCGGTCGGCGCCGAGCCCGCCGGCGCGCTCGACGCGATCCCGGCGCTGGAGGGCCTCGACCGTGGCTGGTACGCGGGCGCGGTCGGCTGGGTGGACGCCTCGGGCGACGGCGAGTTCTGCGTGGCGCTGCGCTGCGCGCTGCTGCGCGGGCCGCTCGGGCGCTGCTACGCCGGGTGCGGGATCGTGCGCGACTCCGATCCGGCGGCCGAGCTCGCGGAGACCGAGATCAAGCTCGGGGTGATGCTCCCGGCGCTCGCCGGCTGAGCCTTCCTTGGGCGCTGAAACGGAGAACCTGGATGATGCATTGCTGGTCACCGGCGGCGCCGGCTTCATCGGCTCGAACATCGTCGACGCGCTCGCCGCCCGCGGCGACCGGGTGACGGTCATCGACAACCTCTCGACCGGCAAGCGCGAGAACCTCGAGGGCGCGTTCGGGGCCGGCGCCGAGCTGGTGGTCGCCGACGTCCGCGACGCCGACCGGTCGAGGAGGTGTTCGCCGCGTGCTCGCCCGAGCTCGTCTTCCATCTCGCCGCGCAGATCGACGTCCGCCCCTCGGTGACCGACCCGGTCGGCGACGCCCGGACGAACGTGTTCGGCGCGATCAACGTGCTGGAGGCCGCGCGGCGCAATGGCGCGCGCCGGCTGGTGAACACCTCGACCGGCGGCGGCCTGTACGGCGACGCCGACGTGCTGCCGACGCCCGAGGACCATCCGATCCGGGCACTCGCGCCGTACGGCACGAGCAAGCACGCCGCCGAGGGCTACGTCGAGCTGTATGACCGGCTGCACGGCCTGTCGACGGTGTCGCTGCGCTACGGCAACGTGTACGGCCCGCGCCAGGACGTGCACGGGGAGGCCGGCGTGGTGGCGATCTTCTGCGGCCTGGCGATGAGCGGCGGCACCCCGACCGTGTTCGGCTCGGGCGGCAGACCCGCGACTGGGTCGAGGTCTCCGACGTCGTCGCCGCCAACCTGCTGGCGGCCGACGGGAAGTGACCGGCCCGGTGAACATCGGGCACGGACGCCAGACGTCGGTGCTCGCGCTGATCGAGGCGCTCAACGACGTCGCGTCCCGGGGCTGGCGGAGCCGGTGTTCGCCGACGCCCGTCCCGGCGAGGTCGACCGCAGCTGCCTGGACGTGAGCCGCGCCCGCGAGGCGCTCGGCTGGGAGGCGCGCGTGACGCTGCGCCAGGGGCTGGTGCGGATCTTCCAGTGGCTCGGGGCGGAGTTCCGCGACCCGGCGGCGATGTGAGCGCTCATCCGCGCCCGGCCGCCGCCGCTGGAGCGCTCAGCCGCGCCCGGCCGCCGCGGCCAGCCCGGCGTCCGCCAGGCGGCGATGCAGCGCGAGGTTCTCCGTGCGGTCGGTCGGGACCTCGATCAGCCTCACCCGGCCCGAGCCGGTCGCTTCGGCGAGCGCC
The DNA here is from genome assembly GCA_963702225.1 of uncultured Solirubrobacteraceae bacterium. GTDB lineage: Bacteria > Actinomycetota > Thermoleophilia > Solirubrobacterales > Solirubrobacteraceae > Palsa-465. The sequence goes on along the minus strand of CAVPBY010000089.1, from coordinate 123,246 downwards.
GCGCGCAGCCGCTCCTCGTCCCGTGCCCGCGTGTAGTCGAGCTCGAAGAGCGCGGCGACCCGCTCCAGCGACAGGCCATGGGGGGTGGCGACGTGCTCCTCGAACGTGTCGCCCTCGCCGCTCACCGGCAGGAAGTGGAAGATCCCGCCGCCGTCGTTGTTGAGCGCGACGATCGTCAGCTCCAGGCCCGAGCCGGCGGGCGGCGATCAGCCCGCCCAGGTCGTGCAGGAGCGCGACATCGCCGATCAGCAGCACGACCGGGTGCTCGGGCCGGGCGGCGGCCGCCCGAACGCGGCGGACGTGGTGCCGTCGATCCCGTTGGCGCCGCGGTTGGAGAGCACGCGAGGGGAGCGGCGCGCGGGCCGGCAGGTAGAGCTCGATGTCGCGGATCGGCATCGAGGAGGCGACGAACAGCGTCGCCTCGGAGCCAGCCACTCGCCGAGGCGGCCGCGCGACCAGCGGCTCCGACAGCGCCGGTTTCCGAGGTGAGAGTGCGTTCCATCGCCTGGGTGGCCGCGTCGTCGGCGCCCATCCAGTCCGACAGCCACTTCGATCCGGCCGAGGTGGTGGGGGTGGAGCATCTGCGTCAGATGGACGGGCTCGCGCGCCAGATCTCGTCCACGACGCCGCCGGGGTCCTGCCAGGACGCGTGCGGGTCGACGAGGATCTGCCGCACGCCGGGGTCGAGCGCGGCGAGCCAGGAGCGCAGCGGCTTGGAGGTCGGCAGATCGCCGATTCGGATGACCATCTCCGGCGCGAGCCGGCCGGCGAGCGCGACGTCACGCAGCAGCAGGTCGTAGGTGGCGATCGCGGTCGGCTCCGCCCGCGCGGCCGAGAACGGATCGGCGAGCACGGGCGCCCGATCCGCGCGCGCGAGATCGGCGACGCCCGCGTCGAGCCGCTCGTCACCCTCGACGCGGCCGGCGACGATCACCGTGCGCGGGGGGACCGAGCGGCTCGGGAAGTCGTCCTTGCGGTCCTGGAGCGGCCCGCGCCGGACCCAGCACCGGCCGTCCGCCCGGCCCGGGAGCTCGCTCTCGGGCAGCGGCTCTGAGAGCAGGAGCGGCTCGCGCAGCGGCACGTTGAGGTGGACCGGGCCGGGCGGGCCCTCGAGCGCCGTCCAGTAGGCGCGGCAGGCGAGCTGGCGGACCCAGCGCATCGCCGCCGCGTCGAGCGGTCGCGGGACTCGACCTCGCAGAACCACTTCGCGTGGTCGCCGTACAGCTTGAGCTGGTCGATCGCCTGCCCGGCGCCGACGTCGCGCAGCTCCGCGGGGCGGTCCGCGGTGAGCACGATCAGCGGCACCCGCCCCCAGCGCGCCTCCACGACCGCGGCATCAGCTCCGCGGCGGCCGTCCCGGACGTGCACGTGACCGCGACCGGACGTCCGCTCGCCCGCGCCGCCCCGACCGCGAAGAACCCGGCGCAGCGCTCGTCGAGGTGCGAGAAGCACCGCAGCCGCGGGTCGCGGACGAGCGAGAACACGATCGGGGTGTTGCGCGACCCCGGGCGACGTGCACGCCTCGCGCAGCCCGCAGCGGGCCAGCTCGTCGACGAGCGCGCGCAGCATCCGATGCTGGTCGACGGAGTGGCGCGGGTCGGACGGCGGCGATGGCGCCCGAGCTCGTCCTGCTGCACGGCTTCACGAACACCGGAGCGAGCTGGGACCCGGTCGTCCAGTCGCTGCCCCACAGCCACCGCGTCCAGACGCCGGACGTCCGCGGCCACGGCGCCGCCTCGGGCGCGCGCCCGGTGACCCTCGAGGCGGTGCTCGCCGAGGTCGACGCGCTCGCGCCCGGGCGCTTCACCCTCGGCGGCTACTCGCAGGGCGGGCGGATCGCGCTGCACGCGGCGCTCGCCATGCCCGGCCGGGTCGAGCGGCTCGTCCTGATCGGGGCGAGCCCCGGCCTCGCCGACGCCGCCGAGCGCGAGGAGCGCCGGCGCGCCGACGAGGCGCTCGCCGCCTGGGCCGAGACGGTGACGATCGAGCAGTTCGTCAGCCGCTGGTCCCAGACGCCGGTGCTCGCCGGCCAGCCGCCCGAGGTGCGCGCGGGCGTGATGGCCGATCGCCTGCGCAACACGACCGACGGCCTCGCCGCCGCGCTGCGCGGCCTCGGCACGGGAACGCTGCCCTCGCTGTGGGACCGCCTCGGCGAGATCACGATCCCGGTCGAGCTGATCGTCGGCGACCGGGACCGCAAGTTCCGCCGCACGGCCGAGCGGATGGCCGACGCGCTCCCGGACGCCCGGCTGCACGCCGTGCCCGGCGCCGGGCACGCGGTTCACCTCGAGCAGCCATGGGCGGTCGCCGCCCTGATCGTGGCGACCGGGGGCTGACGGCGCCGCTCCGACGCGTCACGTCCGGCGACGTGGGTGACAAACTCCCGTCGCCGGCCGGATCTGTCGCAGGCGTGACACGGAACGCAGCGCTCGTGACACACCTCCCACGGCCGCCCGGATCCGTCGCAGGCGCGCCGGGTCAGGCGCGCCCGCGCCGCCGCCGCCCGGCGCACCCGGGTCAGTACCAGTCGACCAGCCCCGCCCCGAGGCCCGGGCCACCCGGCGCCTCGAGCATCCCGTCATGGACGGGCAGCGGGTCGGGCCGATCGCCGAACAGGCCGAGCGTCGCCAGGCCGCAGGCGCGTCGGGGGCGCAGACACGGCCGCGGCGTGCAGCGCGGCGGCGATGCCGAGCGGCCCGTCGAGGGTGGACGCCAGATAGACCTCGTAGCCGGCCGTGCGGGCGTCGGCGGCGGCGGCGAGCAGGCCGGTGATCCCGCCGCAGCGGGAGATCTTCAGGCAGGCGAGCTCGGCCGCGGCGGGCGCGGTGAAGGCGAGCGGATCGGCGGCCGACTCGTCGAGGGCGATCGGGATCCCGCCTCCGCGCAGCGCGGCGATCTCCGCGATGCCGTGGACGGGCTCCTCGCAGAGCTCGATGCCGACCGGCTCAAGCGCGCCCAGCGCCGCCCCCGCCTGCTCGGGGTCCAGGCGCCGTTGGCGTCGATCCGGATCGCCATCTGCGGCCCGGCGAACGCGCGCACGGCCGCCAGGCGGCCTGCGTCGTCGCCGATCCCGACCTTCACCTTCACCGTGCGAAAGCCGGCGGCGCGCGCCTGGGCCGCCTCGTGGGCGGCGCCCGAGCGGTCGATCGCGTCGATCGTGCGGTTGACCGCGATCGGCGCGCGCCGTCGGCGGCGCCGAGCAGCCGCCAGACCGGCTCGGACCGCGCCGGCCGGCGAGGTCCCAGAGCGCGAGGTCGATCGCGGCGAGCGCCTGGGGGACGACGGTCCGCTCGCCGCAGCGGGCGATGACGTCGGCGACCGGCGCGTGGCCGGGGTAGTCGGCGAGCACCGGCCGGCAGGCGTCGATCTCCTCGATCACCTCGGCGACCCCGACCCCGTCGTAGGAGTGAAGCGGCGCGGCCTCGCCGTGGCCGGTGAGCCCGTCGCCGGCCTCCAGCGCGACGAGCACAGCTCACGGTCGCTCACCGCCCCGTGGGCGGCGCGGTGCCCGGTGCCGCGCAGCGTCCGGGAGACGGTGCGGACCGCGAGCCTCACCGGCTGAGGAGCACTCCCGCCGACAGCAGCACGCAGAACCCGAGCTGCAGCATGCCCGAACGCGCGAGCGCCCGGTTGAGCGTCGGGCCGTCGGTGTGGGTGGCGACCGTGCGGACCAGGGCCACGGCGAGCGGCGCCGCCAGCCAGCAGAGCGCCACCGAGGGCCCGAGCGGCCCGAACGCCCAGGTGACGAGCGCGAGCACGAACGCGAGCGCGAGCATCACGGCGAACATCACGCGCGTGCGCTCGCGGCCCGAGCCGGACCGCGAGCGTGCGCTTGCCCGCGCGGCGGTCGGAGTCGATGTCACGGACGTTGTTGACGACGAGGATCGCCGCGGCGAGCAGGCCGACCGGGACCGACAGCGCGAACGCCTCCCAGTCGAGGTGGCGGACCTGGACGAAATAGGAGCCGGCGACCGCGACCACGCCGAAGAACAGGAACACGAACGCCTCGCCCAGCCCCTCGTAGCCGTACGGGCGCGGGCCGCCCGTGTAGAGCACGCCGGCGACGATCGACGCGACGCCGATGACGAGCAGCAGCCACCCGGCGACGACGATCAGGTAGATCCCGGCCAGCACCGCCAGCCCGAACGACACGTAGGTCGCGACCAGCACCTGGCGCGGCGGGACCAGGCCGCCGGCGGTGACCCGGACCGGGCCGAGCCGGTCCTCGGCGTCGGCTCCGCGGCGCGCGTCGGAGTAGTCGTTGGAGAGGTTCGTCCCGACCTGGATGAAGATCGCCCCCAGCAGCGCCGCGAGCAGCCGCAGCGGATGGTCGACGTGCTGGTAGCCCGCGAGCGAGGTGCCGACGAGCACCGGCGCGATCGCCGCGGGCAGCGTCCGCAGCCGCGCGGCCATCAGCCAGATCCGCACTCCGCTCATCTCGTGTGCCCCCGGTGCCGCTCGTCTAGGCCCGGCGCGGGAACCGGTCGAAATCGGTCGGGCGCTTCTGCAGGAAGGCGTTGCGGCCCTCCTGGGCCTCCTCGCTCATGTAGAAGAGCAGGTTGGCGTCATGCGCGAGCTGCTGGATGCCGGCCATTCCGTCCTCGTCGGCGTGGAAGCTCGCCTTCATCATGCGCAGCGCGAACGGCGACATCGCGAGCATCTCACGGCACCAGCGGACGGTCTCGGCCTCGAGCTCGGCGAGCGGCACGACCGTGTTGATGAGCCCCATCTCCAGCGCCTGCTCGGCGTCGTACTGGCGGCACAGGAACCAGATCTCCTTGGCCTTCTTGGGCCCGACCAGCCGCGCGAGCTCGGCGGCGCCGTAGCCGCCGTCGAAGGAGCCGACGCGCGGGCCGGCCTGTCCGAAGCGGGCGTTGTCGGCCGCGATCGTCAGGTCGCAGACGATGTGCAGCACGTGACCGCCGCCGACCGCGAACCCGGCGACCATGGCGACGATCGGCTTGGGCAGCCGCCGCATCTGCACGTGCAGGTCGGTGACCTCGAAGCGCCCGACCGCCGTCTGCGCGCCCGCGTTGGCGGGGTCGGCGCCGGTCACGTAGCCGCCGCGGTCGCCGCGCACCCGCTGATCGCCGCCCGAGCAGAACGCCTGGTCACCCTCGCCGGTGAGGATGATCGCGCCCACGCGCGCGTCGTCGCGGGCCCGCGCGAACGCGTCGGCGAGCTCGACGAGCGTCTCGGGGCGGAACGCGTTGTGCACCTCGGGACGGTCGATCGTCAGCTTCGCGATCCGGGCGTGCGCGGGGTCGGCTCCTCCGACAGCTCGTAGCGGATGTCGGTGTACTCGCCAGACGGCGTCCATTCGGTGCTCACGCGCTCACTCCATTGCTCCATGCCACTGGCCGGGCCACTCTAGAGCCTAAGCTCGCCCCCATGGAGCCCTGGCTGAGCCGTGCCGCCCGCGTCCACCCCGACCGGGCGGCGCTGGTCACCCCGGGGCGGGCCTGGACCTACCGCGAGCTGCAGGACGGCGCGCGCGCCGTCGCCGGAGCGCTGCACGAGTGGGGGATCGGGCATGGCGACCGCGTCGCGCTCGCGCTCGGAAGCGAGGACCTGATCGTCGCCCTGCACGGCTGCCTCGCCGTCGGCGCCGCGGCCGTCCCGATCGACCTGCGGCTCGCCGACGCCGAGCGGCTGCTGCGACTCGACGGCGTCGCGCGCACGCTCACCGAGCTGCCGTCCGGCCCGCCCGTCCCCGAGCGCGCGCTCGACCTCTCGGACATCGCGACCGTGATGTACACGTCGGGCACGACCGCCGGTCCCAAGCGGGTCGAGCTCACGCTCGCCAACTGGCTGTGGAACGCGATCGGCTCGGCGATCGCGCTCGGGCTCGACCCGGCGGAGCGATGGCTGTGCCCGATGCCGCTCGCCCACGTCGGCGGCCTCTCGATCGCGCTGCGCTCGGCGATCTACGGCACGACCGTCGTGCTGCACGAGCGCTTCGACGTCGAGCGCGTCCGTGACGCGCTGCTGCGCCCCGAGGAGCGGGTGACGCTCGTCTCGCTGGTGCCGACGATGCTCGGCCGGCTGCTCGACGCCGGCCTGCACGAGCCGCCCACGCTGCGACGGGTGCTGCTCGGCGGCGGCCCGATCGCGCCTTCGCTGCTCGCCCGCGCCCGCGAGGCCTCGGTCACCGTCTCGCCGTCGTTCGGGATGACCGAGACGTGCTCGCAGATCGCGACCGACGGCTTCCCGCTGCTCGGCGCCGAGCTCACGCTCTCGGACGCCGGCGAGCTGCTCGTGCGCGGCCCGAGCGTCGCCCAGGGCGCGATCTCCGGCGACGGCTGGCTTCACACCGGCGATCTCGGGCGCTTCGACGCGGCCGGGGGCCTGGAGATCGTCGGCCGGACCGCGGACACGATCGTCACCGGCGGCGAGAACGTCGCGCCGACGGAGGTCGAGGCGGTGCTGCTGGAGCACGGGACGGTGTCCGACGCGGCCGTCCTCGGCCGGCCGGATCCCGAGTGGGGCGAGGCGGTGATCGCGCTCGTCGTGCCCCGGCTGGGGGTGATGCCCGCCCATCGGGACGGCGCGGTGAGCGACGTGCGCCTCGCCGAGGACCTGCGTGACTTCTGCGCCGCCCGGCTTGCCGGATTCAAGGTCCCCAAGCGGTTCGAGTTCGTCGAGACGCTCCCGCGGGGGGCGACCGGCAAGCTGCAGCGCCGCGCCCTGCGCTGACCGGCCATCCCGATGTCACATCGGTCGATGTCACATCGGCCACCGATACCATCTGGGCGCGTGTCCGCCGAGCTCACGATCGAGCAGCTCGCCTCCGCCTCCGGCATGTCGGTGCGCAACATCCGCGCCCATCAGGCCCGCGGGCTGCTCGAGCCGCCCGACGTCCGGATGCGCGTCGGCTACTACGGCGACGAGCACGTCGCGCAGCTGAAGCTCATCCGCGACCTGCAGGCCGACGGGTTCAACCTCGCGGGCATCAAGCGGCTGCTCGAGGACGGCCGCGGGACGGCGGAGCGGCTCACGCGCGTGCGCGCGGTGCTCAGCTCCTCGCGCGCGGCCGAGACGCCAGAGATGCTCACGCTCTCCGAGCTCGGCCGCCGCTTCGAGGTGGAGGGGACCGGGCGCCGGAGGTGCTCGCGCGGGCCGAGCGGCTCGGGATCCTCATCCCGGCCGGCCCCGAGCGCTTCCTCGTGCCCAGCCCGACGCTGCTCACCGTCGCCGAGCAGGTCGTCGCCCGCGGCATCTCGCTCGACGGCGCGCTCGCGGTGTTCGAGCAGGTCGAGCGCCATTGCGACGCGGTCTCGGCCGCGTTCGTGCGGCTGTTCATGGAGCAGGTGTGGCGCCCGTTCGAGGAGGCGGGCATGCCCGAGGACCGCTGGGCGGAGATGGACGAGTCGGTCAAGGCGTTGCGGCCGCTGGCCGCCGAGGCGCTGCAGGCGATCCTCGGGCAGCGGATGAGCGCGCAGATCGACGCCGCCTTCGGCGAGCTCACGCAGCGCCTGCAGGCCGCGGATGAATAGGCTTGCGGCGATGAGCCCGCTCGACCCCGATCAGTTCCGCGCCGACAGCCGCCAGGGCTGGGAGCGAGCCGCCCAGGGCTGGGGGAAGGTCGCCGATCGCGTCCACGACTGGGCGGTCGGGGTGTCGGCGACGATGGTCGACGCGCTCGCGCCTCAGCCCGGGGACCGCGTGCTCGAGCTCGCGGCCGGCCCGGGCGACACGGGCTTCATGGCCGCCGAGCTGATCGCCCCCGGCGGCACGCTCATCTGCTCGGACGGCGCCGAGGCGATGCTGGAGGTCGCGCGGGCGCGCGCCGCCGCCCAGCACGTCTCGAACGTCGAGTTCCGCCAGCTCGAGCTCGAGTGGATCGACATGGAGACCGCCTCGGTCGACGGCGTGCTCTGCCGCTGGGGGCTGATGCTCGTCGCGGACCCGTCCGCCGCCGCCCGGGAGGCCCGGCGCGTGCTGCGGCCCGGCGGACGTGCGGCGCTCGCGGTGTGGGACACCCGGGAGAGCAACCCGTGGGCGACGATCCCGCGCCAGGCGATGGTCGAGCTCGGCCACGCCGAGCCGCCCGACCCGTCGGTCCCGGGCCAGTTCTCGCTCGCCGGCGACGGGGCGCTCACCGAGGTGCTCGAGGGCGCGGGCTTCCTCGAGGTGACGGTCGCGCCGGTCGCGATGCAGCGGACGTTCGCGTCGCTCGACGCTTTCCTCGCGGAGACGATCGAGATGTCCCCGACGCTCGGCGAGACCGTCGCGGCGCTGAGCGACTCCGAGCGCGCCGCCATCCGCGAGTGGGTCGCCGACCAGGCCCGCCCGTTCACCGACGACGACGGCTCGCTCGTGCTGCCGGGCAGCTCCCTCGTCGCCGGCGCGGGCGCCTGAAGATCCCTGCGCAGCGCGTGAAAATGCCCTTGCACCGGTTGCCCCGCCGGGCGCCGCCCGCGAGCCTGGACCGCGATGCGAAACACGATCTCACTCCTCATGGCCCTGGCCGCCGCCGCGCTCATCGTCCCGGCCGCCGCCTCCGCCGCCGTCACCCACACCGTCCGCCGCGGCGAGACGCTCACCTCGATCGCAGCCTCCGACGGGCTGTCCGTGGCCCGGCTCGCGGCCGCCAACGGCCTGTCGAGCCAGGCCCAGCTCGTCACGGGCACGCCGCTCGTGATCCCGGCGCAGGGCGGGCCGCTGCCGACCTCGAGCGGCGCGACCTCCGAGGCGGCGCCGGCGCCGGTGAGCTCCGAGAGCGCGTCGCCGTCGGGCGGCTACGTGGTGCGGGCGGGTGACACGCTGAGCGGGATCGCGGCGCGCGCGGGAACGACCGCGGCGGCGCTGGCGGCCGCCAACGGGATGTCGGTCAACGACGTGCTGCTCGCCGGCCGCACGCTCACCGTCCCCGGCGGGAGCGCTCAGAGCTCCGCCCCGGCGCCGGTGCCGGGCGCGAGCGGTTCCGGCGCCCGGCCCGTCGACCAGTACGTCTCGCCCGGCGACGTCGGCTCGATCGCCGCCGCCAACGGCGTGCCGCCCGCGCTCGCGGAGGCGATCGCCGACCAGGAGAGCGGCTTCAACGACGGCCTGGTCTCGTCCAGCGGCGCGGTCGGCGTCATGCAGCTGGAGCCGACGACGTGGAACGACCTGTCCCGCGTCGACGGCATGGACCTCTCCCCGACGTCGCCGCTGGACAACGTCCGGGGCGGGGTCGCCGTGCTGCGCTCGCTTCTGCTCGCCACCGGCGACAACCAGAACGAGACGATCGCCGCCTACTACCAGGGTCTGGACTCGGTCCGCACCCAGGGCGTCCTGCCCTCGACGCGCCGCTACGTGACCGACGTGCTCGCGCTCGAGGGCCGCTTCGGCGGGTAGCTCGCGCCGCGCGGATCCGGCCCGGCCGGCGCGGCTGCGCGCCGTGTAGGCTCGGGCCATGTTCTACGACGACGACGCTGATCTCTCCAAGCTCGACGGCAGGACCGTCGCCATCATCGGCTACGGCTCCCAGGGTCACGCCCATGCGCTCAACCTGAAGGACTCCGGCGTCGACGTCGTCGTAGGGCTGCGCGAGGGCTCCTCGAGCCGCGCCAAGGCCGAGAGCCACGGGTTGCGCGTGCTCGAGCCCGCCGACGCCGCCAGCGAGGGCGACATCGTGATGCTGCTCGCCCCCGACGAGCTGCATGGCCAGATCTGGGAGGGCGGCCTGAAGGACGGGATCGCCCCCGGCAATCTGCTGCTGTTCGGCCACGGCTTCTCGATCCACTACGGCGAGATCGTGCCGCCGCCCGACGTCGACGTGGCGCTCGTCGCGCCCAAGGGACCGGGCCATCTGGTGCGCCGCCAGTACACCGAGGGCTCGGGGGTTCCCTGCCTGGTGGCCGTCCAGCAGGACCCAACGGGCGACGCGCTCGCCGTCGCGCTCGCCTACGCCAAGGGCATCGGCGGCACGCGCGGCGGCGTGATCGAGACGACGTTCAAGGACGAGACCGAGACCGACCTGTTCGGCGAGCAGGCGGTGCTCTGCGGCGGCGTCACCGAGCTCGTGCGCGCCGGCTACGAGACCCTCACCGACGCCGGCTACGACGAGCGGCTCGCCTACTTCGAGGTGCTCCACGAGCTGAAGCTGATCGTCGACCTGATGTACGAGAAGGGCATCTCGGGGATGCGCTACTCGATCTCCAACACCGCCGAGTACGGCGACATGACCCGCGGCAACCGCATCATCGGCGAGGAGACCCGCGCCGCGATGAAGCAGGTGCTCTCCGAGATCCAGTCCGGCGACTTCGCCCGCGAGTGGATCGCCGAGAACCGGGCCGGTCAGGAGAACTTCCGGCGGATGCGCTCCGAGCAGGCCGGCCACCAGGTCGAGACCGTCGGCAAGCAGCTGCGCGCCCAGATGGCCTGGATCGACGACACCGACTGGCAGGAGTAGCCGGCGGACGCGCGCGATGTGACCGGCTGGTGACCGGGCGCGGCGGCTGGCTATGATCGGCCGGGCCGTCGTGACTGGCGCGACAAGGTGGAGGCGACCACCGGGGAGCGACGGCCATCACCTCGCCGCGCGCCTGGGCACGCCCACCATCCGACCCCTTCCCGTGGAGCGCCCATGACCGAGATCACCTCCGTCGAGATCCCCGACGAGCTCAAGCCGGCCGACGGCCGCTTCGGCTCCGGACCGTCCCGCGTCCGCCACGCCCAGCTCGAGTATCTGAGCGGGCCGGGGGCCGCCGTGATGGGCACGTCGCATCGCCAGAAGCCGGTCAAGTCGCTCGTCGGCCGCGTGCGCGCCGGCGTGTCGACGCTGCTCTCGCTGCCCGACGGCTACGAGGTGGTGCTCGGCAACGGCGGCACGACCGCGCTGTGGGACGCGCTCACCTGCGGCGTCGTGCGCGAGCGCGCGCTGCACCTCGCCTACGGAGAGTTCTCCTCGAAGTTCGCGGCGTGCACGGCCGGCGCCCCGTTCCTCGCCGACCCGGTCGTCGTGGAGGCGCCGGCGGGCGACGCGCCCGAGCCCCGCGCCGATGGCTCGGCCGACGTCATCACCTGGGCCCAAAACGAGACCTCGACGGGCGTGATGGTCCCGGTCGCCCGTCCCGACGGCTCCGACGGATCGCTCGTGCTCATCGACGCGACCTCGGGCGCCGCCGGACTGCCGGTCGACGTCACCCACGCCGACATCTACTACTTCGCCCCGCAGAAGGGGTTCGCGTCGGACGGCGGCCTGTGGCTGGCGGTGTGCAGCCCGGCGGCGCTCGAGCGAATCGAGCAGATCGAGCGCGACCGCCCGACGACGGGCGCGCCGCGCTGGATCCCCGACTTCCTGTCGCTGTCGACGGCGCTCGACAACTCGCGCAAGGACCAGACCTACAACACGCCGGCGATCGCCACGCTGCTGCTGCTCGCCGATCAGCTCGACTGGATGCTCGAACAGGGGGGGCTGCCCGCCATGGTCGCCCGCACCTCGGCCTGCAGCTCGCATCTGTACCGGTGGGCGGAGGATCACGCGCACGCGACGCCGTTCGTCGCCGACCCGGCGAAGCGCTCGCTCGTGGTGGGCACGATCGACTTCGACGAGCAGGTCGACGCAGCGGCGGTCGCGGCGACGCTGCGCGCCAACGGGATCGTCGACGTCGAGCCCTACCGCAAGCTCGGCCGCAACCAGCTGCGGGTCGCGATGTTCCCCGCGACCGATCCCGCCGACGTCACCGCCCTCACCGCATGCATCGACTACGTCCTGGAGCAGCAGTCATGACCAAGGTCCTCGTCGCCGAGAAGATCGGCCAGTCAGGCATCTCCCTGTTGCAGGAGCACTTCGACGTCGACGTCGAGACCGGGCTCTCACGCGAGCAGCTCGCCGAGCGGATCGGCGGCTACGAGGGGATCCTGATCCGCTCGGCCACCAAGCTCGACGCCGAGCTGCTCTCCCGCGCGGGCGCGCTGCGGGCGGTCGGGCGCGCCGGCGTCGGGGTCGACAACGTCGACGTGGGGGAGGCGACCAAGCGCGGGATCGTCGTCGCCAACGCGCCGGAATCCAATGTCGTCACCGCGGCCGAGCACACGATGGCGCTGCTGCTCGCGCTCGCCCGCAACGTCCCGCAGGCACACGCCTCGCTGGTCGCGGGCCGCTGGGACCGCTCCAAGTACTCCGGCACCGAGCTGCTGGAGAAGACGCTCGGGATCCTCGGCTTCGGGCGGATCGGCCAGCTGGTCGCCCAGCGGGCGCGCGGATTCGGCATGCACGTCATCGGCTATGACCCGTACGTGTCGGCGGAGCGCTACCGCGAGCTCGGCGCCGAGCGCGCCGAGACGCCGGACGAGGTCTACGCGCACGCGGACTTCCTCACGATCCACCTGCCCAAGACGCCCGAGACCGAGGGCTGGTTGAACGCCGAGGTGTTCGCCAGGTGCAAGGACGGCGTCCGGGTGCTCAACGTCGCCCGCGGCCCGCTCGTGGTCGACGAGGACCTGCAGGCGGCGCTCGAGTCGGGCAAGGTCGGCGGCGCCGCGCTCGACGTGTTCCGCTCCGAGCCCGTCACCGAGCATCCGCTGTTCGCCTTTCCCAACGTGATCGTCACCCCGCACCTCGGGGCCTCGACCGCCGAGGCGACCGACCGGGCCGGCTACCAGGCCGCCGAGCAGGTGGTGGCGGCGCTCACCGGTGGCGTGGTGACGAGCGCGGTCAACGTCCCCGCGGTTGCGGCCGAGGACTTCGCGGTGATGGGCCCGTTCCTGCCGCTGTGCCGCTCGCTGGGGCGGATCGCGACCGAGCTGACCGTCGCCGACGGCGGATCGGTCGACGAGATCCAGATCGACCTGCTGGGACGGCTCGCCGAGCGCGACACTCGGCTGCTCGCGATCGAGGTCCTGCTCGGCGCCCTGCGCGGGCGCACCGAGGAGGACGTCAACGCGGTCAACGCGCCCGCGATCGCCGAGGAGCGCGGCATCAGCGTCGTCGAGGCCAAGCACACCACCGCGCGTGACTACAGCGACCTGGTGCGGGTGGCGGTGAGCTCGGACGAGGGCGCGGTGCTCGTCGCCGGGACGCTGATCGGCCGTCAGAACCGCCCGCACCTGCTCGAGGCGTGGGGCCAGCGCTTCGACATCCAGCTCGAGGAGCACGTGACGCTGTTCCGCTATCGCGATCTGCCGGGCATGCTCGGGCGGGTCGGGACCGCGTTCGGGGCCGCCGGCGTCAACATCATCTCCGCCGCGGTCGGCCGTCTGCCGGAGGGCGTCGACGAGGCCGCGGACCTGGCGGCGATGGCGATCACCACGAGCGAGCCCGTTCCGCAGACGGTCGTGGACGAGATCGCGCGCTCGGAGGGGTTCGTGCTCGGCGTGACCGTCGCGCTGTAGCGCCAAGGTATGCAGCATTAAGTGCCGGGCGCGGCCACTCCCGAGCGGAGCGGCCGCTTCCCGTCAGCTCTGCGTCTTGAGGATCCGCTGCCGGGCGGCCGGGGTGCCCGTCAACGTGTGACTGGCGATTCCGATCCGCTGCACGATCCCGTGACGCACCTGGAGCACGATGTTCGCCCGGCGACCGGTGATCACATACCACACGCTGTGGCCGACCCGCACGCCGCGGCGCAGCTTCAGGCGCCGGTGCGCCACCCGCGCGGTCGTCCCGGGTCGCACCCCGCGAACCACGTAGTGGGGATTCGAGGTCGACGCAAGCACGACCCGCCCGTGGGCGTAGCTGACCTCGATGCCCCAGCCTCCGTACAGGCAGAGGTCGTCGGTCAGCCGGTGGCGAGGCCCGAACGGACGCAACGTCCGGCGTGCGTGGGCGCGCGTCATCCCGAGGCTGATCGTTCCCAACCGGGCGCCACGGAGACGGCCGGTCGGCCGCCGGCAGGTGAGCGTGCCGCTGAGCGCAACGAGCACCCCTCTCCCGCTCGACGCGGTCGCACTTGACCCGGCGGCGTTGGACGCCATCACGACGCACGCCACCCGGTTCGCCTCGTCGGCGATCCGGACCCGGTAGCCGGCGGACCGCGCCACCGGAATCGCCTTGCCGTTGCGCTCCCAGCTGTACGTGAACCCGGTCGTCGGCTCGTTCCAGGTGCCGGGGACGCAGGTGAGCGTGCGCCCCGGCCGCGGGACGCCGGTGATGTGCGGCGCCACGATCGCGGTCAGCAGGCGCTTGCCGGGGCCTCTCCCGCTGCCGGTTCCGCTGGACCCGGCGCGCACCGAGAGGGTGCTCGTACCCGAGTTCGCCCCGTGTGCGAAATCACCGGCGTAGGACGCCGTCAGCGTATGCGTACCCGAGCCGACCGCCGTCGGCGTATAGGTGATCGAGCAGGCCGCCTGATTCGGTGACGATCCCGGCGCGAGCGTGCACGAGCCGCCCGACCCGAACGCCCCGCTCACGTCGCTGGTGAACGTGACCGTGCCGGTGGGCGCGATCTGGGACAGCGGGTCGACGTCGCTCACCGTCGCGGTGCAGGTCGCCGCTTGGCCGACCGTCACCGAGGCCGGCGAGCACGACGTCGCGGCCTGGGTCGACAGCGGCGCCGCGCATCCCGGCATCGCGGCGCACACGTCGAGACGGCCACCCGTGCTCACATAGCCGTTCATCGCTGTCATCCTGTCGACGTTGTCGAGGATGTCGGCTCTCAGCATCGCGGGCGTGGAGAAGTCGTATGCCGACAGGATGAGCGCGGCCGCGCCCGAGACCTGGGCCGCCGCCATCGATCCACCGCTGATGTAGCCGTAGCTGTTGCTGCGCAGCGTCGAGTAGATGTTGTCGCCGGGCGCGGCGAGATTGACGTCATTGGGCCCGTAGTTCGCCCAGCTGGGCACCGTGTCGTTCTGGCCCGACGCGGTGACGCAGATCACGTTGGACAGCTGCGACGAGTAGTCACACGGGTACTCGCCCGCATTCGTCTGGGACGGGTCGACGTCGTAGCCCGTCGCGCCATACGCCCCGCCCGCGGCGGTCACGAACAGGATGCCGTTGGCGCCGAGCGACGCGATCTCGTCGTGCAGTCCCTGCATGGCCGTGGCGGAGCCGTACACCGAGGAGTCGTTGACGACGCGCACGTTGACCCCGGCGTTCCTGGCCGCAACCAGCTTGTTCAGCGCGTCGATCAACGTGGTCTCGGCGCCGGCCGTATTCTCCTGGCTGTTCCACCTGATCGGCAGGATCGACGTCGTCCAGTTCATCCCGGCCACGCCCTGGCCGTTGTTGCCGACGGCGCCCATGATCCCGGCGACGTGCGTCCCGTGTCCGCCGTAGTCGTTGTCGAAGTCCATCGGGTCACACTGGCTCGCCGGATTGGTGCCGAGCTCGTTGTATCCGCGGGTCCCCTTGGGGCAGCCGAAGACGCCGCCCGGGTTGGTCCAGATGTTCGCGTTCAGATCCGGGTGGTTGTAGTCGATGCCGACGTCCGGCTCGCCGATCACGATCGACGCGCTGCCCGTCGTCAGGCGCCACGCCCGGGTGACGTGATCGTCGGCCCCGGCGGTCCCGGTGATGGTGCCGCTGCTGCCGGCGATCGTCTGCCCGGTGTTGAGCGACCCCCACTGGTTGGCGAAGCCGGGGTCGTCGGGGACGACACCGGCGGGGTCGGAGAGGCTTGGCTGCGCCGACCCGCCGTTGGCCTGGAGCGGCCCCGCGGCGCGGGCCCTCGCTGCCGGCCGGACGCCGCGCGGCGGACCCCCGATCAGGTAGTCGGGCTCGGCGTAGCGAACCCACCGATGGGCGGCGCGCAGGCTCCTCACCGCACGGGTCACGGTGCCGCGGGGCACGTCGAGCGAGAAGGAGGCGCCCATGCGCCGCGCGAGCGCACGTGCCGCCGGCGTCGCGGTGCCGAAATAGACGAGCGGGCGCGCGTGCTCGGCCGCGACCGTCCGCTCGAGCGTCCGGCGACGGGCCGGCAAGACCCCGGGACGGAAGCCGACGAGGACCACCCCGGAGACGTGCCGGGGCGCAGGTGTCCCGGCGGACGAGGGGGCGGCGTGACCGTGTGCTGCGGAGCTCGCGCGGCTCCCCGCACCGTTCGTGCGTGCCAGCGCGGGCGCGCACGCCAGCGATCCGGTCACGATCGTCGTCACCATCGCGGCGATGGCGCGCGACGTCGTCATCCTGCACCCCAAGAGTCCATTCACTTACCCCACCAAGGCCTTTCGAGTTCCCTTTTTGGCCGCTGCCCCATTTTACCAATTTTGTGTAGCTTTTGACAACTATTCAGCCGTCGCCGGGCGGGCGTCGACTGACCACCGGCCCCGCTCCGACGTCACTTGCGACGGCGCAGCAGCACCTGGAACGTCCCGACGCTTGACACGTGCGCCGGGTCACCGCCGTAAGCGGCTGTCACCTTCTGCTTGCCGGTGCCGTAGGCCGACGGCGTGTAGCCGATCGAGCAGGAGGCCTCGCCCGGCGACGAGCCGGGCGCGAGCGCGCACGACGTCCTGGGCGCGAACGTCCCGCGCCCGTTGCTCGTGAACGTCACCGTTCCGGTCGGCGCGTTCTGCGAGCTGGGATCGGTGTCGGCGACGGTCGCCGTGCATGTCGTCGGCTGACCGACGGCCACCACGGCCGGCGTGCACGACACGGTGGCCTGCGTGGCCAGCGCGCCCGCGCACCCCGGGATCGCGGCGCAGACATCCAGCCGTCCGCCGGTGGCCACCTTGCCGGTGAGCGAGGGGAGCTTGTCGACGTTGCCGAGGATGTCGGCCTTCAGCCCCTGGTAGGTGGCGAAGTCGTCGGCCGACAGGATGAGCGCAGCAGCGCCCGAGACGTCGGCCGCGGCCATCGAGCCACCGCTGATCCAGCCGTAGCCGCTCCCGTCGTTGCCGTCGTTCGGAAGCGTCGTCGAGTAGATGTTGTCGCCGGGCGCGGCCAGATCCACGAGGCTGCCGTAGTTGGCCCAATGGGCCAGGTTGTCGTTCTGGTCGGTCCCGGTGACGCAGATCTCGTTCGGGAGATGGAAGTCACACGGGTAACGCGGATTGGTGTCATCGCTCACCCCGCCCCAGTTGTTGCCGGCCGGTGTCACCGCCCCGCCGGCGGCGGTGACGAACAGGATGTTGTTGGCGCCCAGCGCACTGATCTCGTCCGACATCGCCTGATCGAAGGGGGTGGAGCTCGACACGGGCGAGTCGTTGACGACACGGATGTTGACGCCGGCCTGCTTTGCCTGCACCAGCCAGGCAAGTCCCTGGATCAGCTGCGCGTCGGTTCCCCACAGCTGGGAGTTGACGACCTTGACCGGCAGGATCGTCGTCTGCCAGTTGACCCCGGTCACGCCGATCCCGTTGTCGCCGACGGCGCCCATGATTCCCGCCACATGCGTCCCGTGACCTCCGTAGGACGTGGTGGGCGCGGAGTCGGTGTCCATCGGATTGCACGTGTTGTTGAGGACGTTGTAACCATGTGTGCCCGCCGCGCAGCCGCCGATCCCGCCGGGGTTGGTCCAGATGTTCGCCGCCAGGTCCGGGTGGTTGTAGTCCACGCCGCCGTCGACCTGCCCGATCACGATCGAGCGGCTGCCGGTGGTCAGGCTCCACGCCCGCGTGAGATTCTCATCGGCGCCCGCGGTACCGGTGACCGTTCCGCTTGATCCGGTGATCGTCTGCCCGACGTTCAGGTCGCCCCACTGGCACCCAAAGCCGGGATCGTTCGGGATCCGCCCGGTCCGGTGACCGAGGGACACGCCGGAATCGCCGTCACATTGGGCTGCGCCGCATTGGCGGCCGGAGCGCTCGCGCGGGGGCTCCTGGCCGGAGCGAGCACGTAGTCAGGCTCGGCGTAGCGAACCCACCGCTGCGCATGGCGCAGGCGACGCACCGCCTCAGACACAGTGCCGCGCGGCACGTCGAGGGTGACCGAGCTCCCGATGCGTCGCCGCAGTGCACGGGCCGCCGGCGTCGCCGAGCCGACGAACCCGAGCGGGCGCACGCGCCCCGCCGATACCGCCCGCTCGAGCATCCGGCGGCGAGCGCTCGAAACCCCGGGACGGAACCCGACAAGGACCAAGCCGGGCAGGTACCGAGGCGCGCGCGTCCCGGCGGACGACCCCGGGGAATGCACGTGGATGGTCCTCGCCGCCGCGGCGCCTGCGAGGCGGGTCCCATCACGCGTGCGCGCCATCGCGGGCGCGCATGCCAACATTCCCGCCACGACCGTGGTCACAATCGCAGCCCCGCAGCGCGACGCCATCATCCGACCCCCAAACCATCCGTTCATGTTCTGTGCCCTCCTCAAGCGTCCTTGCCGTTCGGTAGGTATAGCAAGCTTTGACCAGATTCGGCAATGTTCTCGAGTCAGGCCGCGGCGATAGGATGCGCCCGGCGAGATCACGGCGAGCGGAGGGGCGACACGATGGCTGAGACGAACGACCAGGATGGTCGGGGTGGGTTTGACCGCTACCTACGCGGCCTCGGCGTGCCCGCGCTGCCCGCCGCCATCTACCCGTTCGACCCCGGCATCGCCCCGGTGGCGCTGGAGAGCCACCTGCAGCAGAGCGGACACCTGATGCTTGGGCTGAAGGTCTCGATGGCGTGCTGGATGATCGCCGACCGAGAGGCGACCCGGAGCAAGGTGCGCGCGGCGCACGCGGCGGGAGTGTCGGCCGACACGGGCGGGGGGCCCTACGAGGTCGCGGTCGCCCAGGGCCGGCTTCACGCGTACCTCGACCTGTGTGCGGAGGTCGGCTTCGACGGGATCGAATGTGGCTCCGGCTTCACCGACCCGGGCCAGACGCCGGAGGAGATCGTGCGCCTCGCGTCCGACCGAGGGCTGCGCGTCCAGTACGAGATCGGCAAGAAGCACGGCGGGGAGTTCGAGCCCGAAACCGTCCATGAGCTGATCGAGGAGGGGCGGCGGTGGCTGCAGGCGGGGGCCGTCCGGCTGATCGTCGAGGCGCGCGAGAGTGCCGCCGGAGTCGGGCTGTTCGACGGCTCGGGTCGACTGAACGGAGGCCTCGCCGACCGCCTCGCCGACGCGTTCGGGCTCGAGCTGCTGATCTTCGAGGCTCCGACAAAGCCGAGCCAGTTCGCGTTGCTGGACCACTTCGGTCCCGCGGTCGCGCTCGGCAACGTGCGGCTCGATGAGGTGCTGCGCGTCGAGATCTACCGGCGGGGCCTGCACTCCGACGCGTTCTCGAACCCGAAGCTCCGGCCGGGCGTGGTCGCGCCCGCGACGGCCCCATGACCAGGACCGTCGCGATCGCCCGCTACCCGAGCCTCGGCGAGGGCGACGAGGAATGGACGGTCGTCGGCATCGACGTGATTCGCGCGACCACGACCGCCGTGACCGCCGTCGCCGCGGGACGGCGGTGCTTCCCGGTCCGCTCGCTGGAGGCGGCGCTGCCGCTCGCCGCGCGACTGGAGAACCCGCTCCTGGTCGGCGAGCTCGGCGGCAACATGCCCTATGGCTTCCACCTCCAGAACAGCCCGGCGGAGATGGACAGGCGGACCGAGCTGGATCGGCCGGTGATCCTGCTGTCCAGCACCGGCACGGCGCTGCTGAGCGCCGCCGCCGAGCGCAGCCTCACCTACGCCGCCTGCCTGCGCAACGTCCGTGCCCAGGCGCAGCGGCTGATCGAGTCCCACGACCGCGTGCTGCTGCTCGCCGGCGAGAGCCGCGGAGAGTTCCGTGAGGAGGATCGCCTGTGCTGCGGCAGGCTCGCCAAGACCCTGCTCGACGCGGGCTTCGCGGCGCGCAACGTGCTCGTCGAGGAGATCGCCAAGCGCTGGGGATCGGCGCCCGACGACTCGTTCACCGACGGACACAGCGTGGGCTACCTCGCCGACACCGGCCAGTTTCACGACGTGGAGTTCATCCTCTCCCACGTCGACGACCTGGACACCGTCTATGAGATGCACAACGGCGAGCTGGTCGTGAGCGCGCCGCGATGACCCGGCCCGTCGGCCACGGGCCACAGCTCGACACCTCGACGCCGATCCTCGTGCTGCGCCGCAGCATCGGCCCGTTCCAGCACTGCTCGCTCGCGGTCGCGCGCAGCGTCGGCAGGCTGGGCGTCCCCGTGTACTCGATGCGCCAGCGGCCCAATGAGCCGGCGACCAGCTCGCGCTACATCACCGATGGGCTCGACCTTCCCGCCAACGGGCCGGAACCGGAGTGGATCGATGCCATCACCGCGCTCGGATCAGAGCTGCACGGCTCCGTCCTGCTCCCGATCGACGACGCCGCCGCGGTCGCGGTCGGCGACCATCAGGATCGCCTCGCCGAGCACTTCCTGCTGCCGCCCGCGCCGCCGGGCATCCAGCGCCGGCTGGCGTCCAAGCGCGAGCTCTGGCACCTGTGCACACAGCTCGATCTGCCGACCCCGGCCTCGACGTTTCCGGCCGACGAGTCCGAGCTCCTCGCGCAGGCGGAGGACCACGGGTATCCGGTGGTGGTCAAGCGCAGCGATCCGTGGCTCGCCCCCCGGGACCCGGATGCGCCGAGCGTGGCGATCGTGCACGACCGGGATGAGCTGCTGCGGGCGTACGCGCGGATGGAGTCCGACATCGCGCCCCAGGTGATGCTCCAGCACTACATCCCCGGTGGCTCCGACTCGGTGTGGATGTTCAACGGATACGTGGGGGAGGGCGGAGTGCCTGTGCGCGTTCACCGGGCGCAAGCTGCGTCAGTCGGGGCCGCGCACCGGGCCGACGACGCTCGGGGTCTGCCAGGCCAACCCGGAGGTGGCGGCGCTCGCGGCGCGGCTCCTGCGCGCGCTCGATTACCGCGGCATCGTGGACATGGGCTTTCGCTACGACGCGCGCGACGGCACCTACCGGCTGCTCGACGTCAATCCGAGGCTCGGCAGCACGTTTCGGCTGTTCGCCTCCGACGACGGGGTCGACGTCGTGCGCGCGCTGCACCTCGATCTCACCGGCCGGTCGGTGCCGCCGTCGACGCTCTCGGAGGGCCGCAAATGGCTCGACGAGCGCGCCGACGCGGTCACCTCCTACCGCATGGCTCGCCAGGGCTCGCTCGGACCGGGCTCGTGGGCGCGCCCGCTCAAGGGCGTCGCCGAGGGCGCGTGGTGGGCCGCGGACGACCCGTGGCCGTTCGTGGCGATGGGCGCCTCGTTGCCCACCCACGCGCTGCGCAAGCTGAGCGCGCGACCGCGTGCGAACCCGTCCGCCCCGGGACCGGCCGGCGGCGCCGGCAGCGGCGTGCAGGGCGACGTCGACCGCTACTTCGACGAGGTCTCGAGCTACTGGGACGCCGTCTACGGCGGCGCGGACAGCGACGGCGTCATCTACCGCCGCCGCTTGTCAACCGCCGCGGCGTGGGCGCGCGAGCTCGGCCTCCCGCCCGGCGCCGCCGCGCTCGACGTCGGGTGCGGCGCGGGCCTGATGAGCGTGGAGCTCGCGCGGATCGGCCTGACCGTGACCGCCACGGACTCCAGCCCGGCGATGGTGCTCGGGGCCCGCGGGCTGATGGCCGAGTCGGGCCTCGCGGACCGGGTCGACGTCCGCGAGGCCGACGTCCACCGGCTCCCGTTCGCCGACGCCGAGTTCTCGCTGATCGTCGCGCTCGGCGTGCTGCCGTGGCTGCACGACCCCGCCACCGCCGTCGCCGAGCTCGCCCGCGTGCTCGCCCCCGGCGGCTCGATCATCCTCACCGCCGACAACCGCGGTCGGCTCAACCGGCTCGTCGAGCCGCGCGAGAACGGGTTGTTGCGGCCGCTGCGGCCGGTCAAGCGGGCGCTGTCGCGCGGCGGGGCCGTTGGCTCGGTGAGCGCGCCGTCCCACCGTCACGCGCCACGCGAGGTCGACGGACTGCTCGCCGGGGCGGGGATCGCGGTCACCCGCCGGACGACGATCGGCTACGGCCCCTTCACCGTGCTCGGCCGTCCGGTCCTGGCCGCCGGGCTCGGGTCCTCGCTGGACGAGATGCTCCAGCACGCGGCGCGCGCTCACCCGCGGCTGCGCGGCGGGGGATGGCACTATCTGGTCGCCGGCGCCAAAGACCGCACATGACCAGCGCCTCCTCGTACCCGGAACCCACCCGCACGGCCGATCGCCGGCTGACCGAGGCGAGTTGAGCCGACCAGCTCACCGTTGGGAGGTCTCGCCCGAGGAGCTGAGGCGGATCGCCGACGCTCGCCGGGGGCCCCTCGGCGCTCGCGGGACCCTCATGGTGCTGCTGCGCAACCCGGGCCTGATCCCAGAGCTGGCGCGGATCGTGAGCGGGTCGGTGCGCGACAGCATCCTGGCCGACAACTCGCTCATCTCCCTGGTGGACGCCTCCCGGGCCCGCGCGGTGGTCCCGGACGCGGCGACCGGCGTCGGCTGGTACGACGAGGAGCCGTTCCTCGACGCGCTGACCCCCCACCTGAGCCTCGACTCCGACGTGCTCGAGCTCGGCTGCGGAGCGGGGCGGATCTCCCGCCACGTCGCGCCGCTCGTCTCGCAGCTCGTGTGCACCGACCGGTCCCGGTCGATGACCGACGAGGCCCGCGAGAACCTGTCGGCACACGCCAACGTCCGTGTGGCGACCACCGACGGCTTCGCGCTGACGGAGTTCCCCGACGCGACGTTCGACCTGGTGTTCGCTCAGGGCGTGCTCGGATACCTCGGTCCCAACGAGCTGCTCGGGCTGCTCGACGAGGTGCGCCGGGTCCTCGTCACCGGCGGCGTGTGCGTCTTCAACTTCTTCACCATCGACCGGCCGGACGATGCTCGGGCGCACCTCGAGATCATCCGGCAGATGGCGCGCCGCCGCCGCCGCAGCGGGTCGGTCGACTGCGCCTACACCCGCGCCCACCTCGAGGCGCTGTACCGCGTCGCCGGGCTGGACCTCGACGGGGCGTCCGCCGAGAGCGCGGACGAGCCGACGCGCGGGCGAATCGTGGTGACGGCGTCACGCCCGCGGCGCCACGGCGACACCGTCGAGGCGGACCCGACCGCGAACGACGGCAGGTGACATGGACGAGCCCGATCAGCCCACACACGTGAGGAGTCGGGCCCCGGTGCTGCTGGGAGTCGCGGCGCTGCTCACCGCACTGACGGTGCTGCTCGCCGGATGGGGCTCGCATGCACGGGCGGTCCCGCAGAGCCGCGCGGACCGTCCGTCCGCCGGAATCGCCGCCACCGCCCGCGGTATCCGTCACGAGGAGTACGTGTTCGTCGACGGCGCGATGTACATCTACGACATCGATCACGGTCAGCGGCTGGTGGCCCGTCGGCCGCTGCCCGGCATCACCAAGATCCGCGGCGCGGCCCTCGACATCCCCACGCACATGCTCTACATCAGCTACGGCGGGTACGGCGGCAACTCCGGGGACGGGTCGCTGGCCAAGTACGACCTGCTCACCGGCCGGGTCATCTGGAAGCGCAGCTACGGCACCGGGGTTGACAGCCTCGCCGTCAGTCACGACGGCGGGAGGCTGTACCTGCCCGAGGGAGAGCTCTCGACCAGCGGGCTCTGGTTGGTGCTCGATGCGCACACCGGCGCCGTGATTGCGCGTATTCACGGCGGCGACGGCCCGCACAACACGATCGTCTCGCTCGACGGCCGGCGCGTATACCTCGGCCCGCGCAACTCTCCCTACCTGTCGGTCGCGAGCGCCGCCACCGACCGGATCATCCGGCGCATCGGCCCGCTGTACTCGGGGGTTCGTCCGTTCACCATCAACGCCCCCCAGACGCTGGCCTACACGACCGCGACCGGGCTGCTCGGATTCCAGGTCTCGAGCATCCACACCGGGCGGGTGCTGTACACGGTGAGGTTCGCGCACCGCTTCGAGTCGAGGTATGACCCATCGACGTTCTTCCTCACCGCGCCGAGCCACGGGATCTCGCTGTCGCCCGACGGGCGCCGGCTGTTCGTGATCGACACCCCGAACGCCTACGTCCACGTGTTCGACGTCGCCGGGCTGCCCGGGCACGCTCCCCGTCTACTGGCGAACATCAGGCTGTCGGACTCCTTCGCCGGCAATGAATCCAACTGCAGCTTGGCCTGCGAGCGCGACGGGTGGCTGCAGCAGAGCCTCAGCGGGTGCTTCGTCTACGTCGGGGACAGCGGCGACGTGCTCAGCGCGGTGACGCTGCGCCGCGTCGGCTACCTGCCGGCGCTGCGCGATTCACGCGAGATGCTCGAGATCGACTGGCGTCACGGCGTCCCGGTGGCGACGTCGACCCGCTTCAGCGTCGGCTATCCGCACGCACCGCGGCCGAGCCGGCGAACCTGCCGGTGACGGTGCACCGCGGCGCCCCGCATCCTGCTAGCTTCCCGCATCCGATGGCTGGCCGCCTCGACCTCGCACCGCTTCTTCTCCTCCCCCTTCGGGGGGAATAGCGCGCCGGCGGCCGCACGTAGCCGCGAACCGACAAGAAGCAGACCGAGGAACGAGATAATTCTGGACTCGTCCGTCTGAAGGACTGGACCGAGATTCTGGACTCGTCGGTCTGAAAGACCGGACCAGACGAAGGACGCCACCATGAGCACCGAGCCCGACCCCCAGCGGGTCATCCTGTTCGATACGACGTTGCGCGACGGCGAGCAGTCGCCGGGCATCTCGCTGAACCCGTCCGAGAAGCTGGAGATCGCCCAGCAGCTCGCGCGGCTCGGGGTCGACGTGATCGAGGCCGGCTTCCCGATCGCCTCGCCCGGCGACTTCGAGGCGGTGCAGACGATCGCGCGCCAGGTCGAGGGCCCGGTGATCTGCGCGCTGGCCCGCGCTCAGGCGCCGGACGTCGACGCCGCCTGGAGCGCGATCAAGGATGCGGCGCGGGCCGGGCGGGGTCGTATCCACACGTTCATCTCGACCTCGGACATCCACATCGTCCACCAGTTCAACTCCACGCGCGAGGACGTGAAGGGGCAGGCGCGAGCGGCGGTCGCGCAGGCCCGCGCGCTGTGCGAGGACGTCGAGTTCTCGCCGATGGACGCGACCCGCGCCGACGTCGAGTACACCGCCGAGGTGCTGCAGGTGGCGATCGACGAGGGCGCGAGCACGATCAACATCCCGGACACGGTCGGCTACACGGTCCCGCACGAGTACGCGGCGTTCCTGGAGCGGCTCTACGAGCTCGTCCCGGACCTCCGCGAGGTCGTGCTCTCCGTCCACTGCCACGACGACCTGGGGCTGGCGGTCGCCAATTCGCTCGCCGGGCTGCGCGCGGGCGCGCGACAGGTGGAGTGCGCGGTCAACGGGATCGGCGAGCGCGCGGGCAACACCTCGCTGGAGGAGATCATCATGCTGCTGCGCACGCGCGAGGCCGAGCTCGGCTTCACCACCGGCGCGGTGCCCAAGGAGATCGCCCGGACCTCGCGGATGGTCTCGCGCCTGTCGGGGTACGTGATCCAGCCCAACAAGGCGATCGTCGGCCGCAACGCGTTCACCCACGAGGCGGGGATCCATCAGGACGGCGTGCTCAAGGAGCGCTCGACCTACGAGATCATGGATGCGCGCGAGGTCGGCCTCGACGGCTCCGGCTCGCTCGTGCTGGGCAAGCACTCGGGGCGCCACGCGCTCGCCCAGGCGATGTCGGAGCTCGGCTTCGAGCTGAAGGGCCAGGCGCTCAACGTCGCGTTCCGCCGCTTCAAGGAGATCGCCGACAAGAAGAAGCAGGTGACCGCGATGGACCTCGAGGCCCTCGTCGCCGACGAGCTGCGCGAGCAGATCGCCGGCTACGCGCTGCAGTGGTTCGAGGTCGAGGCATCGTCGCGCCGCCCGCCGCACGCGACCGTCGCGGTCACCGGACCCGACGGCGGAGGAGCTCACCGGCTCGTTCACCGGCGACGGCCCGATCGACGCCGTGTTCCACGCCGTCAACGCCGCCACCTCGGTCGACGCCAAGCTGCGCGACTTCCGGATCGAGGCGGTGACCGGCGGCCAGGACGCGCTCGGCGAGACGTCGGTCGTCGTCGAGGTCGGCGGCGTCGCCGGATCCGGGCAGGGGGTCTCGACCGACATCCTGGAGGCGGCCGCGCAGGCGTACGTGCGCGCGCTCTCCAACGCGGTGCGCCGGCAGGCGGTCGCCGCCGCGGGCGCCGAGCCCGAGCGCGAGGTCGTGCGCGCCCCCTGACCCGCTTCGCCTCGAGCGTTGCGGGGAGCTTTCCTCGAGCTGAGGTCGAAGAACCTTCCCCGCGATGGCGGGGGGCGTACGTCAATCGGCGGCGGCGACCTGGAGGCCCTGCCGGTAGCCGGCCGACAGCACCCGGGTGCGCGGCTCGGTGGCCATGATGTCCCTGCCCATCGCGGCCGCGCACTCGCGGCTGGGCGCGATCATCGCCACGCGGGCGCCACGGCCGCGCAGCGAGAGCGCCTCGGCCGAGGCCGCCGACCGGGTCACCGTTCGCACCATGCTCAGCAGCGGGTGACCGGGCGCCGCTGAGGCCGTCGGGTTCAGGCACAGGACATGCGTGTCGCGCCCGACCGGCGCCGCGTCCAGGTTCGTCGGGCTCCACACCGACCCGTCGACGTACTCGCGCCCGCCGATCCGCACCGGGGCGAACAGCCACGGCACCGCACACGAGGCCGCCACCGCCTCGGCGACCTCCGCGGCCGGTGCGCCGGGGCCGCCGAACAGCACCCGCCGCCCGCTGTCGCGGTCGACGGCCGCGATCCGCAGCCTGCCGTCGAACCGCGCGCCGCCGGCCGCCACCGCCCCCCGCAGCGGGGCGAGCGTCTCGGCGCGGGCGGGGAACCCGCGCAGCATCAGCCCGCGCACCAGCGCACCGCCGGGGGCCGCCAGCCCGAGCGCGAGCGGCGCGAACGGGGCGCCGGCGGCCAGCGCGGTCGACCGGCTCGCCGGGCGGCGCCGACCGCGACGTCGCCAGAGCCGCGACCGCGGCGGCCGGTGCCCGTCGGGCGGGCCCGGGCGTGCGCGCGGCCCGGGGTCCGCCCCGCGCTCGACAGCGACGAGCGCCGGCGCGGCGGGCGGCCGGCGACCAGGTGCGCGGCGACGAGCGCGCCCGCCGAGGTGCCGACGAACGCCTCGCACTCGCGCAGGTCCAGGCCCGCGCCGTCCTCGATGCCGGCGAGCACCCCCATCAGCCACGCCTCGCCGAGGACGCCGCCGCCGCCGAGCACCAGCACGTCGGGGCGGGAGCGCATTCATTGGATGAGCGTACGTGTGTCATCTGACGGTTGTCAGCAACGGCGAGTGCACGCGCAGCGTGGCGACAGACGCTTGTACGTGATAGCGTACGTGGCTATGGCGGTGAGCGACACTCGGCTCAGCTCTCCGGTCGCACTGGGCGCGCGCGTGCGCACGCTGCGAGAGGCGATGAACCTGTCGCTGCGAGAGCTCGCGGAGCGCTCCGGGGTGAGCGCGCCGATGCTCTCCCAGGTCGAGCGCGGGGAGACGAGCCCGACGCTGCACACCGCCCACCGGATCGCCCACGGCCTGGAGCTGCGCCTCTCCCAGCTGCTGCGGCTCGACGAGGAGGGAGCGGTCTCGATCGTCCGCGCCGGCGAACGGCGCAGCGGCCCGGTCCGCGCAGTGCGGCGGGCACACCTACGAGATCCTCACCCCGCCGCTGCCCGGCCAGCGCGCCGAGCTCTCGCGGCACACGCTCGCGCCCGGAGCGGTGACCGGGGTCCCGGCGACCCGCCGATGCACGAGCCCGGCAGCCGCGAGTCCGCGCTCGTCCAGTGGGCACCGTCGTGCTGCACTGCGACGGCGCCGCCCATGAGCTGCACGCCGGCGACTGCGTCACCTTCGACGCCGACCTGCCCCATCACTTCGAGAACCAGTCAGCCGACGTCGAGGCCGTGCTGCTCGCGGTCGTGAGCGCCGGACTGCGACGCAGCTGATCCCGCGCCCAAGGAGAGACCGACGATGCCCACCAGCCTGTTCGACAAGATCTGGTCCGCCCACGAGGTCGCCCCGGGGCTGCTCTTCGTCGACCTGCACCTCGTCCACGAGGTGACCAGCCCGCAGGCCTTCGACGGCCTGCGGCTCGCCGGGCGCGCGGTCCGCCGGCCCGACCGCACGCTCGCCACCGCCGACCACAACACGCCGACCGACGGGACGCCGACGGCCGACCGGATCAAGGACGAGCTCAGCCGCGTCCAGGTCCAGACGCTCGAGCGCAACTGCGCGGAGTTCGGGATCCCGGTCTACTCGCTCGGCTCCGACCGCCAGGGGATCGTGCACGTGATCGGCCCCGAGCTCGGCGTCACCCAGCCCGGGATGACGATCGTCTGCGGCGACTCGCATACCGCCACCCACGGCGCGTTCGGCGCGCTCGCCTTCGGGATCGGGACCAGCGAGGTGGAGCACGTGCTCGCCACCCAGTGCCTGGTGCAGACCAAGCCGAAGTCGATGCGGATCACCTACGAGGGCGAGCTCGGGTCCGGGGTCACCGCCAAGGACCTGATCCTCGCCACGATCGGCCAGATGGGCGTCGCCGGAGCGACCGGCCACGTCGTCGAGTACGCCGGCCCGGCGATCGAGGCCCTCTCGATGGAGGGGAGGATGACGATCTGCAACATGACGATCGAGGGTGGCGGGCGCGCCGGGATGATCGCCCCCGACGAGACGACGTTCGAGTACGTCGTCGGCCGCGGCGCGGCGCCCGCAGAGGTGCCCGGCGCGTGGCGCGAGCTGCGGCACCGACGCGGGCGCGCGCTTCGACACCGAGATGACCGTCGACGCCTCGGCGGTGAGCCCGATGGTCACCTGGGGCACGAACCCGGGAATGGTCGTCGGTGTCGGCGCGGCTGTGCCCCACCCGGCCACCGAGCAGGACGAGCGCGCGCTGCACTACATGGGCCTACAGGCCGGCACGCCGGTGCAGGAGATCTCGCTCGACCGTGTGTTCATCGGCTCGTGCACGAACTCGCGGATCGGCGACCTGCGCGCCGCCGCCTCGATGATCAAGGGCCGCAAGGTCGCCGAGAGCGTCTACGCGATGGTCGTCCCCGGCTCACAGCAGGTGAAGGCACAGGCCGAGGCCGAGGGCCTGCACGACGTGTTCCGCGCCGCCGGGTTCGACTGGCGGGTGGCCGGCTGCTCGATGTGCCTGGGGATGAACCCCGACGTCGCGGCGCCCGGTGAGCGGGTCGCCTCGACCTCGAACCGCAACTTCGAGGGACGTCAGGGCGCCGGGGCGCGCTCGCACCTCGTCTCGCCCGAGATGGCCGCCGCCGCCGCCATCGCGGGGCACTTCGTCGACATCCGCGACTGGGAGAAGGCATGAGAGCGATCGAGACGATCACCGGGAAGGTCAGTGTCCTGCACCGCGACGACATCGACACCGACCAGATCATGCCCAAGCAGTTCCTCAAGCGGGTGCAGCGGACCGGCTTCGGCGAGTTCCTGTTCTACGACTGGGCCAAGGAGCCCGACTGGGACCTGCCGCGCAACCCGATCCTCGTCACCGGCCGCAACTTCGGCTGCGGCTCCAGCCGCGAGCACGCCCCCTGGGCCCTGGAGGACTACGGCTTCCGGGCGATCATCGCGCCGAGCTTCGCCGACATCTTCCGCAACAACTGCACGAAGATCGGGCTGCTGCCGGTGGTCGTCGACGAGGCCTCGGTCGCCGCGATCCGCGAGGCCGGCGAGGCGCAGGTCGACCTGGCGGCCCAGGAGGTCCGCTGGCCGGGCGGCTCGACCTCGTTCGAGATCGATCCCGAGACCAAGCACCGGCTGCTCAACGGCCTGGACGACATCGCGCTCACGCTCCAGCAGGACGAGGCGATCGCCGCCTACGAGACCGGCCGGGAGCGCTCCGGCCCGGTGACGAGCGCGCTGTGAGCGCGGGCGAGGCGATGGGCGACGCGCCCGCCCGCGACTGGGACGCGGCCACCTATGACCGGATCTCGGCGCCCCAGCAGTGCTGGGCGCGCCGAGCAGCTCGACCGCCTTCGGCTCGCCGGCGACGAGGCGGTGCTCGACGCCGGCTGCGGCTCGGGCCGGGTGACGCTCGAGCTGTGCGCCCGCGTCCCGCGCGGGACGGTGTACGCCGTCGACGCGGCGCCGTCGATGGTCGCCCACGCCCGGCAGACGCTCGGCGACCGGGCGACCGTGCTCCGCCAGGATCTCGCCGAGCTCGCGTTGCCCGAGCCCGTCGACCTCATCTTCTCCAACGCGACGTTCCACTGGCTGCCCGACCACGACGCGCTGTTCGCGGCTCTGCACCGCAACCTCAAGCCGGGTGGGCGGCTCGTCGCGCAGTGCGGCGGCCGCGGGAACATCGAGTCGGTGCGCGTCGCGGCCGAGCACTCGATGGCGCGCGAGCCGTTCGCGTCGCACTTCGCCGGCTGGCCGCGGCCGTGGACGTACGCGAACCCCGAGGAGACCGCCGCGCGGCTGACGGGTGCCGGCTTCACCGAGATCGAGACCTGGCTGCAGGAGCGCCCGACGGAGATGGAGGACGGCCGCGGGTTCCTGGAGACGGTCTGCCTGGTGCGCCATCTCGACCCGCTTCCGCCCTCGCTGCGCACCCGGTTCGTCGACGATGTCGGCGCGCAGCTCGCCGAGCCGCTCGTGCTCGACTACGTCCGCCTCAACCTGCGCGCGCGCCGCGCCTGACGCTACGGTTCCGCGACGATGAGCGCGCGCGTCATCCTGCTGCCCGGCGACGGGATCGGCCCCGAGA
Source organism: uncultured Solirubrobacteraceae bacterium (assembly GCA_963702225.1). Lineage (GTDB taxonomy): Bacteria > Actinomycetota > Thermoleophilia > Solirubrobacterales > Solirubrobacteraceae > Palsa-465. The sequence continues at coordinate 92,765 of CAVPBY010000089.1, read as the reverse complement.
TCATCGGCCCCACGGTCGATGTGCTGCGCGCCGTCGGCGCCGACTTCGACTACGAGGAGCACCTGTTCGGCGGTGCCGCGATCGACGCCCACGGGACGGCGCTCACCGACGAGACGCTCGCGGCCTGCCGCGCCGCCGACGCGGTGCTGCTCGGCGCGGTCGGGGGGCCGAAGTGGGACACGACCGACGCCAAGGCGCCGCGTCCCGAGCAGGGGCTGCTCGGGCTGCGCAAGGGCCTCGGCCTGTTCGCCAACCTGCGGCCGGTCACGCCGCGGCCCGCGCTGTATGACGCCAGCCCGCTGCGGCGTGACGTGATCGAGGGCACCGATCTGCTCGTCGTGCGCGAGCTGACCGGTGGGATCTACTTCGGGGAGAAGACCCGGACGCGGGACGGCGCGACCGACGTCTGCACGTACACGCGCGCGGAGATCGAGCGGATCGCGCGGGTCGCGTTCGGCGCCGCCAGGCGACGGGTGACGAGCGTCGACAAGGCCAACGTGCTGGAGACCAGCCGGCTGTGGCGCGAGGTGGTGCGCGAGCTGCACGTCCGCGAGTTCGGGGAGATCGAGCTCGAGCACGTGCTCGTCGACAACGCCGCGATGCAGCTCGTCTCCAATCCCTCGCGGTTCGACGTGATCGTCACCGAGAACATGTTCGGTGACATCCTCTCCGACGAGGCCGCGATGCTCACCGGCTCGCTCGGGATGTTGCCGAGCGCCTCGCTGGGCGGTGTGGGCGGGGATCCGATCCCGGGCGTGTTCGAGCCCGTGCACGGCTCGGCGCCCGACATCGCCGGCCGCGGCGTGGCCAATCCGCTGGCGATGTTCCTGTCCGCGGCGCTCATGCTGCGCCACGGACTCGGGATGGAGCGGGAGGCCGCGGCAGTAGAATCGGCGGTCGATTCGGCGCTCGCCGACGGGCTTCGGACCCCCGATCTGGGCGGCGAGGCGACCACCGCACAGGCCACTCAGGCCGTCCTGCATCACCTCTGAGACCACACAAGGAGCGGACGTGGAACAAGCCGACCTCATCTGGCACAACGGAGAGCTCGTTGCCTGGGAGGACGCGAAGATCCACGTACTCACCCACGGCCTGCACTACGGCACGAGCGTGTTCGAGGGCGAGCGCGCCTACGACACGCCGCGCGGCACCGCGGTGTTCCGCCACCTCGACCATCTGCGGCGGCTGCACGCCTCGGCCAAGCTGTACTACATGGACCTGCCCTACAGCGTCGGGGAGCTGCGGGCGGCCACCCACGAGCTGATCGCCGCCAACGGGCTGCGCGAGTGCTACATCCGCCCGATCGCCTTCCGCGGCTACGGGCAGATGGGGATCAACCCGCTCGACTGCGAGGTCACGGTGTCGATCGCCGTGTGGCCGTGGGGCGCCTACCTCGGCGAGGCGGCCAAGCTCCAGGGCGTGCGCGCCAAGGTCTCCAGCTGGCGGCGGATCGACGGCGGCTCGCTCATCCCGCACGCGAAGGCCGGGGGCCAGTACCTCAACAGCGTGCTCGCCAAGATCGAGTCGCTGAAGGCCGGCTACCAGGAGGCGATCCTGCTCGACTCCCGCGGCTTCGTCTGCGAGGGCACCGGCGAGAACATCTACATCGTCCGCGACGGCGAGATCATCACCCCGCCGCAGTCCTCCGCGATCCTCGACGGGATCAGCCGTCGCTCGATCATCACCATCGCCCGCGACCTCGGCTATGCGGTCACCGAGCGCGACCTTGCGCGCGCGGAGCTGACGCTCGCCGACGAGGTGTTCCTGTCCGGCACCGCGGCGGAGCTCGTCGCGATCTGCGAGATCGACGACCGCACGATCGGCGCCGGGGGGACCGGTCCGATCACCGCCGAGCTGCAGCGCGTGTACGAGGACGCGCTGCGCGGGCGCGACGAGCGCTACGCGGACTGGCTCGACGTCCTCCCGGCGAGGACGTCGACCCCCCCGCCCCCGCGAGCGCCGGGTAGCGCCGATGAGCCGGATCGAGCTGTACGACACGACCCTGCGCGACGGGATGCAGGGGGAGGGGATGTCGCTGTCGGCAGGTGAGAAGCTGCGCGTCGCCCACCGCCTCGACGAGCTCGGCGTCGACCTGATCGAGGCCGGGTTCCCGAGCTCCAACCCCAAGGAGCTCGAGCTGTTCGGCCTGCTCGCGCACGAGACGTTCGCGCATGCCCAGCTGGCCGCCTTCGGGATGACGCGGCGCCGGCACACGCGGGCCGCCGACGATCCGGCGCTGCGCGTGCTCGCCGAGTGCGTCGCCCCGGTGTGCACGCTCGTCGGCAAGACCTGGTCGCTGCACCTGGAGAAGGTGGTCCGGGTCTCGCGCGAGGAGAACCTGGCGATGATCACCGAGTCGGTCGCGTTCCTGCGCCGCGAGGGCAAGCGCGTCGTCTACGACGCCGAGCACTTCTTCGACGGCTACGCCGACGACCGGGGCTACGCGCTGCAGTGCCTGCGCGCGGCCGCCGCCGGCGGCGCCGAGACGGTCGTCTGCTGCGACACCAACGGCGGCACGCTGCCCGACGTGCTCGGCGACGCGATGGCCGACGTCGTCGCGGAGATCGGCACCGGCCCGTCCGGCGGGGTCCAGATCGGCATCCACACGCACGACGACTGCGGCTGCGGCGTCGCCGGCGCGCTCGCCGGCGTGCGGGCGGGCGCCACGCACGTGCAGGGCACGATCAACGGCTACGGCGAGCGCTGCGGCAACGCGAACCTCGTCTCGATCATCCCCAACCTGCAGCTCAAGCTCGGCCACGAGTGCCTCACCGCCGAGCAGCTCGCCTCGCTGCACTCGGCCTCCGCGTACGTCGCCGAGCTGCTCAACCTGCCGCCCGACCCCGACGCGCCGTACGTCGGGCGCAACGCGTTCGCGCACAAGGGCGGCATGCACGTCGCCGGGGTGAGCGCCGACCCGAGGACGTTCGAGCACATCGCCCCCGAGCTCGTCGGCAACCGCCGTGAGGTGCTCGTCTCCGAGCTGTCGGGCCGCGGCACGGTCCAATCACGCGCGCGCGAGGCCGGCATCGAGCTCGACGACGCGGCCGCGGCGCGGCTGATCGAGCGCGTCAAGGAGCTCGAGCACCGGGGTTACCACTTCGAGGCGGCCGACGGCTCCTTCGAGCTGCTCATGCGCCGTGAGACCGGCGCCCTGGAGGAGCTGTTCACGCTCGAGTCCTGGCGGGTGATCGTCGAGCGGCGCCCCGATTCACAGCTCGTCACCGAGGCGACGATCAAGATCTGGATCGAGGGCGAGCGGTTCGTGCGCACCGCCGAGGGCAACGGCCCCGTCAACGCGCTGGACCGCGCGCTCCGGGAGGCGCTGTCGGCGATCCATCCCCACCTCGCCGACATCGACCTGGTCAACTTCAAGGTCCGCATCCTCGACGAGACCAAGGGGACCGGCGCGATCACGCGGGTGCTGCTCGACGCCTCCGACGGCGAGCGGGAGTGGGGGTCGATCGGCGTCTCGGAGAACGTCATCGAGTCCTCCTGGGAGGCGCTCGTCGACTCGCTGCAGTACGGGATGGAGCTCAGCCGCGCACCGGGGCGCGACGCGGCGGTGGGGCTCCCCGAGCGCCCATGACGGTCGGGGATCCCGGCGACGGCTCCGAGCCGATCCCGCTCGCCCAGCCGGTGCTCGGTCCCGAGGAGGAGGCACGGGTGCTCGGCGTGCTGCGCTCAGGGCAGTTGTCGCTCGGCCCGGTGGGCCCGGAGTTCGAGCGTGCGTTCGCGCGTGCCGTCGGTGCCCGGTGCGCCGCGGCGGTGTCGAGCGGCACCGCCGGACTCCACCTCGCGCTGCGCGCGGTCGGCGTCGGCGACGGCGACGAGGTCGTCACCAGCCCGTTCTCGTTCGTCGCTTCGGCCAACGTCGCGCTGTTCGAGCGCGCCCGGCCGGTGTTCGCGGACATCGAGCCGCGCACGCTCAACCTCGATCCCGCCGCCGCGGCGGCCGCCGTCACCGACCGCACCGCGGCGCTGCTCCCGATCCATGTGTTCGGCTATCCGGCCGACATGGAGGCGCTCGAGGCGCTCGACCTGCCGATCGTCGAGGACGCCTGCGAGGCGCTCGGCGCGACCTACTCCGACGGCCGCCCGGTCGGGTCGCGCGGCCACCCCGCCGTGTTCGGCTTCTACGCCAACAAGCAGATCACCACCGGCGAGGGCGGGATCGTCGTCTGCGCCGACGAGGAGATGAAGGCGCGGATGGACTCCGAGCGCAACCAGGGCCGGGCACCCGACATGGGCTGGCTCGACCACGACCGCCTCGGCTTCAACTACCGACTGTCGGATCTCAACGCCGCGGTCGGCCTCGCGCAGCTGGAGCGGTTGGAGGAGCTGCTCGCCGGGCGCGCGCGGGTCGCCGCTCTGTATGGCGAGGCGCTCGCGGAGATCGAGGGCATCCGGGTGCCGTGCGAGGATCGTGGTCTTGAGCGTCGTGGCTGGTTCGTGTACGTCGTGCAGCTGCCCTCGGGGATCGACCGTGACGAGACCGTGCGCGCGCTCGGCGCGCGCGGGGTGCCGGCCAAGCCCTACTTCCCGGCGATCCATCTGATGACCTTCTACCGCGAGCGATTCGGTCACCGCGAGGGGCAGTTCCCGGTCTGCGAGGACGTGGCCGCGCGCTCGATCGCGCTGCCGTTCTTCCCGGCGATGAGCGAGGGCCAGGTGGCGCGGGTCGCGGCTGAGCTGGCCGCCGTGCTCGGCCAGGATGGCCGCGCCGGGGCGGGGGGTCCGCGGTGAGCGTCGCCCGCAGCGCGGGCCGCTTCGCCGAGCCATCGGCCGATGCGTTCCGGCTGCTCAACGACTCGATCGGCTACGACTGGCGGCTGTCGCCCTACGACGTCGACCAGTCCGTCGCGCACGCGGCGATGCTCGCCGAGCGCGGGATCATCACCACCGCCGACCGCGACGAGCTGCACCGCGGTCTCGAGCAGGTCCGCGGCGAGCTCGCCGACGGCTCCTTCGGATTCGACGCCTCCGACGAGGACATCCACATGGCGGTCGAGCGGCGGCTCACCGAGATCGTGGGACCGGTCGGCGGCAAGCTGCACACCGCCCGCTCGCGCAACGACCAGGTCGCGACCGACGTGGCGATGTTCGTGCGCGCGCACGCGCACGAGGCGCGGCGCCGGATCGAGCAGCTCGCGGCGGCGCTCACCGACCAGGCCGAGGCCCATCTCGACTGGCCGATGCCCGGCTACACGCACCTGCAGCGCGCGCAGCCGATCTACCTCAGCCACCATCTGCTGGCGTACGTGTGGATGCTCATCCGCGATCGCGAGCGGTTCGCCGCGGTGCTCGCCGCCTGCGGGCGGCTGCCGCTCGGCGCGGGGGCGCTGGCCGGGGTCAACTACGACACCGACCGGCGCGCCGTCGCCGCGGCGCTCGGCTTCTCGGGCGTGGCCGAGAACTCGGTCGACGCGGTCTCCAACCGCGACTTCGTGCTCGACTACCTGTCGGCCGCCGCGACCTGCGCGACGCATCTGTCACGGCTCGGCGCCGAGATCGTGCTGTGGTCCTCGGAGGAGTTCGGCTTCTGCGAGGTCGCCGACGCGTGGGCGTCGGGGTCGTCGATCATGCCCCAGAAGAAGAACCCCGACGCCGCCGAGCTGCTGCGCGCCAAGGCGCCGCGGCTGGTCGCCAACCTGTCGGCGCTGCACGGGGTGATGCACGGGCTGCCGCTCACCTACAACAAGGACATGCAGGAGGACAAGGAGCGGCTGTTCGACTCCTGCGACACGCTCGAGCTGTGCCTGGAGGCGGCGGCCGGGATGGTCTCGACCCTGCGCTTCGACCGCGAGGCGCTCGCCGGCGCGGCGTCGGACGAGATGCTCGCCGCCACCGACGTCGCCGACCTGCTCGTCCGCCGCGGGATGCCGTTCCGCGAGGCCCACGGGGTGGTGGGGGCGATCGTGCACACGGCGCTGGAGCGCGGCAAGATGCTCTCCGAGCTCACGCCCGTCGAGCTGGCCGAGCTCTCGCCGCTGCTCGACGAGGAGTTCCACCGCCTGCTGAAGGACGGGGCGTGGCTGGAGACGAAGGTCTCCGAGGGCGGCACCAGCCTCCCACGCGTGCGTGAGCAGCTCGGCCGCGCCCGCGCCGAGCTCGCCTGACCCGCCGGTGGACGTGGACCTGGAGGCGGAGGTGGGGGCGGCGCTGGCGGCCGGCTTCTACGACCGGCCCGTGCTCGAGGTCGCGCCCGAGCTCGTCGGCTGCGTGCTCTCCCACGGCGACACCGCGGGCGTGATCGTCGAGACCGAGGCCTACCACCAGTCCGAGCCGGCCTGTCACGCGTACGTCGGGCCGACCGTGCGGACCGCGCCGCTGTTCGGCCCGCCCGGATTCGCCTACGTCTACCGCTCCTACGGGATCCACGCGCTGCTCAACGCGGTCTGCGACCACGAGGGGGTGGGGGCGGCGGTGCTGATCCGGGCGCTCGCGCCACTGCACGGGATCGAGCTGATGCGAGCCCGCCGCGGCGGGCTGCCCGACCGGGAGCTGTGCTCAGGGCCCGGCAAGCTCACGCTCGCGCTCGGGGTCGGGCTCGAGCTCAACCGCTCGAGCCTCGTGCGCGGGCCGGTGCGCGTGCACCCCCGCCCGCCGCAGTGGCGGGAGGTGACCGTCGTCGCAGACCTGCGGGTCGGGATCACGAAGGCCGCCGACCTGCCCTGGCGCTTCTGCGCGGAGGGGAGTCCCTGGCTGTCGCGGTCGGTCGGGCGCGCCTGAGCGCCGTCGCGGACTCAGCCGCCCGGCAGGCCGGCGCCGCCGGTCGTGCCCGTGCCGCCGGGCGTCGTGGCGCCGGTGCCGGGGGTCGTGGCGGTGGGACCGCCACCGGTGGTCGGCGTGCCCGTCGTCACCCCGCCGCCACCGCTCGTGGCCGTGCCCGTGGGGGCAGGGGTCGTCGCCGGCGTCGTCTGGGCCGGGCTCGTCGCGGTCGTCGGGCCGGTCGGGGTCGTCGCGGGCGTCGTCGCGGGGCCGGTCGCCGTGAGTGTCGACGGGATCGTGCTGAGCGTGGTCGTGGTGGCCGCGTGGTGGCCGGGCCGAGCGGCGCGCTCGGCGGCCTGGATCTGGATCGCCTGCATCGTGAACGCCTTCCAGATCGCGGCCGGGAACGTTCCCCCGGTGACCGGATTGCCGTTGAACTGGGTGAGCATCGGGACGAGCTTGTTCGGGAACCCGACCCACACCGCGGTCGTGATCTGCGGCGTCCAGCCGACGAACCAGGCGTCGCCCTCGTTGTTCGTCGTCCCGGTCTTGCCGACGACGTCGACGCCCGGGATGTTCGCCGCGTTCCCGGTGCCGTTGTGGACGACGCCCTCCAGCAGCGAATGCACCGCCTCGGCGACCGGCGCCGGCATCACCCGGCGGTAGTGCGGCGTGGCGACGAGCTTGCGCTTGCCGTGGCACTTGACGAGCGGGCAGTAGATCTGGCTGATCCCGATCGGCCCCTGACCGGGAGAGCCGAGGACGGGGTCGAACACCCGCCGGCCGTTCTCGGCGAACGTCTCGTAGGCATGGGCCATCTCCAGCGGCGAGACCCCGGTGGAGAGACCCCCGATGATCATCGAGCAGTTGCGGGAGACCGGCGTCTGGATCCCCGCCGCGCGCGCCATCTTCGCGATCCGCCGGGTGCCGACGCCCTTGGACATGCCGAGCTGGGTGAACACCGAGTTGTCCGAGTTGGCGGTCGCGGTGGCGAGCGAGACGACGCCCTCGTACTCGTTGTTGTAATTGTGGGGCGCGTAGTTCGCCTGGCCGCACACCCTCGGATCCTTGATGTCGATCGGCTTTGAGTCGAACAGCGAATCCGGGCCATAGCCGTGCTCCAGCGCGACCGCGAGCGTGAACGGCTTGAACGCCGAGCCGGGCTGGCGGCTGCCGTCGGTCGCCAGGTTGAACGGGTACTTCACGTAGTTCTCGCGCCAGCCGTGCGCCCCGGCGACGAGCGGGCCGCCGACCATCGCGCGGATCTGGCCGGTGCGGTTGTCGATCGCCACCAGCGACGCGTTCGGCTCGTCGCGGCCGACCGGGAGCTCGGCGCTGATCGCGTTGACGGCCGCCTGCTGCATCTTGAGGTCGATCGTGGTGTGGATCCGCAGGCCGCCGTAGTAGGCGCGGAAGTCCGCGACCTTGGCCGGCACCCCATGGCCGAGCCCCATCGCCCCCAGGATCTGCGGCGCCAGCCAGCTCGTGAAGTACGGCGCCGCGCTCGGCTCGGTCGGGACCTGGATGTCGGCCGCCCTGGGCAGCGGGACGGCGGAGTAGTACTCGTACTGGGCGGGGGTGATCTTGCCCTGGTTGCGCATGTCCTGCAGCACGAGGTCGCGGCGGGCCTTGGCGGGGCCGGGGTGATAGATCGGGTTGAACGCCGACGGGTTGGCGACCATCCCGGCGAGCAGCGCCGCCTGGGCCGGGTTCAGCCGCGACGCGCACGTGCGCAGCTGCGGCTTGCGCGGGTTGTTCCCGCAGCGGCCGTGCGTCGGGTCGGCGGCGTCGTAGCCGAGCTCCCTGCCGAAGTACACGCGCGCGGCCGACTCCACCCCGTAGGCGCCGCTGCCGAAGTAGATCGAGTTCAGGTACTCGGTGAGGATCTTCTGGTGCGACCACTCGTGGGTGAGATGGAACGCGAGCGTCGCCTCGCGCAGCTTCTCGAAGATCGTGCGGTTGGCCTCCTCGGCGAGCGCGTTCTTGATGAACTGCTGGGAGATCGTCGACGCGCCCTGTCGCGCCCCGCCGGTGATGTCGGCGAGCAGCGCCCGCACCGTCGAGCGCACGTCGATCCCCGAGTCGGTCCAGAAGTTCTTGTCCTCGACGGACACGATCGCCTCGCGCATCGTCCGTCCCACGCCCTGGAAGCTGTCGATCACCTCGGGGTCGGGCGGCGAGAAGAGGCCGATCAGCCGGCCATGGTCGTCGTACAGGTACGAGTTGGCCTCCGGGCCGTACTGGCGCTTGTTCTCCAGCTGCGGCAGGTTGGAGGCGACCGCCATCATCATCCCGAACACGAGCGAGGCGATCGCGATCGCGCTCAGCCCGACGATCACCGACAGCAGCCGCAGCCTCTTGATCTTCGGCTTCTCGGGCCGTCCGTCCGGGCCGCGCCGCAGCCGTCGCTTGGGCGGGGCGAACGGGATCGGCGCCGGCGGCTCGGAACGGGGTGTGGGTGGGACGTCGTCGTCGCTCATGCGATCGCGTGAGAGCGCCTCCGGGAGGCCTGGCGCGGCCGGCGGGAACGGTCCGCCTCGCGTCCATCCTGGGGGCGTGCGAGGCGTCCCGACGGCGGCGTCAGTCTAGTACAGCCGCCCGGACGCGGCGCTCAGCTTTGGTAAGGGTTTCTCCATCCGCGCGGGGTCGTATCACCACCCCGCACGCCTCCTCACCCGAGGGTGCGACGCCGGCCACCAGGTGGGCGGTGGCGGCGGTTGCGAGGGGGTGGCAGCGGCGGGCGAGGGTGGGGTCTGGCCCAGCACCGGGCCGCCACGCACAGCCCGCGAACGGCCTCCTGGATACGATCACCTGGTGCCCCGCTCGACGTCCACGATCGTCCCTGCGCGACCGTGACGCCGGCCGGCGGCGAGGGACCCGGCGCGCAGGCGCGAGAGCAGGCGGCCTGGCTGTCGCGTAACGCGGTCGACTGCCTGCCCGAGGGCGCGCTCGCGGCCAAGCTCGCGCTCGGGCGGCCGCTGCGGGTCAAGTTCGGGGTCGACCCGACGGCGCCCGACATCCACCTGGGGCACACCGTCGTCTTCCAGAAGCTGCGTGAGTTTCAAGACCTCGGCCACCGGGCCGTGCTGATCATCGGCGACTACACGGCCCGGGTCGGGGACCCGAGCGGGCGCTCGACCCTGCGGCCGATGCTCGCGTCCGCCGAGATCGACCACAACGCGAGGACCTACCAGGAGCAGGCGCTCAAGATCCTCGATCGTGACCCCGAGCGGCTGGAGGTGCGGTTCAACGGGGAGTGGCTCGACATGTCGATGGAGTCGCTGTTCGCGCTCGTGCGCACGACCACCGTCGGGCAATTGCTGGAGCGCGACGATTTCGCCAGGCGGTACGCCGCCCATGAGCCGATCTCGGTGCTCGAGCTGCTGTACCCGCTGATCCAGGGCTATGACTCGGTCGCGGTGCGGGCGGACGTCGAGCTGGGCGGCACCGATCAGAGGTTCAACCTCCTGCTGGCGCGCGACATCCAGCGCGCCTATGACTGCTCCCAGCAGGTGGCGCTGACGATGCCGCTGCTCACCGGCATCGACGGCGAACGCAAGATGTCGAAGTCCTACAACAACCAGGTGGGGATCACGGACTCGCCCGACGAGATGTACGGCCGCACGCTCTCCATCCCCGACGCGTCGCTGGACAGCTGGTACGACCTGCTGCTCAGCGAGCGGCCCGATCCGGCGCTCGGCCCGCGTGACGCCAAGCGCGCGCTCGCCCGCGCGCTCGTCAGCCGCTTCCACGACGCGGCCGCCGGGCGGGAGGCGCGAGGAGCGCTTCGACGCGGTCCATGTCCGCCGCGAGGTGCCTGACGAGGTGGAGGAGGTGGCGTTCGCGGTCGAGGGCGGCGGGAGCGGATCGGGGCTCGTCCATCTGCCGGCGCTGCTGCGCGCCGCGTTCGGGGTCTCGACCTCCGAGGCGCGCCGGGCGCTCGGGCAGGGGGCAGTGCGGATCGACGGCGAGCCGGTCGACGCGGGCACGCTCGACGTGGAGCCGGCGGGGATCGACGGGCGGGTGCTGCAGCTCGGCAGGCGGCGGTTCGCGCGGGTCAGGCTGGTCGGCTGAGTCGTCCGCGTGGTTGGCTGAGTCGTCCGCGCGGTGCCCGCGGAGGCCCCGCTCGCCGCCAGCGGATGGGGTGCGTGCTCGGACGCGGGGGTGGCCGCCCGACGCGAGGCGCGTCGGGCGGCTATATTCATCGGGCGCCGAGAGTGCTCGCCTGGCCGGCCCGGACAAGTTCCGGACGACGCCCAGGAGCGCTATACTCTCCGGCCCGGTCTGGTGCCGGTTTTTTCCGGCCCCAGCCGCATCTCTGAAGAGGAAACCCCTCGTGAAGCGGTGCGACGGTCTTTGAAAACTCAACAGCATGCACACTCATCGATCGATTCCTCGATCGAGATTGTGTGTCCAGGTTCGACGCCGTCGCCCGACGGCGATCCTTCGGGATCGCACGAGACGACGGTGCCAAGATTGACCCCGTCTTGCGCCCGGACGCTCCCCGTGTACTTGGAGCGTTCAACGTAGTAGGCGCAAGGGTCCGCATCCCACCAGGGACGGACCCGGGACTTGATCGCCGCCGGCGGTGAGCACAGTCTCTCCGTCGATTACGGTGATCAGAATTCCTGACGACTCTTTGTGAAGTTCTTCACGGAGAGTTTGATCCTGGCTCAGGACGAACGCTGGCGGCGTGCCTAACACATGCAAGTGGAGCGACGAACCGGGCTTCGGCCCGGGGCAAAGCCGCGAACGGGTGAGTAACACGTGGGTAACCTGCCCCGATGATCGGGACAACCCGAGGAAACTCGGGCTAATACCGGATGTGCCCTCCGACCATAAGGTCGCTGGGGAAAGGAAGCTTCGGCCTCCGCATCGGGATGGGCCCGCGGCGCATTAGCTTGTTGGTGAGGTAACGGCTCACCAAGGCGACGATGCGTAGCTGGTCTGAGAGGACGATCAGCCACACTGGGACTGAGACACGGCCCAGACTCCTACGGGAGGCAGCAGTGGGGAATCTTGCGCAATGCGCGAAAGCGTGACGCAGCAACGCCGCGTGGGGGAAGACGGCCTTCGGGTTGTAAACCCCTTTCAGTTGGGACGAAGCTCAGGCGGTGAATAGCCGTGTGGAGTGACGGTACCTTCAGAAGAAGCCCCGGCTAACTACGTGCCAGCAGCCGCGGTAATACGTAGGGGGCAAGCGTTGTCCGGAATCATTGGGCGTAAAGAGCGTGTAGGCGGCTCGGTAAGTCCGCTGTGAAAGTCCAGGGCTCAACCCTGGAATGCCGGTGGAAACTGTCGAGCTAGAGTCCGGAAGAGGCGAGTGGAATTCCTGGTGTAGCGGTGAAATGCGCAGATATCAGGAGGAACACCAATGGCGAAGGCAGCTCGCTGGGACGGTACTGACGCTGAGACGCGAAAGCGTGGGGAGCAAACAGGATTAGATACCCTGGTAGTCCACGCTGTAAACGATGGGCACTAGGTGTGGGGGGTGTCGACTCCCTCCGTGCCGACGCTAACGCATTAAGTGCCCCGCCTGGGGAGTACGGCCGCAAGGCTAAAACTCAAAGGAATTGACGGGGGCCCGCACAAGCAGCGGAGCATGTGGTTTAATTCGACGCAACGCGAAGAACCTTACCTGGGCTTGACATGTTCCTGACCGCCGTGGAAACACGGTTTCCCTTCGGGGCAGGATCACAGGTGGTGCATGGCTGTCGTCAGCTCGTGTCGTGAGATGTTGGGTTAAGTCCCGCAACGAGCGCAACCCCCGTCGCATGTTGCCAGCATTTAGTTGGGGACTCATGCGAGACTGCCGGTGACAAACCGGAGGAAGGTGGGGATGAGGTCAAGTCATCATGCCCCTTATGTCCAGGGCTACACACGTGCTACATTGGCGCATACAGAGGGTTGCGATACCGCGAGGTGGAGCGGATCCCTTAAAGTGCGTCTCGGTTCGGATTGCAGGCTGAAACTCGCCTGCATGAAGGCGGAGTTGCTAGTAATCGCGGATCAGCATTGCCGCGGTGAATACGTTCCCGGGCCTTGTACACACCGCCCGTCACACCATGGGAGTGAGCAACACCCGAAGCCGGTGGCCTAACCCTTTTGGGAGGGAGCCGTCGAAGGTGGGGCTCGTGACTGGGGTGAAGTCGTAACAAGGTAGCCGTAGCGGAAGCTGCGGCTGGATCACCTCCTTTCTAGGGAGCCCTCCTCGGAGGGCGCCGGATGCCGGAAGGGCGCCGTGCGAGCTCGGAAGAGCTCGCGTCAAGCGGACGCCTCGTCCTGAGCGCATCCGGTCTCTAGCATGTCGACCGGGCCTGGCAGGTCACGGCGGCGCGCCGCGTGCGCGCTGACCGTGACCGCATGCTGTTGAGTTTTGAGAGACCGGCATCCGCCGGCTCGCCAGAGCGTCCTTCGTGGGCCTGGCGGGTTCGGCGGCTCCGCTTTGCTCTTCACGGACCTTGAAAACTGCACAGTAGCCAATGTAAACGGGTATCACCGGGCGCAGCTCTTCATGAGCTGTACCCAAGAAGATCACCGTCAAGATAGTAAGGGCACACGGTGGATGCCTTGGCACCAAGAGTCGATGAAGGACGTGAACGGCTGCGATAAGCCGCGGTGAGGCGCTGAATAGCCATTGACCCGCGGATTTCCGAATGGGGAAACCCAGCACCGGTAATGCGGTGTTACCTCTCGCTGAACACATAGGCGAGCTGGAGACAAGCGGGGGAAGTGAAACATCTCAGTACCCCGAGGAAAGTAAATCAAACGAGACTCCCCGAGTAGTGGCGAGCGAAAGGGGATCAGCCCAAACCTGTCACGTGTAAGCGGTCATGCGTTGCGCGGCAGGGGTTGTAGGGCGCCTGGTCTGGGTCATGACCGACCCAGCGGGAGTTACAAAACCATGTGATAGCTGAAGCGCGTGGAACCGCGCACCGAAGAGGGCAATCGTCCCGTAAGCGAAATCGCATGGACTTCCGCAGGCGTACCTGAGTAAGTCCGTTCCCGTGAAAAGCGGACTGAACCTGGGGGGACCACCCTCCAAGGCTAAGTACTCCTTGGTGACCGATAGCGGACCAGTACCGTGAGGGAAAGGTGAAAAGTACCCCGGAAGGGGAGTGAAATAGTACCTGAAACCGCGTGCCTACAAGCGGTGGGAGCGTCCTCGTGGCGTGACCGCGTGCTTTTTGCATAACGAGCCGGCGAGTTACTCGTCTGCGGCAAGGTTAAGCGATGAGCGGAGCCGTAGCGAAAGCGAGTCCGAATAGGGCGATTCAGTCGTAGGCGGTAGACCCGAAGCTGAGCGAGCTACCCATGGGCAGGTTGAAGCGGGGGTAAGACCTCGTGGAGGACCGAACCGACCTAGGTTAAAAACTGGGCGGATGACCTGTGGGTCGGAGTGAAAGGCTAATCAAGCTCAGTGATATCTGGTTCTCTCCGAAATATATTTAGGTATAGCCTCGGATCAATTCCGTGGCGGCCGTAGAGCACTGTTTGGACTAGGGGCCCTACCAGGTTACCGAATTCAGGCAAACTCCGAAGACCGTCACGGCTACTCCGGGAGTCAGTTGCTGGGGGATAAACTTCAGCGTCAAGAGGGAAACAGCCCAGACCGCCAGCTAAGGTCCCCAAGTACTAGCTAAGTGGTAAACGATGTTCGAGTGCACAGACAACCAGGAGGTTGGCTTAGAGGCAGCCACCCTTTAAAGAATGCGTAACAGCTCACTGGTCAAGTGTTCGAGCGCGGACAATGTAACGGGGCTCAAGCTAGTCACCGAAGCTGCGGGTGCGACGCAATTCGCGCGGTAGGAGAGCGTTCCGCCGCCCGTGAAGCAGCGCTGTAAGGTAGCTGTGGAGGCGACGGAAGTGAGAATGCCGGCATGAGTAACGAGAGAGGGGTGAGAATCCCCTCCACCGATTGCCCAAGGGTTCCTGAGTAAAGTTCGTCTGCTCAGGGTTAGTCAGGACCTAAGGCGAGGCCGAAAGGCGTAGTCGATGGCCAACGGGTTGATATTCCCGTACCACGTCGCGACCGTTTGACCGAAGGGGGGACGGAGAAGGCTATGGGATCCCAGGCGATGGTCGTCCTGGGGTAAGCGTGTAGGGGTGGTTCTAGGTAAATCCGGAGCCGCATAACCTGAGGCGCGATGCCAGCTGGCTCTAAGCCGGCGAGTCCCGGATGCCATGCTTCCAAGAAAAGCCTCTAGGGAGGTCGCGCGTGCCTGTACCAAAACCGACACAGGTGGGCAAGTGGAGTACACTAAGGTGATCGAGATAACCCTCGTTAAGGAACTCGGCAAAATCGCCCCGTAACTTCGGGATAAGGGGCGCCCCAGTAGGGTGATGCTCTTCGCGAGTGGAGCCCGAGAGGGCCGCAGTGAATAGGTTCAAGCGACTGTTTACCAAAAACACAGGTCTCTGCTAAGTCGCAAGACGACGTATAGGGGCTGACGCCTGCCCGGTGCCGGAAGGTTACGTGGAGGTGTTAGGGGTAACCCGAAGCACCGAAACTAAGCCCCGGTAAACGGCGGCCGTAACTATAACGGTCCTAAGGTAGCGAAATTCCTTGTCGGGTAAGTTCCGACCTGCACGAATGGCGTAACGACTTGAACGCTGTCTCAACGAGGGGCTCGGTGAAATTGCAGTCTCGGTGAAGATGCCGAGTACCCGCGGCTAGACGGAAAGACCCCGTGAACCTTTACTACAGCCTGGTATTGGGGTTCGATCCATTTCGCTCAGGATAGGTGGGAGGCTGGGAAGCACCGGCTGCGGCTGGTGTGGAGCCATCCTTGAGATACCACCCTTGGTGTATTGGATCTCTAACAGCGCGCCGTGAAACCGGGCGCTGGACAGTGACAGGTGGGTAGTTTGACTGGGGCGGTCGCCTCCCAAAATGTAACGGAGGCGCGCAAAGGTTCCCTCAGCACGGTCGGAAATCGTGCGTAGAGTGTAAAGGCAGTAAGGGAGCTTGACTGCGAGACCGACAGGTCGAGCAGGTGCGAAAGCAGGCCTTAGTGATCCGGCGGTAGCAAGTGGAAGCGCCGTCGCTCAACGGACAAAAGGTACTCCGGGGATAACAGGCTTATCGGGCCCAAGAGTCCACATCGACGGCCCGGTTTGGCACCTCGATGTCGGCTCGTCGCATCCTGGGGCTGAAGTAGGTCCCAAGGGTTGGGCTGTTCGCCCATTAAAGCGGTACGCGAGCTGGGTTCAGAACGTCGTGAGACAGTTCGGTCCCTATCTGCCGTGGGCGTTGGAGAGTTGAGAGGATTCGTCCCTAGTACGAGAGGACCGGGATGAACGCACCTCTGGTGTATCTGTTGTCCTGCCAAGGGCACCGCAGGTTAGCTACGTGCGGATCGGATAACCGCTGAAAGCATCTAAGCGGGAAGCCGGCCTCAAGATGAGCTCTCCCATCCCCTAGAGGGAGTAAGACTCCTGGTAGACCACCAGGTTGATAGGCCAGATCTGGAAGAGTGGTGACACTCGTAGGAGACTGGTACTAATGAGTCGAGGGCTTGACGGATATTTTTCTTCTCGATACCCGTTTCATTGGCTGTTGTGTGGTTTTGAAGGCCCGTGAAGAGCGGTCTCCATCCTCGGTGGAGCGCTCGCCGGGATGCCGTTTCCGGCACCCGATGGGCTGACGCTCCTGACAAGTTTCCGGTGGCTATAGCGAGGGGGAAACACCTCTTCCCTTTCCGAACAGAGCCGTTAAGCCCCTCAGCGCCGATGGTACTTGGCCCGCAAGGGCCTGGGAGAGTAGGTCGCCGCCGGTTTTTCCGTACCCGAGCCCCGTCAGCCTTTCGGTTGGCGGGGCTTGTGTCATTGCTGGGGTGATGGGGCGGCTCGGGCATGCCCTGCTGCCCCAAGAGTGCGTGCCTGCGCGTGCTCGGCGATTCGCGTGCGTCGGTCATCCGCGGAGCCGTTGTGAGGGTTGGCAGGCACGCGATTGGGGCATATGGCATGCCCGAGCCGCCCAGTCACCCCAGGCGCCGCCGTCGCCACCAGCCGACTCGCGCTGGCGCGGCGGTTGTTCAGCCGGCGGCGCGCTGCGGGTCTCCTGCGGCTGCGCGCGGTGGGGCGAGGATCGGATGGGGTGGATGAAAACGTCGTCGGACGACGGAAGGTGGGACAATCTGAAGATGAGTGCATCGAATGACGCAGGGGAGCCGATCACCGAGGGGGGGTTGGCGGCTCTGAAGGCGGAGATCGCCGAGCTCGAGACGGTCGCCCGGCGCGACATCGCGGCGCGCATCCTCGAGGCGCGCGGGCACGGTGACCTCAGCGAAAACGCCGAGTACCACGCGGCCAAGGAGGACCAGGGCCATCTGGAGACCAGGATCCAGCGGCTGCGCCGGCGACTGCGCAACGCGGTCGTGGTCGAGACGACGGGCGCGGCCGGGAACACGATGGACTTCGCGTGCGAGGCGGAGGTTCGTGACCTCGGGACCGACGAGGTCCATCGCTGGACGATCGTGGGGGCGGCGGAGGCCGACCGGACCGCCGGCAAGCTCTCGGCCGAGTCGCCCGTCGCCAAGGCGCTGCTCGGCCACGCGGTCGGCGAGACCGTCGAGCTCGAGACGCCGCGCGGCGTGCGCAAGCTGAAGATCGAGCGCATCGTCTGACGCGGGCCGCCGGCGCCGGCCGGCGACCTGACCCGCCCGGACCCCCGGCGCGCCACGGCCCACAGGCGACCTTGACCCGCCCGGACCCCCGGCGCGCCACCGCCCCGGCGACCTCAGGCCGCGAACCGATCCGCCCGCAACCGGTAGAGCACGTGTCGCCGGATCGGGCTGCCGGGCAGTTCCGGGTGGTCGAAGTCGTCGGCCGGATCGTGGGTCATCGCCAGTCGCTCCATGACCCGCCGCGAGCGGTCGTTGGCGACCGTCGTGAACGAGACCACCTCCGCCAGGCCGAGGACGTCGAATGCGAACGACAGCGCCGCGCGGGCGCCCTCGGTCGCGTAGCCGCGGCCCCAGAACGCGCGGTCAAGGCGCCAGCCGACCTCGACGGCGGGCGTGAAATGCGCCTCGAACTGCGGGGCGGCGAGGCCGATGAACCCCGCGAACGGGGCGGAGCCCGGCACCTCCACCGCCCACAGGCCCCAGCCCTGCTCGGTGAACGAGGCCTCGACGCGCGCCGCGAGCGCATCGCTCTGCGCGCGGCCGAGCGTGGCGGGGAAGTAGCGCATCACCTCCGGGTCGGCGTTCATGGCCGCGAACGGCTCCCGGTCCTCGGAGCGCCATCGGCGCAGCCGCAGGCGCTCGGTGGCGATCTCCGTCACCGGCCGCTCGCCTTCGCCGCCGGCCGACGAGTTCAGCTGATCCGTGCCACATTGACGGGCCACGTCGGGTCCTGATCGCTGCACCGACGACATCCAAGCACGAATGACAGGAGATCGGCTCATGCCCTACGCCGTCGATTTCAACGAGGTCTCGGAGGTCGGGCTGGAGTCCTCGCCGGTGGCGACCGCGCTCGCCGGCCTGCGGGCGCACGAGGCCCGCTACTACAAGAACAAGTACGACCACGTCTTCACCGTGGTCCCCGCGAGCGAGGCCGCCGCGACGATCGAGTGGGTGCAGGGGATCCTCGCGCGGGAACGCGACATCGTCATCTCGTCCCCGGTGCTCGAGGCGACCGCCTTCCAGGTCCAGAACATCCGCATGGCCTATCTGTTCTACGAGAGCGGCCTGGCGATCAACGTCATGTACACGATCGACGGCGCCAAGAAGCGGGCGGTCGGCTTCAAGCTGTCCGAGGGGATGGAGATCCCAGAGGAACTCGCGCCGCGGTTCAAGTTCGCGCGGCAGAAGTCGAAGCTCGCCGGGACGATCCGAGGCTCCTACTTCACCTTCCAGACCGACTACTGATCCGCGCCGCTGGTGACGACGCTTGTGACGGTTGACACGAGGGCGAACGGGGAGGACGCTGTACACACCGCAGCAGATCGCACAAGGAGCGTGAGCCATGTCGCGCGACGTCCATCGATCCCCGGGACCGAACCGGCGAGCCGGGGAACTGCCACCCGGAGTGGCGCAGTGCGAGCGGCTGGGCGCCCGCCTGAGCCGGGCATCGGAATCCGAGCGCGACCTCGCCTGGCACGTGATGGCCTACCACGTGGGCGATTTCAGCGCGCTCGTGTCCGCCCGGCTGAGCGCAGCGTCCCGCACGGGGCCCGCGGCGGGCTGACGGCGGCGTCCCAACACCGCGTCCCCGGCCGGCTGACCGCCGGGACGCCGGGGGCCCGGCGGCGCTCAGCGAACCGCGTCGCGGGTGCGCCGGGCGGCGGGGCGCTCGATCGGCGACAGGCAGTGCGCCGGCCGAGGCGCGACGCTGCCCGAGCGGCGCTCGATCCGCAGCTGGACCGTGCGCGCATGGGGGTGGGGGGCGGCGATCTCCAAGTCCTCCTCGGGCGCGCCGACGAGCATGTCGTCGACGACGTCGAGCAGGCGCTGCAGCCGCTTCATCGATGCCTGGAACATATGTTCGAGCCTACGGTCGGGCTCGGACGGAACAGGTGTTCTGAAAGGGATCTTGCACGCGCCGGCGACGGTCGGGCGCGTCAGGAGCCGAGCGAGGACCAGACGTCGAGCTTGGCGGCGATCCGCTCGACCACGACGCCGGTGAACTCGGTCGTGCCGGCATGGCCGCCGAGGTCGGGCGTCTTGACCCCGGCCGCGATCGTCTCCAGCGTCCCCTCGTAGATCGCGCGCGACGCGCGCTCGCAGGCCGTGCCGTGGCGGTCGGCCGCGTGGCGCAGCAGCGCGCCGCAGGCGAGGATCATCGCGAGCGGGTTGGCGAGGTCCTTGCCCAGCAGCGCGGGCGCCGTGCCGTGGGGCGCCTCGGCCATCGCCACGGTCGTCTCGTCGCCCTCGAATGAGAGCAGCACCGACTCGGCGCCCGCGATCGAGCCGAACATCGGCAGCACCATGTCCGACAGGCAGTCGCCGTCGCGGTTGAGCGCCGGGATGACGAGCGGCACGTCCGTCGCCCCCGAGAGCAGCCCCGCGTACGTCGCGTCGATCAGGACCGGGTGGTAGGGCACGTCGGGGTGCCGCTCGGCGGCCGCGTCGAGCTCCTCCTTGAGCATGCCCTCGTACGTCGGCGACACCGTCCACTTCGGACCGCCGTACACGCGCGCGCCCATCTTCGCCGCCGCCTGAAAGGAGTACTCCGCGACCGCGTGGCAGGTCGAGCGCGAGATCTTCTCGGTGCGGAACGCCAGCTCGCCCGCCGAGCCCGCCTCCCGGAACGGCGCTCCTCGGCGCCGTAGGCGTCGTCGACGGCCATGCGCACCACCGAGATCGGATGGTGGACGCCGGCGATCGGCGCGATGCCGGGCAGGCGGCGCCCGGTGCGGACGATCACCTTGCCGTCGACCTTCTCACGCAGGATCGCATTGGGCGAGCCCACGTCGCCGCGGCCCTCGGGGGTGATCGTCGCCGCCTTGAGGCCGAGTCCGGCCTCCCGCATCGCACGCGCCGCCTCGTCGACGATCGCGTTGCTCGTCGAGCGCCGGGACTCCAGCGACAGGTCGAAGCGCTCGAGCTCGAGCGCGGGCAGCCCGAGCAGCTCCGCGTCGAGCACCCGCAGCGACTGCTCGAGCAGCTCCTGACCGGTCTCGTCGCCCTCCAGGACGACGATCCGCACCGCCGAGCCTTCGCCCATCAGGACGCGGACCCCGTCGGGGCGCCCATCAGCTCGGCGCGGCGCTCGGCGAGGGCGGCGATCACGAAGGCGATGTGCTCGTCGAAGTCGACGCCGAGCTCCGCGGCGCCGGTGGTGAGGTCCTCGCGGCTCACCGCCGCGGCGAAGGCCGGCGACTTCAGCTTCTTCTTCACCGACTTGGGGGTCATCCCGACCAGCCCCTCCGGACGGACGTAGGCGCAGGCGAGCAGGAATCCCGAGAGCTCGTCGACCGCGAACAGCGCCTTCTCCATCGGGCTGTCTCGGCTGACGCCGAGGAACGAGGCGTGCGAGGCGACCGCCCGGACGAGCTCCGGGGGATAGCCGCGCGCCTCCAGCTCGCGCAGCGCCGTGCCGGGGGTGGCCGTCGTCGGTTTCCATGTCGGGGAAGCGCTCGTAATCGAGGTCGTGGAGCAGACCGGTGAGCCCCCACAGCTCGACGTCGCCGTGCAAGCGCGTCGCGTAGGCCCGCATCGCCGCCTCGACGGCGAGCGCGTGCCGGCGCAGCGAGTCGCCCTGCGTCCACTCGCAAAGAAGGTCCCAGGCCTGTGCGCGCGAATCCTCCTGCACGATGCCCGGTACCCTAGCTCACGCCCCCGTCCACGGATCGAGGTCGATTCCCCTGGAGAAGTTCGTCATCGAAGGCGGCGTGCCTCTGTCCGGCACGTTCACGCCGGCCGGAAACAAGAACAGCGCGCTGCCGATCATCGCGGCGACGCTGCTCACCGAGGACCCCGTCGTGCTCCACAACGTGCCGCGCATCGCGGACGTCGAGGCGATGGTCCAGCTGCTCGAGATGCTCGGCGCGCGCACCGACTGGCACACCGACTCCGAGCTGGAGATCGACACCTCGGGGGTCGACTCCACGTACGTCGACCCGGCGATGGCCGAGCGGATCCGAGCCTCCTTCCTGCTCGCCGGGCCGCTGCTGGCCCGCTTCGGCCGCGCACATGCCGCCGCCCGGCGGCGACGTGATCGGCCGCCGCCGGCTGGATCCCCACCTCGACGCGTTCCGCGCGCTCGGCGCCGAGGTCGACGATCGCTGGAACGAGGTCGACCTCACCGCCCCGGCGCTCGGCCTGCGGCCCTGTGACTTCCTGATGGACGAGGCCTCGGTGATGGCGACCGAGAACGCCCTGATGGCCGCCGCGCTCGCTCGCGGCACGACCGTCATCCGCAACGCCGCCTCCGAGCCCCACGTCCAGGACCTCGCGCGGATGCTCGACGCGATGGGCGCCTCGATCGACGGGATCGGCTCCAACGTGATGACCGTCCACGGACAGGCGACGCTGCGCGGCTGCACGTACGAGATCGCGCCCGACCACATCGAGATCGGCTCGTTCATGGCGCTCGCCGGCGTCACCGGCGGGGAGCTGCGGATCCGGAACACCCGCCCGTCCGACCTGCGCATGATCCGGCTCGTATTCGAGCGCCTCGGGCTGCGCTCGGAGGAGCAGGACCGCGACCTGATCATCCCGGGCAATCAGGAGCTCGCGATCCGCAACGACCGCGGCGACCACATGCCGACCGTCCAGGACGGGATCTGGCCCGCCTTCCCGGCCGACCTCACCTCGATCGCGGTCGCGCTCGCGACCCAGTGCCGCGGCTCGGTGATCGTCCACGAGTGGATGTTCGAGAACCGCCTGTTCTTCACCGACAAGCTCGTCGCGATGGGCGCGGAGATCATCATCTGCGACCCGCACCGGGTGATCGTCAACGGCGCGCGCCGGCTGCGCGGCGGACGGGTCGAGTCGCCCGACATCCGCGCCGGCATGGCGATGCTGGTGGCGGCGCTGTGCGCCGATGGCCGCACCGAGATCGGCAACATCCGCCAGATCGACCGGGGCTACGAGCGGATCGACGAGCGGCTGCGCGAGCTCGGCGCCCGCATCACCCGCCTGGAAGACGCGCCCGTCACCGCGTGACCGCGGCCGGCCGCTCCTCGGATCGGGACCCGGCCCCCGCCCGCCCCGGCCGGGCGGGCGGGCTTGGCGGGACCGGGTCGGATCGCATCCCGAGCGGTACCCGCGATGTCCTCCCCGACGAGATGCGGGAGCTGCGGGCGATGACCGACCGCATCCGCGACGTGTTCGAGTCCGCCGGCTACGGCGAGGTCTCGACGCCCGCGCTGGAGCATGAGCAGACGTTCGCCCGCGCCAACCTGCCCGTGTCGGCCTCCGCCTACCGGGTGTTCGACGGCCAGGGCGACGTGCTCGTGCTGCGGCCCGACATGACGGTCCCGATCGCGCGGCTGACCGCGACCCGCTACGCGCACGCCGCCGGGCCGCTGCGCTTCTGCTACCTGGCCTCCGCCTGGCGTGGCGTGGCCGCCGGGCGCGGGCAGTCCCGCGAGGTCATGCAGGCCGGGGTGGAGCTGCTGGGGGCGGGCGGCGCGACCGGGACCGCGGAGGTGCTCACCGTGCTCTGCGCCGCGCTGGACGCCGCCGGGCTTGACAGCTACCGCGTCGGCCTCGGGGACGCGTCGCTGTACCCGTCGCTGCTGGAGGCGGTCGGCGTCGAGGGCGACGAGCGCGAGCTGATCCTCGCCGAGCTCGCGCGCGGCGACTTCGTCGGGGTCGAACGGGAGATCCGCTCGCTCGGGCTCGCCGGCGAGCAGGTCGACCTGCTGCTGCGCCTCGCCCGCACCCGCGGCGGCCCGGAGGTGCTCGGCGGGCTGGAGGGCGCGCTCCACGACGCGATCGCGCCGTTGCGCGAGGTCCACGCGCTGCTCTCCGACGACGTCGCCGAGCGGGTGATCTTCGACCTCGGGCTGGTGCGCAGCCTCGGCTACTACACGGGCGCGGTCTTCCAGGTGTACGACCCCGCGTTCGGGATGCCGATCGGGCGCGGCGGGCGCTACGACGACCTGCTGGCGACGTTCGGGCACCCGCTGCCCGCGGTCGGCTTCGCGCTCAACGTCGAGCGGCTGCACATCGCGCTCACCAGCGAGGAGCGGCTGGCGCGATGAGCCGCCTGAGGATCGCGGTGCCGCGCGGCGCGATGTTCCCCGACTCACTCGACGTGCTGGACCGCGTCGGGATCGAGACCGCACAGGTGCGCGCCAACGACCGGCGGCTGCTGTTCTCCGAGGTGGGCATCATCACGATGCGTCCGACCGACGTGCCGACGTACGTCGAGGCCGGCGCCGCCGACCTCGGGATCACCGGTAAGGACGTGCTGATGGAGCAGTCCGAGCGCGAGGTGTACGAGCTCATCGACCTCGGCTTCGGCCGCTGCGAGATGGTGCTCGCCTCCGAGGCGGGCGAGGATCGCGGCGCCGAGGCGCTGCGGCGGCTGGGGGTCGTGCGCATCGCGACCAAGTACCCGCGGACCGCGAGCCGCTACTTCGCGGACACCGGCCGCCAGGCCGAGATCGTCGAGGTGAAGGGGTCGGTCGAGCTGGCGCCGCTCACCGGTCTGGCGGAGGGGATCGTCGACCTCACCGCGACCGGGACGACGCTTCGCGAGATGGGCTCGTGATCCGCGAGCAGATCGCCGTGACCACGGCGCGGTTGATCGCCAACCCCGTCGCCCACAAGCTGCGTGCCGCCGAGATCGACGCGCTGACGGAGCAGATCCGTGCGATCTGAGCGCCAGACGCTGTCGGGCGACGCCGCCACGCTCGCGCGGGAGTTGCGCGACCTAGTGCCCGCGCCGGAGTCGGTGGCCGGCACGGTGACGAAGATCATCGAGCGAGTGCGCGCCAGCGGCGACGACGCGCTGCGGTACTTCACGCGGGAGCTCGACACCCGCGGCGCGACCCCCGCGTCGCTGGTCGTCCCCGCGGCGGAGCTCGACACGGCGCTCGAGCGCCTGGACGGCGACATCCGCGCGGGCCTGGAGCTCGCGATCGCCAACGTCACCCGCGTCGCCGAGGCGCAGCTCGCGGTCGACCGCACGGTGAGCTTCGATACCGCGTCCGGGGCACCCGGCGGCCACGAGGTGCGCGTCCGCGAGGTGCCGCTGGCGCGCGGCGCGGTCTACGTGCCCGCAGGGCGCACGCCCTACCCGAGCACGGTCGTGATGGGCGTCGTCGCCGCCCGCGTGGCCGGAGTGGGGGAGATCGCCGTGTGCTCGCCCCCGGGCGAGACCGGCGACGTCGATCCGGTTCTGCTCGCAGCCTGGCGGCTGGCCGGCGCCACTGTCGCCTACCGGATGGGCGGAGCGCAGGCGATCGCCGCGCTCGCGTACGGCACCGAGTCGGTGACGCCCGTCGATGTGATCGTCGGCCCGGGCAATCTGTACGTGCAGGAGGCCAAACGGCAGGTGTTCGGCCAGGTCTCGATCGACGGCTTCGCGGGCCCGAGCGATCTCGTCGTGGTCGCCGACGGCGACGACCAGGCCGTCGACCCCGAGGCACTCGCGCTCGACCTGCTCGCCCAGGCCGAACACGGTCGGGGGTCGATCGTGATCCTGCTCTCGGACTCCGACGGGCTGCTCGACGCGGTGCAGGAGCGGGTCGACGCGGCCGAGGACGGCGAGGCGATCGTCCGGCTGATCGCGGTCGGCGAGCTGCACCAGGCGCTCGTCGTCGCCGAGACGTTCGCCCCCGAGCACCTGCAGCTGATGGGCCGCGGCGCCGAAGCGTTCTCCGCCGATATCCGCCATGCCGGCTGCGTGCTGATCGGGGCCCGCTCGGGCACCGCGTTCTCCGACTACGTCGCGGGCTCCACGCACGTGCTGCCGACCAACGGCGCGGCTCGCTTCGGCTCCGGGCTCTCCCCGTCGCACTTCCGCCGCCACTTCTCCGAGGTGCGGATCGGCGCAGGCGCGAGCGCGCTCGCCCGAGCCGCCGCGCCGGTCGCGCGCGCCGAGGGGTTCGAGCTGCACGCCCGCTCGATGGAGGCGCGCGACGATGGCTGAGCGGCGCCGCGCCGAGCTGCACCGGCGCACCGGCGAGACCGACATCTCGCTGTCGCTCGCGCTCGACGGCACGGGCGTGGGTGAGCGCGCGACCGGCATCGGGTTCTTCGACCACATGCTCGACCTGCTCGCCCGCCACGGCCACCTCGACCTCACGGTGCACGCGTCCGGCGACCTGCAGACCGGCGGCCATCACACGGTCGAGGACGTCGGCATCTGCCTCGGTGAGGCGCTCCACGCGGCGCTCGGCGACCGCGCCGGGATCGCGCGCTACGGCCAGGCGACCGTGCCGATGGACGAGGCGCGCGCGGCGTGCGCAATCGACGTCTCGGGCCGCGGGCTGTGCGCGTTCGAGGCCTCGCTGCCCCAGGGCGCGATCGGCGAGTTCGACTACGAGCTGTGCGAGGAGTTCCTGCGCGCGCTCGCGGTGCACGCGCGGATCACGCTGCACCTCACGATCGAGGCGGGGACGAACGTGCACCACATGATCGAGGCGGCGTTCAAGGCCGCCGCGCGGGCGCTGCGGGCGGCCGTCGCGCTCGATCCGACCGAGACGGGGATCCCGTCGACGAAGGGATCGCTCGTGTGACCAGCGCCCCGACCGTCGCGATCGTCGACTATGGGATGGGCAACCGCCGCTCGGTCCAGAAGGCGCTCGAGCATGTCGGCGCGCGTGTGACGGTGACCTGCGACCCGCGGGCGCTCGCGGCCGCCGACGGGCTTGTCGTGCCCGGGGTGGGGGCGTTCGGCGCCGCGATGTCGGCGCTGTCCGAGCTCGAGCTGATCGCGCCGATCCGGTCAGCCGCCGCCGAGGGGCGGCCCCTGCTCGGCATCTGTCTGGGGATGCAACTGCTGTTCGAGCGCTCCACCGAGCTGGGCGAGACCGCCGGCCTGTCCCTGCTCGCCGGCGAGGTGACCCGCCTGGCGACCGGCACCCCGCCGCTGCGGATCCCGCACATCGGCTGGAACGAGGTGCGCCCGGTGCGGGCGGCGCCGCTCACCGCCGGGCTGCCCGAGCGGGGCGCGGCGTTCTACCACGTCCACTCCTACGCGGCCCGCCCCTCCGATCCCGCCGACGTAGTGGCGACGACGACATATGGGGAGACGTTCGCGACGGTCGTCGCCCGCGGAGCGGTGATGGGCACCCAGTTCCATCCGGAGAAGTCCTCAGCCCACGGCCTGGCGCTGCTCGCGGCGTTCTGTGGGCTCGTCGCCGACGCGCCGCGGCCGATGATCCACACGTGAGCTCGCCGATCGCGCTCTGGCCCGCGGTCGACATCCGCGAGGGCAAGGCGGTCCGCCTGGCCCGCGGCGAGTTCGACCACGAGACCGTCTACGACGCCGATCCGCTCGACGCGGCGCTGCGCTGGGTCGGCGACGGCGCCCGGGCGCTGCACGTCGTCGATCTCGACGGGGCACGGGCAGGGGCGCCGGCCAACCTCGACCACGTCGCGCGCATCGCGGCCGCGGTCACCGTCCCGGTGCAGGTCGGAGGCGGGCTGCGCGACCCGCAGGCGGTGGCGCGGGTGCTCTCGGCCGGCGCCGAGCGGGCGATCCTCGGCACCGGAGCGCTGCGCGATCCCGGCTTCGCCCAGGCGATGGTGGCCGCCCACGGGAGCGAGCGGATCGTCGTGTCCGTCGACATTCGCGGCGGGCGGGTCGCCGCCGCCGGCTGGACTGAGACGACGGAGATCAGCGCCGCCGCCGCGCTCGCCGGCCTCCGCGACCGCGGCGTCGAGCGGTTCGTGTTCTCGTGCATCGAGCGCGACGGCGTGCTCAGCGGCCCTGACCTGCCCGCGCTGCGCGCCGCCTGCGAGGTGATCGGCGGGGGCGGCGAGATCGTCTACTCGGGCGGGGTGGCGAGCGTCGAGGACCTGGTCGCGCTGCGGGCGGCGTCGCTGCCGCCGCTGCGCGGGGTGATCGTGGGCACGGCGCTGTTCGAGGGCCGGCTGACCGTCGCCGAGGGCCAGGCCGCGCTCGACGGCGCGGGATAGCCTGGCTCGCGGTGCACTACAAGCGGATCATCCCGTGCCTCGACGTCGACGCGGGCCGGGTGGTGAAGGGGACCGGCTTCGTCGACCTGCGCGACGCCGGCGACCCGGTGGAGCTCGCCGCCCGCTACGACGCGGCGGGCGCAGACGAGCTCGTGCTGCTCGACATCACCGCGACCTCGGACACGCGCGCCACGGTCGTCGAGCTCGCCCGCCGTGTCGCCGATGAGCTGTTCATCCCGTTCACGATCGGCGGCGGCATCCGCTCGGTCGCCGACGCCCAGGCGGTGCTCGACGCGGGCGCCGACAAGGTCTCGGTCAACTCGGCGGCACTGCGCCGGCCCGAGCTCATCGACGAGCTCGGCGCGCGCTTCGGCGTGCAGTGCGTCGTGCTCGCGATCGATGCCAAGGCCCGCGGGGGCGCGCCCGGCTGGGACGCGTTCGTGGCGGGTGGCCGCACGGCGACCGGCCGGGACGCCGTCGCCTGGGCGGAGGAGGGCGCGGCGCGGGGGGCGGGGGAGATCCTGCTCACCTCGATGGACCGCGACGGCACGAGCGCCGGCTACGACCTGGCGCTCACCGCGGCGGTCGCCCAGGCGGTCGCGGTGCCGGTGATCGCATCGGGCGGCGCCGGCGGCGTCGACGACCTCGTCGCGGCGCTCGGGGCGGGCGCCGACGCGGTGCTGTGCGCGTCGATCCTGCACTACGGCGCGCTCACGGTCGGCGAGATCAAGCGGGCGCTCGCCGGGGCGGGACTGCCCGTCCGCGCCGTCCAGTGACCTCGGCGCGCGCCACGACGAGGCACACGACCTGACGGTGGGTGAGATCCGGCGCGAGCCGGCCGCGCTACGCGGCTTCTTCGACGTACCCGGCCGCTGCGCATGCGTCGCAGTACGCGGCGGGCGGGACGCGCAGCTTGTAGCAGCCGGGCCGGCAGCACGTCGACGACCGCTTCGGCCGGCCACGTCCGATGCGGGCGGCGGCGGCATCCTTGAGCTCCTCGCGCATGCGATCGAGCTCCGCCGCGTGCTCCGCGCATAACCGGCGTCCGCTCTCGGCCGGTCTCTGACAGTGACTTCCACTACGACAACGCATAGACCTTGAAGTATAGCAAGCGTGTCGATTGCCCCGTGGGGCCGGGGGATCACGTGTGCCGGCGATGGCGGCTGTGGTGGCGCGAGCGATGCGCCGGGTGACGGGCGGCGCCGCGACGGGTGTGCCCGGACCCGCGCGACCGGCGGGTCGGCAGCATCTGGTAGATCGAGCCGTGCCCGATCAGGTAGATCGCGTGGCGGTCGGCGACGACCGGCGTGAAGGCGCCGTCGTGGAAGGAGAACACGCGCGCGCCGCTGGTCGCGTTCAGGCCGGCGCTCGTATGCGTCCCCAGGTCGGCGTAGTAGACGTCGTTGCCGATCAGGGTCGCCGAGCCGAGATCTTCCCGCCCGCCCAGTGGCGCCAGCGCACCCGGCCCGAGCGGGCGTCGAACGCGTAGAAGTAGCCGTCATAGGAGCCGGCGTAGACGGTCGGGCCGAGCCCCCGCGGGTTGGCGATGGCCGCCGAGGAGTACACATAGCCGCCGGTGCCCGTCGCCGACGCGAGCGCCCCGTTGCGCGCGCCGAACGAGTACGTCCGGCCGTCCGTGTTGCCCAGATAGACGCGGCCGTGGCGACCGCCGGGGTCGCGTACAACTGGCCGGAACCGAAGCCGAGGCGCGCCCCTTCGGTGGAGACCGCCCACACCCTGTGGCCGTTGGCCGCGCTGACCGCGTAGGCACGGCCCGCGTAGTCGCCGAAGAACAGGTTGCCGTGCCACAGCGCCGGCCCGCCCTTGATCGCGCCGGACGCCTTGTAGGTCCAGCGGACGTGGCCGTTGGCGACGTTGAGCGCGTACAGGGTGCCGCCCTGGCCCCCGAAGTACACCGGTCCGCCCATTGACGATCGGCGAGGACTCGCTGCCGGCCCGCAGCGGCCGTGACCAGCGCACGTGGCCGTTGCGCATCGACAGCGCGACGAACCGCCCGTTGCCGGGCGAGTTGCCGTGGTCGGCGAGCACCGGCATGAGCACGACCCCGGCCCGGCGTCGATCGCCGGCGTCGCCGCGGCAAGCGTCCCGACCCGCCGGGTCCACCCGACCTTGCCCGTCCGCAGGTTGATCTCCTTCGCGTAGCCGCTGTCGTCCATGAAGAACATCTGGTCGTGCGGGATCGACGGCGGGAACTCCAACAGCGCGCCCGAGTGGTACGCCCAGCCGACATGAACGGCGCGTGCAGATCGGCGGGCGCGGCGAAGTCCCGGGTCCGCGCGGCGCTGTAGCCGTACCACGGCCACGAGAACCCGGCCGCCAGGCGTGCCGGCGCGTGGTGGTGCTGCTCGTCGTCGTCGGGGCGGTGCGCGGCGCGGTGAACTGGACGTTCGGATGGGAGACGTTGCCGGGCTTGGAGAGCAGGAGCGACGGCCCCGGCGATGACGACGCCGAGGCCGACGACCGCGAGCCCGAGGACCGCTCGCCACAGCGGCCGCCGCGGTAGGAACCTCATGGCGGCCCATGCTAAAGCCGCTCCGGCGCCCGGAGGATCGCGGCGCCGGCCGACCACCGCCCGCGCGATCATGCACGGGTGGTCCTGTCCGACCCCCGCGAGCTGTCGCGCCGCCTGGCGGCGCTGCCCGGAGCCGCGCATGCGCTGCAGGCGATCGGCGACGCCGGCCAGGAGGTCTACCTCGTCGGAGGCGCGGTGCGCGACCTGGCGCTCGGCGCCGCGCCGCTCGACCTGGACCTCGTCGTCGCCGGAGACGTCCGGGCGCTCGCGTCACGCCTGGCCGCGGCCGGCGAGCGGCCGCGCGTGCATCGTCGCTTCGGAACCGCGACGGTGCGCGGCCCCGAGGGCGTCCGGTACGACCTGGCGGCCGCGCGCGCCGAGACCTACGCCGCGCCCGTGCGCTGCCCGAGATCACGCCGGCCGGAATCCGCGAGGACCTCGCGCGCCGGGACTTCACCGTCAACGCGGTCGCGCTCGGCCTCAGCGGGCCCGACGCGGGCCGGCTGCTCGCGGTGGCGCGGGGCGTCGAGGACCTCGAGACCCGCCGGCTGCGGGTGCTGCACGAACGCAGCTTTCTCGACGACCCGACCCGGTTGCTGCGGGTCGCGCGCTACGCGGGACGGCTCGGGTTCGCGGTCGAGCCCGGCACTGCGCGGCTGGCCCGCGAGGCGATCGGCGCGGGTGCCCTCGCGACCGTGAGCGGCGGACGGATCGGCGCCGAGCTGTGGCTGCTCGCCGCCGACCGGGATCCGGTGGCCGGCTTCGAGATGATGCGCGACCTGGGGCTCGACGCGGCGCTCGCCCCCGGCTTCGGCCTGGGCGATCCCGGCGTCGCGCGGCGGGCGCTCGCCGCCGCGGCGCGGTCACCCGCGGATCCGGCACGGGTCGTGCTCGCCGCGGCGCTGCTCGACGTCCCCGAGCCCGAAGCGGCGACCGCTGCTCGAGCGGCTCGCCCTCGACCGCCGCGCGCGTGGCGACGTGCTCGCCGCCGCGGCCGAGGCGCGCGCGCTCGCCCGGCGCGTGCCTGCGACGGCCCGCCCTCGCGACTCCTGGACGCGCTCCCGGCCGGCCGGCCGTGACGGTCGCGCTCGCGGCCGGCCTCGGCTCGCCACCGGTCGCCGCCGCGCTCACGCGCTGGCTCTGCGAGGACGCCCAGGTGCGCCTGGAGATCGACGGCGACGACCTGATCGGCGCCGGCGTGCGCCGCGGCCCGGCGGTGTCCAAGGGGCTGCGGGCGGCCCTCGGGGCGCGCCTGGACGGAGTCGCGCCGACCCGCGAGCGGCAGCTCGCCGTCGCGCTGGACGCCGCCCGCGGGGGGGAGGGGGCGGGATCGTCGGGGTAGCCTCGGCTGCATGGCCGTCCCCGCTCCGTTCCGCGAACAGAACGGGCAGTTCACGATCGCGCTGCCCGGCGCCCGCGCCGCGTTCACGACCCGCCGGGGCGGCGTGTCGGAGGGCGCGTACGCGTCGCTCAACCTCGGCTTCGGGACCGCCGACGAGCCGGGCCGCCAGGACGCGAACCGCGTCCGTCTGGGCGAGCTCATCGGCGCGCCGCCGGCCGCGTGGATGTACCAGGTGCACAGCGACGAGGTCGCCGTGCTCGACGACCCGGCGGCGATCGGCGAGCGGCCGCGGATCGACGGCCGGGCCACCCGGCTGACCGGCGTCGCGCTCGGCGCGCTGGGCGCCGACTGCCTCACCGTCGCGGTCGCCGGCGGCGGCGCGGTGGCGGTCGCCCACGCCGGCTGGCGAGGGCT
Organism: uncultured Solirubrobacteraceae bacterium; assembly: GCA_963702225.1. Classification (GTDB taxonomy): domain Bacteria; phylum Actinomycetota; class Thermoleophilia; order Solirubrobacterales; family Solirubrobacteraceae; genus Palsa-465. The sequence continues at coordinate 61,219 of CAVPBY010000089.1, read as the reverse complement.
GGCCGCCGGCGTGCTCGGCCGGGCGGTCGACCGCGTCCGCGAGCTCGGCGCGGACCCCACGGCCGACTGCAGGCCGCGGTCGGCCCCGGCGCGGGACCATGTTGCTACGAGGTCGGGGCCGAGGTGCATGCGGTGTTCGCCGACCGCCCGCAGGCGCGCCACGGGGACAACCTCGACCTCGCCGCGATCGCGTCCGCGCAGCTCTCCGAGGCGGGCGTCGGAGCCGTCCACGCGCTCGGGCTGTGCACGATCTGCTGTCCGGAGCTGTTCTTCTCCCACCGCCGGGACGACGGGGTCACCGGCCGCCAGGCGGGGGTCGCGTGGTTGACCTGATCGAGCGCCTGGCGCCCGAGACCGTCGCGGCAAACCTCCAGCGCGTCCGCGAGGCGATCGCCGACACGGGACGCGACCCGGGGTCCGTGGAGATCCTCGCCGCCGTCAAGTACCTGCCCGCCGAGTGCCTGGCGGCGCTCGCCGAGGGCGGAGTGACGCTCGTCGGCGAGAACCGCTCACAGCAGCTCATCGCCAAGCAGGAGGTGGCCGGCGAGCGCTTCACCTGGGACTTCATCGGGGCGCTGCAGAGCCGCAAGGTCCGTGACATCGTCGGCCGAGTGCGGTTCATCCACTCGGTCGCCAGCGAGTCGGCGCTCGCCCAGCTCGGGCGACACGCGCCCCCCGGTTGCGAGGTGCTCGTCGAGGTCAACGTCGCCGGCGAGGCGGGCAAGAGCGGCGTGGCGCCCCGCGATCTGCGCGGATTCCTGGAACGCTGCCCGGTCGGCGTGGTCGGCCTGATGACCATGCCGCCGCGCGCCGATGCGCCCGAGGACAGCCGCCCGCACTTCGCCGCGCTCGCCGAGCTGGCGGCGGCGCACGGCCTGCGCGAGCTGTCGATGGGAACCAGTCAGGATTACGCCGTCGCCGCCCGCGAAGGGGCGACGATCGTGCGCCTCGGCGCGATCCTCTATGCGAGCGCGGCATAATCCGGTGCAGGGTTTCCCGCCTCGCAGGCGAACCTGAGTCATCGCTATGCCGATTCGCGACACCTGGCACCGCACGCTCGTCTACTTCGGCCTCGCCGAGGACGACGACTACGACGAGTACGAAGAGGAGCAGTATCCCGCCGAGCCCGAGGAGGAGATCCGCGAGAGCTACGCGGATCGCCCCAACGTCCGCAAGCTGACGGGCGCTCGCCGGCGGCGGGACGAGATCGACGACATCTTCGCCGACGACCCCGTCGACAGGCGCACGACCTCGCTGCGGCCGGTCTCGACGCCACGATCCAGCCCGAACGGCCGCGGCGGAGGTGATGTGCGCGTGCACTTCGTCGCCCCGAAGTCGTTCAACGACGTCCAGGACGTCGCCGACAAGTTCAAGGACTCGATCCCGGTCATCATCAACCTGCAGGGCACCGACACCGATCTCGCCAAGCGCCTGATCGATTTCTCCAGCGGCCTCACCTACGCGCTGGACGGCGGCATGCAGCGGATCGCCGACAAGGTGTTCCTGCTCACGCCGCGCAACGTCGAGGTCTCCGCCGAGCAGCGCGCGGCCCTCGTCGAGAAGGGCTTCTACAACCAGTCCTGAGATCGGTCGACCGACTCGGTCGAGCCGGTCGCGCCGATACATTCCATGCCCATGAAGGTCGGACTGATCGGCGCCGGGAACATGGCGCGGGCGCTCGCCCGCGGATGGGGCGATCCGGTGCTCTGCTCGGACTCGGGCTCAGGCCGCGCGGCCGCGCTGGCGCTGGAGCTCGACGGCCGGGCGGCGAGCAACCTGGAGGTCGCCCGTGAGGCCGATCTCGTCGTGCTCTGCCACAAGCCCCACCAGCTCGACGCCGTCGCCCGGGAGATCGCCGGCGAGGCCACGGCGGTCGTCTCGATCCTCGGCGGCATCACCCTGCGCGATCTGTGGCGCGCGTACCCTGGGGTGCCGGTGTTCCGCATCGAGCCCAACACGCCGGTGGAGGTGCGCCGCGGCGTGCTGCTGTGGGCCGATCCGGGCCCCGACGCTGCGATCGCCGACGCGGACGAGGCGCTGCGCGAGCAGGTCCTGCGCGACGAGGTGCTGGAGCTGTTCGAGCGCGTCGGCTGGGTCGCCCGGGTTCCCGAGCGGCTGCTCGGCGCGGCGGCGTCCGTGAGCGCGGTCGGCCCCGCGTATCTCGCGCTCGTCGCCGAGGCGTGGGCCGACGCCGCCATCCGTCACGGGCTGAGCCCCGACGTCGCCTCCGGCCTGACGATCGCGACCATGGCCGGGACCGCGGATCTGCTCGCGGTCCGGGAGGGGGACACGCTCGCCGTCCGCCGCGAGGTCACCTCGCCCGGAGGATCCACGGCCCGCGGGCTCGACGCGCTCGAGCGCGCCGGGCTGCGGGTGGCGCTCGCCGACGCGGTCGACGCCGTCGACCGGATGCAGACATGACGGCGCTGGCGGCGGTCACGCGCGGCGACATCGCCAACTACGTGAGCGCGCTGTTCTTCGTCTACATCGTCCTCATCTTCATCCACATCCTGCTCACGATGCTGTTCTCGTTCGGGCTGCGGATGCCGTACGCGCGCTGGACCGACGCCGTGCTCGGCTTCTTGCGCGACGTGTGCGACCCCTACCTGCGCCAGTTCCGCCGGTTCATCCCGACGCTCGGGTCGTTCGACTTCTCGCCGATCGTCGCGATCATCGTGCTCTACGTCGTGCGCGCCGTGATCACGTCGCTGATCGCCGGCTGAGCCGCCTCCGGACGGGTCACGGGCGATGAGGCAGGCGCTCAAGGCCGTGCTGCTGGCCGCCGCGGTGATCGCGATCGACCGGATCACCAAGCATCTCGTCCGCGGCCACATCGGCCTGCTGCAATCGCACACCGTGATCCCCGGCGTGCTGCGGCTCGTGCACTATCGCAACACCGGCGTCGCGTTCGACGTCCTCTCCGGCGCGGGCCCGTTCGTGATCGTCGTCGAGGGGCTCGCGCTCGTCGCGCTGCTCGTCTACTTCGCGCGCCATCCCACGCGCCGCGGCCTGTGGGTCCCGACCGGGCTGCTGGTCGGCGGCGCGCTCGGTAACCTGCTCGACCGCCTGCTCGACGGGTCGGTGACCGACTTCATCAAGTTCCCGGACTGGCCGGCGTTCAACGTCGCGGACATCGCGATCACCGTCGGCGTGATCACGCTGCTGCTCGTGCTCGAGCTGGCCGGGCGGGCCGAGCGCCGGTGAGCGATCTGCGGCTGCGGGCGGGGGAGGCGGGGGCGGGGATCCGCCTGGACCGCTTCCTCGCCGAGCCGCTCGGGTCCCGCGCCCGCGCCCAGGCGCTGATCGAGGCCGGCGCCGTCACCGTCGACGGGCGCGTGGTCGCCAAGCGCCACGTGCTCGAGGCCGCCGAGACGGTCGCCGTCGCGCTGCCCGACGAGCCCGTCGCCGCGGCGGCCGAGCCCGGGGCGGGGGAGGGCACGCTGTACACGGTCGCCTTCGCGGACGACCACCTGCTCGTCGTCGACAAGGCGCCGGGGGTGGTCGTGCACCCCGCCCGCGGGCACCGGACGGGGACGCTCGCGCAGGCGCTCGCCGCGCGCGGGGTGGGTGGCGGCGAGGATCCGGCTCGCGCCGGGATCGTGCATCGCCTCGACCGCGACACCTCCGGGCTGCTCGTCGTCGCGCGCTCGGACGAGTCCACCGGGCGCTCAGGCGGCAGCTGTCACGGCGCGAGCTGCGGCGCGAGTACCGCGCGCTCGTCGAGGGGGTTCCGCAGGCGCGCACCGGGACGATCGAGGCGCGCGATCGGCCGCGACCGCCGCGACCGCATGCTGATGTCGATCGACACCGACGCGGGCCGCGACGCCCGCACCCACTTCGAGGTCGAGCGGCTGCTCGGCGAGGCGGCGCTGCTGCGCATCGTGCTCGACACGGGCCGTACCCATCAGATCCGCGTGCACCTCGCCGCGATCGGCCTGCCCGTCGCCGGCGACCCGCAGTACGGGCACGCCGGCGCCTACGGCCTGCGACGCCAGTTCCTGCACGCGGCGCGGCTCGCGTTCGCGCACCCGGTCACCGGCGAGCCCGTCGACGTCGTCTCGGAGCTGCCCGACGACCTGCGAGAGGCGCTGGCGCGGGCCGCGGGGCCCTGACGGGCCGGCGGGCCGCGGGGCCCCGAGGGGCGGGTCGGCCGCGGGGCCCCGAGGGGCGGGTCGGCCGCGAGGCCCTCACGGACCGGCCGTGCGCGAGGGCCCGAGGGACCGGCCGGCCGTGACAAACCGGGTGGCCGTCGCACGATTTGGCACAGGCGTCGCGCTGGACGCGACGCCTGCGACGAACTCGGGCGGACGGTCCGGGACGCGGGGTCAGCGCTGGGTCGGGGGCAGCGGCGGCAGCTGTCCCGGGCACGGCGTGCCGATCCCGATCCGGACCTTGGGCCCACCCCCACGGCCGGTCTCGACGATCAACGTCGCGCACATCGGACGCCTGACCCAGTAGCCGCCCGCGAAGTTCAGCCATCGCGCATGTCCGGCGCTGCAGCCCCTGTCGACCATCCGCGCTCCGTGGTTGCCCTCGCCGGCGTTGCCCCAGGTGATCGTCAGCCGGTGGCGCAGCGGCGTGGGGACGATCAGCTGGACGCGGGCGCCGCCGCGGACCCACAGCCCCCACTTGGCGAACAGCCACCCGGAGGAGGTCCTGCCCGTCTGTAGGGCGCGACGCTCGCCGGGGCTCGCCGGCAGAGCGATGACGCCGCGGACGATCCGCAGTGTGGCGCGGCGGCGGCTGCGTGCCGACGCGCTCCGCGCAGGGGAGAGCGAAGGCGCCTCGCGGCACCGCGCCGTGCCCGGCCGACCTGGCGGGCGCCGCCGCCGCTGGTACGCGTGATCGCGTCCGGTCGTGCCCGTGAGCAGGACGGCCGCGACCACCGCAGCCACCACCGCCGTCGTGGCGAGCCCCAGCAGCAGGCCGCGGAGGCGGCCGGGCTGGGCGCGGCCATTGGCGAGCCGCCGCTCGGCGGCGGTCAGCTCGCGCCCGAGCTGGTCGAATCCACTGGTCATCGGGGCTCCTTGTCGAGTTGGCGGCGCAGCGCGGCGAGGCCGCGACTGACCCGTTGCGCATCGTCTGCTCCGAGACCCCGGCGCTGCGGGCGAGCTCGGCGTACGCGCGCTCGTCGACGACGTACGCCTGCACCGCCTGTCGCTGCTCGTCAGGGAGCTCCGCGAGCAGCTGCTCCAGCGGCCGGCGGGAGACGCCCGCGACGTAGTCCATGTCGTCCTCGGTCCAGGCGATCTGCGCCATCCCGAGCTGGCGCTGGGCGCGGCGCTCGACGTGGCCGCGCCGCTGCGCGTCGATCGTCTTGTGGGCCGCGATCCCCAGCAGCCACCCGCGACGCCGAGCCGCGGCGCGGCGAGTAGCGGTCGCGGGCGACAGCGCGGCCGCGAACGTCTCGGCGGCCAGGTCGGCGGCGAGCTCCGGGTCGCCGGTGCGGGCCACGCAGAACGCCAGCACCACCTCGAGGTTGGCGCGATAGAAGCGCTCGAAGTCCTCGAAGAGGTCACGCTCGGTCTCCATCCGACACGTATTCGATCAGGGCCGGTCGCGTGTGACCGACCCGCGGCGTGCATCGGCCGGCTGGCGGCGGGGCGGCCCGTCCCGCCGCCCCGCCGCGCCTGGCTGAACCGGTCCACCGGAGGTAGGGGGATGGAGGACCGGATCGCGGCGGCCGCCGCCGGGATGAGGCAGCGGCGACCCACCATCCGTTCACAACGTCGGCGGCGCGGAGAACTGGCGTAGACTGGACCACGTCAATCACCCCGACCCCGCCTCGACGGGTCGGAGGCGCGGGCCCTGCCTCGGCGAACCGCCGAGGTCCGTGCCGCCGGCAGAGGCGGGCCATCCGACGGACCACGAGACAAGGGAGCAGGATCATGCCCGAGATCGGGATCAAGGAGCTGCTGGAGGCCGGCGTGCACTTCGGCCACCAGACGCGGCGCTGGAACCCCAAGATGCGACGCTTCATCTTCGGCGAGCGCGACGGCATCTACATCATCGATCTGCTGCAGACCGAGGAGCTGCTGCAGCAGGCCCGCGCGTTCGCCGACAACATCGCCCGCCACGGCGGCACGGTGCTGTTCGTCGGCACCAAGAAGCAGGCCCGCGATGCGATCAAGGACATCGCGAGCGCGGCCGACATGCCGTACGTCAACCACCGCTGGCTCGGCGGTCTGCTCACGAACTTCCAGACGATCTCCCACCGGATCAAGCGGCTGCACGACCTCGAGCGCTACGAGGCCGAGGGCCAGCTGCAGCTGCTGCCGACGCGCGAGCGGATGGCGGCCCAGGCCGACATGGAGAAGCTGCGCGCCAACCTCGGCGGCGTGAAGAACATGCAGCGCGTCCCGGACGCCGTGTTCGTCATCGACCTCAAGACCGAGGCGATCGCGGTGCGCGAGGCCCAGCGGCTGCGCATCCCGATCATCGGGCTCGTCGACACCAACTGCGACCCGGAGGGGATCGACTACGTGATCCCCGGCAACGACGACGCGATCCGCTCGTGCGCCGCGATCACGAGCGCGATCGGCGACGTCGTCGCCCAGGGCCACAACCAGTTCCGTGAGGAGGAGGAGCGGGCCCGCCTGGAGCGCGAGCGCCAGGAGGCCGAGGAGCGCGCCCGGCGCGAGGCCGAGGAGCAGGCGCGCCGCGAGGCCGAGGAGAAGGCCCGTTTGGAGGCCGAGGAGAAGGCCCGGCTCGAGGCCGAGGAGCGCGTGCGCCAGGAGGCGGCCCTCGCCGCCGCCGCGGCGGCGCAGCCGGCCACGCCGCCCGCCGCGGCCCCCAAGCCCGGCCGGCCGGCCGCACAGCCGCCGGCGCAGGCCCAGCCGGCCGAGCAGCCTCCGCCCCAGCCGACGTCGCAGGCCAAGCCGGCCGAGCGGCCTAAGGCGCCGGCGCAGGCCAAGCCGGCCGAGCCGCCGGCACAGACCCAGCCGGCCGAGCCGCCGGCGCAGGCCGAGCCGCCCGCGCAACCCGAGACCCCGGCTCCGGCCGAGGATCCGCAGCCGCCGGCGCCCGCGGTCCCGGCCGGAGAGCCGGAGGCGCCGGTGACGCCCACGACCGCGGCCGGACCGGACGCCGCCGAGACGACCGAGACGGCCGAGACCTCCGGCACCGACTCCGCCGCAGACCAGGAGAACGCATCGTGAGCGCCGTCGCCGCCAAGGACGTCAAGGATCTCCGCGACCGCACCGGGGCGGGCATGATGGCCTGCCGCGACGCGCTCGCCGAGACCGGCGGGGACCTCGACAAGGCCGCCGAGCTGCTGCGCGCCAAGGGCGAGGCGTCGGCCGCCAAGCGTGCCGGCGCCGAGACGACCGAGGGTGCCGTCCAGAGCTACATCCACGCGGGCAACAAGATCGGGGCGATCGTCGAGGTCGACTGTCAGACCGACTTCGTCGCCCGCAACGAGAAGTTCGTCGAGTTCGCGCGGGAGGTGGCCATGCACATCGCCGCCGTCCCGTCGATCCTCGCGATCACCGAGGAGGATGTCCCCTCCGAGGACCGCGAGCGCGAGGTCCGGATCGCGACCGAGCAGGCCGCCGACCGGCCCGAGAACGTCCGCGAGCGGATCGTCCAGGGCAAGCTCGACAAGTGGCTCGACGAGGTCGTGCTGCTGCGCCAGAAGCACGTCAACGAGGGCAAGTACGAAGGCCAGACGATCGAGCAGCTGCGCCAGGCCCTGATCTCCGAGACGCGCGAGAACATCGTCATCCGCCGCTACGCGCGGTTCGCCGTCGGCGGCTGACGCCACGCACGAGGGAGACGAGGCGATGAGTGATTCGGAGATGATCGACGAGCTGCTCGCCGACGCGCGCGAGCGGATGGCCAAGTCGGTCGAGTCCACCCGCGACCAGTTCGGGTCGGTGCGGACCGGCCGTGCCTCACCGGCGCTGCTGGACCGGGTGAGCGTCGACTACTACGGCACGGTCACGCCGCTGCGGCAGCTCGCCCCGATCACCGCTCCCGGAGCCGCGCATGCTCACCGTGCAGCCGTTCGACAAGAGCTCGATCAAGGCGATCGAGAAGGCGATCATCGACTCCGACGTCGGCCTGACGCCCGGCAACGACGGCAACCTCATCCGCCTCTCGGTCCCCGAGCTCACCGAGGAGCGCCGCCGAGCTGGTCAAGGTCGTGCGCCACATCGCCGAGGAGGTCGGGTCGCGATCCGCAACATCCGGCGCGACGTGATGCACGACCTGCGCGAGCTGAAGGAGGAGGGCGAGGTCGGGTCCGACGACGAGCACCGCGCGGAGACCGAGCTGCAGAAGGTCACCGACGCCAGCGTGGCCGACCTCGACGACGCGCTCAAGCACAAGGAAGACGACATCCTCGAGGTGTAGGCGGATGACCGCGCTGCACCCCACCCCGTTCGGCGCCGACCGCAAGGAGGGGTGGCCCCGGTACGTCGCGATCATCACCGATGGCAACGGCCGCTGGGCCGAGCGCCACGGGCTGCCCACGCTCGCCGGTCACGAGGCCGGCACCGACACGGTCAAGGCGACGCTGCGCACCGCGGCGGACTTCGGGATCAAGCAGCTCACGTCTACTCGTTCTCGACCGAGAACTGGACGCGCTCGGACGACGAGGTGGCCGGGCTGATGGCGCTGTTCGAGCGCCGCATCACCTACGAGGCGCAGGAGATGCACGAGGAGGGGGTCCGCATCCGCTTCGTCGGCCGCCGCACCGCACCGGTGCCGCCGAGCCTGGTGGAGCGGATCGAGTGGGCCGAGCGGCTCACCGCCGAGAACACGCGGATCACGCTGTTCATCGCCTTCAACTACGGTGGCAGGGCGGAGATCATCGACGCGGCGCGTACCTTCACAGGGACGACCGAAGCCGAGTTCGCGGCCCACCTCTACGCCCCAGACATGCACGACCCGGACCTCCTCATCCGCACCAGCGGCGAGCAGCGGATCTCCAACTACCTCATCTGGCAGACCGCGTACTCCGAGATGGTCTTCTGCGACGAGCTGTGGCCGGACTTCACCCGCGAGGTGTTCGCCCGCACCCTGGACCGGTACGCCGAGCGCCGGCGCCGCTTCGGGGGTCGCTGATGTCCGCCGAGCGAGCCGACCGCGGGCGGGCCGAGCAGCGCCGGGCACGCTCCGAGCGCGGCGAGCGGACGGAGCGCGCCGAGCGGGAGAGGGCGGAGCGCGCCGAACGCAGGGCCCGCCGCGAGCGCCGGGAGGCGGAGGCGCAGCCGCAGCAGCCCGAGGCGCGCGCCGAGCGCCATGAGCCCCGCCGCCGGCCCCGGCGCGAGCCGGAGCCGAGGCGGCGGTCCCAGGGCTCGGACCTGTTCGGCCGCGTCGTGGTGGCGATCCCGCTCGCGTTCATCGCGATCGTGCTCGTCGACGTGGGCGGAGCGGCATGGATGGGGCTGATGGCGGTGATCGCCGTGCTCTGCCTGATGGAGCTCTACCGGATGCTCGACCGCTGGCGGCCCGTCGCGCTCGTCGGCTACGCGGCCGCCCTGGCGATGGTCATCGCCGCCCGCTTCGGCGGCGATCAGGCGATGCTCGAGGTCGCGATGGCGAGCGTTCCGGTCACGTTCCTGGCGGTCGTGTTCGAAGGGCGCGAGAACATGCCGACGGTCGCGATCGCGGGCACGTTGCTCGGGATCGTCTGGATCGGTCTCGGATTCGCCCACGCCGAGCTGCTGCGCCAGCTGCCGCACGGGAAATCGATCGTGATCGACGTGATGCTCGGGACGTTCCTGGCCGACACCGGCGCCTATGTCGGCGGCCGCATGTTCGGCCACCGGCCGCTCGCCCCCGCGATCTCGCCCAACAAGACCGTCGAGGGGCTGTTCCTGGGCATGTTCACCGCGGTCCTCACCGTGTTCATCGCCGGCCGCTTCCAGCAGGCGTGGCTGAGCGAGAGCGACTCGCTGCTGCTCGGCATCACCGTCGCCGTGCTCGGGCCGATCGGCGACCTGTTCGAATCGGTCGTCAAGCGCGACGCCGGCGCCAAGGACGCCGGCACGCTGTTCGGCGCCCACGGCGGCGCCCTGGACCGGCTCGACGCCATCATCTTCACGGCGGTCGGCGGCTACTACGTGTGGATCGGGCTGCTGCACTGAGGCGTCGCGCCGCCTGCGGGCGAGCGGACGGGTGCGGCTGGACCCCCGACCTACAATTCCCCCGCTGATGGCACGGCGAGTGGTGATCCTCGGCTCGACAGGGTCGATCGGCGTCCAGGCGCTCGACGTCATCTCGCGAGCCGCGGGCGAGATCGAGGTCGTCGGGCTGTCGGCGGGCAGCAGCTGGGAGACGCTGCTGGAGCAGGCGCGCGCCCACGGGGTCCGCCGCCTCGCGCTCGCCGACCGCGACGCCGCCGCGCGCGCCGCCGAGGTGTGGACCGACGGCGAGGTGCTCGCCGGGCCCGACGGGCTCGTGCGTCTGATCGTCGAGGAGCGCTGCGACCTGGTGCTCAACGGGATCGTCGGCTCGGCCGGGCTCGTGCCGACGGTCGCGGCGCTCACCGAGGGGATCGACGTCGCGCTGGCCAACAAGGAGTCGCTGGTCGTCGGCGGCGAGCTCGTCACCCAGCTGGCGGAGGCGACGGGCGCGTCGATCATCCCCGTCGACTCCGAGCACTCGGCGCTGCACCAGCTGCTCGCCGAGCAGGCGGCCGGGACGGTCGACCGGCTGATCATCACCGCCTCGGGCGGGCCGTTCCGCGGCCGCCGCCCCGAGGACCTCGAGGACGTGACGGTGCAGCAGGCGCTCGCCCACCCGACATGGGCGATGGGGGGCAAGATCACGATCGACTCCGCGACCCTGATGAACAAGGGTCTGGAGGTGATCGAGGCCCACCACCTGTTCGGGACGCCCTACGACCGGATCGACGTGATCGTCCACCCGCAGTCGATCGTGCACAGTCTCGTGCAACTGTGCGACGGCGCGACGCTCGCGCACCTCGGCTACCCCGACATGCGCGTGCCGATCGCCTACGGGCTGCATTACCCCGAGCGCGTCGAGGTGCCGGTGCGGGCGCTCGACCTCGCCGAGCTGGGCGCGATCACGTTCGAGCCCGTCGACGACGAGACGTTCCGCTGCCTGCGGCTCGCCCGCGACGCCGGGATCGCCGGCGGGACGGCGCCCTGCACGCTCAACGCCGCCAACGAGGTGGCGGTGCACGCGTTCCTGCAGGACCGCCTGGCGTTCGCGGCGATCGCCCGGGTGATCGAGGGGACGCTCGAGCGCACGCCCCAGGCCCCGGTGCACTCCTTCGACACGCTCGCGCACGCCGACGGCGAGGCCCGGCGAGTCGCGACGGAGCTGGTGGCGGCGCTCGGCTCCGCCTAGAGTCTCAGCCAGGCCGGCCCCTTACCCGACTCATATCCGCCGCTGCCAAAGTCGCTGATCAGCCATGCCCTACCTATACGCGTTCCTGGGCTTCGTCGCCCTGATCGTCCTGCACGAGGGCGGGCACTTCATGGCCGCCAAGGCGGTCGGCATGCGCGTGGAGCGCTTCTGCCTGTTCTTCCCGCCGCTCATCGCCAAGGTGAGGCGCGGAGACACCGAGTACGGGATCGGCGCGATCCCGCTCGGGGGCTACGTGAAGATCACCGGGATGTCACCACACGAGGAGATCCCCCCGGAGATCCTGCCCCGTGCCTACTACAACCAGCCGGTCTGGAAGCGGATCGTCGTCATCGCCGCCGGCCCCGCGGTGAACATCGTGCTCGCGATCGTCATCGTCTGGGTGCTGTTGATGAGCAGCGGGGAGATCATCTCCCAGAGCGTCAGCACGCGGGTCGCGACGGTCGACCGCGCCGGCGCGGCCGCCCACGTGCTCAAGCCGGGCGATCGGATCGTCTCCGTCGACGGGGTCCGCGGCCCCGAGCCGAAGCTCCATCGCCTGATCGAGCGCCACCGTTGCGCGGGCACGCCGACGACCGGGTGCCTGGCGAGTACGCCGGTGAGGCTCGTCGTCCGCCGCGGCGGACGGCTCGTGCCCGTGTCGCTGCGCCCGCGCTATCAGAAGGTGAGCCTCGGCCACGGCAAGAGCGAGACCGAGATGCTCATCGGGATCGTGTTCGCGGCCCACGACCGCGTCACGCACCCCACGTTCCTGCAGGCGGGCTCCGATTCGGTGACGAAGCTGTGGTCGGTCACGACGACGACGGTGTCGAGGATCGTCCACATCTTCGAGCCCAAGGACCGCCGGCAGCTCCACGGGGTGGTCGGCAGCTACGACGCGACCGCGAACTACTTCGCCGCGAGCACGACCGAGGCGTTCGAGGTGCTCGCGCTCATCTCGCTGTCGCTGGGGATCATCAACCTGTTCCCATTCCTGCCGCTCGACGGCGGGCACATCTTCTGGGCGATCGCCGAAAAGGTGCGCCGCCGGCGGATCCCGTTCGCGGTCATGGAGCGCGCGGGGGTCGTCGGCTTCGTGCTCATCCTCGTGCTGTTCGTGATCGGCCTCTCCAACGACATCACCGGGCTGTCGAACGGCACGTTCCAGGTGCACTGAAGCGACGTCACGGAGCGCCGCCCCCCGCGATCGAGCGGGCGAGCAGCTCGAGCTCCGGGATCGCGGCGAGCAGCTCCCGCGGCTCACGCCGGATCCCCTGGGCGTGCGCGAGATGACAGGCGTCGTGGCAGGCGACGCGCATCGCCGGCGGGCCGCGCGGCGCCCGCGGCTCGATCGCGCCCAGCAGCTCGGTGACGTCCCGCATGCGCTCGGAGAACGCGCGCGCGGCGTCTGAGCCCAGCAGCTCGCCGTACTCCTTCATCGCCGAGCCGCAGCCGGCCGCGTTGACGACGACGTGGTCGCCCTCGCCGAGTCCGCCGGTTCCGGCCGCTTGCCCCAGCGCGTCGATCGTGTCTCGCGCCCGCCGCGTCCCCGCGTCCTCGGCGCCGCCGTGCAGCTCGAGCGCGCCGCAGCAGTCGGGCATCGCCGGCGCGAGCACGTCGAAGTCCTCCGCCGCGAGCACCCGCACCGTCGCGTGGTGCACCTGCGGGTAGAACACCCGCTGCACGCAGCCGAGCAGCAACATGACCCGGCCGCGACGCTCGCCGCGCGCCGGCGTGAACTCCGCGATCGGCGCGCGGTGCTCGACGGCCGGCCGGCGCGGCGCCACCTCGGCGAGCGGGCGCGGCGGCTCCGGCAGCCGTCGCGCGGGGACGTGCTCGGACAGCGCCAGCAGCGGCGGGAGCGCGCGCAGGCGCCGCGGGGGGGGAGGGTCTCGCACAGCAGCCGTCGCACCACCCGCTCGGCCCTGGGACGGCGGTGATGGCGCTCGATCTGCGGGCGCCCGCGCTCGATGAGCCGGTCGTAGCGGACCCCGGAGGGGCAGGCGGTGACGCATGCCATGCAGCCCAGGCAGCGGTCGAAGTGGGTGACCGTCTCGGGCGACAGCTCGGCGCCGTCCTCCAGGCCCTCGGAGATGAGCACGATCCGCCCGCGCGGCGAGTCGGCCTCCTGGCCCCACAGCTGATAGGTCGGGCAGGCGTCGAGACAGAAGCCGCCGTGCACGCAGTCGGCGATCACCTCGGTCTCGGGCGGCCGGCGCTCGTCGAACGCGGTCATGGGCGGTCGCTCCGGTGCATCGGCGCGGGACCGGCCATCAGATGGAGCCCACGAAAGCGCCGGGGTTGCAGGTCCCGCTCGGGTCGAAGCGCGCCTTGAGCGCGCGCATCAACGCGAACGGCCCCTCGGGCGTCGTGCCCCACGGATCCGCGATCCGGTTCGAGCGCCCGGCGGGCAGTCGCGCAGCACCGCGGTCGCGCCCGGCGGCAGCCGCCGGCGCAGCTCCCCGACCCGAGCGGGTGCAGGTTGCCGTCGCCGGCGTGGAACACGTTGGCCACGCGCAGCCGGTACTCGGAGGCGAGCGCGTCGATCTGGCGCAGCACCTCGGCCAGGCGCGTGCGCGCGATGACGCCGTCCTGCACGTAGTAGGCGGGCGCGATCCGGCCCATCGCGGCGAACGCGGCCTTGCGGGGGCGCCAGATGAGGTCGCGCTCGGCATCGCTGCGGGCCAGCCGGACGTCGAACGCGCCGGCGTGCTCGCACATCTGCTCAAGCGCCGCCACCACGCCCTCGCACTCCTCGCGCGGTCCGTCGACCTCGACGACGAGCGCGGCGCCGGCATCGAGCCGGTAGCCGGGATCGTCGCGGCGCAGGCGCGTGAGCGTCCCGTCGGAGAGCACGACCTGCAACCCGAGCACATAGTTGGTCGTGAAGCCGTACTTGAAGCAGTGGGCGCCGCCCGAGTTCTCGGCGATGTTGCCGCCGATCGAGCAGACGATCTGGCTGGACGGGTCGGGCGGATAGAAGTGGGTCGGGCCGACGGCGCGGGAGACGGCGAGGTTGGTGACGCCCGGTTGCACGACGACGCGCTGGTTGTCGAGGTCGACCTGGGCGATCCGCCGCATCCGCGCGAGCACGATCAGCACGCCCTCGGCGAGCGGCAGCGCCCCGCCCGACAGACCGGTGCCCGAGCCGCGGGCCACCGATCGCGGCGGGTGCCGCGATCGGTGAGCTGAGGCCGGACCTACTTGACGACGATCGGCTGCTTGCGGCTGACGATCGTCGAGCCGCCGACGCCGAGCGGCAGCAGCGAGTCGGTCGTCGCCGACGGGTACGTGTAGCGCAGACGCACGTTCCCGCTCTCGCTGAACCGCGGGCGGACCAGGAAGTAGCGGTTGCTCTTGACCCTGTCGATCGTCTTCCACGCGCCCTTGCCGTGCGCCTGGAACTGGATCTCGACCGACTGGGCGTGCTTGGTGGCCCTGGCGGCCGAGAACGCGGGACGGGCCTCGCCCCAGACCTTCAGCCGGCCCGGCCGGCGCAGCGTCGCGCTCGGCAGCCACAGCGGCATCCGGTACGCGTTGAGCGTCGCCTTCGGCTTGCCCGCGGAGGTGTACAGACCGCTCGCAAAGCCGCCGTTGCCGGTCGTGGCGTTGGGCGCGCCGTCCTGGAGCACGTACTGGTCGTAGCTGGCCACGCGGGGCTCGTTGTAGGTGATGTACTCGGCCCAGTTGATGTACTTCGCGGCCTTGGCGACCGGCACCGACTTCGTGCGGTTGGTCTGCGGCGGGTCGGTGACGTAGCCGTACTCGTCGTTGTAGATCGAGTAGCGCCGATGCGAGCCCCAGGCGGCGGTGCCGTGGTCGAGCGCGGCCTCGAGCTTGGGCAGGTTCGGCAGCGTCGACCAGTCGGGGTTGCCCTTGCCGTCGCTGCGCGGCGTCGCGTTGTTGGCGTACGGGTGGTCGCCGACCCCCGAGGCGTTGAACAGGCCCGGGTTGTCCTTGCGGAACCGGGCGCGGCCCTTCGCCGTCGTCGGGCACCCGACCTGGCGGGCGGCGCGCCCGGCCAGCTTGCCGCCGCGCTGGTTGAGGCAGTAGAGAGTGTGCACGAACGGGATCGGCTGCGTCTGGCCGGCGTTGCCGGGCAGCCCCTGCGGCCAGGTGCGGCCGTGCCTGCCCATGCTGAGCGACGAACCGTGGGCAGCGAACTCGCCGATCAGGATCTTGTCGTGCCGGTGGCCGGTCCTCGCCAGCGCGCCGTAGCCCGCGCGCACGAGGTTGCGGTAGAGCATCGGCGCGTAGGAGATCCGCGACGTGTCGGTCGCCTGGGGGCCGAGGAACTCGCCGAAGTTGGGCTCGTTCCACAGCGTCCAGAAGTGCACCCGCGGCAGCGCCGAGCTCTGCCCGGCCGGGGTGTAACGGCCGTCGTAGCGCGTCGCGATCGCGCGCATGAACTGGCCGTAGGCGGCCGCGTTGGGCTTCCAGGAGAAGTACCTGGCGCCGGGGTTATGGGCGACCAGGTAGTTGGACGGGATGTGCGATCCCTCGGCCCAGCGCGGGGTGCCCTCGGAGACGACGAAGTCGACCGTCATCCCGTCGGCGGCCGCGGCGCGCACGATCGCGTCGTCGGCGCTCCAGTTCGCCGCGGGATAGGCGCCCGGGGCGCTCGCGTTGAACCTCGGCTTCCTGGTCGCGTTGGGGTGCGGGGCGATCTGGTTCCAGGACACCTCGACGCGGACGGTGGTGGCGCCGAGCGCCTGCATCTTGGCGAGCGTTCCCGCCGGATTGGCGAGCAGTTGGCCGTCGTCCTGGATCATCGCGATCTGGCCGTGCGAGGCGGCGGCGGTGCCGGGCAGCGCAAGGCCGAGCGCGGCGACCGCGCCGGCGGACAGCGCTCCGGCGGCGGCGAATCGGTGGGTCAGGGCGGTACGGATGCGAGTCGGTTTAGACATGGTCCTCACAACAGGAGTGGGCGGTCAGAAGTTGCGGATTCCGCAGGTTTTGCTCGTGTGAACCGAGGCTCGACCGCCTCCGCGGCCGAGCGTCAGCCGACGGCGATGTCGGCCGTACGACTGATGATCGCGGCGCCGGAGGGCGGGGCCCACCGGATCCGGACCGAGCCCGATCCCGGGAACGAGACCGGCGTGTCGAAATAGCCCTCGGAGGTCTTGGTGGAGACGCTCTTCAGCGTCTTCCACGCGCCGCCGGAGGAGGGCTTGAACTGGATCTCGGCGGGCGCGCGCTTGGACATCGGGTAGGTCTTGGCCGGTCCGGCCTGTCCCCAGACCTCGAGCGTCGCGCCCTTGGACTCGTGGGTGACGGGCAGCCAGATCGGCATCCGCAGCGCATCCCAGCCGGGCTTGCGGGCGCCCTTGTAGGTCTCGATGCCGCTGGAGAAGCGCGAGTACGGCTTGTGGGGGATCGGCGCCGGGTCCTGGATGAGGTACTGGTCGTAGGACAGGACCCGCGGCAACCGCCACGAGATGTACTGCGACCAGTTCAGCCACGCCGCGGCCTTCTTCGGGCTCACGTAGCCGCTCTGGACGTTCGGCGGGTTGGTCTGGTAGCCGTACTCGGTGTCATAGACATCGAAGCGCTTGTGCGAGCCATAGAGAGACTGCACGCGGTCGAGCGTGTGAAACAGCTTGGGCAGCTGGGCGAGCACGACGTCGTCGGAGCCCCCGGGGATCGTCTCGTCGGGGGCGAGCGCCTGGGGGTAGGGGTGCGCGGCGAACGCGGTGGCTCTGAACAGGACCGGGTTCTGGGCGGCGAAGCGCTTGGAGGCGGCCGCGTTCGCCGGGCAGTGGCGGACGGTCGCCGCCTGGCCGCGCAGCGGCGCGAGGTTCGCGCCCACGCAGTAGAGCGCGCGCACGAAGCGCAGCGGCATCATGTTGGCGAAGTTGCCCGGGTAGATCGCGCCGACGTTGCCGACGGGCGCGACTCGCCGAGCAGCGTCGTGTCGCTGCCGTGCCCGGTCTTGCGCAGCGCCGTCCACGCGGCGTCGGCGAGCAGCCGGTAGTGGTAGGGCGCGGACTCGACCTTGTTGTGGTCGATCGCCTGGGGCGAGATCCCGAGCGAGCCCTGGTTGGGCTCGTTCCAGATCGACCAGAAGCTCACCCGCGGCAGTGGGCTCTTCTGCCGCTTGGGGGTGTAGTGGCCGCTGTAGCGGGCACCGACCGCCTGCGCGAACTGCTCGAACATCCCCGGGTAGGGGTTCCAGGTCTGGGGGTGGATGGCGGGTTGGGCTCACCCGGCGCCTCGGCCCAGCGGGGCACGAACGGGGCGAGCGTGAGGTCGACGCCGAGGTGATAGTGCTCGCACAGGCGGATGATCTCGTCGTAGATCGCCCAGCCGGTGGCGGGATAGGCGCCGGGGTCGGCCGCGTCGAAGTGGGGCTTGCGGGTCGAGGACGCGTCCGGCGCGACGGAGTTCCAGGCGACGTTGACCTTGATGCGATCGAACCCGAGATCGTGCGCCTCCCGGATGATGCCGGCCGGATTGGTGAAGATCTCCTCGCCGGGGGTGTAGATCGTCTGCAGGTCCTGCCGGCCGGCGTCGGCCCTCGGCAGCACGATCTTGCCGACCTTGAGCATCGGCAGCGGAGCGTTGCTCGCGCCGGAGCCGCCGCCGGAGGCGATCAGCACGACGACGATCACGATCGCCGCGACCAGCAGCGCTCCGCCCCCGCGCCGAGCGCGCGGGGCGACTGGAGCAGGCTCGGACGGTGCGGCTCGGGTCTGGGATCTGATCCGGGCAAGCGGATGAGAATAACGACGGATCAGCGCGGAAGTTTCGGGTTGCGGGGGCGATCGCGTTGGCACTCGGTTGACATCGGGTTGGCGCTCGCCGGGCGCCGGGTCCGTCCGTGGGCCGCCGATATGCTGCGGGACCGATGAGGCGGCCTCCCCATCTCGCGCTGGTCTGCGCGCTGCTCTGCCTGCTGTGCGGCGCGGGCCCCGCGCTCGCCGCCTCGGGGCACCACCACGCCCACCACGCGGCGTCGCAGGTCCACCACACGACCTCGGCGATGACGAGCCACACCACGACCGCGGCGAGCCCCGCCGTCGCCTCGGGCGCCAAGGCGACCACCAAGAACGGCCTCACGGTCCTCAACGACTGCCAGAACCACGGGCAGCTGACCCGCACCTACCCGGTCTCGTGGCTGCGCAAGGCGCTGTCGATGATGTCGGCGGGGACCTCGCAGTACTCCAACTGCTCGACGGTCCTGCACCAGGCGCTGCTGCACGACCTGCACGGGCAAGGCTCGGGCGGCTCGAGCGGCTCGGGCGCGACGACGATCATCATCATCGTCGCGGTCGTGCTCGTCATCCTCGCGGCGCTGCTCGGCGTGCTCGCGCTCCGCCGGCGGCGCGGCGGACCGCCGCCCGTGGTCTGACCGCGGCCCGCGGGCGGCGACGGAGGCCCCAACTAGACTTCCTGCCATGTCCTCCGAGCGACAGATCCACGTCGGCTCCGTGCCGATCGGCGGCGGAGCGCCCGTCGCCGTGCAGACGATGACCAAGACCGAGACCGCGGACCTGCAGGCGACGCTGGCCCAGGTGCGGCGGGTCGCCGACGCCGGCGCCGACATCGTGCGCGTCGCCGTGCCGCGCGAGAAGGACGCCGAGGCGCTCAAGACGATCGTCGCGCAGTCGCCGATCCCGATCATCGCCGACATCCACTTCAACCACACGCTCGCGATCAAGGCGCTGCGCGCCGGAGCGCACTGCGTGCGGCTCAATCCGGGCAACATCGGCGGCCCGGAGAAGGTCGCCGAGGTGATCGAGGTCGCGCGTGAGCTCGGCACCCCGCTGCGCGTGGGCGTCAACTCGGGCTCGCTGCCCGAGCACCTGCGCCGACTCGAGTACGACAACCCGGTCGAGGCGCTCGTCACCGCCGCGGTGGAGACCGTCGAGCTGATGGAGCGGCTCGACTTCCAGAACTTCAAGGTCTCGATGAAGTCGACCTCGGTGCCGAACACGATCGCCTCCAACCGGCTGCTGGCCGGGCGGATCCCGTACCCGCTGCACCTCGGCGTCACCGAGGCGGGGACGAAGTGGTCGGGGTCGCTGAAGTCGGCCGTCGGCCTGGGCACGCTGCTCGCCGACGGCATCGGCGACACGATCCGCATCTCGCTCTCGACGTTCCACGCCGAGGAGGAGGTGAAGGTCGCCTGGGAGATCCTCAAGGCGCTCAAGCTGCGCGAGCGCGGCCCGGTGCTCATCGCCTGCCCGACCTGTGGGCGGCTGCAGTTCGACATGGACTCGGTCGTGGCCGAGGTCGAGCACCGCCTCGAGGCCTACGACGACCCGATCGAGGTCTCCGTGCTCGGCTGCGGGGTCAACGGGATCGGCGAGGCGCGCCACGCCGACTTCGGCATCTCCGGCGCCAAGGACTCCGGGATCGTCTACTCCAAGGGCGAGCCGCTGCGCAAGGTGAAGACCAACGAGCTCGTCGACGTCCTGTTCGAGGAGATCGACAAGTACTACGAGCGCGGCAAGGTCGTCGAGTTCGACGAGGCCGCCGCCGCGGAGGCCGCCGACTGGCTCGCCGAGAACGAGGACGCGACCGCGATGACGCCCGAGCGGCTGGCCGCGCTCGAGAAGGAGGCCGCCGAGAACGGGCCCGACATCACCGCCCCGGCCCGCCTCGACGATGCCCAGTCGCCGGTCGTCGGGCGCCGTTTCACGCGCGCCTGACGCCGGTTGGCCGTCAGAGGGCGGCTCCGGTCGTTCAGGGGGTTCGCCGCGAGGCTACGGGCAATGAAGTGGGCCCACTATGTGCGCCCACCACTTGGGCTGTCGATCGGGGGTGCAGCTGTCCGACCGGAGCCGGATATGTCGCCAGCGTCGCGGCCATGCGTACGGCGGTGGCAAATCCGGCCCACGCCCCGCGATATGTCGCCAGCGTCGCGGCCATGCGCACGGCGCGCACTGCCCCTGGAGACAGAGAGCGGCCCCCGGAGGGGCCGCTCGCACCACCGGAGACCGCCGCAGCGATCAGCTCACCGCGTCGTAGAGCGCGGCGACCTTCTTCCAGTTGACGACGTTCCAGAAGGCGTCGATGTAGTCCGGGCGCTTGTTCTGGTACTTGAGGTAGTACGCGTGCTCCCAGACGTCGACGCCGAGCAGCGGGGTCTTGCCGTCGCTGATCGGGTTGTTCTGGTTGGGGTAGCCGGCGACCGCGAGGCCCGAGCCGTCGTGGACCAGGAACGACCAGCCGGAGCCGAACTGGTTGACGCCGGTCTCCTTGAACTTCGCCTGGAAGTCGGCGAAGGAGCCGAACGCGGAGCCGATCGCGTCCGCGAGCGCGCCCTGAGGCTCGCCGCCGCCGTCGGGGGACATCCACTCCCAGAACAGCGAGTGGTTGTAGTGGCCGCCGCCGTTGTTGCGCACCGCGTTGACCTTGTCGGAGGGCAGCGCGTCGAGGCTCTTGAGCACCTCCTCGATCGGCTTGCCGTCCCACTCGGTGCCGTCGAGCGCCGCGTTGACCTTGTCGACGTAGGCCTGATGGTGCTTGTCGTGGTGCACGCGCATCGTCGCCTCGTCGATGTGCGGCTCGAGCGCGGCGTAGTCGTAGGGGAGATCCGGAACTGAGTAGGCCATCGGGAGGCTCCTTTGTCACGGGATGTAGTGCTCGTCGTGTCCAACATACCCCGCGGTGGCGGCGAGTACAGACGGGCGATGCTCCTGGGTAGGCTGTGGCGCCATGACCCGCCTGTCCGGCTACTTCCTGCCGACCGAGCGCGAGCCCCCGGCGGACGCCGAGGCGCTCTCGCACAAGCTGCTCGTCCGGGCCGGAATGATCCGCCAGGTGGGGGCCGGGCTGTGGTCCTGGCTGCCCGCCGGCTGGCGCGTGCACCAGCGGATCGTGCAGATCATCCGCGAGGAGATGGATGCGGCGAACGGCCAGGAGTTGCTGATGCCGGTCATGCAGCCCGCCGACCCGTGGCGTCGCACCGGCCGCTACGACATCGAGGAGCTATTCAAGCTCACCGACCGCCGCGGCGCCGACCTCGTGCTCGCGATGACCTCCGAGGAGATCGTCACCGGCCACGTCGCCGCCGCGGTGCGCTCCTACCGTGACCTGCCGCTCAACCTCTACCACTTCCAGGTCAAGGAGCGCGACGAGCCGCGCCCGCGCGCGGGGATCCTGCGCACCCGCGAGTTCATCATGAAGGACGCCTACACGTTCGACCGCGACGCCGAGGGCCTCGACGCCCAGTACGAGCGGATCGCGCACGCGTACGAGCGGATCTGCGATCGCTGCGGCCTGGAGTGGTATCGGGTCGCCTCCGACGTCGGGATGATGGGCGGCCTCGGCGCCGACGAGTACATGGCGCCGTGCGCTGCGGGCGAGAACGACGTCGCGCTCGCCGCGGGCTACGCCGCCAACGTCGAGGTCGCCTCGGCCGACCCTCAGCCGGTCGCCCTGCCCGCGCCACGTGACGCGCCGGAGCTCGTCCAGACCCCTGGCGCGAGGACGATCGAGGCACTCACCGGGCAGCTCGGGATTCCCGCGGGCGCGACGCTGAAGGCGTTCCCGGTCGTCACCGACGGCGGCGAGATGCGTCTCGTGGTCGTGCGCGGCGACCACCGGGTCAACGAGATCAAGCTCCGCACGGCGCTCGGAGAGGGCTTCCGGGCCGCGCGCGCCGAGGAGATCGAGGCGCGCCTCGGCCCGCCGGGCTACGTCGGGCCGGTCGCAGCGCAGTTGGAGGTGCTGCTCGACGCGGCGGTCACCGCCAACGGTGCCTCCGACGCCGGCGGTGTCTATGTCGCGGGGGCCAACCGGGTCGACGCCCACCTGCAGGGGGTGGCCCCAGGCCGCGACTTCGCCTACACGACCGTCGACGTGCGCGAGGTCGTCGCCGGCGACACGATCAACGGCTCCGCACTCCGGATCGAGCCCGCGATCGAGGTCGGCAACATCTTCAAGCTCGGCACCCGCTACTCCGAGCCGCTCGGCGCCACCTTCCTCGACGAGTCCGGCACCGCTCAGCTGGTGTGGATGGGCTGCTACGGGTTCGGCCCGGCGCGGGCCGCCGCGGCGGCGGTCGAGCAGTACGCCGACGAGCAGGGGATCTCCTGGCCACGGGCGGTCGCCCCGTTCGACGTCGAGCTGGTCACGCTCGGCAAGGCGGGCAGCGACGACCGGACGTTCTCCGACGGCCTCTACGACGAGCTGCGCGAGGCCGGCCTCGACGTGCTCTACGACGACCGCGACGCCGGCCCGGGGGAGAAGTTCGCCGACGCCGAGCTCGTCGGCTGCCCGCTGCGGCTCACCGTCGGGCGGCGGACGCTCGGCTCCGGCGAGATCGAGGTCCAGGTGCGCCGCGGACGCGACTCCCGCACGGTGCCGTTGGCCGGCGCCGCCGACGCGGTCGCCCGGCTCTGGCGCGAGCTGCCCTGAGGCGGTCCAGGGCGGCGACACGGAGGCCCACGTGAGCCCGCACATCTCGCGCAAGCGCCTGTTCGGGATCGACCGCTCGGGGCCCAATCCCGAGCAGACCCGGTCCGATCAGCCGCTCAATCCGTGGACGATCCCGAACGCGATCGGCCTGCTGCGCCTGCTCGGCATCCCGGTGTTCCTGATCCTCGCGCTCTCCAGCCGCGATGGCCGCGACACCGTGGCGACGGTGGTCTACGCGGTGATCGGCTGGGCCGACTACCTCGACGGCTTCGCGGCCCGGCTGACCGGCCAGTACAGCCGGCTGGGGGCGCTGCTCGATCCGATCGTCGACCGGCTGCTGATCATCGCGGGCGTCGCCGTCGCGTTCGACTTCTCGCTGCTGCCGCGCTGGGCGCTCGCGGTCGCGGTCGCGCGCGAGCTGTTCATGCTCGCGCTCAGCCGCTACGCGCTCTCCAAGCGGGTGGAGATCGAGATCAACTGGTTCGGCCGCGTCGGCGTGGCGCCGATGATGGGCGCGCCGTTCTTCGCGATGGCCGGGGTGCACTGGCTGGCGCTGATCATGCTCTACGCGGGGCTGGCGCTCGCGCTCATCGCGACCGCGCTCTACGTGCGGTGCGCGGCCTCGCGCTGATAGCCTCAAGCTCAGCTTGACCCTACGGGCGTGGCGGTTATACTCGCGCTCGCCCAGCAAACCATCTCATCCTGGGCTCGGAGGAAGACAGAATGGACGAGACGTTTCCCGACCTCGGTTCGCTGAACGACCAGGAGCTGAAGGATCTCATCAAGCAGCTCACCGAAGAGGAGCTGGAAGTCTCCTACCAGCGGCGCATCCTCCACGGCAGGCTCGACATCCTGCGCGCCGAGCTCGTCAACCGGCTTCGCAAGAAGGACGAGACCGGCGAGCTCGTCATCACCGGCGCCGACGTGCAGCAGCTGACCGACATCCTGTCGGGACGCGTCGCGCTCGAGGACGAGTCGAAGTAGCAGGTCCGGCCCCAGGCGAGCGGTCCGACCATGGCTCAGCACTGCCCCGAGTGCGGCTTCGCCAACGACGACGGTGCGAGCTACTGCCAGCGCTGCGGCGCGTTCCTGGCCTCCAGCGAGCAGTCGCCCGGGGTGAGCACCGCCACCTACCGGATCGGCGAGACCGGCGAGGTGGAGGCGGTCGAGCTGTCGGGCGTCGTCGCCCGCGGCGCGGCGCTCGTGATCCGCTCGGGCGGCGGGCGCGCGGGGGAGAGCTTCCCGCTCAGCGGCGACCGCATCACGGTCGGCCGGCGGCCGGAGTCCGACGTGTTCCTCGACGACGTCACGGTGTCGCGCGACCACGCGCTGATCGTGCGCCGCGGCAACGACTACTACCTCGACGACTGCGGCTCGCTGAACGGCACCTACGTGAACCGCCACCGGATCGACTCGCACCGGCTCGCCGACGGCGACGAGCTGCAGATCGGCAAATACAAGCTCGCGTTCCTGGGAGAGCGAGCGACCGCCGGGTGAAGGGGACGAGGACTGATGCCCTCCACCGACACCACCCACACCGACGTCGACGGGACCGAGGCCGTCGTGCCCGCGCTCGCGCTGCCCGGCGCCGACGGGGGAGGTCGGCGAGGCCGATGGCCGCCCGACGCCCAAGGCGGTGACGATCGGCGCCGTCTGCAAGGCGCTCGTCCAGGAGTTCCCCGACATCTCGATCTCCAAGATCCGCTACCTGGAGGACCAGAAGCTGCTCACACCCCGCCGCACGCAGGGCGGATACCGGCTCTACACCCAGAACGACATCTCGCGCCTGCGCACGATCCTGCGGCTCCAGCGCGACGAGTTCCTGCCGCTGCGGGTGATCCGCCAGGAGCTCGCCGGTGGACGGGCCGAGCGCGACGTCGCGCCCGGTGGGCTCGGCCCCCGCAACGCCGCGGAGCGGATCGGCGTGCGCCGCTCCGCGGTCGCGGTCCGCGACCAGGGCGCCCAGTACGCGCTCGGGGACATCGTCGAGGACACGGGCGCGGACGCCGACCTCATCCGCGAGCTCGTCGACTTCGGCGTGATCAAGGGGGAGTCGCGCGCGGGCACGCGGTTCTTCGACGAGACCGACCGCGAGATCATCCGCGCGGTCTCCGAGCTCGCTCGCTACGGCGTCGGCGGCCGCAACCTGCGCGTGTTCCGCAGCTCCGCCGATCGGGAGTCGCAGCTGCTGCAGTCGATCCTCGCCCCGGCGCTGCGCTCGCGCAACCCCGAGCGTCGCAAGGAGGCGATCGAGGCGCTGGAGAACCTCGCGTCGGTGACGACCCATCTCAAGCACCTGCTGCTGATCCGCGATCTGCGCCGGATCGCGACCTGAGCCGAGCGCCGCCGTGCCCGAGCAGACCGTCGACCTGCGGGCGCTGGTCCGGGAGATCCCGGACTTCCCCCGGCCCGGCATCCTGTTCCGCGACATCACGCCGTTGCTGCTCGACCCCGACGGCCTCGAGCAGGCGCTCGCGGGGCTGGCCGAGTGCGTCGGCGACCAGCCGGTCGACTACGTCGTCGCCGCGGAGGCGCGCGGCTTCATCCTCGGCGCCGCACTCGCCCGGCAGCTGCACGCCGGCTTCGTCCCCGCCCGCAAGCCGGGCAAGCTGCCCGCCGACACGGTGAGCGCGGAGTACGCGCTCGAGTACGGGCTGGACGCGCTCGAGGTGCACTCCGACGCGCTCGCCGACGGCGCGCGTGTCCTCGTGCACGACGACCTGCTCGCCACCGGCGGGACCGCCCGCGCGCTGTGCGAGCTCGTCACCTCGCTCGGCGGGCGCATCGTCGGCTGCTCGTTCCTGATCGAGCTGGAGGCGCTCGGCGGCCGCGCCCGCCTGGCGCCGCACCCGGTCACCTCGCTCATCCGCTACGCGGAGTAGCGAGCGCCAGCGTGCCGGTCGGCGTGACGACCGTGGAGCGCTCGCGCGTGCTCGCGACCGCCGCGGAGGACGTGTGGGCGATCGTCGCCGACCCCCACCACCAGCCGCGCTGGTGGCCGGGGGTGGAGCGCATGGAGGCGGTCGAGCCCGGCCGCTTCACGCAGGTGCTGCGGACCCGCCGGGGACGCGCGGTGCGCGTCGACTACGAGATCGCGTCCGAGCAGCCGCCGGCGCTCGCCGTCTGGCGCCAGCAGCTCGAGGGCAGCCCGTTCGCGCGGGTGCTCAGCGCCTCCGAGATCCGCATCGCTCTGCAGCCGGACGGCGCGGCGACGCAGGTGACGATCCACCACGCCCAGCGGCTGCGCGGCTCCAACCGCACCGGCGGCTGGATGCTCGCGCGCGCCACGCGCAAGCGGCTCGACGAGGCGCTCGCGGGGCTGGCCGCGATCGCCGGCTGAGCGCCCGGGGGCCCGCCCTCGAGCATCGGGCCGCTGCTAGGACAGGTGGGTGATCGTGCCGCGCAGCAGCACCTGGCCCGGGTGGGCCGGCTTCTGCGCGCTCTCGGTGGTGACGATCAGCTCCCGGTAGCTGGCGGCGTTGCCCGGCAGCGCGCGGGCGTCGGAGAACGTGCCGCTGCGGCCGACCGGCGGGCTCACGAAGCCGAGCTTCTCGAAGTGCGTCGGCGAGCTGTACAGCCATACCTCGTAGGAGTTGTGCTTCGTGTTGGGCGGGATGTGCTGGCCGATGATGGCGATCTCGCGCACCGAGTGCTGCTCGAGGATCTCGGCGATCCCGACCGCCTTGCTGCCCGCCGCGACCGGCCTCAGGTTGATCTGCGCGAGGTACTTGACCCCGCTGGTGGTCGAGCTCGTGGTCGTCGAGGTCGTCTGCGTGTCCGCGGCCAGCCCAGCCGGGTTGTGGTGGTGGCGGCGGGTGACGAGCAGCACGAGGACCGCGGCGATGATCACCGCCACCGCGAGCGCGATCACGACGATCCCGCCGCGCCGGGAGCTCGTCGGCCGCTCGTCGGCCCCCTCGGGGCCGGACGGGGCCTCGGGCTCCCCCGCGGGCGTGGACGGCGCCGCCGGCGGGATCCGCGGCAGCGGGTCGACGGCCACGGGCTCGAGCGCCGGGGTGAGCCCCAGCGCCCACCCGCGCGCCGGCGGCGACTGCGCGAGGAGCCCGCGCGCCCGTGCCTCCTCGGCGCCGGGCAGCTGGGAGAGCAGGTAGTCGCAGATCAGCTGCCGCTCGGAGACGTCGAGCTGGTCGGGGGGCCGAGCTCGTCGAGCGCGCCGAGTGCCCGCCCGCGCACCCCGTCGACGCCCATCGAGAGCATGCTCGCGATCTCCTCATAACCCCGGCGGCGAACGAGGACGAGCTGCAGCACGGCGCGCCTGTCGCCGGCGAGGGAGTCGAACGTCGCCATCCGCCTACAGCGTAGTGGCCGCGGTGCTCCGGGCCCGGGCTATCCTCGGCCGCCGCGATGGACATGACGACACCCTTCCGCTTCCCGACCGGGCTCGACGCGCTGCTCGGCCTCGAGATCACGGAGGTCGCGGACGGGCTGGTGCGGGCCGAGCTTGAGATCCGTGACGATCTGCTGCAGCCCCGCGGCCTCGTGCACGGCGGCGTCTACGCCGCGATCGCCGAGAGCGTCGCCTCGACCGGCACCTACCTCGGGGTCGCGGACGAGCAGGCGATGGTGATGGGCCTCTCGAACCTGACGAGCTTCATGCGCCCGATGACCGAGGGCACGATCCACGCGCGCGCCCACGCCCGGCACCGCGGGCGCACCACGTGGCTGTGGGAGGTCGATCTGCTCGACGACGCCGAGCGGCTGTGCGCTGCGTCGCGGGTGACGATCGCGGTCCGGCGCCCCGGCGCCTGACGCGGCGCGGGCTACCCGTTGCCGACGACGGCGCCCGTCTTCGCGCTCGCGCCGCGACCGAGCCAGTGCGTGGCGAACGTGCGCAGATCGTCGGCGCTGTTGGAGCGCAGCATGTGGTCCCAGGCCACCGCGGTGATCGTCTGAAGGCCGGGGCGGCGAGCGAGGATGACGGTCTGCCCGACGGCCGCGAGCGCAGGCGTGAACCGCGGCGCGACCTGGTCGGCGACGGCCTGCAGCCCGCCGGGCGCCGTGGCCGAGCTGTAGAGGAAGACGACGTCCCCCTCCGAGAGCGCCTGCAGCAACTGGTCGTCGGAGATCGCGGCGCCGTTGCGGGTCACCGCGGCCGGCCGGTGGGCGCCGCTGGTGGGCGGATCGGAGTCGTAGTGGGGGCGAGGCTCGCCCGCGGTGAGATGGCGGTCGCCCTGGTCGGGGTAGGCGTGGCCGGGGATCGCGCCGCCGCCGACCGAGATCCCGGGGTGGTCGCGCCCGCCCGCCAGGCCGCCGGAGAGCAGCGCGATGATGCCGACGCTCACCGCGAGCGAGGCGATGACGATCAGCGCCCGCTCCAGCCAGCGGCCCGTGCGGCGGCTCACGGCGTGCGGGCGGAGGGGGTCCGCCGGCGCGAGCGGCGGGCCGGGCGCGGGCCCGCGCCGGCCGCCGCGGCGAGCTCGGCGATCGCGGCCCGCAGGTCGGCGGCGAGGTCCTCCAGGTCGGGCAGCGCGTCGTAGTCGGCGCCCAGGCCGAAGTCGAGGTGGCCGTCGTAGCTGATGATCGCGACCCCGAGCGCCTGGCCGGCCGCGAGCGGGACCATCGGGTACATCGCATCCAGCCGGCGGCCGAGCAGGTAGAGCGGGACCTGTGGGCCGGGGACGTTGGTGACAACGAGGTTGAACAGCCGCTGGCGGGTCTGCAGCCGCGCCGCCTGGGCGACGATCGTGGGCGGGGCGAAGCCGGTGAGCTCGGTGAGGACCTGCGCGCCGACCGCCTGCCCGGACTGCTTGACCCCGTCCATCTCACGGCTGATCGCGCGCAGTCGCGCCACCGGATCCGCGATCCCGACCGGGAGCGAGGCCCACATCGCCGCGACCCGGTTGCCGAGCGCGCCGCGCTCGAGGTCGGCGCGCACCGAGACCGGGACCATCGCGCGCAGCGCCTGCCCGTCGGACGAGCTCGCCGCGCCGGCCCAGGTAGCGGCCGAGCGCGCCGGCCACGACCGCGAGCACGACGTCGTTGACGGTGCCGCCGAGCGCGTCCTTGACCGCCTTGAAGTCCCGGAGGTCGGCCGACACCCAGCTGAAGCGCCGGTGGGGGCCGATCCGCACGTTGAGCGGGCTCGGGGGGGCGGACTGCACGACGCGTGCGATCGCGCCGACCCCCGCCGCGCCACGGGCCAGGCGCATCGCCACCTGCCCGGGGCCGCGCAACGTGTGGCGGATCCCGCGCACGATCTCGCCGGGCACGGTGGCGCGCTCCAGCAGCGCGTCGGCGAGCAGCTGGGCGTCGGAGGGCAGCGGGCGCGGCACCCATTCCCGGGGCCGCCCCAACCGGCGCCGGATCGGGGGAGGTGTCGAACAGCACAGTTGCGATGTCGACGCCCGAGGCCCCGTCGACGAGCGCGTGGTGGGTCTTGGACAGCAGCGCGAAGCGGTCGTCGGCGAGGCCCTCCACCAGCCACAGCTCCCACAGCGGCCGTTGGCGGTCGAGCTCCTGGGAGAAGACGCGCCCGCACAGCCGACGCAGCTCTCCCTCCCCGCCAGGGGAGGGCAGTGCGGCATGACGGACGTGGAAGGCGACGTTGAAGTGCGGATCGTCGACCCACACCGGCCGGCCCTGTCCCAGCGGCACGAACGCCAGCCGCTGGCGATAGCGGGGAACGAGGTGGAGCCGATCGACGATCTGCTCGACGAGCTCGTCGTAGGCGGGCGGTGAGCCCTCGCAGGATCATCGCCGCGGCGACGTGCATGTGCACGCGGCCCCGCTCGAGATGCAGGAAGGAGCTGTCGAGGCCCGTGAGCCGGTCCGGGTTGCGCATCGCGGCGGTCATTGTGGCAGTCGCGCGGGCCGTGTTGGCAGCCAGCCAGGGGCGACCGGCCTGTGCGCAGAGTCACAGAAACCGGCACAAACCGATGCAAACCTGCGGGCGTTCAACAAACCGACCTGCCGAATCGCTCGCGCTGCGCGCGCGGGCGAGCGGGGGACCCACTGCCGGGCATTGTCCACGACGGACACGCCCGGCCGGGGCGAATCGGCCGCCTGCATCGCCAGCCGCGGCCGTAGTGATCTCTTCGACGTGGTGACGCGACAGCGCACCCGTCGCGGTGCTTGCGAGCCCGTCAGCTAACCACGCAGGCGCCCGGTCGATGTACTCAGGAGGTCCTCGTCTTGAGGTCCAGTTTCAGGCCGCGCGCCGTGCGCGCGGCTCAATTCACGATTGCATTCATCATGCTCGCGGTCCCGGCCGAGGCGTTCGCGTTCTCCGGCACCGCGGACTCCTCCGATACCCCTTCCTCCACGCCCCTCGCCCCGTCCGCGTCACCCCGCGCCACGTGCGCCTCGGCGCGCCCGTGCACGTCACCGGCCGGCTGCCGTCCTCGGCGGCGGGCACGACGGTCGAGCTGCAGTCCGCGCGCTCGGCCCACGGTCGCTGGCGCCGTGTGGCGAGGACCCGCGTCGGCGCCCGCGGCGGCTACTCGCTGCACGCCGCCCCCGCGGCACTCGGCGCTGTTGCGGGCGGTCTCGCTCTCGGGCGCGTCCGGCCCGACGGCGGTCGCCGCCCGCGCGGCGCGCTCGCGGGCGGCGCGGCCGGCCCGCGCACGGCCGCGCACCCACCGCTCGGCCGTCGCCCGGATCGCCGCCGTACAGGTGAAGGCGGCGGTGCATGTCGCCCGCCGCGCCCGCGGCGTGGTCGCCGGGCACGGCGTCTCGGTCGCCGGCCGGCTGCTGCCCGCCGCGGAAGGGCGCAGCGTCGCCGTCCAGCGTCGCGCACGCCACGCGTGGCGCACTGTCGCCCGCGCGCGCGCCGGCGGACGCGGTGGCTTCGAGGCGCGCTTCCGGCCCGCCGCGGGCGCGCACGGCACG
Organism: uncultured Solirubrobacteraceae bacterium; assembly: GCA_963702225.1. GTDB lineage: Bacteria > Actinomycetota > Thermoleophilia > Solirubrobacterales > Solirubrobacteraceae > Palsa-465. The sequence continues at coordinate 30,688 of CAVPBY010000089.1, read as the reverse complement.
CTGCGCGTCGTGTTCGCCGGCGATCGGGCCAACGGCCGCGCGACCGCGGCCGCCGGCGTGCTTTCTCGGTCTACGAGCCGGTGCCACGTGTCCTGGTATGACGACTACGGGACGACGGCGTGCGGCTTCCACGCCACCTACGGCATCGCCAACCGCTCGCCTGCCGTGCGGCACGCACGTGCGCCTGCGCCACGGCGGCCACACGGTGACCGCCACCGTCGACGACCGCGGCCCCTACGTGTACGGCCGCGAGTACGACCTCAGCCAGACGACCGCCGGCGCGCTCGGCTTCTCGGGCGTGGGGACGATCGACGCGAGCGTCCAGTAGCGGCGGGGCCGCGCCGTCTGGGGCGCGGCCTACCGTGTCGAGGTGGGATGGACCGCACGATCGCCCACCTCGACATGGACGCCTTCTATGTGTCGGTCGAGTTGCGGCGGCGGCCCGAGCTGCGCGGCCGGCCGGTGATCGTCGCCGGCAGCGGGCCGCGGGCGGTCGTCACCACGGCCTCCTACGAGGCGCGACGCTACGGCGTCGGCTCCGCGATGCCCGCCGCCCGCGCGCGGCGGCTGTGCCCGCGACGGCGTCTACCTGCCGCCCGACTTCTCCTACTACCGGGCGGCCTCGCGCGAGGTCATGGACCTCGTCCGTGCCGCCGCGCCCGCGATGGAGCCGATCGGCCTTGACGAGGCGTACCTCGACCTCTCCGCGCTCGACGACCCGCCGGCGCGGATGCGCGCGCTCGCGCAGGCGATCGAGCAGAGCACCGGGTTGGTGTGCTCGATCGGGATCGGACCGAACAAGCTCGTCGCGAAGGTCGCCTCCGACGCGGAGAAGCCGCGCGGCTTCGTCGTGCTCTCGGCGGGGCAGGCATGCGCCCGCTTCCGCGACGCGCCGCCGGGCTGATCCCGGGGATCGGGCCCAAGACCGCCGAGCGGCTGCGGGCGGCGGGCCTGACGACGCTCGGAGCGCGCGCGGCGGCCGACCCCGCCGACCTCGCGCGCGTTCGGGCCGCGGCTCGGCCGGGCGCTGATCGCCGGGCCCGCTTCGAGGACGAGGCGCCCGTCACCCAGGAGCGCAAGGTCGTCTCCGAGTCGCGGGAGACGACTTCGACCGCGACATCGCCGACCCGGCCGAGCTCGAGGCGGTGCTCGATCGCTGGTGGAGAAGCTGTGCGCGGGGCTTCGAGCAGCGAACGCCGTGGTCGCACGATCGGCATCAAGGTCCGGCTCGATGACTTCTCCACCCACACCCGGGCCCGGACGCTGCCCGAGCCGGTGGCGAGCGCCGACCGGGTCGGCCCGGTCGCGCTCGAGCTGCTGCGCCGCTTCGACCCTCCGCGGCCGGTGCGGCTGCTCGGGGTGCGCGTCGCCGGGCTTCGAGCGGCCGACGACGCCGGATCCCCGGCGAGCAGCTCGCCCTCACGCTGCGGGGCCTGCGGCCCTGGTCAGTACAGCGCGGCGGCGAGCCGGCGGCGCGCGTCGCGCGCGAGCAGATGCCGGCGCCGAGCTCGTCGAGCATCGCCGACCACCACGCGGCGGACGTCGTCCCTGGCGCCGTCGGCGGCCGGGCAGCGCGGCGATCAGCAGCTCCAGCGCGCGCTCGGTGTCGCCGGCATCGAGCGCCGCGAACGCCTCGGTGAGATCGGGTTCGGCCCGCCTGCGCGAGCTCGATCCGGGCGGCGAGGCCGTCGGCGGCGAACGAGCCGGGCACCTCGCGCAGCAGCGCGAGCGCCTCGCCGCCGTCCCCGCGGGCGAGCAGCAGCTTGGCGAGCGGCACGGCCGCGTCGGCCCGGCGAGGGCTCGAGCACGACCGCCCGCGCAGCGAGGCCTCGTCGCCGAGCGGCGACGAGCTCGTCGGCCCGGAGGGCAGCAGCCCGTCGAGGAACCGCTCGACGGCCGCCGGCGGCTGGGCGCCGGTGAACTCCGCCGTCACCTGGCCGTCACGGAACGCCTTGACCGCGGGAATCGACTGGATTCCGTAGCTGCGCGACAGGTTCGGGCTGGCGTCGACGTCGAGCTTGGCGAGCTCGATCGCGCCCTTGCGGGCGGCGACCGCCTTCTCGAGCACCGGGCCGAGCTGGCGGCACGGGCCGCACCACTCCGCCCAGAAGTCGACGACGACCGGAACGGTGGCCGAGCGCTCGACGACGGCGTCCTGGAAGGTGGCCTCGGTGACATCCATGGTCGCTTCAATGCTAGTGACGGCCGGTCGCGCCCCTCGGCCCCGGCCGGTCGCGCCCGACGCGGGCGCGTCCCCGCGCCGGGTCCCTCGATCGACGGCATGTCCGACTACGTGATCCAGCGCGCCGGGGTCGACCTGTCGCTGTCCGACGAGGGGGAGGGCCCCGCCGTCGTGCTCCTGCACGGCCTCACCGCGACCCGCCGCTACGTCGTCATGGGCTCGAGCGCGCTTCGAGCGCTCCGGGCACCGCGTGCTCGGCTATGACGCGCGCGGGCACGGCCGCTCCAGCCCGGCGCCCGATCCCGACGCCTACGGCTACGAGGACCTCGGCCATGACCTCGAGGCGGTGCTCGATGGCGCCGGGGTGCAGCGGGCGGTGCTCGCGGGCGCCTCGATGGGCGCCCACACGCTGCTCTGGTTCGCGCTGCACCGGCCCGAGCGCGTCGCCGGCATCGTCGTCATCACCCCGGCGTACGCGGGGCCGCCCCAGAGCGACGACCCGGCGCGACTGCGTCGCTGGGACGCGCTCTCTGAGGGGTTGCGCAGCCGCGGCGTCGACGGCTTCCTCGCCGCCCAGGACCTCGACGCGATCCCCGAGCGCTGGCGCGAGACCGCGGTGCGGGTGATGACCCAGCGGCTATCCCAGCACGACCATCCCGCCGCCGTCGCCGACGCGCTGCACGCGGTCCCGCGCTCGCGCCCGTTCGGGGAGATCGACGAGCTGGAGGCGCTGGCGATCCCGGCGGTGGTCGTCGCCTCCGACGACGCGGCCGACCCCGAGCATCCCGCGGAAGGTCGGCGACGCCTACGCCGCCGCGATCCCCGGCGCGCGGCTGGTCACCGACGAGCCCGGCCGCTCGCCGGTCGCCTGGCAGGGCAGCCAGCTCTCGCGGATCATCGCCGACGTCGCCGCGCAGGGCGGCTGAGCGGCCCTCGGCGCTTGCGCCGTTGCCGCAACGCTCGCGCAGCACATTCAGCGCCCGCGCAGCACGTCCACCCGGGCGCAGCCGAACCGGCGCACGCGAACGATCAGCGGGCCGAGCGCCCGCCGCAGCGCACCCGCGCCGGCCACGTGGTCGCAGTCGGCGACGAGCAGCCGCGCGCCGGTGGAGCGCACGAACGCGCGCGCCGCCGCATCGCCCATCCGGCCGCCGAACAGCCGGGCCGCGTCACGAGCGCGGGCCGGGTAGTCCGGGCTCCAGTCGCCGTGGCCGACCCAGACGGCGCGACCGGTCTGCGCGGGGATGACCGCTGCGAACGGGGTGGGGGCGAGCACGCCGCCGGCGGGCGCGTCGGTGCCGACCCAGTGCAGCGCCGCGCGGTCGGAGCGGGGCAGCGCGTACTGGACCAGGCCCGACCGGCTCGCGCGCACGAACTTGCGCGCGTCGTAGGCGAGCCCCGGCACGGTGAGGAGCAGCACGCAGACGCCGGCGAGCACGGCGGGGAGCCGCACCCGGCTCGCGGCGCGCACCAGCAGCACCGCGAGCGGCAGCATCAGCCCCTCCAGGGCATGGGTGGCGAACGCGCCGTTGAGCCAGTAGGTGGCCAGAGCGGCCGGCACCCACAGCAGCAGGGCCTGCTCGGCCGGCGGATCGCCCGCGCGCGGCCGGCGCACCCCCGCGAGCGCGAGCGCGACGAGCGGCCCCAGGCACGCCAGCAGCACCGGCGCCGGCAGCCGCGGGCCCTGCTCGTTGCGCGCCGCCAGCCGCCACGCCGCGTCGCCGTGCTCCAGCAGCCCGTAGTAGGCGAGTCCCACGGCGACCGCGAGCCCCACGACGAGCAGCGCCGGCGCCTCGGCCCGGCGGCGCCGCACCGCGGCGAGCCCGACCACGATCAGCCCGAGCGTGATCCCCTGCCACGGATGCAGCCAGGCGCACAGCAGCGCCGCGGCCGCGGCGAGCGCGAGCGCGCGGCGGTCGCCGTCGCCCAGCGCCCGCTCGAGGCCCAGCAACGCCCCGCACATCAGCCCGATCGCCAGCGCCGCGGGCACGTACCCCCACAGCTTGGTCGCGGCGAGCAGCTCGTCGCCGGCGAGGTAGACGTCGAACCGGAAGCGCGCCGAGCCGAGCTGCAGCCAGTTGACGAGCGCCGTCGCCGGGGTGACCGTGAACAGCGCGAGCGCGAGCGCGACCGCCGCGAGCGGCGCGCCCGCGACCCGGTCGCGCCCGCCCAGCAGGCGCGCGCACCACGCCGCCGCGCCGCCCGCGAGGATGAGCACCGCGAGCGCCTTGACGACCAGGTAGCCGGTGATCAGGCTCGCGCCGGCCGCCGTGAGCCCGCCGGCGATCCCCGACGCGGGCTCCAGGTAGACGTGGCCGGAGGCGCCGAGCGTGAACAGGTCGGAGGCGAGGCCGTGCAGCGAGATCGAGCGCGCCCACGCCAGGTACTGCAGCTGGTCGGCGCCGAGCACGCCGTCGGCCCCGATCAGGCCGTCGGCGCCCGTCCAGGTGGCGTGGATCGCGCTCGCGTGGGCGGCGAGCAGGACGACGGGGAAGAACGCCCAGGCCGCGAGCGTGAGCGCGGCCGCGGCCGCGACCGCTGACGGGAGGCGCCGCGCCATGGCTCGGCAGCGTAGTTCACCGGCCCTCGGATTCCCGGCGATGGCGAGCCGTTCGGCGTCGCCGACTCCCGGTCGTCGTGGGATGGGAGACCGGGCAGGTGGTCAAGACCCCGACCTCGATCACAACACTCGCTCAAGGGCGACCGATCCCGGCGGGCCGGCGCTCAGGCGACCGCCCGGCGCACGAAGCCGCGCGTGCCGACCACCGCGAACACCGCGAACGACACGGCGAGGCCGAGCGCGACCCAGCCGGGGGCGAGGTGGGGGAGGGCGGTGATCGCGCCGCGCAACCCCTCGCTCACGTAGGTGAGCGGGTTGACGAGGGTGACGATCTGAAACCAGCGCAGGTGGGCCAGGCCCGCCCACGGGTAGAACGTGCACCCGGTGAAGATCAGCGGGGTGAGCACGATCGCGAACACGACGCTGATGCGCTGCGGCGGCACCGCCGTGCCGAGCACGAGCCCCATCGCGGCCGCGGTGATCGAGGCGAACACCAGGATCACGACGAACGAGCCCCAGGCGGCGTGGGCGAGGTGGATGCCACCGGGCAGGATCGCCTCTCCGAGCGGGAGGATGAGCAGCGCGGCGACGATCCCGCGCAGCGCGGCGACGATCATCTTCTGGGCGGCCACCGCCCACACCGGCAGCGGCGCGAGCAGCCGGTCCTCGATCTCCTTGGTGAACGAGAACTCGATGACGAGCGGCAGCGAGGTGTTCTGCAGCGAGGTGAGCACGAGCGTGAGCGCGATGATCCCCGGCAGCAGCGACTTGCCATAGCCGCTGCCGGCGGCGCCGATCTCGGGCAGGACCCGGCCGAACACGAACAGGAAGAACAGCGGCTGCAGCAGCGCCTGGCTGAGGAACGCGGCAGGCTCGTGGCGGACGGTGACCCACAGGTCCCGGGCGCACAGCGCGCGAAACGCGCGTAGCGGCGTCGCCCGGGCGAGCGTGATCTCGTCCCCGGATCCGCCGAGCGGCATCGTCGGCGGGGCAGCGTCCGGCTCGGTCGCAGTCTGCGCGCTCATCGCATCTCCCGGCCGGTGAGGTGAACGAAGACGTCCTCCAGGGTGCCCTCGATCCGGCGCAACTCGCTCACCGGAAGCGACGCCTGGCGAGCGCGGGCCAGCGCCCGCTCGGCGAGGTCGTCGTCGGTGCCGTAGACGAGCACCCGCCAGCGCCCGTCGCCCGCCGGCTTGGTGTCGACCCCCCGCTCGGGGGCGAGCGGCGCGAACGTCGGCGCGGGATCCTCCTCGGCCTCGACCCCAAGCTCCACACCGGCCTCGGAGGGCAGCAACCGGCGCAGGCCGCGCGGTGTGTCCAGCGCGATGATCTCGCCGTGGTCGATGACCGCGATCCGGTCGCACAGACGGTCGGCCTCGGACATGTCGTGGGTGGTGAGAATGAGCGTGACCCCCGCGGCGCGCAGCTCGAGCAGGGTGTCCCACAGAAACAGGCGCGACTGGGGATCGAGGCCGGTCGTGGGCTCGTCGAGCACGAGCAGCCGCGGCTCGTGCATGAGCGCGCGAGCGATCATCAGCCGCTGGGCCATGCCGCCCGAGTAGTTGTTCACCTTCTCGTTCGCGCGGTCCTCAAGACCAAAGCGCGCGAGCAGCTCCCGCGCCCGCCGGCGGCGCGTGCTGCGACCGGCGCCGAAGTAGGCGGCGTGAAAGGCGAGGTTCTCGATCGCGGTGAGCGTGCGGTCGAGATTGGACAGCTGGGGGACGACCGCGATCCGGCGCTTGACCGCGACCGCGTCCTTGACGACGTCCAGCCCGTCGACGAGCACCCGGCCCGCCGTCGGGCGCACCCGCGTGGTGATCACCCCGATCGTCGTCGTCTTGCCCGCCCCGTTGGGCCCGAGCAGGCCGAACAGCTCGCCCTCGCTCACGCTGAAGTCGATCCCGGCCACCGCCTCGGGACCCTCGGAGCGGTAGCGCTTGTGCAGGTCGTGCACCGAGACCATCTCGGTGACGGGGGCGTCCGCGCGCGGATGCTCGCCCGCGGACGGCTGGGCGGTCGGCAGGGGCATGTGGCCCGATTATGCACCGCCCGCGGGCCATGGCGGCGCGGGGCGGCCGACCCGCCCCGCGCCGTGTCAGAGCTAGCGCCCGACCGTCACGTGATCGGTGGTCGAGCTGCCCCGGAGGTAGCCGTTGCCCGCATAGGCGACGGCGACCCGCAGGCGCACGCGGCCGCGTCCGTGCTTGTGGCGGAACGTCGCGTGGGCGGTGAACCGGCAGTCCGTGCCGACGTCGGTCACCGTCGAGTCGACCCGATGGCGTCCGCTGTAGAAGCGGACGTCGACGGTGCCGGTGCAGCGGTAGGCGGCCGGGATGTAGCGGCCGCCGCCGAGCGAGCCGCGCGTCGTGAACGTGTACGGCGCCCGCGCGTCACGGCTCGGCTTCGTGTGCGCGTGCAGTCCCGGCCGGGGCGGATGCAGCGGGCGGGTGAAGAACGTCGCGTCGGCGCCGTAGCTGGCCACGGCGCCGTGGAAGGCGACGATCCGGTAGTGGAACAGCGTCGCCGGGGCCAGGCCGGTGAGCGTCGCCCCGACCGGGTCGGGAACGCTGCCGGCGGCGAGCGCCTGCGGATAGGTCTGGACGCCGTAGCCGGCGGTGAGGCCGTACTGGACGTACCAGGTGGTCGCCGCGCCGTTCGGATCGATCGTGCCGGTCACGCCCGCCTTCTCGGCGCCGATGGCGACCGGCCCACCGGTGGTGACGGCCGATGGCGGGTTGCCCGTGGTCTTGAACGTCACGTCGGCGCCCGTCGCCCCGCCCGCGGCACTCACCGCGGTGAGCTGGACGTGGTAGGTGGTGCCGGGCTCAAGGCCGGCGACGCGGACGGCGACGTTCACCGGCCTGCGGCCGCTGCCGGCGCTGCGCGCGGTCGTCGCGGCGCCGTAGCTCGGCGTCACGCCGTAGTTGAACGCGTAGTCGGTGGCGGTGCCGCGCGGGTCGACCGTCCCCTTCAGGACGGCGCCCGTGTCCCCGATGTGGGTGGCGTGCCCGGTGGCGACGGTCGGCGTCGCGGCCGCCTGCGCGACCCCCGTGACCGATAGGGCGATCGCCGCCCCGGCGGCGATCACGGCGATGATCCGCGTCCTCATGTGCAACCTCCTCGGTTGATCTACCGCCTTCATACCCGATCGGTCGCCGAAGTTTCGGTCCACCGCGCGCGGGCGGGCGGGCACGGATATGGTTCTGCGCGTGATCGCGGCCGAGCGCATCGAGGACTGGCGCGGAGCGGACGTCCGTGACCCCGCCGGAGAGTCCCTGGGAAAGCTGCAGGAGGTGTTCTTCGATGCCCCGACCGGGACGCCGATCCTGTTCGCGATCCGCAGCGGACTGCTCGGCCGCCACGTGAAGCTGATCCCCGCCGACGGCGCGTCGGTCGGTCCCGGGTACCTGCGCGTCCATTACGGGAAGGCGGCGATCGACGACTCGCCCGACAGCGATCGCGAGCAGACGCCCGACGCGGGCGAGCTGGACGAGATCGGCAAGGCGTACGGCGTGCGCTTCTCTGAGAAGGTGCGCCTGGAGAGCGCGACCGCGGCCGACGCCCGCCGCGCCGAGGCGGCGGAAGCCACGCGCCGCGCGGAGCAGCTGGAGGCCGATGCGGCCGACAAGGCGGCGGCACACGAGGCCGCGCGGTCGCGCTCGCAGGGCGCGAGCGCGGAGGCCGAACGCGCCGAGCGCGAGGCCAGGGAGGCGGAGGAGGCGGCTCGCAAGGCCCGCGCCGAGGCCGAACGTCACGGCCACTCCTGACCCGGCCGACAGCCTGCCGCTCACGCCCGACCCTCGCTAGGCTCGAATCGAGATGGAGCGACGACGCCTCGGCGACAGCGACCTGGAGGTCTCCGAGATCGGACTCGGTGCCTGGCTGACGTATTCGGGCGGCGTCGAGCGCGAGCAGACGGAGGCGTGCACGCGTGCCGCGTTCGAGGCGGGCATCAACTTCTTCGACACGGCCAACGCCTACGGGCGGGGCGCCGCGGAGACCGCGTGGGGGGAGATCCTGTCCGCCTATCCGCGCGACAGCTACGTGCTCGCCACCAAGATCTACTTCCCGATGTCCGACGACCCGGAGGACCACGGGCTGTCGGCGGCGCAGATCTCCAAGCAGCTCGACGCGTCGCTGCGTCGCCTGCAGACCGACCACCTCGACCTCTACCAGTGCCACCGCTTCGACTCCGCGACGCCGGTCGAGGAGACGATGGAGGCGCTCTCGGACGCGGTGCGCTCGGGCAAGGTGCGCTACCTGGGCTTCAGCGAGTGGACGGTCGCCCAGATCGAGGCGGGCCTGGCGGTCCCGGACACGATCAAGTTCGTCTCCTCGCAGCCGCAGTACTCGATGTTGTGGCGGGCGCCCGAGGCCGAGCTGCTCGACGTCTGCGAGCGCCATCGGATCTCCCAGGTGGTGTGGTCGCCGCTCGCCCAGGGGGTGCTCACCGGCAAGTACGCGCCCGGGCAGGCGCCGCCGGCGGACTCGCGCATGGCCTCGGACGAGATGGGGGCGTTCCTGCGCGGGCGCTTCGACGCCGATGAGCTGCTGGAGGCGGTCCAGCGTCTGGTGCCGATCGCGCGCGACGCCGGACTCTCGATGGTCCAGCTCGCGCTCGCGTGGGTGCTGCGCCGCCCGAACGTCGCCTCCGCGATCATCGGCGCCTCGCGCCCCGCGCAGGTGCACGACAACGCGGCGGCCTCCGGGGTGGCGCTCTCGCCCGACACGCTCGCGGCGATCGACGAGGCGCTCGGCGCGGTGCCGGTCACCGGCCCGCGGCTCGCGCCCGGCGCGACCGACGGCATCACCCACCGGGACTGAGCCCGCGCAGCAGGTCCGACGCTGCGCGGCGAGGGCCGTCGGCGGGTTAGGCTGTGTCGATGCCCGCCCTCAGATCCCGCACCGTCACCCACGGGCGCAACATGGCCGGTGCCCGCGCCCTGCTGCGCGCCGCCGGAGTCGCGCGGGAGGATTTCGGCAAGCCGATCATCGCGTCGCCAACTCCTACACGCAGTTCGTCCCCGGCCACACGCACCTGAAGCCGGTCGGCGAGATCGTCTGCCGAGGCGATCCCGGCGGCCGGCGGGATCGCGCGGGAGTTCAACACGATCGCCGTCGACGACGGGATCGCGATGGGCCATGGCGGGATGCTCTACTCGCTGCCCTCGCGCGAGCTGATCGCCGACAGCGTCGAGTACATGGCCAACGCCCACTGCGCCGACGCGCTGGTCTGCATCTCCAACTGCGACAAGATCACGCCGGGGATGCTGAACGCCGCGCTGCGGCTGAACATCCCGACGGTGTTCGTCTCGGGCGGCCCGATGGAGGGCGGCTCCGCGGTGCTGGTCGACGGCACGTGCGCAAGCGGCTGAACCTGATCACCGCGATCGCCGACGCCGTCGACGACAGCGTCTCCGACGAGGACATCGCGCGGATCGAGGAGCACGCCTGCCCGACCTGCGGCTCGTGCTCGGGGATGTTCACCGCCAACTCGATGAACTGCCTGACCGAGGCGCTCGGCCTGTCGCTGCCCGGCAACGGCTCGACGCTCGCCACCCACACCGCCCGCCGCGAGCTGTTACGAGGACGCCGGGCGGTCGGTCGTCGAGCTCTGCCGCGCGCTACTACGACGAGGACGACGACGTCGCGTGCTGCCGCGCGCGGTCGCCACCCGCGCGGCGTTCGAGAACGCGATGGCGCTCGACATCGCGATGGGCGGCTCGACCAACACCGTGCTGCACGTCCTCGCCGCCGCCCAGGAGGCCGAGCTCGACTTCACGATGCAGCGACATCGACGAGCTCTCAAAGCGCGTGCCGTGCATCTGCAAGGTCGCGCCGAACTGCGAGCTACCTGATGGAGGACGTCCACCGGGCCGGCGGGATCCCCGCGATCCTCGGCGAGCTCCGGCGCGGCGGGCTGCTGAACGAGGACGTCCACACCGTGCACGCCGCGTCGCTCGCCGAGTGGCTCGAGCCTGGGACATCCGCGGCGAGCGCCCGAGCGAGCGGGCGATCGAGCTGTTCCACGCCGCGCCGGGCTGCGTGCGCTCGGCCGAGGCGTTCTCGCAGTCGCGAGCGCTGGCAGTCGCTCGACACCGACGCGGCCGACGGCTGCATCCACGACGTCGCCCACGCCTACTCCACCGACGGCGGCCTCGCGATCCTGTACGGCAACCTCGCCGCGCGCGGAGCGGTGGTGAAGACCGCCGGCGTCGACGAGTCGATCCTGGCAGTTCAGCGGCCCCGCGGTCGTCGTCGAGTCCCAGGAGGAGGCGGTCGAGGTCGATCCTCGGCGGCGGCGTGAACGAGGGCGACGTCGTCGTCATCCGCTACGAGGGCCCGCGCGGCGGCCCGGGGATGCAGGAGATGCTCTACCCGACCTCCTATCTGAAGGGCCGCGGACTGGGCAAGGCCTGCGCGCTGGTCACCGACGGGCGCTTCTCCGGTGGGACCTCGGGACTGTCGATCGGCCACGTCTCCCCGGAGGCGGCCTCCGGCGGCGCGATCGCGCTCGTCCACAACGGCGACACGATCGCGATCGACATCCCCGCCCGCCGGCTGTCGCTCGAGATCTCCGAGGCGGAGCTCGCCGAGCGCCGGGAGACGCTGGAGTCAGCGGGCGGCTACGTGCCCGCGGCCCGCGACCGGGTCGTCTCGCCGGCGCTGCGCGCCTACGCCGCGATGGCCACCTCGGCCGACACCGGCGCGGTGCGCGACGTCAACGCGGTCGAGCGGGCGGTCGCGGCGGCCGCCGAGGCGCGCTCCACGAGCGCGCTGTAGCGCACAGTCCGCGTCCGGCGGCGAACCCCGGCCGGGCGGCCGAGGTTGCCCGCTGGTGTACGTTCGAGCCGACGCTCGGCGTTCCAAGACGACGACCAAGCCCTCCCCGGGCACCCACAGGCACAAGCACAGAAGCACCACATGCACCACGAGAAGCAGCAGAAGCGGTCCATCCTCCCGGACGGGCCGCGCCGCTCAGGCCGCGCCGGGCTTGTCGAGCGGGGGCAGGACGAGCCCGAGCGGGCGGCGACGACCCGACGGTCGAGCTGCTGCGCTCGATGGGAATCGACTTAAGCGCGTCACGACCGCCGACCGCGGGCGCGCCCTGACGAGCCTCGCTCAACGAGTCGGCACGGCAGCGGGTGGCACCCCGCCCGGGGGTGCCCGTCGATCATCTCGCGCAGCAGCTGCGCCGCGATCCGGCCGAGCTCGCCGAGCTCCATATCGACCGTCGTGAGCGGCGGGCGGCTCGACGTCGCCATCACCTCCCAGTTGTCGAAGCCGACGACCGCCACGTCCTCGGGTACGGCTCGGCCGAGCTCGCGCAGCCCGTCGAGCGCGCCGCGGGCGATCTGATCAGAGCCGCACACGAGCCCGTCGAGGTCAGGCGCTCGCTCGAGCAACTCGGCCGCGGCCCGCCGCCCGAAGGCCTCCTCCCAGCGCCCGAACCGGGGTGGGGCGACCAGCGGCGCGCCCGCCGCCTGGGCCATCCGCTGCGCCGCGCTCGCCCGCACCCGCGCGGACCGGTGCGAGCGCGGTCCGGTGATGACCGCGAGCCGGCGGCGGCCGCGCTCGAGCAGGTGGCCAACGGCCAGCTCGGTGCCGCCGATCTCGTGCACGACGACCGAGCAGTCCTCGGTTCGCGACGACGGCGTGAACGCGTAGACCACCGGGCAGCCCGGGTCCCCGGCCAGTGGCGGACGCGGCTCCGTGCGCCGGCCGGTGACGATGATCCCGTCGACCGTCCGCGCGGAGAGCATCTCGACGTAGCGCGCCTCGCGGTCCGGGTCGTCGCGGGTGTCGCACAGGAGCACGGCCAGGTCGCCGGCGCCGAGCGCGTCCTCGGCCCCGAGCATGATCGGGATCGTGAAGCGTCCGAAGCTGTCGGTGGTGACCAAGCCGACGGTGAAGCTGCGACCACTCGGCAACCCCCGGGCGAGGGCGTTGGGTCGGAACCCGAGCTCCTCGGCGGCGGCACGGACGCGGCTGCGGGTCAGCTCGCTGGCGCCGGCGCGCCCGTTGAGTGCCTTGGACGCGGTGCCGACCGACACGCCGGCGAGGCGAGCGACGTCGACGATGCGCGGCAGCTGCCGCGCGCGGGGGGTCATCCGTCGTCTCCTGGTCCGGTCACACGCGCCGCGAAGCTGCGCTTCAGGACCCCGACACCGGTCCCACTTGCCGGTCAGTGGCGATCCGCTGACCGTCGTCGGCGTCGAACAGGTGGATCGCGTCGGCGCTCAGGGACAGCCGCACCGTCTCGCCACGCGCGGGCGGGGTCCGCTCGTCGTGCACGCGCGCGACCAGGGTCCGCGTGTCGCCGCCGAGCTCGGTCGACACGTGCACGTAGGCGTCGGAGCCGAGCTCCTCGACGAGCGTCACCTGGCCACCGATCCCCGCCGCCTCGTCGGTGATCCGAAGCGCCTCGGGCCGCACCCCGGCGAGCACCTCGCCGCTGCGGCCGTCCGCACCCGGCACCGCGGCGAGGCCGTGCTCGCCGATGCGCAGCGTGCCGGAGTCCAGCGTGGCGGGCAGCATGTTCATCGCGGGGCTGCCGATGAAGCCCGCGACGAACGCGTTGACGGGCCGCTCGTACAGCGCCTTGGGCCGGTCGACCTGCTGCAGGCGCCCGTCCTTGAGCACCGCGACGCGGTCGCCCATCGTCATCGCCTCGACCTGGTCGTGGGTGACGTAGACGGTCGTGACCTTCAGGCGGTCCTGCAGCTCGGAGATCTGGGCGCGGGTGCTCACCCGCAGCTGGGCATCGAGGTTGGAGAGCGGCTCGTCCATCAGGAACACCGCAGGCTGGCGGACGATCGCGCGGCCCATCGCGACCCGCTGGCGCTGGCCGCCGGACAGACGCCCGGGCTTGCGGTCGGCCATCGTCTCCAGGCCGAGCAGCTGGGCGGTCTCGGCGGCGCGGGCGCGGCGCTCGCCTCTCGACACCCCGGCGATGCGGAGCGGGAACGCGATGTTGTCCAGCACGGAGAGGTGCGGGTAGAGCGCGTAGTTCTGGAACACCATCGCGATGTCGCGCCGCTTGGGCGGGACCTCGGTGACGTCGCGCTCGCCGATCCTGAGCGTGCCCGCGCTCACCGGCTCCAGGCCGGCGAGCGTGCGCAGCGACGTCGTCTTGCCGCAGCCGGACGGACCGACGAGCACCATCAGCTCGCCGTCGCCGATCTCGAGGCTGAGATCCTCGACGGCCGCGTCCTTGGCACCCGCGTAGCGGCACGTCACGTGGTCGTAGTTGACCTGGCTCACCGGTTCTCTCCTTTCCCGCGCAGGCTCATCCCTTCAGCGCTCCCGAGGTGAGCCCACGCACGTAGTAGCGCTGCAGCGCGACGAACAGCACGACGCACGGGATCATCGAGACGACCGCGCCGGCCATCAGATAGCCGTAGTTGAGCTGTCCGAAGTTGCCGGCCTCGAGGTTGTAGAGACCGACCGGCAGCGTTAACAGGTTCGTCCGGGTGAGGAACGTGAGCGCGCCGAGGAAGTCCGTCCACGAGGCCAAGAACGCGTACAGCATCGTCGTCGCGGCGCCCGGCAGGAACATCGGGCGCAGCACGAGCGCGAGCACCCGCAGCGTTCCCGCGCCGTCCATCCGGGCGGAGTCCTCCAGCTCGGACGGCACCGACATGAACGTGTTGCGCATCACGAACACGCCGAACGGCAGGTTGAACGTCGTGTAGAACAGGATCAGCCCGAGCCGGCTGTCGGTGAGCCCGACGGCGCCGAGCTCGAGGAACAGCGGCGTGAGCACCGCCTGGAACGGCACCATGAACGTGACCAGGATGACCGCGAACGCGACGTTCGAGCCGCGGAAGCGAAAGCGGGCGAGGCCGTAGCCGGCGAGCGTCGAGACCGCGGTGACGAGCAGCCCGGTGCCGAGCGCGACGATCAGGCTGTTGGCGACGTAGCGCCAGAGGTCGATCGAGCCGCCGAAGATCCCCGAGTAGTTGGAGAACGTGAGGTGGCTGATGTCCTTGGCGCTCGGATAGGTGGTGACGAGGCTCTCGGGCTGGAAGGAGCGGAACACCGCCCACAGCAGCGGGACGGCGAACACGATCACTCCGATCACCGCCGCCACCGCATACAGGATCGTCGCGCGCGAGCGGACGCGCTCGCCCGGCGCTCGCCGCCCGCCCCCGGTCGCCGCCGGAGCCACGGTCACGCTCATGGCTCGTCCCGCCGCAGCGCGACGAACTGGATCGCGCTGATGATGCCGATAACGACCACGAGCACGATCGACAGCGTCGTCGCCTCGCCCAGGTGCAGGTTCGTGAACGCCTGCTCGTAGATCCACACGACGACCGTCGCCGTGCTCGTCCCCGGGCCGCCCTGGGTGAGGATGAAGAACTGGTTGAACGCCAGCAGCGAGCCGATCACCGAGATGATCAGGGTGAGCGCGATCGTCCGCCGCAGCAGCGGCACCGTGATCAGCAGCTCCTGCTTGACGCGCGAGGCGCCGTCGAGCTCGGCCGACTCGTACACGTCGGCCGGGATCGCCTGCATCCCCGCGAGCAGCAGCAGCATCGTCAGCCCCGAGACGCCCCACACGACGAGCACGCAGATGAAGCCGGTCGCCGGGACGACGGTGATCAGCCAGGCCGTTTGCCCGTTCGTGAGCCCGCACGTCTGCAGCAGCCAGTTGATCGCCCCGGTCCCGGGTTGCAGCTCGACGAGCGCGAAGAAGCTGAGCGTCGTCAGCCCGATCACGTAGGGCAGGAAGAACACCGTCCGCAGCAGGCCGGCGCCCCGTCGGTTGGAGCGCACGAGCATCGCCATCAGGTAGCCGACGACGAGGATCGGGCCGGTGACGATCCCGGTGTAGACGAGCGTGTAGATGATCGAGTGGGTGAAGACCGTGTCCTGGTTCAGGTGCGTGTAGTTGCGCACGCCGATGAAGTGGAAGTTGCCGATCAGCGGCCAGTCGGTGAGCGAGATGTAGACGGCGAATCCGAGCGGCACGACGACGAGCAGCACGACGAGCACGAGCGCGGGGGAGACGAGCAGGATCCCGGTGCGTGCCGGGTGGGTGAGCGAGTGGCGGGGGCGCTCGGGGACGGCGGCGGCGGAGCGGTCGGCGGGGGCGCTCGTCGCGGTCACGGCCGGGTCTCCGGGAGGGTCATCAGCCCTGCGCCTCCGCCATCGCGGTGTCGAACTGCGGTTGGGCTCGGCGCAGCACCTCATCGATCGGGGTGGAGCCGAACACCGCGGCCATGCACATCGCCTGGAACGGCCCCGACTCCTCGTTGATGACGGTCTCGTAGGCGATCGTGTTCGGCGCGTAGGCGTTCGTGCGCAGCGCCCGCATGCCCTGAAGCACCGCCGGGTACTTCGCGAGCTTGGGACTGTGCAGGAGGTCGGTGCGCACCGGCGTGTAGCCGGCCTTGGGCAGCAGTTCCTGCTGGGCGGGCTGCAGGGCGAACTTGATGTACTCCCACGCGCCCGAGGGGTTCTTCGCCCCGCGCGGGATCGCGACGCTGTCGCCGCCGGCGAACGCGCTCGTCCCGCCCGTGGGGCCGGGCAGTTCGGTGACGCCGAACGGGAACTTGGGCATGTGCAGCTGCACGGTCACCCAGTTGCCGGGCCAGATGCCGATCGTGCCGGCGTCGAAGTCCGCACCCCAGGTCGCGCCGGTCTGGGTGCGGTCGCTCTGCGGTGCCGAGCCGTCGCGCCACATCGTGCGCAGCGCCTGGAGGGTGCCCGCGAGCGGCCGGTTGTCGCCGATGTTCGCCCGCTGGTGCCCGGTCGGGCCGGTGAACGTGTAGCCCTTCTCGGCCCAAGCGCTGGGCGCGATCGTGAACCCCCACAGGCCGGCGCTGTCGCCGCCGAACGAGTACCCCTTGATCCCGTGACCGAGCTTGGTGATCGCGCGGGCGTCGGTGACCACCTGGGCCATGGTGCGCGGCGGGCGGTTGGGGGGCAGGCCCGCGCGCTTGAACAGCGCCTTGTTGTAGTAGAGCAGGCTGATGTCGGCCGAGAACGGGACGCTGTAGTACCGGCCATCGTGGACGCCGAGCGACAGCATCGGCTTGGCGAGCTTGCTGCGGAACGGCAGCTTCTTGATCAGCGGGGTGAGGTTGTCGAACGCGTCGTGGTAGATGAACAGCTGGGCGTTGATGTCGTCGCCGTCGACGACGTCGGGGACATAGCCGCCGCGGATCGCGGTCGCGAGCTTGGTCTCGTACTCGGTGTCCGGGATCGGGATCACCTTCACGTGCAGGTGCGGATGCGTCGCGTTGAAGCGGGCGGCGATCTCGTCCTCGGCGGTCTGCGTGTCGCCGCGGCACCACACGATCACCGTGCCCCGCGCGTTCGTGCCGAACCCGGGGGCACCGACGTTGGCCGCCTTGAGCGTCCCGTTCGCACACCCGCTGAGCGTCGCGGCCGCGAGCGCGGCGATGGCGGCGCCGGCCGCCGCTCGCGCTCGCGCGCCAGGCACGGTCACCGGATCACGTCCTCGCTGAACGGCACCCAGACGCGCATCGCGCGGACGCCGCGGTTGGCCCACACGTGGTACGGGATCGCGGTCAGCCGGGCGGGCGCCGGCGCGGATCGGGCGCCGCCGGTGCGGTAGGGGAGCAGCCCGGTCCCGTTCCCGAGGGTCGCGCCGTCGAGCTCCACGACGGCGACGCCGCCGAGCAGCTCGGGCCGCCAGGTGACCGACGCGTTCTCGCCGGTGAGGACGATCTCGTCGACGCTCACCCCGTCGGCCTGGTCGTGCTGCTCGAAGCAGTAGACGAGCGGCCCGACCTCGACCGCCGCGCAGCCTCGCACGGCGTCGACGCGCTCGTCCGGATGGGTGAACCGCACGCTGAGCGGGAGCTCGAGCGTCACCCGGTCGCCGGGCGCCCAGCGGCGGCGCAGTCGCAGGTGGGCGCCCGGCTCGCCGCTCACCGGATCCTCGCCGTCGCCCGCGGCGGGGTGGACGGTGGCGCTCGCGCCCTCGCACCAGGCCGGCACGCGCAGGTCCAGCGACCACTCCGCCTCCGGCGCGGACGCGATCTCGATCTCGACGCGGCCGTCCCAGGGGTACTCGGTGGCGACGTCCAGCTCGACCTTGCCCGCCGGCAGCGCGGCCGCGATCGCGGCGCCCGCGTACTGCTGCAGCTGCACGCCGTCGTCGTCGTGCGTGGCCAGGTAGCCGCTCAGCTGGGCGACCGTCCGCATCACGTTCGGGGGCAGCACGCCGTGCGGTACCAGCCGTGGCGCCCCGCCGCGGGGTTGCGCGGGTCGTCGGGGACCGCGCCATCGCGCACGCGCAGCGCGTTGACGTAGAAGAACTCATCGCCGCCCAGAGACGTGCCCGACGCGAACCCGTTGAACAGGATGCGCTCGATCACGTCCGCGTGGCGCGGCTCGCCGGTGGCCAGCAGGCGCCGCCAGCTCCACTGCACGGCGGCGATCGCCGCGCACGTCTCGCAGTAGGCGCGGTCCGCGGGCAGCTCGAACGCGTCGCCGAACGCCTCGCCGTCCCAGCGCGAGCCCATGCCGCCGGTGAGGTACGTGCGCCGGGCGACCATGTCCTCCCACTGCCGCTGCTGGGCGCGCTCCAAGCCGGCTGCCTCGGACTCGGGCAGCTCGATCGCCACGTCAGCCACGCCCGAGGCGAGGTACAGCGCCCGCACCGCGTGGCCCTCGAGGTGGGTGGCCTGCTCGGCCGGGACCCGGTCGGAGTAGTAGGTCGGCAGGCGGCTGTGACCCTCGATCGTCCCGCGGCCCCGGGCGAGCACGAAGTGGCGGGCAAGCTGCAGGTAGTCGTCCCGGCTGGTCTCGCGGGCGAGCTCCACGAGCGCCATCTCGATCACGGGATGGCCGTCGAGGCCGGGACCGGCGTCGGTGCCGAAGGTGGCGAGCAGATGGTCGGCCGCGCGCCGGGCGACGGCGAGCAGGTCCTCGTCGCCGGTGGCGCGGTGGGCGGCGACCGCGGCCTGGAGGAGATGGCCGATGCAGTAGAGCTCGTGGCTCATCGCCAGGTCCCGGTAGCGGCGCCCGGGGTCGCCGGCGGCCTGCACCCACGAGTTGATGTAGCCGTCCTCGTCCTGGGCGTCGGCGATCGCCTGCGTCCATTCCGAAAGCTGCGCGGCGAGCTCGGGATCGTGCGCGCGACCGAGCTCCCAGGCAACGGCCTCCAGCCACTTGTAGATGTCGGAGTCCATGAACTGCGGGCCCCGGTAGGCGTCGCGCCGGTCGCCGGGCTCGGACGCGAGCCGCAGGTCGTCGAGGTTGCCGGCCTCGCGCAGGCGGCGCGCGCCGATCGGCAGCGACACCTTCCGGTTGCGCTCCTGGCGCACCCCCCAGAAGCCGTCACGGATCACCGCGTCGCCGGCGCCGACGGGCCGTACGCGGGCGCGGGCGCCCGGCTGCACCGGACCGGCGTGTCCGACCCCTGCCCGGGGCGCGGGGTGTCGCTCGGCGCTGCCCACGCCGACCATCTCTCCTGACATCGGGGCCTCCCAGTACCCGTTTTTCCACCACCGAGAGGAAAGCGTTTTCCTCTCCGTCGGGTGACTATAACTCCGGCACGGCCGGCGCGTCAAGCTGCCACTTCGCTGAGCGCTTGGTGGCCGCATCCGACCACTTAGCGCCGGAGGCCCGCATGTGCGGGCCTCGGGCATCAGAAGGTCAGGCGGTTATCTCGTGCTCGGGGGCGTTCTCTGGGAAGGGCTCATCCCGCTGGGTGCCGTCGCTGTGTGACGCCCCATCTATCGGCAGCCGGCCCGGCCACCTGTGGCGGCGTCAGTTCAGCGGCGGTGCGCGGTCGCGCGGTGATGTGCGACGCGGCCGAGCAGCCGCTCGCGCGGCCGGCGTCCGTTACGGAACGTGAACTCGACGCGCAGCGAGCGGCGGCCTCGTCGGCTGAACACGATGCGCAGGCGCTGGCCCGCGTGAAACGACAGCCGCTCGATCGCGTGGAACCGGGCGCGAATCCGCCTGGCGCCGGTGGCGGAACGCAGGCGGGCGTCGCCGGGACAGCGGCGTCCCTCGCAGTCGAGCGACATCCGCACCCGCGGCGCGACGCGCAGGTCCACGACCCGGTGCAGCCGTGTGATCGCGCGGTCACAGCGTCACTGCAACAGCGCCGCGACGCGGACCTGGTTGCGGTGGTGGTGCCTCGGGGAGGGCAGCTTGGTCGGCGAGCTGCCCGTCGGCGTGGAGCTGGGAGGCGAGGGAGAGGGCGAGGTCGGGGCGGGCACGAAGTCGCCGAAGTCAAAGACGCTGCCGTCGGCGTCGAACAGCCGGTAGCCGGCCCCGTCGGAGGAGGACGCCATCCCGGTGACCGGCTCCGGCAGCGTGCGGCCCGCCTCCGAGCCGTAGGAGCCCGCGTCGCCGAAGCTGTAGACGCCGCCATCGGCTCCGACCAGCCAGTACCCGGCGCCGGTCGGCGTGGGGGGCCATCCCGACGATCGGCCCGTTCGGAGGCTGGGTGAGCGAGCCGGCGTCGACGGCGTCGACGTGCGACGTCACGACCCCGGCCGACGTCACCTCCCAGTAGTCGCCGGGCCGGCCGTCGGGGTCCTGGGCGGCGGCCGCGAACTGCGTGGTCGCCGCGTCCACGCGAGCGACCAGCAACCCGCCGACGGCGCACAGGACGGCGAACAGGGCCGCGACGAGCGCCCGGCGCACGCGGGCGGTCACGATCGAGCCCTGCACTCGGTCCATGACGGACGGCGCGCCATCACCGTATGCACCGGAAAGCTGATCAGCGCGAGGTGGGAGGCACCCCGGCCGGCCTCGCGGGCCGGTAGCGCAGGTTGACGGCCGCCGTGGGGCCGTCCTCGCCCACGCGGTGCAGGCGAATCGGGGCGCCGCCGGGGTCGTCGTGGAGGCGGATGCCGTCGCCGAGCAGCACCGGTGCGACGTGGAGGTCGATCTCGTCCACGAGCCCGCGCCGCAGCAGCTGCCGACCGATCGTCGGCGAGAACACCTCGAGGTTCTTGCCACCGGCCGCCTGAAGCCCGATGCGTACCGCCTCGGCGACGTCGCAGTTCAGGAACGTCACGTCATCGGCGGGCCTCGCATCCTCGGGATGGTGCGTGAGCACGAAGATCGGGCCCTGCCAGGCGCCGCCGTACGGACGGCTGTCACCGACCGCGCTGTCCCAACCGTCGCGACCGCCCAGGACGGCGCCGGTGGTCTCGATGTACTCGGCGTGCAACCCCGGACGGACCGAGGTCCCGGCCATCCAGTCCATCGCGTGGCCGCGTCCCGCGACGAACCCGTCGAGCGACATCAGGAAGTGCATGAGCACCTTCCCGCCGGCGGTCTGTGGCTCGGTGTCGTGCACGACTGCCTCCGTCATCCGGTGGTGGGGCAAAGCGGGTCGCGGCCGTCCCAGCGCCCGTGGCGGGCGAGCGGGCGCAGGCGGACGAACACCGACTCGTGGTGGAACGGCCGGCGGCCATGGGCGGCCATCGCGTCGCGGTGTCCGGCGGGTGAGCCCCCGGTCGCGTAGTCGCGGACGGCGGTGGCATCGCGCCACAGCGAGAACGTCGACACGAGCCGCGGCGGGCGGCTGAACGCGGTCGCCGCCAGCAGCCCCGGGTGGGCGAGCGCACCCCGCTCGGCGCCGCCGCTCGCCGCCAGGAACCGCACCGCGCGCCGCAGGCGCAGCCGGCCGAGCGTGATCGCCGCCACCGGCGCGTCGTCGTCGGCGTGATCGCCGGCCGGGATCGGCCCGGCGTCCGGCCAGGCGCCCCACACCCGCAGCGGCTCGAGCGCGACGCGGAAGCCGCCGGCGAGGCGCGCCGCGATCGGGTTCTCGGCGAGGAACCGCTCGTGAGAGCCCCCGTCGCGCCACGCCGCGATCACCCCGACCCGGTGGGGATCGGGCAGCGGCGGCCCGCTCGACGAGCGCAGCGGCACCGCCAGCATCGCCACCCCGAACACCAGCCCGGGCGCGTCGCACAGCCGGCGCTGGGCGCCGAGCACGCTCAGCGCGTCACGGGCGGAGAGATCGGCGAGGTGCACCGAGAACAGCATCAGCGCCTCCGCAACCCGATCAGCGTGATCACCAGCACCGGAAGCATGGTCGCATGAAACGCGAGGTCGATCGGGTCGCCGGCCTGGACGGTGAAATACAGCCCGACGCAGAAGCCGAGGATCGCCCACACGACCGTCGCGGAGGCGATCAGGCTTGACCTCGGCCGCCCGCGCGCCAGCGTCCACGCCCCGGCGGCCAACAGCACGCAGATGATCGCCTCGGCGATCCCGGCGTCGCTGCGCACGAACGGCTTGTGGCCGCCCCCGAGCGCGCCGCTGAGGTGCAGCACGGACATGATCGCGAGCGCGAGCGCCTCGGCGCCCACCGCCCGGGCGAACGGACGCGGCGGCCGGCGCGCGCGCCGGGTCGATGCCGGGACCGTCATCGGCGGGGCGGTCATGCGGTCGGCTCCACGGCGGCGGCGGGGCGGGACGTCTGGGCCGCGGCGGTGGTCCGCGCGAGGTTGCCGGCGGCGCCGATCACCACGA
Source organism: uncultured Solirubrobacteraceae bacterium (assembly GCA_963702225.1). GTDB lineage: Bacteria > Actinomycetota > Thermoleophilia > Solirubrobacterales > Solirubrobacteraceae > Palsa-465. The sequence goes on along the minus strand of CAVPBY010000089.1, from coordinate 8,465 downwards.
GCGCGTTGAGCCCGTGCAGCGCGCCGAACCAGGCCGCGGTGTTGCTGCCGAGCACGCCGAGCGCCACCTGCACGACGACCGCGCCGAGCAGCATCGCGGTGGCCCGGACGTGCGAGCGCGCGGCGGCGGCGAGGATCATCGCGAGCACGCTGAGCGCGGCGATCGTCCATCCGGTCGCCGTGTGGGCGGAGAAGCTGATCGCCCCGAACGCGCCGGCGCCGGCGAGCAGGAACTGCGCGGCGACCGCCACCACGATGAGGGCGGCCAGCCATCGTTGAAGCTGACGCAGGATGCGCATCTGAGGACCTCGCTTTCGCGTTCTTTCAGTCAGGTCCGGGCGGTCGCCGCCGCCGGACCGGAAGAGGGGGAGGGGGCGACGCGCAACAGCCGCGCGACGGGGTGGGGCAGCCACCAGTTGAAGCGCCCGAGCAGCGCCACGAGCGCGGGCACGAGCAGCGCGCGGACGACGGTCGCATCGAGCAGGATCCCGGCGCCCAGGCCGGTGGCGATCATCTTGACCGAGGTGCTGGGCGCCGACGCCATCGCCACGAACCCGAGGAACAGGATGAGCGCCGCGCTCGTGACCAGCCGGCCGGTACGCCCGATCCCGGTGACGACCGCCCGGTCGGTGCTCCCGGAGTCGTCGTAGGCCTCGCGCATGCGCGAGAGGATGAACACCTCGTAGTCGGTGGAGAGGCCGAACAGGAACGCGAGCACGATCACCGGCAGCCACGACGGGATCGACCCGACGGCGGGCAGCCCCCAGATCGCGCTCGAGCCGTAGCCGTGCTGCCACACCAGGGTGAGCACGCCCCAGGCGGCGCCGACCGAGAGCACGTTGAGCACCACCGCCTTGAGCGGCAGCACCAGCGAGCGCAGCGCGCGCGCCAGCAGCACGAAGGTGAGGAACGCGACCAGCGCGATCATCAGCGGGAAGCTGCCGTACACGGCGGAGATGAAGTCGCTGTTCTGGGCGGTGATCCCGCCGACCGTGGCGCCGGGGTCGAGCCGGTGCGCCGCGCGGCGGACCGCGTCGACGGTGGAGCGCGAGTCGCCGTCGGGCAGGACGTCGACCACCGCCGCGTCGCCGCGGCGCCAGGCGCCACCGGCGGGAGCGGTTGCGCCGGCGACCCCGTTGACGTCCCGCAATCCGTGGGCGAGCGCCGAGGCCTGCCTGGCGCCGGCGAGGATCTCGATCGGCGAGAGCGCGCCGGAGCCGATCCGCGAGCGCTCGAGCGCGGCCAGCGCCTGCTTGGCGGGCCCCTGCCGGCTGAGCGAGTCGGGGCTGCCCGTGGCGGGGCCGAGCTGGATTCCGGTGGCGGCCACGACCAGCGCCGCGAGCACCGCGACCGCGGCGCCGGCCGCAGGCAGGCGATGGCGCACGACCAGCCCGCCCCAGCGCGTCCAGGCCCGGCTGGCGCGCTCCTCGGAGCGGCGGTGCGGCCAGTCCAGCCGGCGACCGAGCGTCGACAGCACGACCGGGACGAGCGTCACCGCGACCGCCACCGAGGCGAGCGGGATCACGAGCCCCGCGACCCCGACGCTCGCCAGGAATGGGACCGGAACCACCACCAGTCCGAGCAGGCCGATCGCCACCGTCGCGCCGCTGAACACGACGGCCCGGCCGGCGGTGGCCATCGCTCGCACGATCGCCTGATCGCCCTCGTACCCGTGGGCGCGCTCCTCGCGCCAGCGGGTGACGATCAGCAGTGAGTAGTCGATCGCGACCCCGAGCCCGACCAGGGCGATGAGGAACTCGACGATCGCCGACACCGAGGTCACCGTCGTGAGCGCCCACACGAGCAGGAAGCTGGTCATGATCGAGATCACCGCGACCATCAGCGGCACGATCGCCAGCACCGAGGCGAACACGAACGCCAGCACCAGCAGCGCCCCGAGGCCGCCGATCAGCCCCTCGCCGAGCAGTCCGATGCCGCCCTTCTGGCCGCTGGAGGACTGCAGCGCGTCCAGGCCGGTCACGCGCACCGGCGCGCCCGCGACGGTGGCGCCGCGCAACGCGCCACGCACGGCCGCGAGCGCCTTTGGGCTGCCGCCGAAGCTGCCGGCCTCCGGCGGCCCATAGACCAACAGGAACGTGGTGCGCCCGTCGCGCGAGACGAACGCGCGGTCGCCGGTGGAGGTATAGGAGGCGACGCGAGACCCGGGACCGCGCGCTCGATCCGGCCGGTGATCCGGGCCAGCCCCGAGCGCGCGGCCGGCGAGTCGGCGCTCGTGCCGTGGGGGAGAGTGACGACCGGCACGATCGGCGCGCTGTCCCCGCCGCTGTGGAACGTGCGCGCGATCGCCTGGTTGGTCTGATAGCCCTCGCGCCCCGGGACCGAGTACTGGTCGGAGAAGGCCTTCGTGATCGTTCCGACCGATGCGACACCCGCGACGAGCACCACCAGCCAGAAAGCGGCGACCAGCCGCCGGTGGCGCAGCACCCCCTGGGTGAGGGCGACCAGCCAGCCGGCGGGCTGTGTGGGGGGGGCGGGCGCTGGGGTCGATTCGGCTGAGCGATGGCTCGGGCCTGGTGTCCTGGATCTCATGGCGCCGACCGTATGGGCGCCGCGGATCGCCCGAAAGCCTCCGCGGGGTGATCTCGCCGTCCTCCCCGGGGGGGAGCGCCCATCCCCCTTTCGCGGGACGGCGCGCGGCACGACCCCCGTTACGCTGGCCTGGATGTGACCACGCACACCCCCGCGATACCAGGCGAACGCGCCCGCCGGCCGGCGCGCTCACTCGTCCGCCGCGACGCGGTCGTCGCGCTGATCGCGCTCGGGCTGACGCTGCTGGTCCAGGCCACGGATCACAGTGCCGGCCGTCGTTCGCTCGACGTGCCCTCGGTCCTGCTGGCGTTGGTCGCGTGCCTGCCGCTGCTCGACCACCGCCGCCGGCCGCTGGCGGTGTTCGTCCTGACCAGCGCCGCGAGCGCGACGCTCAACGGCCTCGGCTACGCGCTGGGACCGCCGTTCGGCCCGACGGCCGCGCTGTTCTACCTGGCCTCCGACGGGCGCACGTCCGGCCGGCTGGCGAAGACCGCGGCGATCGTGATCGGCATGACCGCGATCCACCTGGCGACCACCGCCATCTCAGAGCCCGGGTTCCCCGCGATCGCCGTGCTGGGGGCGATCGTGCTGTGGGGCGGAGCCTGGATCGTCGGCGACCAGATCAGCCAGCGTCGCCGGCGCCACGCGGAGTTGGTCGAGCGCGCCGAGCGCGCCGAACGCGACACGGCGCGCGAGCGGCGCCTCGCCGTGGCCGAGGAGCGCACGCGGATCGCGCGGGACCTGCACGATTCCGTGGCGCACGCGATCAACGTGATCCTCATCCAGGCCGGCAGCGCGCGCCTGTTGCAGGATCGCGACCCGCCGACCGTCCGGGGGGCGCTGGAGACGATCGAGGACGTCGCCCGGGAGACGATCTCGGACATCGACAGGCTGGTCCACACCCTGCGCGACGGCGAGCGACCACCCGACCGGGACGTCGAGCCGCCGGCCGGGCTGGCGGCGGCGCAGATGCTCGCCGAGCGCCACCGCGCCGCCGGGCTGGCGGTCGAGATCACCACCGAGGGCCCGCCGCGGCGACTCGCCCCAGTGCTCGACCAGGCCGCCTACCGGATCGTGCAGGAGTCGCTGACCAACGCCGCCCGGCACGGATCAGGACCCGCGGGGGTGTCGATCCGCTACGGCGAGAGCGCCCTGGAGCTCGTCACCTCCAACCCGGTCGCGCCCGGCCGGCCCGAGCGCGCGGACTCCGGGCACGGACTGCAGGGGATGCGCGAGCGGGCGGCGCTGCTCGGCGGCAGCCTGGACGCCGGCCGCCAGGCGACGTCGTTCACCGTCCACGCCAGGCTGCCCTACCCGCCCCAGACGCGATGAGCGCCGCCCCGCGGATCCGCGTGCTGCTGGTCGACGACGACGAGTTGATGCGCGCGGGCCTGCGCGCCGTCCTGGCCAGCGCGCCGACGATCGAGGTCGTCGGTGAGGCCACCACCGGCCGGCATGCGATCGAGCGCGTCCGGGCGCTCGGAGCCGGAGGTCGTGCTGATGGACGTGCGGATGCCCGACCTCGACGGGATCAGCGCCACGCGTCAGTTGCTCGCGACCTCACCGGAGGTCAAGGTGGTGATCCTGACCACCTTCGAGCAGGACGACTACATCTTCGACGCGATCAACGCCGGCGCGTCCGGGTTCCTGCTCAAGCGCACGCGGCCGGAGGATCTGCTCGCCGGCGTGCATGCGGTCGCCGCCGGGGACTCGCTGCTCTCCCCGTCGGTCACCCGCACCGTGATCGGCCGGCTCGCCGCCCAGCGACTGCCCAGCCGGCCCGACCGGCGCGTCGATGAGCTCACCCCCCGCGAGCGCGAGGTGCTGGCGCTCATCGCCCGCGGCTTCACGAACGCCGAGATCGCCGACAAGCTGGTGATCGAGGAGTCGACCGTCAAGACCCACGTCAAGCGGATCCTGCTCAAGCTCGGGCTCCGCGACCGCGTCCACGCCGTGATCTTCGCCTACGAGACCGGGCTCACCCGCCCCGGTCCCGCGCCGGCCGTCTGAGCGCCGGCGCGGCCGGTCGTCGGCGAGAACGGACGCGGGCACGCGCGTCCCCGGCCGGAGCCACGGGTGTGATCGCTCCCACGCCGGCCGATCACCCCACCGGCGGCGACTACGCCGGAGCGACCGCCACGACCGGCCGGTAGCCGAGCAGACGACCGAGTGCTGCTGCGACCGCCAGCCCGGCGCGCTGCATCCAGACGGGCGGGAACGGCAGGCGCACGGTGTCGAAGTGCGACTGAGCGATCACGGCCAGCCGCAGCGGGCTGGGCATCCCGTGGCGGTTGGTCTTGCCCTCGGCGGCGAGCGTGAACATCGTCTCGATCAACGACTCGAACCCGAGCGCGGGGCGCACGTCGCACAGGAAGCGCAGTTCGCCGTCGCCGGCGTTCCAGAACTTGTGCGCCGTACCCGGCCTGACGCTCGCGACCTCACCCGGACGCGCCACCAGCGACTCCGCGCCGACCCGCAGCCCGAGATCCCCCTCGAGCACCTCGAAGCGCTCGGTCTGGTGGGGGTGGACGTGCGCCGCGGCGACCGAGCCGCCCGGGCGAACGATCGTCTCCACCAGCACGCGCTCCCCGCCGGTGTCCTGGGCGGTGCGGCGGAAGATCATCACCTCGCCGGTGATCGGGTTCTCGAGTCTGTCGTCGGTGTGGATCATCGTCAGCTCCAATCTCTGGTCCGTAGTGGCCCAGACAGACTCGAGCTCGGCCGCCGGGTTGTCGTCGCCCGGGCGAGGGATCTGCGGCCCACCCGGCGGGGCATCCGCACGTCACCCGTACGGGGGACGGGTGCACGTGCACGCGGCCGGGCGGCCGGGCGACCGCGCGGTCCGCGGTACCATTTCTTGTACGAGAAAGGAGCCGTGGTGGCGATCGCCGCAAGTGAAGCGCGGCGGGCGTTGTTCCCGCTCATCGAGAAGGTCATCGACGATCGCTCAGCGATCGAGATCACGTCCAAGCGCGGCAACGCGGTATTGATGTCCGCCGAGACTACGCGGCCTGGCAGGAGACCGCATTCCTCTTCCGCTCGCCGGCCAACGCCCGCCGTCTGCTTGACGCGGCCGACGCCGCCGAGCGCGGGGAGTTGGCCGAGCACGCTCTCGATCGCGAGTGAGGCTCGTCTTCACTCCACAGGCGTGGGAGGACTACACGACTGGCAGCGTGCCGACCGCTCGACCCTCAAGCGGATCAACCGCCTGATCGATGACGCGATGCGCGATCCAACCAGTGGGATTGGAAAGCCCGAGTCCCTGAAGTACGGGATCGCGGGCGCGTGGTCGCGGCGGATCAGCGAGGAGCATCGCCTGGTCTACCGGATCATCGGCGAGGACCTCGTGGTCCTGCAAGCCCGGCCCATCGATGCTCGATAATCGCCTTATGTAGACCGGGCGGTAATCGGCGAGACGGCCCCGGCGTGGATCAGCCGGTGCGGACCGGATCGAGTCGGAGCGCCGTACAGCGCGCCGCGCCAGAGCGCTGAAGTCGGAGTCAGCGTGAAGCAGCGCAGCGCCGGCGTCGATCGCGTGGGCGGCGATCAGACAGTCGATGAGCTTGCGTACCGTGGCGCCCTGACGCCGACACGCTCGGTAAAACGCGGCGGCAGCCTCGTAGTGCGCGGGCGGCGTCGGGATGAGCACCGCGCGAGCCAGGAGCCCGCGCAGCTCGCCGAGATGGCGGTCGTCGCGCGCGCCGGCCAGCAGCTCCATGCGGATCGGATGGCAGGTCGCGAACTCGCCTCCGAGTAGCCCGTCGACGCGGTCGCACACGGGCGAGCCGGTGCCGCGCAGGAACTCAACCCAGGCCGAGGTGTCGATCAGGATCACGTACGGGCGGCGCGGAGTTGCTCGAGATCCGCGTCCCAGCCAGTTCCCCGCAACGCTCGGGCGGCCTCGAGGTCCAGCTTCTCCCCCGCGAGAGTCCGCAAGGCGAGGTTGACCGCGTCGCGCTTGCTGGTCAACTCGTACCGGCGATCACCTCCGCGCACGCCCGGTCATCGATATCCACGTTGGTGCGAGACATGCACAAAGCATACACCACAGCACCAGACCGGGCCCGATCCCGGCATGACCGCACGCTTGTTCGCCGACGCGGCACTACTGTCATGCGACCGACGTTCTACACCTGACCGCGATCGACCGCTGCTGCTTGCTCTCGTGTCAGCGGCTCGCGTGAACTGTCCTGACATCGTAGGCGGGTATCCGGGCGTCGGCGGTCATCACGGTCAAGCGCTCGGAGCGTGCCTGTGCGATGAGAAGCCGGTCGAACGGGTCGCGGTGGTGCAGCGGAAGTCGGGCGACGTCCAGCCCGTGGTCGGGCGCCAGTCCAAGGATTCGGATCCCGGCGTCAAGTATGTGTTGTCTGAGGTCTGTGGGGACGCTGAGCTTGCCGATCGCCGCCTTCACGCCGATCTCGGCGAATGACACGACACTGAACAAGAGTTCGTCGGCGGCACGGATCTCCTGCTGCGCGGCGGGTCCGATCGATGGCGAGCCGCTCAGCTGCCACAGCACGACGTGGGTATCGAGCAGCAACCTCACGGAGTCGACTCGCCGAGCATCTCGTCGATCTCCTGTTCGGTGAACTCGAAGTCGCCTGCGATCACGATCTCGCCGGCGAGCGTTCCGCGCGCAGCGAGGAAGCGCGCACCGGGACCGACCGGTGGATCGACCGGCACCAAGCGCGCGACCGGCACGCCGTCGCGCGCGATCTCCACGTCTTCCCCGGCCTCGACCCGCGCCAGCAGCTTCGAAAGGTCCGTCTTCGCCTGCCCGACGTTGACGCGCATCGTCCCATCATACCGCGTTTGGCTAACCTTGGCCAAGCGAAGCCAGAGCCGAGCCGCGCTCATTCAACCGCCCATGCAGCGGCCGAGGATCACACATTGATGCGGTGAACATCAGCATCTATGATGCAGCCATGCGGACGACAATCGATCTCGACCCCGACGTCGACGCTCGTCTGCGCGCGCTGGCCCGCGAGCGCGGCGTGCCCCTGCGAACCGTCATCAACGATGCATTGCGTGAGAGCACTCAACCCGGTACCGACAACGCGGCCCCGTACACCCTTCCGTCCCGCCGCCTCGGGACGCGTCCTGGACTCGATCTGGACAAGGCGCTGCGGCTCGCCAGCGAGCTCGAGGACGACGAGATCGTGCGCAAGCTCGACTGCGCAAGTGAAGCTGCTCGACGTCAACCTGCTGATCTACGCCGTCGACGAGGACTCGGCCCGCTTCGCTCAAGCCCACCCATGGGTCGAAGGCGTTCTCGGCGGCCGGGAGACCCTGGCGCTGCCCTGGAGCGTCTTGCTGGCGTTCCTACGACTCACGACCAAGCCGCAGGTGATGACCTCACCGCTCACGGCGGACGACGCCCTTGACCTGATCGACGGCTGGCTGGCCCGCCCCAACACCGTCGTCGTCCACCCAACCGACCGTCATGCGGCGGTGCTCCGCGAGCTGCCGCGCCGCTCGGGACGGCCGGCAACCTGGTGACGGATGCACATCTCGCGGCCCTTGCGATCGAGCACGGTGCGGAACTCAACTCCTGCGACGCCGACTTCTCGCGATTCGCCGGCCTGCGGTGGACCGATCCCCTTCGCGCCGCGTGACCCCTGACCAGGGAGAGCTTGCGGCCGATCCATGAACGCGAGCGCAGCAGTGTCGACGCCGTCAGGCAGGTCGTCGCCGATCACGTCGCACAGTCGTTCGCTGACCGACGGCCGCTGTCATTCAACCGACGTTCTACACGTCGCGACTGTCGAGCGCGGGATGTTTGTCAGCGCGGGCGCCCGGCGCAGCAGTTCCCGCCGCGGGTTCCCGCGCTAACGATCGCTCTCGATCAGCCGACCATCAGATCGGCAGCGTCGCAAACGCCACCGGTCAGGCGGCTTTGCAGCAGGCGTCAGC